>DATBJC010000091.1:0-6414 GCA_036556625.1 Gemmatimonadales bacterium
CCCGTGGCGGATGTGCTCCTGTCGCACGAGGGGCATGAGCTGCGCATCGGACCGCGGGTGCGGCCGCGGGGGTAGTCGGCGACCATCCTTACAAATTGCGTTCCCGTCCGGCAAATTTGCCCTCGATGTCCCCCGATGAACGTACGGTTCCTTCCGACGATGGGTCCCGCCTGTCCTTCCAGCCGGGGCCGGCTGGCCCTGGCCGGCACCCCGACCGGATCGGCCACTACCGTATCGTCCGGCTCCTCGGCCAGGGCGGGATGGGCCTGGTGTACGAAGCCGAGCAGCTGGAGCCGCTGCAGCGGACGGTCGCGCTCAAGCTCATCCGCCACGGAATGGATTCCGATGAGGTACTGGCGCGGTTCGAGAGCGAGCGGCAGGCGCTCGCCGTCATGGACCACCCCAACATCGCCAGGGCGCTGGACGCCGGCACGACGGAGGATGGGCTCCCGTACTTCGTCATGGAGCTGGTGCCGGGGGTGCCGGTCACCGAGTACTGTGACACCCATCAGTTCGACGTCCGCCGCCGGCTCGAGCTCTTCATCGCGGTCTGCAAGGGCGTCCAGCACGCGCACCAGAAGGGCGTGATCCACCGCGATCTCAAGCCCAGCAACATCCTGGTCCGTGTGGTGGACGGCGAGCCGGTCCCCACCATCATCGACTTCGGCATCGCCAAAGCGGTCGAGCGCCGCCCGACGGATGGGTTCACGACCGAGCTCGGCGTCGTGGTCGGCACGCCGGCGTACATGAGCCCCGAGCAGGCGAAGGCCAGCGGACTCGACATCGACACCCGGGCGGACATCTACAGCCTCGGCATGGTCCTGTACGAGCTGGTCACCGGCATGCTCCCGTTCGATCCTGGCGGTCTACTCCCCGGCCCGTTCATCGCCCAGTACCTCCTGGCCCGCACCGACGTGCCCACGCCCAGCCATCGTGTCTCCCGGCTCGCTGCCGTCACGGCGGCGCCGGTGGCACAGCTGCGGCACACGACGCCGGTCGGGCTGCGCCGCGAGCTCAGGGGCGACCTCGACTGGATCGTGCTCAAAGCGATCGACTGGGACCGCGGCCGCCGCTACGAGACCGCCAACGCGCTGGCCCTCGATCTCGAGCGCTACCTCGAGCAAAAGCCCATCGCCGCGCGGCCGCCCACCTTCGGCTACACCGCGGCCAAGTTCATCCGCCGCCACCGGCTCGGGGTTTCCGTCGCGGCGACGGCGGCGGTCGCGCTGGTGGTAACGGTGGCCGGCATCGCGCGGGAGCGGAGCCGTGCCGAGCACGAGGCCGTCAAGGCGCAGGCGATCAGCACATTCCTTCAGGACATGCTCGAGGCGGCCGACCCGTGGCAGGGCGGCGGGCGTCGTACCACCGTTGCCGAGGCGCTGCGTGCCGGTCTCGACCGCCTGGATGCCGGCGGCGTCGGCGACCCGGTCGTGGCGGCCACCATCAGGCGCACTATCGGCAGCGTATACCTCAATCTGGGCCGTCCGGCGGAGGCGGATACTCTGCTCCGGGCGGCGCTGGCGGAGCATGTCGCTCGGACCGGCTCCGGCAGCGATGAGACGGCGCGGAGTCTTTCCAGTCTGGGAGACCTGTACAATCTGCAGGGCAAGTTCGACTCGGCGAGCGCCGCGCTGGAGCAGTCGCTGGAGATCCGCCGCCGGCGCCTGGGACCGGGCGACACGCTGGTCGCCGACGGCATACTCGCCCTGGCCGACCTGGCCAACGACCGGGGCGAGTACCGCCGGGCCGACTCGCTGGCGCAGGAGGCCATGCGCATCCTCCGCGCCGCCCACGGCGAGCGTCATCCTTCGCTGGTCAATGCCATGGCGCTGATCGTCGGCGCGAGATTGTCGGCGGGTTTCTACTCCCGGGCCGATTCCACCGCCCGAGTCGCGGTCGCCATGCTGCGTGAGCTGGGTCTGGATCGCACCATCCGGGCATCCGGTATCCTCAACAACCTCGCGTTGAGCCGGATGTATCAGGGTGACGTCACCGAAGCGAGAGCGGTTCTGGGCCAGGTAGTGGCTCTCGACTCGGCGCTGCTGGGACCGTCCCATCCACAGCTCGCCGCTCACCTGGAGAACCTCAGCCACGTGTACGGCCTGAACGGGTCCCTCGACAGTGGCGCGGCGGTCCTGAAGCAGGTCCTGGCCATGCGACGGGCGGTGCTGGCGGATGACAACCCGGCGATCGGGCGCACCCTCTTCAACGTGGCGGTCTCGGAGTACCAGCGGCGCAACTACGCCGCCGCCGGGCCGCTGTACCAAGAGGCTCTCGCTCGCATGCGGCGGGCGTACGGCCCCGAGCATACGGACGTGGTCTGGGCCACGGCGAGCCTCGGCCGCAACCAGTACTACCTCGGCCGGCGGGCCGAGGCCGAGCGGAACCTGCGCTGGGCGCTGGAGGTGGACGATCGCGACGGTCGGCTCGCGCCCGCGGACTTCGCCAAGATGGCGCCGTTCATGGTCTCGCTGCTGATGGACCAGCGCCGCTGGGTGCCAGCGGAGCCGCTGGCGCTGAGGGTGCTGGCGATTCGGGACAGCCTGAAGGACCCGCTGGCGCGAGATGCGGCGGCGCAGCTTGCTGAGCTGTATAAAAAGTGGGGGAGGCCGGAACGGGCGGCGGAATATCGACGGCGAGCCGGCACTCGATAGCGTAGCCCACAACCCCGCTACTCGGCCGACAGCGTGATCGCGGGATCGACCCGCGCCGCCCGGGCAATGCGGCCCCGGCTTGACCAATTTGGTCAGATCGGCCACATTCCGGCATGCGCCGCAAGCCCGTCGTTCGTGAAACGGTCAGCCTCTACGAGGCCAAGACCCATCTCTCCAGCCTGGTGGACCGCGCCGCGGCGGGCGAGGAGATCGTGATCGCCAAATCCGGCCGGCCGCGGGCCCGGCTGGTGCCGCTGGAAGACACGCGTGCCCTCCGGGTCCCCGGCAAGGGCAAGGGGCGGTGGCGGGTCGGCAAGGACTTCGACGCGCCGCTTCCCGATGGCGTGCTGCGGGAGTTCGAGGGCGGCCGGTGAACCTGCTGCTGGACACCCATGTGCTCATCTGGTGGGACGAGGGGCGGAGTCTCTCGACCGAGGCGCGCCAGGCGATCGAGCGGGCCGATGCGGTGTACGTGAGCGCCGCCTCGGCGTGGGAGGTGGCGATCAAGACCGGCCTGGGCCGGCTGCGCCCCACCCGCAGCGTGGAAGAGGCGACGCTCGAGTCGGGGTTCCTCGAGCTGCCGGTCACCTTTGGTCACGCCGAGCGGGTGGCGGGCTTGCCGGTGCATCACCGGGACCCGTTCGACCGCATGCTGGTGGCTCAGGCGGAAGTGGAAGGGTTGCGGCTGGTGACCCGGGACTCGGTCTTCGGCCGCTACGGTGTCGAGGTGCTGGGCGCCTGAAAGGCCACAGCCGCAGGCTATCAGACAGCCCGCGGCTGCTGCCGTCTCAATGGTCAGAAGGCCGCGATCCCTTGCAGCCCGCTGCTTCCTCCCCGCCCGGTCGGCACGGCGGTCCGGGCCGAGAGATCGCCACCGGCTCCGACCGCGAAGATGGCGATCTTGCCCGACCCGCCCTCCAGGGCATAGAGGTAGTCGTCCCCAACCGAGAGATCGATGTCGAGCGGGGTCGCGCCCGCGGGGCTGGTTCCGGCGGTGGCGTCCAGCAGCCGCAGGGAGCCGTCATCGCGGATCCGCACGCTGGCGATGGCGTTGCTCGCCGAGTTGGCCACGAACGCGAATCGGCCGTTCTCGGTGACCACCACCCAGCAGGCGGCCTGGCCGCCGGCGTCGAGCGCATCGGTCACGACGTTCAGGGCGCCACCGGCCCCGCGTCGGTAGGACGACACCGTCCCGTTCGGCGCCGAGGCAGGCGTGCCTCCCGCCTCGCTGATGACTGCGACTCCCGCCTTGGTCACGTCGAATCCGAACGGCCCCGCGGCGGTGGATGGCGTCACCACCGGTGGGCCAAGCCGGCCGTTGTCGCGGACCACCAGTGTCTCCAGCCGGTTCGCCTCGATCTCGGTCACGATGATGCGCGCCCCGTTGGCCGTGAAATGAATGGTGGACGCTCCGGCGGCGCCGGAGGCGAGCTGCCGGGTGCCGTTCCGAATGCCGTGCAGCTCCCCGCCCGGGCTGACTCGGATTCCCGTCACCGTGTTGTCGCCCGCGTTGAGCACGTAGAGAAGCTGGCCCCGCGCGGAGAGGCTGACGGGGCGGACCCCGCCCGCCGACTGCACGTCGACCAGCCTCAGGGTGCCGTCGTTGCGGACCTGGAAGCTGCTGACGTTGTTGCTGCCCGCATTGACCGTGAAGAGCAGCCTGTGATCGGCGCTCAGGATGACCGCGTACTGCGACACCAGGGGATCGATCGTGCCGCCGATGCCGCGGCCGCCGGTGGGAAACCGGCCGATCCGGGTGAGGCTGCCGTCGGCCGCGCGGCCGAAGGCGATGATGGCGTTGCTGCCCGCGCCGTTCGTGGTGGTATATACCGCGCCGGCGTGGCGCTTGCCGCTCGCGCCCAGGTCGGCCGTAGCTTCAGTGGAGGTATCGGACGGAGCGGGAGAGGTCGGGTCGGTGCAGGCGGCGAAAGCGCAGCCGGCGAGGGCGGCGAGGATGGCGGACCAGGAGCTGGTCGGCCGGTGCTGGGCATGGTATGACATTACACGTCTCCGGAGGAGCTGCGTGACATCGTGGGCGCGCGGTCGCGGCCTGCGAGCGCGCGTCGGCGGGAGGGCATGCGCCTGAGCAGTGCCCAAGCGAGAAACGACGTCAGTCGGCGAGCGGTTTTCGGAAGGGGTACATCACGTCGTTACTCGGCCGACAGCGTGATCGCGGAATCCAGTCAGCAGGTCACGTGCAGGATGGCATTGGTGTCGGCAGAGTCCTGCTCCAGCAACTCGATTGCTTGTGCCGTCGGCACCATTACCAGCTCGATCTCGCGGCGGCGAGCCTCACGCTGCACCTGCTCCATCACCGGCAGGGCCCCGGTGCCCGTGCCGATGACCAGCCGCCGGCAGGCCCAGGGTATGCTCTCATCAATGGAAAGGGGCGTGTGGCCGAAGGCACTGCGGAACTTCTTGGAAGGCTTCTTCTCCCGTTTCCGAACCTTGCCGCGATCGATCACCACGTCGTGCTCATATGTGGTACCATCGATCCGAATGGATCCGAAAGAGAATGACTCGAACCGCATAAGCCGCTCTCCGCTAACAGCTCCGCCCAGCCCAATCCGGGTCCTGGCAGCATAGGGTTGCCGCCTCGCGCGGACGGTGATGCGCTGCACACGAGCCCCGTTCCCACTCTGACCCGGCTGCTGGCGCGGTTGAGCCAAGCATCGTCACCTGCCTGAAGGCAATGGAGCACTACCGATTTGTAGTCGACGCCTGGCGCCACGCAGACCCGCAGCTTCGGCACTATGTAGAGGAAGCGGCGGCAGGGGTTCAACGACTTGGGATAGTACCCTCGGATTTGGGCAGTGACCGATTCGATCCAGGTCGCGAACGCTTCAGCTTCAGCCAATCGGCGCTTTCGCTTTACGGTAGGACGGTGGCTCGCGAGCGATAAACCTGGGGCGTAGACGCCTCGTACCCGGTGACACAGCCTGAGATGTTCGTCCCGTTCAAGGTGGGCGTGGCCGATTCAAGACGTGTGCTCCCTGCAGCCCTATGCTCCGCTCTGCGGGATCTCTCGCACGAGGAGGCAGCGATGCTACGGGGCATGTGGGTCGGCGGGATCCTGGGAATGCTGGCACTCGGCTGTACCGAGTCTACCGCGCCGGCGCCTCGGGACGAGATACAAGGCGCCGGGGACCAGCCGGCGGATCTTTGGGGAATACGGGATCTGGTTACGGGAGCCGGGCAGTTCGAGCATCCGGACTTCGGCACCGTCGGGTTCGGCTTCCTGGCCATACGGCACAAGAACGGCGCGGTCTCGGGTCGCTTCTTTCAGCACCAGCCCTTCTTCGGATTCACCTACGTCGGGGAGGTGACCTGCTTCGCGGTGGACCCGGTGAACCATCGGGCCTGGATCGGTGGAGTGCTGACTCACAGCAACGACCCGGATCCCGTCACCGAAGTCGGGGACGATGTGTGGTTCCGGGTGCTGGATACGGGCAAGCGGAGCGCGGAGCCCGACCGGAGCACCTTCTTCGGCTTCGAGCAGCCGCCGCCGGGAATCGTGACCTCGGAGGAGTACTGCCAACTGCGGATCTGGCCCGACGGCAACGCGCGTACCTGGCCGGTCGTGCGCGGGAACATCGTCATCCATTGAGCCGGGACCGGTACTTGGCGGGCGCTGAGAAGCGTTTCGAGAGAATCGTCGGCCGAAACCGCCGTAGTCTGCGGCGCTGGATTCACTGAGCGGCACTGGCCTCGCGCACCCAGGCAGGTTCTCGCGGGAGTCAGACTGCAAGTGAGGCAGCCA
>DATBJC010000092.1:0-11816 GCA_036556625.1 Gemmatimonadales bacterium
CTTGTAGGTGAAGCCGAACGCCGGCTGGTGCTGGTGGAACCGCCCCGAGACGCGGCCGTCCGCATGCCGCACGGCCGTAAAGCCGAACTTGACCGTGCCGAAAGTGGGATGAACGAACTGCCCGCCGCCGGTCACCTTTTCTTCCACCCCTTGTTCTGCCGAACGGCCAGGCGTTTCCCCCATGCCGTCCCGAGAGTCCGGCGCCATCGGCCCGGTACAGCCGAGGGCCAGCACTCCGATCAGACCGCCGGCCCATGTGGTCTTGAGCATCGTTACCTCCGATTCGAGAGAGCCCGTAGCACGAGCATACGGCCGCCCGGATCGGCGGTCTTGCACCGGGCGTCGTCGCGTTGAACGGGACGAACACCCGGCCCTGTGCGCCGGGCCGGGGTGGGAGGCGTCTGATTAGTAGGATTCAGTCTGGGACGCGTGCGGTGGAGGCACGATGGCCGGTGCGAGGTCGGTTCCGGTGACGATGGGTAGCAGGCTGTTCCGCTCGATGGAGCTGGACGGCTTCCGTCTGGTGGAGGCCTGGTTCCCGCCCCGCAAGCATCTCGCGCATCACACCCACGACCGGGCCTGCGTGGCCACCATGCTCGACGGCTGCTTCGATCTGACCATCGCGGGCCGCGTTCTCCCCTGCCCTCCGGCCGCGGTGGCCACCGAGCCCGCCGGCGAGCGCCACGCCAATCGCATGGGCGACGCGGGAGCGCACGTGATCGTGATACAGCCCGACCCGTGCCGCGCCGACCTGCTCCGACCTTTCGCGCCTTTCCTCGATCGTGCGTCGCGCCGGCACCACGCCGGCGTCGCGGCCGCCGCCGCGCGGCTCTCCCGGGAGCTCGACCACCCGGACGACCTCGCTTCGCTCGCTGCCGAAGCGGCGGTGCTGGAGATCATGGTGGTCCTCGCGCGCGTCGCGCACGACGCCGAGCGTGCGCCGCCCAGGTGGCTGCTCCGCGTCCGAGACCTGATCCACGCGAGGTTCCGCGAGCCGATCCGGATCGCGGACGTGGCAAGCGAGGCGGACGTGCACCCCGGCCACCTGGCGCGTGCCTTCCGGCAACACTTCCGAATGACGCTGGGGTCCTACGTCCGGACTCTCCGACTGGAGTGGGTAGCCGCCAGGCTGCTCGAGTCGGAGCAGTCCCTGGCCGGCATCGCGCTCGCCGCCGGGTTCGCCGACCAGAGCCACCTGACGCGGGCATTCAAGCAGTACAGCGGACTCACGCCGCAGGCCTACCGCCGAATACGTGCGATGTAGGGCGGCGCGCTGTGACCTGTGACCTTTCGCCGTGGAGCGGGTGCACCCATCTATGGGTCCCACGAAGGTGCGCACCACGCCTCTTACCGCGAGTCCGTCATGAGCCCTGCCGCCGACCGTAACCGCGAGAACGCCCCCCTCCTCAAGAAGCTGGATGAGCTGTACCAGCTCATCGAAGGCATCGAGATCGCCATGTTCACTACCCGGCGCCCGGACGGGCGCCTGGTCTCCCGGCCGATGGCCACCCAGACCCAGGCCCAGGGGAGCGATCTCTGGTTCGTGACCAACGTCGAGTCGAACAAGATGGACGAGCTCTTGTTCGATCCCAACGTGAACCTGGCCTACTACCGCGATCGCACCCGGGAATGGGTCTCGGTGAGCGGCACCGCCATGATCTCGCGGGACCGCCGCGCCATCCACGAGCTCTATCGCAAGGACTGGAAGGCCTGGTTCGGCGACGAGGGAGGAGAGCGGGACGGAGGGCCGGACGACCCGCGGCTCGCGTTGATTTTGGTGGACGTGGAGTCGGTGATCTATCTCAAGGTGGACAAGCCTCAGCCTGTGGTGCTCTTCGAAGTCGTCAAGGGCATGGTGACGGGCACACCGCCGAATATCGGGAGCCAGCGGGAGCTGACCGGCGAGGAGATCGACCAGAAGCGGTAGCACGCTTCGGCCGACCAGCGAAACCGCCGCCCTCCCCGCCTGAGCTAGCCGGCGGTCTCCCAGCAGCCGGCTAGCTCAGGCGCCTCAGCTCCTCCAGCGCCTCGGCATCCGCCATGTCCTGCAGCCGGCCGGTCTGCTTGGTGCGAATCAGCGTGTCGAGGTCGGCGTACGGGATCTCCACGTCGTCGAGACGGGCCCTCAACATCCGCGGTGCGGCATCCGCGTAGCGAACACTCCAGGCCAGAGTCAGCAGGTCCACCCTGGGATCATCGCCCACGATGGTGATCGGCTTGGCGAGCACTTCCGCGGGGTCCAGCTTACGGGCGATGCCGAACCTCAGTCCCCCGAGCGCCCGCAGCGCGCGGCGCACGTTCTCCAGCGTCGGCTCGAGCAGGACGTCCACATCCTTGGTGGCGCGGACCACGCCGTGCAGCGCCAGGGCAAACCCTCCCACGATCACGTAGCGCACACCCCCGGCGTTGAGCAAGCGGCAGACGCCGACCAAGCGGGATTCCGGGGCGGGAGTCATCCGGTCGCGGGCCCGCGACGGCGGCGCCAGCGCTCGTACTCCTCGAAGGTGTCGAACGCCGCCGTCCACGGCTTCACCCGCCGGCTCCCTCGTGCCAACTCGCTCCACAGCTCCTCCGCCAGACGCACCCGCTCCGCCGGGGACAGGGCCAGCGCCTCCCGAAGGGTGCGCTCGCGTCCCTCCGCGAAGCCTTGGCGGTCCGCCTCATCGAGGTACCGCTCGATAGCCTCGGCCACCACGAAGCTCCGGGACCGCCGCTGGCGGGCGGCCTCCCGGTCCAGCCGCTTTCGCAGGGAGGGCGAGAGGGAGATGGTGGTGATCGTCGAGGCCATGGCGATGAGGTTATTAACGATTAATAATCTAATGGAACTTCCGAAACGTCCAAGGGAGCCTCACCTTCGATGGCGTTTTCCAGCTCTTGACCCCATCGTGCTGCCGCTACTGGGTCGCGGCGGGCTCCGCCAACTTCGACAACCGCTCGTTCCGGCTCAACGACGAGGCGAACCTGCACGTGTTCGAGGAGGCGTTCGCGCGGGGGCAGACCGAGATCTTCGCCCAGGACCGGGCGCGGTCGAAGCAGGTGACGCTGGAGGCGTGGCGCGACCGCCCGTTTACCGAGCGGCTCGAGGAGCTGGTTGCCCGGGCGCTGCGCCGCCAGCTATAGCCGCGACGGCCCAGACCGGGCGGTGATCGCTGGCGCCGCGCACCTCGTGGACGACGCCGGCGCTCCGTGGCGTGGCCGCCGTGAGCCGGCGGACAAACACGTGGTCCCAGGAAAACCAGGCGACGGTCGGCCCGACCCACCGGGTGAGCCAGAGATACCCCTCGCGCACCAGGAGCGGGCCGATCGCCTGGCTATTGAAGTCACCCGCGATCACCACCGGCCCCCGCCACTCCGCCGCGTCCTCCAGCACCGCCATCGCCTGATCCCGCCGCGCGCCATCGCCGACCTGGACCGGCGTCTCCAGGTGCACCGCATATGCCAGGACCGGGCAGTCACCGATCCGCACCACCGCCGCCGTCGCGGTCCGCCGCTGCCCCCTGGTCCACCCGGCATGGGGGAGCAGCACCTTCCAGCTCCGCTCGATGGGCCAGCGCGAGAGGATCGCCGGACCGAAGTAGCGGCCGCTGGTGGGATGGATGACCGCCGGGTAGAACGCGTAGTCGTAGCCCAGCGTCCGGGCGATGCGCTCGACGGCGACTTCGTCCATCTCCTGCAAGGCGAGGATGTCCGCCGAGCGGAGGCTGTCGCCGTGGAGCACCTCGATGGCGCGCTCGATCTCGCGGGCGAAGCGGATGTTGAAGGTGACCACGCGGATGGTGGAGTCGGGAGCGGCGGCGGGCGAGGGGGATGCATACTTGCCCTCGAACCGAGGGCCGGCCGGGCTCAGCAGATTGGTCGCCCGGGCACACGAGCCCAGCGCCAACCCCATCATGAGAGCAGGAACCCTTCGGCGGGACCAGGCCGGACACCGGAACCAGGAGCGCTGCACCATCAGCGAAGGAAGCTAAACCCGGTGCGAGCCGCGGCGGCGGCGCCTTCCTTTGAGCAAGCGAGGGGAATAGGCTGGGGGGAGCTTTGATCAGACGCGGAGGTTCGTCATGCCCCTGTTCCCAAAGCAGTTTTTCGCGCTCGCGTGGGCGCTCGGCGCTGCCGGATGCGCCTTTCCTCGGGCCGGCTCGCCGGCCTTCTTCGAAGTGACCGTCGGCCTGGACGCGGCGGACGACGACATCGGCGACGGCCGCTGCCGGTCTACCCTCCCCTCCGGCGCCTGCACGCTGCGGGCCGCCCTGCAGGAAAGCAACGCCCGAACGGACAGCAACACGGTCCGGCTCGGGCGAAGGACTCACCGGCTGACGCTACCCGACCGGCTGGCCGTCACCCACCGGGTGCGAGTGATGGGAGCGAATACCACCGAGACCGTCATCGACGGGATGGACCGAGGCGCAAGCGTGTTCGTCTTCGACGGCGGCCTGGCCTGGGTGCACGATCTGACGATCACCAGAGGCGGCGGCCCCAGCGAGCCACGCGGGGGCGGGATCAGCATTCGAGGCGGCGCGACCGTCTCGCTCGCGAACGTCGTCATCAGAGACAACGAAGCCTTCACCGGCGGCGGCGGTATTTACGTCCAGAACGGCAGCCTGATCCTGATCGACAGCTCGGTGTCCGAGAACAGGGCCACCGGCGCCTTCTGCGGCGGTATCTGGCTGGAAGCAGGCACCACTCTCACGATGGATCGGAGCACGATCGAGGGGAATACTTCCAATCGCTGTGGCGGGATCTACAATTTCGGCCGCATCACGGTCACCAACAGCACCATCAGCGGCAACTCGTCAGACAGCGACAGCCGCGGAACCGGCGGGATCATCAACATCGGCACCGCACGCCTGAACAACGTCACGATCTACCGCAACACGACGAACGCCATCGTCGACCCGGAGAGCAGCGGTGGTCTCCTGGCCACCGCAGCTGCGACGACGTCGGTGAGCAATACCATCATCGCGGGCAACAGCGATGGCCGCGCCTGGCGGGACTGCACGGGCACGGTCACCTCGGGCGGCTACAATCTGATCGAGAACGCCGCCGATTGTAGGTTGACCGGGAGCGCAGCCGGCAACATCACCGATCGCGATCCCCAGCTCTCGCCGCTGGCTCTCAACTTCGGGGGCCCGACCCGATCGCACCTCCCCGCGAGCACCAGCCCGGCCATCAGCGCCGGCCATCCCCAGGTGGGGCCCGGGATCACGCCGGCCGGCCGCTGTGAGGTGCGGGACCAAGCCCGCCGGATCCGGCAACTCACCGGAGACGGCCGACGCTGCGATATCGGTTCGATCGAGGGCCGCTGAGCGAGGAAGCTCGGCGGGCTAGATCAGCGGGCCGCTCCGATCGGCTCCGGGTACTCATCCTTGCGCCACGCTCGCGGCTCGGACTCGTCGGCACCCTTGGGCGTCCGTTCAGCCAGGAACGCGTAGTAGGGAGCCACGAACGGGTCCGGCGCGGACACCGTGTAGGTGTGATAGACGGTCCCGTTCTCGCGAGCGAACGCGATAAAGCTCGGGTTTTCGCGGAGGCCGTCCTCGAGCTTGGCGCCGACCTGCTTCCCCCAGTCCTGCAGCCACTCCGGAGGGGCGTCCACCAGTCCGGTGATCTCGGGGACCTCCCGGGCCTGCTCCTTGGTCAACGCGAGCCCGAAATCGAACGGGAAGTCGGTTCCGTAGGTCGAGACCCAGGGGAGCTGCCAACCCATCCGCCGCTTGTAGGCGACGAGCCGATCGATCGGCGCGCGCGAGAACAGGATCAGCGTCACGTCGCGGTGTCCGAGGTGGAGCGCGGCGGCGTCGAGATGATCCACCAGGTTCGAGCAACCGGGGCAGGCGCCGAGCTCGTAGTCGGGGCCGAACATGATGTTGTAGGCGAGCAGCTGGGAGCGCCCCTCGAAAAGATCCGCCAGCGTCCTCTGGCCGGCCTCGGTCGCGAACTCGTATTTCTTCTCGACCGGGACCCAG
The DNA here is from genome assembly GCA_036556625.1 of Gemmatimonadales bacterium. GTDB lineage: Bacteria > Gemmatimonadota > Gemmatimonadetes > Gemmatimonadales > GWC2-71-9 > CAVVWJ01. The sequence continues at coordinate 5,964 of DATBJC010000092.1, forward strand.
GGCAGCTCCAGGCGCCTGCGCTTGATCTCGGCGTTGCGTTCCGCGTGTTCCGCCTCCAGCTTGGCCAGCTCGTCGCGAGCCGCCTGCCACTCCGCGCGGGTTCCAATTTTGTGATCAGTCATCGCTCTTCCCTTTCCGGATAGAAACAAGACCGGGCAATCGTGGGCCCAGGGCGACGCCACCCGTGGATCTGGCATCAGAACCGGGAGCATGCCGCCTCGAACTCCTGGGTAATACGGTAGGGTGCGACTTTCGGCAGCAGAAACGCCGCGACGAGGCTCACAGCACCCGCCGCCGTCAGGTAGACCGCCGGCGTGAGGGCCTGGCCGGTCCGGGCGACGAGCCAGGCCCCGACCAGCGGGGTGGTCCCGCCCAGGAGCGCCATCGCCACGTTGTGCGACACCGCGACCACGGTGCAGCGGACCCGCCAGGGCGCCATCTCGGCCACGACCGCCGGCAAGGCGCCGCTGCCGGCGGCGACCAGCAGGGCCAGCCCCGCCTGGGCGGCCAGGATACCGCCGGCTTCCCCTCGCGCCATCAGGGCCATCAATGGATAGGCCAGCAGCACCTGGGCCCCGGCCCACGCCAGCAGCACCGGACGACGGCCCACCCGGTCGCTCACCATGCCCGCCGCCGGCGAGGCGACGAGCGACAGCCCCATCGCCAGGGTGTTGATCCCCAGCGCGACGCGGGCCGGCACCTGGGCCACCTGCGCCAGCCAGGTGGCCGAGTACACGAACGTGGTATAGAACCCGACGCTGAGTCCCGAGATGAGCGCGACCTGGTGCAGGATGGTCCGCCAGTGAGACCGGAACGCCTCGCCCAGCGGTGACCTGGCCGGAGCCTGGTGAGGCATCCGCTCCACGTAATAGCGCCGGATCGCGATCCCTCCCAGCCCCACACCGAGCCCGACGATGAAGGGGACCCGCCAGCCCCAGGCCAGCACCTCTTGGGGAGACATCGCGGCGTTGACGATGGCGCCGGCCGCGGAGCCGAGCAGCGTCCCGGCGAAAGAGCCCACCGGCGCCCAACTTCCCAACCACCCGCGCCGACCGGGCTCGGCGCCCTCGACCAGGAACACGGAGGACGCCCCGTACTCCCCGCCGACCGCGAGTCCCTGCAGCAGCCGGCACAGCAGCAGGAGGATCGGCGCGGCGATCCCAAGGGTCGCGGTGCCCGGCAGGACGCCGATGAAGAACGACGGGAACGCCATCGCCATGACCGACCAGATCAGCGCCTGCTTGCGGCCGAACCGGTCGCCCACCCAGCCGAAGAGGGCTCCCCCCAGGGGTCGCATGACGAAACCGGCGGCGAAGGTGCCGAAGGCGGCGAGGAGCGAGGCGGTGGGATTGCCGGCGGGAAAGAAGTGCGCGCCGATCTGCTGGGCGAAGAACCCGAAGAGCGCAAAGTCGTACCACTCGAGCATGTTCCCCACCACGCCCGCGACGATGCCGCGGCGGGCGCGCAGGAGGTCACGGCGCAGCATCCTGAATGGTAGGCCGCGGATCCGATCAATCCAACCTGTCGTCGTCCTCGATCCCACGAAGAATGTCCCCGCAGGCGACGCCTTCCTTTGCCCGGATCAGCCCCTTGGCACGATGAATGCGTGGTTTGCGCCACCGTCGGGCGCTTCATTAGTGTAGTGGCCCGACCCGGGGTCGTGCGCCCGAGTCCTGTCTTCCTCCCCAACACGTTACGGAGCCCCGCTTCAGCGGGGCGTATTCGCGCCCATGACCGACCCTGCCGAGCCGGGGCCCGAGTACGAACGCGCTTTCAACAGCGCCCCGGGCAATTATCTCCTCCTCGCTCCCGACTTCACCATCATCGGGGTGACCGATTCCTATCTGCGCGCCACCATGACCCGCCGAGCCGAGATCCTCGGCCGGGGGCTCTTCGAGGTATTCCCCGACAATCCCGACGATCCGGCGGCCGACGGCGTGCGCAATTTGCGCGCTTCCTTGCAACGGGTCCTGGCGCAGCGGAAGCCGGACCGGATGGCCCTCCAGAAGTACGACATCCGGCGGCCTCCGGAGGAAGGCGGCGGGTTCGAGGAGCGCTACTGGAGCCCGCTCAATACACCGGTCTTCGACCCCGACGGGGCCCTGCGCTACATCATCCACTGGGTCGAGGACGTGACGGAGCTGGTACGGCTCAAGGAGTCGATGCGGAAACAGGCGCTGATGCACGAGGAGCTGCACGCCCGGGCCACCCGGATCGAGGCGGAGGCTTTTCTCCGGATCGAGGCGGTCGAGGCCAACCAGCGGCTCACCGAGAGCGAGCGTCGCTCCCGGTTCCTCGCCGACGCCGTCCCCCAGCTCATCTGGACCGCGGACCGCGATGGGCTGGTGGACTACTGCAATGCCCGATGGCTCGCCTTCACCGGTCTCGGCTTCGAGCAGCTCCGCGGCACCGGCTGGCAGCGAACGCTCCATCCGGAGGACGCCGAGCGCATTCGCGCGGGCTGGGACGAGGCGGTTCGGACCGGTGCGGAGCGCTATCAGATGGAGCACCGGGTGCGCTACCGCGACGGGACCTGGCGGTGGATGCTGACCACCGCGCTTCCCTTCCGGGACGCGAGCGGCGCGGTCGAGAAGTGGTTCGGGAGCACGACCGATATCCACGAGCAGGTGAGCGCGCGGGACCAGCTGCTCCAGGCCCAGCGGCTCCAGGCGGTCGGCAAGCTCGCCGGCGGGATGGCCCACGAGGTCAACAACATGATGACCGCGGTGCTGGGCCTGGGTGAGCTGATCCGCGCCGAGCTGGCCCCGGACCATCCGCAGCGACCGGACCTGGATGAGATGATGAGAGCGGCGACCCGGGCAGTCGAGGTCACCCGGCAGCTCCTGGCGTTCAGCCGCCAGCAGGTACTCAACCCGGTGGTGCTCGACGTGAACCTGGTGGTGAGCGAGCTGGGGCCCGCCCTGGAGCAGCTGGTCGGGTCCGCCCGGCGGCTCGAGATCGTGTCTCCGATACCGATGCTCCGCACCAGGTCCGACCGCACTCAGGTCGAGCAGGTGCTCATCAACCTGGTGTCCAACGCCCGCGACGCTACTCCCACCGACGGCGTGATCGTGGTGCGGACGGACCGGGTGCAGGTAGATGAGAGCGAGCTCCGGGCAGCGCGGGAGAACGACGCGGAGCCGGGGACGTTCGTCCGCCTCGCGGTGGAGGACAACGGCAGCGGGATGTCGCCCGAGACGCGGGCGCGCGCGTTCGAGCCCTTCTTCACCACCAAGGGGGTCGGTCAGGGCACCGGGCTGGGTCTCTCGATGGTGTACGGGATCGTGCGGCAGAGCGGCGGGTTCCTGCGGATCGACAGCTCGCCGGGCTTGGGGACCGTGGTCGCCGTACACTTCCCGCTGGTCGAGGCCGAGCTCAGCACTCCGGAAGTGCTGCGCGAAGTGCCCCGCGGCTGGGGAGAGACTGTGCTCGTGGTGGAAGACGAATCGATCGTGCGCTCGCTCGCGTCACGGGTGCTGGAGGCGGCCGGGTACAAGATCTACCAGGCACCGAACGGCGCCGTGGCGTTGGAGTTTCTCCGGATGCATCCGGGTGAGGTCGATCTCGTGCTCACCGATGTGGTGATGCCGCGAATGACCGGGCGGGAGCTGGCATCGAGCATTCAGGAGCAATGGCCGGGATTGCCGGTGCTGTTCATGTCCGGGTATGTGGGAGGCGAGACCGCCGAGGGCGAGGGGACGCTGGAGGGGGCTCCGCTGATCAAGAAGCCGTTTACGCCGCGAGCGCTCGAGGGTGTGGTGCGGGAGCGGCTGGACTGGGCTCGGGGGCTGCAGACGCCGTAAGCAGCCGGGCGGAAGAGCGAGCTCAGACCGCGTCCGACAGGCTGGTGAAGGCGAAGTCGCGGATCCGCATCGGCGGCACCATCACCAGCCCCTGAGTCTCCGCCCCCTGCACCCGCACCGGCCGCCCCAGTGCGTCCAGCTTATTGAGCATGATCACGGGCGACTCGTTGAACCGGAAGTTCTTCACCGCATGGGCGATCCGCCCCTGCTCCACGTAGAAGGTGCCATCCCGGGTGAGCCCGGTGTAGAGCAGAGTCTGTGGATCCACCGGACGGAGATACCAGGTGCGGGTCACCAGCACTCCCCGCTCGGTACCGCGGATGAGATTCTCCAGCGACTGGCTGCTCCCCTCCATGACCCAGTTGCCCGGGGCGGCCACCGGCTTGCGGCCCTGCTTCTCGGCCCAGTAGCGGGTGTACCCCATCGCCCGGACGATGCCCTTCTCGATCCACACCGTGCGCACCCGGGGCAGGCCCTCATCGTCCCAGGGGGTACAGGGAACGTCGGCGCTCGCCGGGTCGGAATAGATGGTCACCCGCCCATCCACCAGCTTCTGCCCTGCCCTGGTTCCACCGCCGGGCTTGCTGAGAAAGCTGCGGCCCTCGTCCGCCGCGCGGGCGCCGTTGTTCAGCACCAGCTGCTGGATCAGGTCCACTGCCGCCGCAGGCTCGAGAATGACCGTGTAGTTCCCCGGCTCCAGCGTGCGGACCTCCCGGCTGGCTACCGCCTTCTCGCTGGCCACGGCTGCCGCCGCTTCCGCATCGAGCCGGGCGATGTCGTTCACCACCTGGCCGGCCCACCCCGAGCCGGTTCCGGTTTCAGTCCGCGCCGTGATGCTGTACGTGGCCCCGGTGTCGGCGAAATAGCCGAAGTTGCCCCGGGTGTTGAGCTGCGCGCGCCAGCCGGCCGCGTCGCTCAGAAATCCCGCGGCGACGCACCCCTGCGCCTTCGCCTTCGCGATGCTCCTGGCTGCCGCTTCGGCCCGCAGGGCGGGCGTAATACCGGCCGTGCCGTCCACGAACGCGCCGCGAGGGCGGGCGTACTGTTGGGGCTCCAGCAGCGGCTGGAGCTCCGGGTCCGGCGGCGCGACCCGGGCCAGCTCCTCGGCCCGGCGGACCGCCCGGGTGAGGCTCTCGTCGTCGAACTGGTTGATCGTCGCCGTTCCGACCCTGGTGCCGTAGCGCGAGCGGACCACGATCGAGGCATCCTCGATCACTCCGCTGGTGCTCACGGCATTGCGGGCGAACCGGATGTTCCCGCCCCGGGTCGCCTGGAGCCGAGCCTCGCAGCCTTCGGCCTTGGAGCGGGCCAGGACTCGTTGCAGAAGCGCCCGCGCTTCCGCTTCGGTGTAGGGTGGCGGAGGCATCAGATCTTTCTCGCCGTGTTCAGCACGTTCACCCCGTTAAACCGGGCGGTCGGGCACCCGTGGGACACCGGGCTGACCTGGGACGGCTGACCCTTCCCGTCGAAGAAGGAGCCGTTCACCCGGTAGTCGCGGCGGCCGCAGATCGCCACACAGGAGTTCCAGAACTCCTGGGTATTGGACTGGTACGCCACGTCCCGCAGCATCCCGGCGATCTTCCCCTGGCGGATCTCGTAGAAGAGCTGGCCCCCGAACTGGAAGTTGTAGCGCTGCTGATCGATCGAGTACGACCCCCTCCCCACGATGTAGATGCCCCGCTCGACCCCGGCGATGAGCTGCTCCGGGCTGAGGGGCTCCCGCCCCGGCTGGAGCGAGACGTTGGGCATCCGCTGGAACTGGACCGAGCTCCAGGAGTCGGCGTGGCAGCACCCGTGCGATCGGGTCTGGCCCAGCACGTGGACCTGGTCCCGGATCGCCTGGTAGTTGACCAGGATCCCGTCCTTCACCAGGTCCCACTGCCTGGTCGCCACGCCCTCGTCGTCGTAGCCCGCGGCGGCGAGCGAGTAGCGCTGGGTGCGGTCGGCCACGAAGGTCACCAGCTCGCTGCCGTACCGGAACGACTTGCTGCGCCACTTGTCCAGCGTAGCGAAGCTGGTGCCGGCGTAGTTGGCCTCGTAGCCGAGCACC
>DATBJC010000093.1:0-3833 GCA_036556625.1 Gemmatimonadales bacterium
TCTCACCCTGATAGCAGCGGCAGTGTTCTCCGCGACGATGCTGGCCTTCGAGCCCTACTCGTATCGCTCAGGTTCAGCCTCGCCCTGGGCGGCCTATGCCGACCCCGCCCAACGCTTCCTGTCGGCGGCGCTGAAGAAGGATTCCTTGGCGCTGGTCGAGCAGTCAGCATCCGCCACTCCGGTCGCCTGGGGCCTCAGAGTCGCTCGACAACACCCCGACTCCCTGGCGGCGTGGTCGGAGAAGGTGCACGTCTGGAGCGGGTTCACCCGCGGCGATACTGCTGAAGTCCTGGTCTACCCGGACTCCGACGTGTGTTCCGAACAGCCTGTCTGGATGCGATTCGTGGGCAAGGTGGACAAGGCCCGGGTCGTCGAGGCAGGCTCCGCCTGCTTCGAGCCGCGACGCGAACGCAATGAGGCCGTGATCCCCGACGTAGCGAAGGGGCTGAGCGACTCGCGCTGACGCTTCGCCGCCGGACCGCCCGTCCCCCGTCACCGCCCTTCCCCAACCCACCCACCGCCCGTACGCTTCCCGGCTATGCCGTCTCCCCCGCCGATTCCCGGCTTCCGTCCGGTGCCGTTCACCGGCGTCATCTTCGTCATGGCCGAGGCCGGTCGGCTGGGTTACCGCTACGGCCACCCGGACTGGTGCAACCTCGGCCAGGGACAGCCGGAGACCGGCCCGCTGCCGGGCGCGCCGCCGCGGGTGCGGCAGGTGGAGATCGGCGTGGACGACCAGGACTACGCGCCGGTGCCGGGGATCTGGGAGCTCAGGCGGGCCGTGGCTGAGCTGTACAACCGGCTCTACCGGAGCGGCAGGCGCTCGCAGTACACCGAGCGCAACGTCTGCATCTGCGGCGGTGGGCGGGCCTCGCTGACCCGCGCCGTCGCGGCCCTGGGACAGGTGAACCTGGGACATTTCCTGCCGGACTACACCGCGTACGAGGAGCTGCTCGACATCTTCAAGCTCTTCACCTCGATCCCGATCCTGCTGGACGGACGGGAGCGCTACCACTTCAGCCCGGAGCATCTCCGGGAAGAGATCACCGGCCGCGGCCTGTCCGCCGTCCTGCTCTCCAATCCCTGCAATCCGACCGGCCGGGTCATTGCCGACGACGAGCTCACCGGCTGGGTGACAGTCGCGCGCGAGCTCGGCTGCGCGCTCCTGGTGGACGAGTTCTACTCCCACTACATCTGGCGCGAGACCGCCGACGGCGACGGCCTGGTCTCCGCCGCACGCTACGTCGAGGAGGTGGACGCCGACCCCGTCGTGCTGTTCGATGGGCTCACCAAGAACTGGCGCTACCCGGGATGGCGAACCAGCTGGATCGTGGGACCTCGCCAGGTGATCGACGCGGTGGCCAGCAGCGGGTCGTTCCTCGACGGCGGCGGGAGCAAGCCGCTCCAGCGCTCGGCGGTTCCGCTGCTGGCCCCCACCATCGTCGAGGCGGAGACCCAGGCGATCCGCGACGCCTTCCTGCGAAAGCGGGGGCTGATGGGTGAAGCGCTGCAGGAAGCGGGCGTGCGCTTCGATCTGGAACCGGAGGGGACCTTCTACTGGTGGGGAGACGTCTCCGGCCTGCCGCCCTCGATCAACGACGGCATGTCGTTCTTTCGTGCGGCGCTGGAGCGGAAGGTGATCTGCGTGCCGGGTGAGTTCTTCGACGTGAACCCGGGCAAGCGGCGGAGCGGGCGCCCTTCCCGCTTCCGCCACTACGTGCGGTTCTCCTTCGGCCCGGAGGAGGCGATGGTGGTGGAAGGCGTGCGCCGGATCCAGGAGATGGTGAAGGCTAGTGGCCCCGGGCCTTCCGGACCTCCTCGGTGAGCCGGGGCACCACCTCGAACACGTCCCCCACGATGCCGTAGTCGGCGATCTTGAAGATCGGCGCGTCCTTGTCCTTGTTGATCGCGACGATCGTCTTGGCCGTGCGCATGCCGGCCAGGTGCTGGATCGCGCCCGAGATGCCGACCGCGACGTAGAGCTCGGGGCTCACCACCCGGCCGGTCTGGCCGATCTGGTCGGTGGCAGGCCTCCACCCGTCGTCGGTGACGGCCCGCGTCGCGCCGACGGCGGCGTTGCCGAACGCGGCGGCGAGGTCCTCCACCAGCTTGAAGTTCTCCGCGGCGCGGAGACCGCGCCCGCCGCTCACGATCACCGGCGCTTCCCCCAGGTCCAGCTTGGCTCCCGCACGCTGCGAGGTCTCGGTTACCACGACTCGTGCGGCGGAGGGCGCCATCGCCGGCGCCGCTTGCTCGACCCGCGGGGAGCGCGCCTGCTCCACCGCCGCAATCGCGCCCGGCCGAAGCGAGACCACCGCGGGGGCACCTGCCAGGCGCATCGTCGCGATCACCTTGCCGGTGTACGCCGGATGCCGCACCACCACGGCGTCGCCCCGCATCTCGAACTCGGTCACGTCGGAGGCGAGGCTCACGCCCAGCCGGGCCGCAGTGCGCGGCGCCAGATCGCGCCCTTGAGCCGAGGCGGAGAAGAACGCCGCCCGGTAACCACCGGTTCGGATGCGCTCGGCGGCAGAGGCCGCGAACACCTCGGGGCTGTAGCGCTCGAGCCCGGGGTCCTCCACCACGATCACCAGGTCGGCACCGTACCGACCCAGCTCTTCCGCCTTGGCGGCAATGCCCGGCGCACCCAGCAGCAGCGCGTGCACCTCACCGCCGCCGGATCCATCCGCCGTCCGCCGAGCGGCGGTCACGGTCTCGAACGCGACTTTACGCAGCGCACCGTCGCGCGATTCCGCGAACGCGAAGGTGGCTCCCATCAGAGCACCTTCGCTTCCGTGCGGAGCAGCCGGACCAGCTCGGGCACCGCGTCGGGACCCTCGCCCACGATCTTGCCGCCCGCCCGCTCCGGCGGGAGCGCCATCGACTCCACCGTGAGACTGACCTTGCCCAGCTGGGCGGGCCGCACGTCGAGCGGCTTCTTCTTGGCCGCCATGATCCCCTTCAGCGTGGCCAGGCGGGGACGGGCGATGCCCTCGTCGATGGTGAGCACTGCGGGAAGGGGGAACTGCACCGTCTCGCTGGCTCCCTCGAGATCGCGCCGGGCGGTGCCGCGGCCGCCGGCCAGCTCGAGATGAGAGATCGCGGTGACGCAGGGGAGATCGAGCAGCTCTGCCGTCATGGGACCGACGATACCACTCGCGGTGTCGGCAGCCATCCGGCCGAACAGGAGGAGATCGTAGCCGCCGGCCTTGAGCTCGGCCGCGAGCGCCGTGGCCGTGGCGAACCCGTCGAAGGGGACGTGGTCGGCCTTGAGCTGGACCGCGCGCGCCGCACCCATGGCGAGCGCCTTGCGAAGCGTCTCCTGAACTCCATCGGGCCCGACCGAGATCGCGACCACCTCGCCCGATCCCGCCTTCTCCACCAGCTGGAGCGCGACTTCCAGCGCGTAGCCGTCGAAGTCACTGATCTCGTACTTGAGCCCGGTCTGATCCAACGACTTGCGGTCGGAGGCGATGGAGAACCTGAGCTCCATCTCCGGCACCCGCTTGATGCACACAGCGATCTTCAACACACACTCCCGGCTCGATCCTGGTCGGCCCTCAAACTGGCGGCAAAGCTAGTCGAGGGCGCCGGGGCCCGCCAGCGACGAAAACTTCGTCCCGCGCTAATCCAGGTCGCCGACGCCCTCGCTGCCTTCTCGGGAACCTCCCAGCGAAGTACGCACGATCAGCCGGAACATCCGTTCCGAGCCAGGGGCCAGGAACCGCTCAACCGTCGGACCCGCGGGGTTCCCCTGGTTGACGTTGAAGGTGCCGAAGATGGCGTAGCGGTTCTGGAACAGATTGGTGACCACGCCGCTCACTTCCCAGCGA
>DATBJC010000094.1:0-18823 GCA_036556625.1 Gemmatimonadales bacterium
CTCGTCCAGCCGGTACTGGCGGAGGAAGCGGCCCACCGGGGTGATCCGGGGGTCGTTCTGGGTGGCCCATACGGCGCCGGTGGCGCGCTCGGCGTCCACCTGCATCGTGCGGAACTTGTAGATGGTGAAGGGACGACCGCCGAGGTCACGGGTGCGGCGGTGGTTGGCGGCGGCGTTGCGCGGTGTGCGCCGGTCGACGCCGACCCGCTCCTGGGTATAGAGCACCGGCCCGCGCGAGGTCAGCCTGATCGCCAGCGCGATGAGCAGGAGCAGCGGGAGCAGCACGATGAGCGCGACGACCGCGATCACGAAGTTCAGCCACCGGGTGCCTCGAGGGGCCAGCCCGGGGTCGGTCGCGGTCACTCCCGCGACCAGCACACGAGGCTCCTCGACCGCATGAGATGTGTCGGCGGAAGGCTCTTCCCGTTCCACCGGCGCTTCCATCCAACGCGTCACGTGAATCGTCCGGTCCCTGGGAACGGGTGAAGAGGAGCAGCGGCGCGGAAGCCGCGCAGAGCCGTGCACTCGGTTGCGGCCGCTCACCATTTTCGCACGATCCATGCCCGGGAAGGGGGACCAGGAAGGGGGTTTAGAGCCAGTATCCAACTGCAGGTAGTGCTGGGAGATACGATCTAGGGCCTAAACTGTTTTCGAGCCAGGGCGACAGCCTTCCGTGTGGTAGTTCGCCTACATGGTCGTGTCGCGTGCCGCGCCGACGTCACCCGCGCAAGGCCCACCAGCGCACCAGCAACATGGCGCTCACGGCGAGCAGCAGGTGCATGGCGCCGGCGGTGATCGGAGTGAAGAACACCAGCGCAATCCAGGTGAGCAGCGACCCGATCGCGGCGAGCAGGGTGAGCGACATCCAGCCTCCGAGAATGCAGCCGGCGGTGCGTTGACGATGGTAGCACCGGTTTCTATCTTATCACTCGCGGTGACGGGGAGCCACATTATTGAGCCAACAGGTCCGATGATGGGTCCAAATGCCGTGGCGGATGCCATGCCCCCCGGGGGAAGGCAGAAGTCAAGGTGAGGACGCCGAGCATTCTCATTGGGCTTCAATAATCCTCTTCGTTGCCGTCCTAGACGCCGATCTCGTCCTGAGGTCGGCGTTTTTGTCGCATCCGCCCTAGCCCCGGTTCCCGGGACCCCCCATCTTCCCCTCCATGCCCAGAGCGAGCGTGACCCGTAAGGTCCATTTCAACGCGGCCCATCGCGTGCACAACCCCAAGTTCTCCGACGAGTGGAACCGGAAGACTTTCGGGGAGTGCAACAATCCGAACTATCACGGCCACAACTACGAGCTCGAGCTGACCGTGGAGGGCGAGATCGATCCGGAGACCGGGTACGTGCTCGATCTCAACCGGCTGAAGCAGATCGCCGAGGAGCGGCTGCTGCGCCGTCTGGATCACAAGAACCTGAACCTCGACGTGGAGTGGTTCAACACCCTGATCCCCACCTCGGAAAACGTCGCCCTGGTCTGCTGGCGGGAATTGCGGGCCGCGCTTCCCGAGCAGCTCACCCTGCGGCTCCGCCTCTGGGAAACGCCGAGGAACTATGTCGACTATCAAGGCGATTAAGGAGCAGCGTCCCGAGCCGTTCGCGGACAAGGTCCGCGACATCCTCGTCGCCCTGGGAGAGGATCCCGAGCGGGAAGGGCTGGTGAGGACGCCGGAACGAGTGGAGTCGTCGCTGCGCTGGCTGACGCAGGGCTATCGGATGTCGGTCGCAGACGCGGTGGGAGACGCGGTGTTCGAGGAGACCCACCAGAGCATGATCATGGTGCGGGACATCGAGCTCTACTCGATGTGCGAGCATCACCTGCTGCCGTTCTTCGGCCGGGCCCATGTCGCCTACATCGGCAACGGCAAGATCCTGGGCCTGTCCAAGGTGGCCCGGATCGTGGACGTCTTCGCCCGGCGACTGCAGGTCCAGGAGCGCATGACCGACCAGATCGCCGACGCCATCATGGACGTCCTGCGCCCCGCCGGTGTCGGGGTGGTGATCGAGGCGGCCCATTTCTGCATGATGATGCGCGGGGTCGAGAAGCAGAACTCACGCACCGTCACCAGTGCGCTCCGCGGCATCTTCCGCGACGACTCCAAGACCCGGGTCGAGTTCCTCCGTCTGGCGCACGGCGGACGCGGCGAGGAGTGACCGCGCTCGCCGGGCGCTTGGCGCTCGTCACCGGCGCATCTCGGGGCATCGGCGCCGCGGCCGCCCGGGCGCTGGCCGAGGCCGGAGCCCGTGTCGTGCGGGTATCGCGCACCCTTCCCGGCGATCCTCAAGGCCCTTACCTGGATCTCCGCTGCGACCTCACCGATCAAGCCGAGGTCGACGACCTTGCCGCGCGGGTGACCGGGGCGCAGGGTGTGCCCACGGTGGTGGTGAACAACGCCGGCGGCTTTCTGCTCCAGCCTCTGGAGCGGACTACCCCCGCCCAGTTCGACCAACAGATCGCCCTCAACCTCCGGGGCTCGTTCCTGCTGGCTCGGGCCTTCCTTCCCGCGATGCGTCAGGCGGGCGGCGGGTGCTTCATCAGCATCGGCAGCGTGGCGGATCACACCGCCTTCCCCGAGAACGCCGCCTATGCGGCCAGCAAGTACGGGCTGCGAGGATTGCACGAGACGCTCGCCGAGGAGTATCGCAGCACCGGCGTCCGGCTGACCCTGATCTCGCCGGGAGCCACCGACACCTCCATCTGGAACCCGTTCGATCCCGAGCACCGGCCGGGATTCCCCGCTCGGACGGCGATGCTGCGGCCCGAGGACGTGGCCGAAGCCATCCTGTTCGCCGCCACCCGTCCGGACCACGTGCACGTGGACTGGATCCGCCTGCAACCCTCCGGTCTGATCAGGTCCGGAGCCCCGCCCACCCGGCCTCGATGACTGAGCCTCGCCCGCGGGGCCGCCGCTTCCCTCGGTGCCTCCTGCTCTCGGCATGGATCGGCACCCTGCCGCTCCCTGCGACGGCGGCACAAGGGCCGGTACCGGCACTGCCCGACAGTGCCGGCTGGGGTGTCCATGTCCTTGCCGCCGCGCGGGACCCCGCTGGCGGGCTCTGGCTGGGCACCTACGGCAAGGGGATCTACCATCTGCCGCGCGGTGCCACGGAATGGCAGGTGATTCGGAGCGATACGACGCCGGGAGCCCTCTCCTGGGACTTCGTGCACGCGTTCGGATTCGGACCCAAGGGCCAGATCTGGTACGGCACGGTGGGGAACGGCTGGGGACTCTCGGTGGACGGCGGCAGGACCTGGCGGAGCTGGACCTACCGCCAGCTGGGCCCTGAGTGGCAGTACGTCGCCTCGGGCGGCATCGCCACTCGAGGCGACACCACCGTCATTGCGACCGCCGACGGTCTCCAGATCACCACCGATGACGGCGTGCACTGGACCGCCATCGGTGACTCCACCGGCCCGGCAGCAAAGGGGCCGGCCGACACCGCCCTGCCGCTGCTCGCCAACGAGTATGTCCGACGTCTGGCGGCCGACCGTCGCGGCTGGAGTGTCGCCACCCTCCGCGGGCGGCAGCGGCTGCGCCACACGCCGTCGGGCTGGGTGGTCGAGGGGGCGAAGGACGCCGCGTTCGCCCCGGCAGACTCGGTCAACCTGGGCGGCCGCGCGTTCCGGGGCAGTCCCTGTGGCCTCAGGCCCTGGGGAGACGCGGCTCCGTGTCTCGGGGGAAGCGCCCCGAAGGCCGACGCTCCGATCGCGCCGCTGACGATCTGGCTCCAGCGACCGATCGCTCCCCGCAACAACGCGTTCATCGATCAGACCTATCGCTATGGCTCGACCATGGGAGGAAACTTTCAGCAGCACCAGGGCGTGGAGTTCAACAATCCCGATGGCACGCCGGTGCTCGCGGCCGGGGCCGGCACCGTCGTAGTGGCCGGACGCGCGGAGGCAGGAGCGCTCACCGTCAGCATCCGCCACGACACCACAGTCGCCAGGGAGGGGGTCAGCTACCGGCTGTATTCCACCTACATGCACAACTCGTCGCTGCTGGTCCGGGTCGGGGACCGGGTGCGCACCGGACAGGAGATCGCCAGGGTGGGGAACACCGGCCGGGCCACTAACGATCACCTTCATCTCGAGCTCTCCGCCTCGCCCACCGACTCGCTGCCCGCGATCGTGGACTCGCTCCAGCGGTTTCCCCCGTATACCACCAACGCCGAGCTCTGGATCGAGCCGCTGCCCGGCACCGGCATCGTCGCCGGCCAGGTCTTCGGCCCTGAGGGGGCGCCGGTCCCGCAGGCCCGGATCTACGGGCTGGTGAAGCGGCTTCCGACCGAGACTCCGTTCTCCTTCGCCGAGACCTATGGAGACAAGGGCCACTCGCATCCGCTCTACGGCGAGCACTTTGCCGTCAGCGACGTCCCAGCGGGGAGCTACGTGGTGGGAACCGAGATCGCCGGCGAGCGGGTGCTCCGGAAGGTGACCGTGGCGCCCGGCCGGTTGACCTGGGTGGTCTTTCGACCCTGATGTTCATCGAGCTCACCGACCATCTGCGCTGCCCTGCCGACCATCCTGAGAGCTATCTCGTCCTCCTGCCCGACCGGATGGAGGACCGCTCGGTCCGCGAGGGTCGGCTCGGCTGTCCGGTGTGCGGGCGAACCTATCAGGTGGCCGAGGGGATCCTGGACTTCGGCGGCGATCGCGAGCCGCCACCGGAAACGACCGTGCTCACGCCCGAGGCCGCGACGGCTCTCGTCGGACTCGGCGGCCCGGGCGGCTACCTGGTGCTGGTGGGAAGACCGGCCTCCGGCTGGCGCGAGGTGGCCGAGTTGAATCCTGGGGTGGCGCTGGTCGCGGTGAATCCGCCCGGTGAGGTCGCCGACGAGCCGGGGATCAGCGTGCTGCGGGGAGACGCCTTGCCACTCAAGTCGCGGTCGATGCGTGGCGTGGTGCTGGGGAGTCCGGCGGGAGATGATCCCCGCTGGGTGAGCGAGGCGGCCCGCGTCGTGCTGCCGGGCTTGCGGATCGCTGGCGAGGGCCGGATCCCCGACCCGGGATCGCTGGAGCTGATGGCCGCCGCAGGCGGGGCATGGGTCGGAACGCCCCGCCGATAATGGTCAGGCCTCGAGGTACAGCCCTTCGATCGCCTTCCGGTTGTGCTCCTCCACGATACGGCGCTTCACCTTGAGCGTCGGGGTCAGCTCACCCGATTCGACCGTGAAGTCCTGGGCCAGGATCAGGAGCTTCTTGGGCATCTCGAACTGCGCCAGGTCCCGGAGCGAGATCCGCACTTCGCGCTCGATCTTCTGGCGCACGTCGGGAATTTCGAGCAGCTGCGCGAGCTCGCCGTCGGGAAGTCCTTTGTGGCCGGCCCAGCCCTTGATCTGCGCCGCGTTGGGCACCACCAGCATGATGGGGAACGGCCTGCGGTCGCCGATCATCACGGCGCTGGCGACGAACTTGCTGGTCTTGGCCAGGTTCTCGATCGGCTGCGGGGCGATGTTCTTGCCGCCCGCGGTCACGATCAGGTCCTTCTTCCGGTCGGTGATGCTGAGGTAGCCGTCGGCATCGAGCAGGCCGATGTCCCCGGTGTGGAACCATCCCTCCTCGTCGATCGCCTCCGCCGTCGCTTCCGGCTTGTTGAAGTAGCCGCACATCACGTTGGGGCCCCGGGTGACGATCTCCCCGTCGGGCGCGATCCGGATCTCGACGCCGGGGATCGCCTGGCCCACCGTGCCCAGCCGGTGATGCTGAAAGGTGTTCACCGCCATGACCGGCGACGTCTCGGTCAGGCCGTATCCTTCCAGGATCGGCAGGCCGGCCGCGTAGAAAAAACGGGCGATATCCGGCGAGAGCGGCGCGCCCCCGGAGATGAAGAACCGGATGCGGCCGCCGGTGCGGGCCCTGAGCTTCGCGAAGACCAGCCGGTCGGCCAGCGCCCGCTGGGCCTTGAGCCCGAGCGGGATCGGGCGTTTCGCGATGACCGCCTCCGCCCACCGCTCACCCACCGCGCGGCCCCACGCGAAGATCCGCTTCCGCGCCGGCGACGAGGTGCGCACGTTCTCCAGCACCCTGGCATAGATCTTCTCGTACAGCCGCGGCACCGAGGCCATCAGCTGCGGCCGGATCTCCTGCATGTCCGCCGGCACCGTGTCCACACTTTCGGCGTAGCTGATCACCACGCCCGCGTGGAACATGCAATAGTGCCCGAACATGCGCTCGAAGATGTGGGACAGGGGGAGGAACGAGAGACACTCGTCCTCGGCGGTGAAGCTGAAGAGTCGGACGCAGGTGGTGACGTTGGACGCGATGTTGCCGTGGCTCAGCATCACCCCCTTGGGATCGCCGGTGGTCCCG
Source organism: Gemmatimonadales bacterium (assembly GCA_036556625.1). Taxonomy (GTDB): domain Bacteria; phylum Gemmatimonadota; class Gemmatimonadetes; order Gemmatimonadales; family GWC2-71-9; genus CAVVWJ01. The sequence continues at coordinate 6,314 of DATBJC010000094.1, forward strand.
GAGGTGTAGATCAGAGTGGCGAGGTCATCCGGCGCCGCCTCCAGCGCGGCCGCGCGCCACGCGGGATGCCGCTCTCGGGCCGCACGCCCGCGCTCCAGCACCTGCTCGAACCGCAGGACCCCGGGTCCGGCCGCGGCTTCTTCGAAGGCGATGATGTTGGCCAGCGCCGGCAGCCGGTCGCGCACCGCGAGCACCTTCTGGAGCTGCCCTGCGTTGGACACCAGGACCGCGACGGCGCCGGAGTCGCGCAGGATGTACTCGGCCTGCCGGGCGGGAAGCGTCGGGTAGATGGGAACGTCGGCGCAGCGCGCGGCCAGACAGGCATAGTCGGTGATGGCCCACTCGGGCCGGTTCTCCGAGAGAATGGCGACCCGGTCCCCCCGGCGGAGGCCCAGCTCCAGCAGACCGAGACTGAGATCCTGCACCCGCTCCGCCAGCTCCCGATAGCCGATGTCCACCCAGCGGCCCGCCCGCTTGGCCCGGAGCGCCACCGGCCTGCTTCCGAACCGATCCAGCGCCTCGAAGTAGAGCTGCGTGAGCGTGCGCGGCGTGGGAGCCTCCTTACTGGAACAGGATGATGAAGCGCTGGCCCGAGCCCGGCACCGGTTCACCCCGGGATCGGTTGGCCCTGACCTGGACGATCGCGGTGTCGGGCGCGACCTGGCCGACGACACGGGACAATCCGCCGGTCGCCGTGCCCTCGCCGCCGGTGTTGAGGGTGTCGATCTGCACCCCGCCGGTCAGCTGCACGACTGGAGTCGCGCCGGGCAGGGGCTGCACGATCTCGAAGATCACCGGCCGGTTGGTGAGCGGCGCGGCCGTAATGAAGCTCGCGAGTCGCACCGGCAGCTGGGCGGTGGCCGGTGGATCGGCAGCCAGAGAAACCACCACGACGGAGTCGCCGACGATGCTCAGGGTGTCCGCTTTAGCGATGACGTTGAAGCTGACTCGTTCCGAGGCGAGGGAGCCCACCGCCGCCTGCACATCGCTGGTTCCTACCGAGACGCCGGTCAGCAGTCCGGTCGGGTCCACACTCAGCGCCGGGGTGCTGGCCCGCCAGCTGATCTCCGCATCCACCGGGTTGCCGTCGGCGTTCAGGGCCGTGGCCGACAGCTGCACCTGTTCCCCGATCTCCAGATTGCGGTTCTCGGGAAATTGAATCTCCAGCGCCACCACGCCGCCCTGACTTTCCTGGAGATTGCTGCACGCCGCTGCCCCCAGCAGCGGAAGGAGCCAGGCCCAACGCCTCACCGCGTCTCCTGCGCCGGGCTGCCCTCGATGTCCCTGAGGGCGCTCTCGGCGTGGCGAATCCAGCGGTCGGCGTCCGGTCCCTTGGGGGGCCGGGCCAGAAAGGCCCGCAGGTGTTCGGCGGCCTGCTGGGCATCGCCGCGCTTGATCAGCAGGAAGGCGACGCCGTAATGGGCGCCCACCAGCGTGGGGTCCAGCTCCAGGGCTCGCTTGTAATGCCGGATGGCCTCCTCCGGCTGCCCGGTCTTGGTAAAGGCAATGGCCATGTTGAGCAGGATGCGGGAGTCGCTCGGGTTGTCCCGGAAGGCGAGCCGGTAGGAGGTGAGGGCGGCCTCGAAGTCGCCCTGTCGCTCCAGCGCCAGCCCCTCGTTCAGGTAGTCGAGCCGCTGCGGCTGCAGCGTCTCGCGGGATTCCTTGCCGAACATGCGTCGCCAGAAACTCATGGGACGGTGCCTTCTCCGAGCAAAGTCGAACGGGGACAACGCGTTGGACGTACGGCGAATCTAGTGATCACCGTCGGTCGCCGCAACGCGATCGGCGGTTGCCCGGCCCGCCGAACGGGCGTAGGTTGGGACAGTTCAAGCCGGGGGAGCGCATGCGCCGCAGTCAACCGCAGGCAAAGGGCGTGCTGGAAGTCGATTGGCCGTTCTTCGGCGAGCTCTGCCGCGCGCTGGCCTTGCGGGTGGCCCGGGAATACGAGCCCGAAATCGTCCTGGGAATCGCCAAGGCGGGGGTGATTCCGGGCGTGGTGGTGGCCTCCATCCTCCAGACCGAGTTCAGCTCCATGGCGGTGACCCGGCAGCAGGAGGGCGCCCAGCCGGTCCTGGTATCCGGGCCGCCGCCCACCATTGGGGGACGCCGGGTGCTGATCGTGGACGAGACCTGCGACACCGGCAGCACCATGAAGCTGGCCTTGAGCGAGGTCCGGGCCCTTCGTCCCGCCGAGGTTCGGACCGCGGTCTCGTTCAAGACCGGTGACTATACCCCCGATTTCCACGCCTTCGAGACCGACAACTTCATCATTCTGCCCTGGGACCGGGAGATCATTCAGGGGGGCGAGATCGTCATGCGCCCCGACTACGCCGCCCGGCTCTGACCGCTGCAACCCCCGCGGGCTCGCCGCCGTCTAAAGAGGATCCTCATTCCGGAGAAGTCCGATGCGGGTCCTGCCGACGCTGGCGCTGAATTGCCTGGTCCTCCTTCCCTCGGCCGCCCCGGCCCAGCAGGGCGAGCGGTATACCCTCGATGGAAATGAAGTCGCGATCTACAATCTGGCCGGCGCCCTGACCGTGGAACCCGGCACCGGCCCGGTCTCGGTCAACCTGACCCGGGGCGGCGCCGATGCGGCCAAGCTGCGGGTGGAGCAGGGCGAGCTCGACGGCTGGGAGACGCTGCGGGTGGTTTATCCGGCCACCCGGATCGTCTATGCGGGGCTGGAGCGCGGCTCCTCGACCACGCTCAAAGTGCGGGAGGACGGCACTTTCGGCGGTGGCGACTGGCACGAGAGACAGGAGCGGGACGAGCGACCCCGGGGCCGGCGGGTTGAGCTCTCGGGCACCGGCGAGGGGCTGCGAGCACATGCCGACATGAGCGTGCGTATGCCGGCGGGATCCCAGGTCTCCCTCTATCTGGCGGTCGGCAAGGTCTCCATCGCCAACGTGAACGGCGAGCTTACCGTAGACGGCCATTCCGCGCCGATCACCGCTACCGGAACCAGGGGCACCTTGGTACTCGACGTCGGCGCGGGCGAGGTACACGTGACCGGCGCGGAGGGCAGCCTGACGGTGGACACCGGCTCGGGCTCGGTGGAGATCTCCGGATTCAGCGGCAGCGAGCTCAACGTGGATACCGGGTCCGGTGGCGTGATCGGCAGCGGTCTCAAGGCCAGCGAGGTTCGGATCGACACCGGCTCCGGCGACATCGAGCTCACCGCGGTCACTGCACCGGTGGTCTCGTTGGACACCGGGAGCGGGAGCGTCGGTGCCGAGCTGCGGGAATCGGTCCGGGAGCTGTCGGTGCAGACCGGATCGGGCGATGTGTCGGTGCGGGCCCCGGCTTCTCTCGCGGCGGAAGTAGACTTGGAAACGGCCAGCGGGGGGATCGAGACCGATTTCCCGGTTCAGGTGACCCGCCACTCCCGCGACCATGTGGTCGGCCAGATCGGGGCTGGGACGGGAAGAGTCGCGATCGAGACCGGGTCGGGCGACGTGCGCTTGCTCAAGAGCTCGAACTGACCCCCAGCGCTTCGGCGTAGCTCGTACCCTGGGCCATCCGATCGTAGAGTGTGCTCAGGGTATCGGGCGAGCCGGCGAGAAAGCGGCACCGGGCGTCGCCCCGCGACCGACATTCCACCTCCATCACCGCCACCAGACCGTTCGACAGCCGACCGAAGAAGTCGGCCAGCATGCCGCAGGTCAGGTGACAGGACGGAAACTCGCCGCCGCCGCTGTCCACCGATTCGGCCCACTCACTGGAGTCCAGCGCCAGCACGGCGTCACCGAGCGGTGACGCCTCCAGCCGGCCCCAGCCCTGATCGGTGAAGAACTCGGAGAGCGTCTCGCTGAGGAACTGGGAGTCGAGCTCGCTCGGGTTCTCCAGCCCCCGGGTGGCCAGGAGCCACTCTCTGAACTCCGCGAACAGCTCTTCGCCGCCCGCGAAACCGGCTTCCTGGAGGTAGGTCGACGCCTGGAGTCCGGTGTCGCGCTCGAGCGCCGATCGGAGCTGATGCAGCACGCGGCGGCCCAGCCTGAGACCTCCGTGGTGGTGGCGGGAGTGATTGGTGGTCATGGGCGATGGGGTTGAGGACGCTTGATCTTAACGATCCGCGCGGAAGTAGGTCAACGAGGAAGCCTATTGTCGCTCAGGATCCGCGACCGACCCGGCGCAGGAGCTCTGCCTCGTCGATCACCTCGACCCCCAGCTCTTTGGCCTTCTCCAGCTTGCTGCCGGCCTCCTCTCCCGCCACCAGCGCGTCCGTTTTCTTGCTCACGCTGCCCGCCACCCGGCCTCCGGCGCCCTCGATCAGGCTGGTGGCCTCGGTGCGCGAGAGAGTGGGGAGCGTGCCGGTCAGGACATAGGTGCGTCCCATCAGCGCGCCATTGCTCCCGGCCGATCCCGGCTCGGTGAAGTCGAGGCCCGCGCGCTCCAGCCGACCGACCAGCTCGATATTGCGCGGCTCGGCGAAGAAGGCGACCACGGCGGCGGCGATCGTGGGTCCGATGCCGGGTACGGCGTTGATCGTCGCTTCGTCGGCTTCCATCAATGCCCGCATGGTGCCGAACCGTCGGCCCAGCAGCACCGCCACCGTCTTGCCTACGTGCCGGATGCCGAGCCCGAACAGGAGGCTGGAGAGGGGACGGCTCTTCGACGCCTCGATCGCCGCGACCAGCTGCTCGGCCGATTGCTTGGCGAAGCGATCCAGCTCCACCAGACGCTCGGTGCGGATCTGGTAGAGGTCGGCCACGTTCCCGATAAGCCTTTGGTCGAGCAGCTGACGCACTCGCTCGTAGCCCAGGCCCCGGATGTCCATGGCGCCCCGGGAGGCGTAGTGGACGATCGACTCCAGGATCCGTCCGGGGCAGGACGCGTTGGGGCAGTACCGCATGACCTCGTCCGCCGGGCGCTCCACCGCGGTGCCGCAGGCGGGACAGTGGTCGGGCATGCGCCACGGGGCCGACCGGGTCTTGGGATCCACCCCATCGAGCACCGGGCGCACCACCTGGGGGATCACCTCACCCGCTCTGATGACCTCGACCCGGTCCCCCTCGCGGATGTCTTTTTGCGCGATCAACTCCTCGTTGTGCAGCGTCGCGGCGCTCACGGTCACACCGGTGATCTGCACCGGCTCCAGGGATGCCCAGGGGTTGAGCGCACCGGTTCGGCCGACGTTGATCTCGATCCGATTCACCCGGGTGATCGCCACCTCCGGGGCGAACTTCCGCGCGATGGCCCAGCGCGGCTCCCGCCCGCCCACCACCCCGAGCTCGGCGTACAGTCGAAGCCGGTTCACTTTGACGACGACGCCGTCGGCCTGGAACGGAAGGTGGGGCAGCAGGTGCTCCAGCGAGGCGATCTTGTCCTGGACCCCCTGCAGGGTCTCGAAGTGCTCGCGGTGCGGCTCGACCTGAAAGCCCCACGCGTCGAGCAGATCGAGGACCTCGGAGGTCGTTTGCGCCGGGAGAGTGCCCTCGATCGGCTCCACCGCGAAGGCGAACATCCGTAGCCGGCGCTTCCGGGTGAGGGCGGGATCGAGCTGGCGGAGCCCGCCCGCTGCCGCGTTCCTGGGATTGGCGAAGAGCGGCTCCCCCTCCTTCTCTCGCGCCTCGTTGACCCGCTTGAAGCCGGTGTAAGGGAGGTAGACCTCCCCCCGCACCTCCATCACCTTGGGCCATCCCCGGCCCTTCAGGGTGAGCGGCACGTCGGCGATGGTCCGGAGGTTGGCGGTGACATTTTCCCCGATCACGCCGTTGCCCCTGGTGGCGCCAATCGTGAGCCGCCCCGCCTCGTAGGTCAGGGTGACCGCTGCCCCGTCGATCTTGATCTCGCTGGTATAGCCGGCCGACCGCACCTCAGGCACCAGGCGTGCATTGCGTTCCTCCCAGGCTGCGAGCTCCTCGGCCGAGAAGGCATTGGCCAGCGAAAGCATGGGACGCTTGTGCGTGTATTTGGCGAACGCGCCGGCCACCGGCGCGCCGACCCGTTGGGTCGGGCTGTCGGGGGAGAACACTTCGGGATGGGCCGCCTCCAGCGCCTGGAGCTCGCGGAAGAGGCGGTCGTACTCGGCGTCGGAGATCTCCGGTGCGTCGAGCACGTAGTACGCGTAGTTGGCCCGTTCGATCTGCTGCCGCAGCGAGGCGGCCTGCTCGGCCGCGCGAGAGTTCACCGCGAAGCGGCCTCCTGGCTGAGCACGGCCTGCGCTACGCCGGAGAGCCGGCCGATTTCCGGAGACACGTCGGACGCGAGGTCGGGCTCGTCCTCCACCCGGGCCTTGGGAGGATAGGCCGACAGGAGGTTCCGGAGGAATCCGATCAACGCGGCCTGCTCCCGCTCGCGCCGGCGGAGGGCGGTGTCCTCCCCCCGACGCTGCCGCAGCTTCTCGAACCGGTGGGCGTTGCGCAGGGCCTTGGCGGTCAGGTTCGCCACCACCTGGCAGAACTGGAGATCCGCGTCGGAGAAGGCGGGCCCGTCGCGGAAGGTGCGCAGCAGGATGGCCCCGATGGTGGCGCCGCGCCAGGAGATCGGAATCGCGGTGATGGATTTGACCCGGCGGGCGCTGAGCGCCCCTCGCGCGGGACTCAGCGACGGGTCGGCGGCGGCATCCGCGATGAAGACCGTCTCTCCCGTCTGGATCGCGCGGCGCAACTCGGGATAACGCTCCAGGTCCACCACGTAGTTGCGGATCCCGGGATCCTCGTAGCTCGCCACCAGGCGGACCCGCCGGCCGCCCCGCTCGGCCAGGAAGATCGAGGAGCGATCCAGGCCGAAGGTCTCTCCCAGGCGCAGGGCCACGGATTGGACGATGTCGGCGAAATGGAGCGAGCCGCTGATCTCCTGCAGGATCTCGATCACGGCCAGGAGATGCTTCCGCTCCTGCTCCAGGGCATGGAGCCGGTTCTGCAGCCGCTCGAGGTCGTCAAACGCCGGAACCGCGGTCATGGTAGCATCCAGGGTGGGATCTATACGGCTGATAATAAGGCTCCCGCGGCTGGGCGAAAGCCGTGAATCAACCTGCAGTCGGGCTGTCCGATTCCGGTGGTGTCGCAATGGTTGACGCCGGCCCGACGGGCCGGCGTCGGCGTCGAAGAGCCGTCATCCTGAGCCCTTCGGCTGCGCTCAGGGCAGGCTGCGCGAAGGAGCCGAAGCCCGACCATGGTCCCCTTCGCTGCGCTGAGGGTGACAATTAGGTTTTGTCCGCAATCCGTTTGGCCAGCGCTGCCGCCCGCTCCCGATACACGGGATCCAGGAGCTCACGGTCCGGCAGCGCGTCGATCTGGCTCAGCTGGTCGCGCGCTTCCTGATAGCGCTTGCGGTCGGCGTAGATCCTGGCCAGCTCCAAGCGGTGATAGATCCGCGCCGGGTCGAGCTCCACCGCCTTGTGGAGGTTGGAGATCGCCCCCTCCCACGAGGCCTCGCGGAAGATGCCGGCCCCGAGAAAGCTCTTGGCGAAGAAGCGACTGAGCCCGGAGAGACGCATGATCTCGGCGTTCCAGCGGCCCAGCACGTGGTACGCGCCGTCGTAGGTGGAATCCAGCTCGATGGTGCGCAGCGCCTCATCACGAATGATCTTCGCCCGGCGGATCCGCTCCTTCTTGCCCATGCCGAGCGAGGCGCGGCCGACGGTCGCGGCCACGGCGAAGTGGCCCTCGGGGCGCAGGGAGTCGGCCGCCTCGGCCCGTCGCGCCAGCGTCTCCGCCCGGGCGAAAAGTGAGTCGCGCTCGGGGCTGTCGATGCTGTCCGGAATCAGCTCGCCCTGATCCAGCAGCGCGATCGCCGCGCGCCAGTTGGCGGCGTAGTCCAGGGAGTCGATCGCCAGCGCCGCCTCGAGGTGGGCCAGCCCGGTGCGCAGGTCGTGGGCCTGGATGGCGGCGACTCCCATGTCCACGTGGTCCGCTGTCGACTGGCCCAGCAGGCCCCGCGGCAGGGCGATCCCGATCAGGCAGGTGAGGGCGAGCCGAGCCAGCATTGGATCCGACCGTTTCTGGAGTGGATACCGAATGGTGATTCCCTCGTTGATCCAGCACAAGCGGGACGGGAACGCCATCGCGCCCGGGGATTGGGCGCGTCTGATCGCCGAGTACACGGCGGGGCGCATTCCGGATTACCAGATCTCTGCGCTCCTCATGGCCATCATGTTCCGCGGCCTGGCGCCGGAGGAGCTGGCGGCGCTGACCGACGCCATGCTGGCCTCGGGCGACCGGCTCCGGTTCGACCGACTCGGGATGCCCGTGGCGGACAAGCATTCCACCGGGGGAGTAGGCGACAAGGTGTCGCTGCTCCTGGCTCCCATGGTGGCGAGCTGTGGCGTGGCGGTACCGATGATGTCCGGTCGCGGTCTGGGGCACACCGGCGGAACGCTGGACAAATTGGAGTCCATTCCCGGATTCCGCACCCGGCTCACCCTGGAAGAGGCCAAGGCCCAGGTGGAGCGGATCGGGTGCGCCATGCTGGGACAGACACCGGAGATCGCCCCGGCCGACCGGAAGCTCTACGCCCTCCGCGACGTCACCGGGACCGTGGAGTCCATCCCGCTGATCTCGGCCAGCATCATGTCGAAGAAGCTGGCCGAAGGGCTCAACGGCCTGGTGCTCGACGTGAAGACCGGCAGCGGCGCCTTCATTCGGGACCGGGATCGAGCCATCGAGCTGGCGCGGACGATGATCACGCTGGGCGAAACTCGCGGGTGCCCCACGGTCGCGCTGCTCACCGCCATGGATCGGCCCCTGGGACGAGCTTGCGGCCATTCGCTCGAGGTGGAGGAGGCGCTCGAGGGGCTCCGGGGACGCGGCCCGGACGACCTGATGGAGGTGACCTACGCGCTGGCCGTCGAGATGCTGGTGCTGGTCGGCGCCGCGCCCGATGCTGCCGAGGCGCGACACCGGCTGGAGGAGTCGGTCTCCTCCGGCCGGGCGCTTGAGACGTTCGGCCGCATCATCGAGGCCCAGGGTGGCAACCGGGCGGTGATTGAGGATCCGGCGATTCTTCCGCAGGCCGGCGCCGTGGAAGTCTTTCGCGCCCCGCGCAGCGGTGTGGTCTCCGCCGTGGCTCCCCGTCGGATCGGGCACGCCATTCTGGAGCTCGGCGGCGGCCGGGTGACGATCGAGGACCAGATCGACCCCTCGGTGGGGTTCGTGATCACGGTGAAGCCGGGCGACACGGTGGGAACCGGCGACCCGATCGCTTCGGTGTTCGCGCGCGACGAGACCGGCGTCGCCCTGGGCCTGAGGGCGCTGGGGGAGGCGATCACCATCGGAGAGGAGGCACGGCTCACGCCGCTCATCAGCCATCGGATCACCCCGCGCGGCGTCGAGACGCAGGCCGGAGTGAGCTGAGTGCCGTTCGTCGCGGGGCCGGTATCGGTCGTGCTGCTGGCCGTCGTGCTCCTCGTCGCGCTGCTGCTCTGGCTGCTGCGGGACCGGCGGCATCCCGGTCCCCGGCTGCACGGGTCGGACGGCGTCGATTGGGAGGAGCTGGAGGAGGCTGAGCGGGAGGTCCGGGAGCTGGAGGCGAGGCGCTTGCCGGACGAGGAGCGGCCGGGCGACGATTGGGGACCGGGTACCGGTCGCCCTCGGCCGCCGACCCGGCTTTGATCGAGGAAGGGGCATGGACCCACCGGACAGCATACAACCAGGAGAAGTGACCCGTCTCCTCGAGGCCGCGGTCGCCGGAGACCAGGAAGCGCTCGACCGGCTGGTGCCGCTGGTGTACGAGGACCTGCGGCGAGTGGCCCATCGGCAGCTGGACCGGGAAGGCGGGGGGCATACGCTGCAGACCACGGCGCTGATCCACGAGGCCTACCTCAAGCTGGCCTCCGGTGGCTCGCTGAGCGCCACCAGCCGGACCCACTTCCTGGCCCTCGCCGCCAGGGCGATGCGGCAGGTGCTGGTGGATTACGCCCGTCGGCGGAAGGCGGCCAAGCGGGGCGGAGGGGTGATCTCCGTGACGCTGGGCGACGAGCCCCAGCCGGCCGACACCTCGGCCGACGACCTGCTGGCGCTGAACGAGGCGCTGGAACAGCTCGAGCCGCGCCAGCGCCAGGTCATCGAATGCCGGTTCTTCGGCGGAATGGAGGAGAAGGACATCGCCGAGGTGCTGGGGGTGTCCGAGCGAACCGTGCGGCGAGACTGGGTGAAAGCGAGGGCCTGGCTGTACAAGTCGCTCTATCCCGGGAGCGATGCTTCGGAATCATCATGAGCGCTGTGACATTCTACCACGTCCCTCGTCGATGTCCACCGCGATGGTCCGCCATCTCCCCTGGTTGAACCGCATCACACTGAGGGCGCAGCGGGTCGCGTGGCCCAGCAGGATCGCGATCCAGACGTCGATCGGATCCAGCATGCCGGTCTGCTGGATCACGAAGCAGATGCCCAGTGGAACGATCACCTGCGAGATGATCGAGATGTAAAGCGGACTCTTGGTATCACCCGTGCCCTGGAGCCCGCCGGTGTACGTCAGCGCCACGGCGATGAACAGTCCGGAAAGGCTCAGGACCCGAAGCAGCTCGACCCCGATCTCGACCACCGCCGGCTGGTCCATGCCGAACACCGCGAGCAGCTGCCGGGGGACGCCAAAGAAGAACAGTCCGATGAAGGCCGCACCGGCCAGCCCGTAGCGTGCGGCGAGATGGACCGCCGTGGCTGCCCGGTCGGGGTTTCCGGCTCCCAGATTCTGACCCGCGACCGCCGCGGCCGCGCCCATCAGGCCCACCGACGTCCAGGTAATCAGCGAAAACAGCTGGGTATAGGAGATGGCGAACGCCGCCTGGGCGGCGGCGCTCTGCGCCAGGGAGCCGATGAACGAGAGCATGAGCACGCCGCCGACGTTCATCGCGATCCCCTGGATCCCGGTGGGCAGCCCGAAGCGGAACAGGGCCCGGATGATCTGCCAGTCGGGACCCCAGCCCTGGCCCCGGGGAAACGAGATGACCCACCCGCCTCGCCACACCTTGCCGATGGCATAGATCGCCACCAGGGCCGAGGCGATCACTGTTCCCATGGCCGAGCCGACCGTTCCGAAAGCCGGGATCGGCCCCAGTCCGCTGATCAACACGACGTTCAGCACCAGGTTGAGCACCGTCATCACGATGCCGAGCACCATCGGGGTCCGGGCGTCCCCCGCCGAGCGGAGTGCGCCGCTCAGCATATAGAACACCAGCATTCCGCTGCTGAAGAGAAACATGACCCGCAGGAAGGGGAGCGCCTCCGCCTTCACTTCCGGTGTGGCGTTCACCAGATCGAGCAGGGCAGGGGACAGGACGTACCCCACCGGTGCCATGATCAGCAGGGAGATGCCGGTCGCGGTGAGAAAGGCCTGATAGACCGTGCGGTCGGCCTTGTGCGCCTCTCCGGCCCCGGCGAATCGGGCGACCAGGACGCTCATGCCGGTAAAGAGCGAGTTGATGAAGATGATGACCACGATGATGAGCTGCCACGCGACGCCGATCGCGGCGTTGCCGGTGTACCCGACCAGGTGCCCCACCAGCGCGTGGTCCACGATGCCCTGGAGCCCGCCGACGATGTTGGTCAGCATGGTGGGCCACGCGAGCTTCCAGACCGCGGGACCCAGCGGGCCCTCGACGATGGATCGGTCGAAGCGGGTCTGCTCCGGCGGGGGCGGGTAGGCAGAGGGGCGCTCCGGGGCGCTCTCGCGCGGCTCTACCGCGGGCAGTGGTGTGTCGGCCATCGCTCATCCCCTACGCTCACTTCCGGCTACCGAGTTTCGCCCGCCAGCAGGAAGACTAGTCCATCATCTCCCGGATCTCGACCTCGCAGTCAAAGCCGGGATAATGCTTGATGTGCAGGTCCAGGAAGCGGCGGGTCCACGCCTTGGCTTCCTCCAGGGTCGGCACGTCGTAGATGGCGTATCCGCCGATCACCTCCTTGGCTTCGCTGAAGGGTCCGTCCGTCACCGTTACCGTGCCCTTCGTAAGGCGGGCCGTGGCCCCCTTCTCACTCCTCAGAAGGCCACCGACACCAACCAGGCGGTCGCCGGCCTCCTTCATCAGGTTGTCAATGGCCTCGAACAGTGCCGGTGGGGGCGGGGCGTGATTCTCGGCGCCTCTCACGATCGTCATGTACTTGGGCATCGGGGTTCCTTTCGTTCCCGGTTTTGAGTCGCTCCTTACCTCGACGAACGGGCTTCCCGGCTTTCGACAGCCGGTTCGGCGAAGGCTGGGCGAGGTGGGGGAGGGGTTGCCCGGACCACCCCGGAAGGCTCGAGGGTGATGTGGGATTGATGCAGCGTTGCGCGGCAGCATCTATGATCACGGCCCCCCTCATCCAGCAGCGTTCTGATTGCTGCTGCACGTCTTGCGGGCGCGCTCCCCGGCGGTGACAAAGAGGGCACTGTCCTTGCGCAATCCGTGGCACAACCACCGGCCGTACTCAACGAAGCATTTCGCTGATGCACTTAGGGAAGTAGTCGCTGCCCGACCGGCCCGGCTCCGCTGGGCTGAGAAAGTGATTACGGACAGTGCTAGCGTTGCACCCCAGTGCTTTCCCCAGTCGGAAGGGTAGTTCCTCCCCTTCTCTACACTCTCGGTGTGCC
>DATBJC010000095.1:0-29682 GCA_036556625.1 Gemmatimonadales bacterium
GCGGTGACGAACACGATGGCCGGAAGCGGCTCCCGCTCGAGCCCGGCCGCCAGGTCGAGCCCGCTCTTCTCCGTCATCTGGATGTCGAGGAACACCACGTCGGGCCGCATCCGGCTGATGACGGCGGTCGCTTCGGCGCCCTCGGCACACTCACCGACCACCTGCATGTCGGCATGTCTCGCCAGCAGGGTTCGGAGCCGGGCGCGCGCCAGCGGCTCGTCATCCACGATCAGCGCGCGGATCGCCGGCGCGGTCACGAGGCCGCCTCCGCCAGGCGGAGCGGGATCGAGAGGGTGCACACCGCGCCGCCCTCGGGCGCGGGAGCGAGCTCGAAGCGCTGCTCTGGCCCGTAGAGCTGCCGGAGCCGGGCCCGGGTGATGCTGAGCCCGACTCCTTCCCGAACCGGGACACCGGAGCTGAGCCCCACGCCGTCGTCGCAGACCGTGAGATGCAAGCGCCCCTCGCCCTGCCAGGCCCGCACGTCGACCCGGCCCGGCGAGATGCGCCGGGTGATGCCGTGGCGAATCGCGTTCTCCACCAGCGGCTGGAGGATGAGGCGGGGAACCAGTGCGGCGCGCACCCGGGGCTCGACCTCGAACGAGACCCTGAGCCGGTCGCCGTAGCGGGCCTCCTGCACCTCCGCATAGCGCTGGAGCAGGGCGACCTCTTCGGCCAGCGTGGTCTCGACCCGGGTGCTGCTTCGGAGGGTGAGCCGGAGCATCTCGCTCAGCCGGGCCAGCAGGCGTTCCGCCCGCGCCTGGTCGTCCCAGATCAGGGCGGAGATCGCATGAAGCGCGTTGAACAGAAAGTGGGGTTGGAGCTGCGCGCTCAGCACGTGGAGCCGTGCCTCGGCGAGCTGCCGGGCGTAGGTGGCGGCGGCGATGCCCCGCTGGCGCGATTCCCAGGCGTGAGCCGCGGCCTCGGTGGCCGCTACCATCATCCAATAGAGCAGCAGGTCGGGCCCGAGATATCGGAGGATGCCCCACTGCGCCGCCGCCAGGGCGCCCTCGCGACGGTCGGCCCAGGGAAGGAGATACTCGCAGGTGCCCATGAGCGCACCGCCCACGATGACGAAGAGCGCGGAGCCGACCGCGTGGGGAGCGAGGGCCCGGCTCAGTGAGGATCCGGGCACCCGGACCCGCAGCGTTCCAGCCACGACCACCGGCGTGAGCAGCGCGCAGGGCAGCCAGCTCGCCAGCTGCTCCGCGAGGATCCGGTGGAGCGGCGCGGCGCGCCCGGCATGGGCCAGCACCAGCGCGTACTGTCCGGCGAACACCAGGGCGACGGCAGTCCAGAAGAGGACCGCTCCTCCCAACAGCGCCGCCGGCCGGACCAGATCCTGGAGCCGGGCCTGCGCGGAAGTCGGGAGGGCCAGGGCTCCTGCCATCGGGGTCTCGAGCGTGCGAAGCTCGCCTTCCGGGTGCATACCGGAAAGACGCCCGAGTGCCTCCAGGAGGCACCCGGGTGTCAGAGATCCGTCAACTCGCCCGATGATTCAGGGCGCCGGGCGGGAGTTGCCGAAGTCGGCCACGAACCGCCAGCGGCCGTCGTCCTGGCGCTGCCACACGGTGAGGTACTTGGTGAAGAACGTGCCGAACTGGACCAGATTGAAGGTGGCGTCACCGATCGTGAAGCCCAGGTCGCCGCTCTCCGCGATCCCGGCGAACCGCGGCACCCAGCTTACGACGTCACCCGGCTCGGACGCGAAGGCCTCGCCGATGGCCTCGGGGCCGAAGATGAACTGTCCGCCGCCCACCGCCATCGCATTGCCCGCCGCGAAGTGCCTGAACGCCGGCCCGGTGCCCCGGCGCACCGACGCCGCCGAGAACCTGGCGTCGATCTCCAGCAGCTTGTCCTCGGGGACGGTGCGGAAGTGGCGCCGCTGTTCGGTGGTCGGCGTGCCGAAGCCGGGCGGCAGCGGGCCCACCTGTGGGCCGGCGAGGTTGAACACCAGCGCCGCGATCCGCCAGTGCCCGCCGGGACCCTTCCGCCAGTAGATCAGGAAGAACGCCGGCTGGTCGGATGGGCCGGTGCCCAGGTCGATGTGGATGGTGCCGCCGGTCCAGGTGAACCCCTGGGTCGCGTCGTTGGACACGTCGGCGGCGAGGACTTCCCACTCGATCGCAGTGGGTGCTATGGGGTTGGTGGAGAGCCACTCGATGGCGGCGTCCTTCTTCCGGAACGTGTTGGCCCGCGGGGCCAGGAAGAGCGCGTTGCCGGCGAGCGCATCGCCCAGTCCGTCGGGGACGCCCTTGCGTGCGATGGCGTCGCTGAGCTGGTTCCCGCGGGCAATGAGGGCGGCGCGCTCCTCCCGGAGATCGATGCCGCTGTGGGCGGAAGCTTCCGGCAGCGCGGCGTCATCCATGCCGGTGGTCTCCCGGCAGGCGGTGACGGCGATGCCCAGCGAGGCGAGCAGTACGAGACGGCGCATGGTTGGATTCTCCCAGGTGAGTGACGTGCCTGCTCACCGGGGACGACCCAATGGCGCCGTCAAACGGGCGCTGGTGTTAGAGAAATGTGAGAGGCCCGCCCCGCCGACCTAGTCCGGCTCGCCCTCGGGCTCCGGTGGAACCAACGGCCCGGTGCCCTGCCGCGCCTCCTTGCGGAGCCGCTCCGCGGTGGCCTCCTGCTGCTCGGTCACCGCGCGGAGATTCTCGGTCGCTTCCTCGAGCGTCCGATCGGCTTCCCGCTCGATGTCGTCCATTCGCTGGTGAGACCGCTTCTCGGCCTCCCGCTCCTGGTCGGCTTCAGGCTTCTTCATCTTCCTCGCTTCCCGCCGCCGCGGCCTCGGCGTTGACCCGGCTCTCGGCGATCCGGTTCAGCTTCTCGTCGGCCGCTTCCTCCTCCGCCAGCGTCTCCGCCAGCAGCTTCGCGGCGTTCTCGTTCCCCAGCAGCTGGGCGTAGGTCCTGAGGCAGCCGTAGGCGGCGATCTCATAGTGCTCCACCTTCTGGGCCGAGGCGATGAGTGCCGCGTCGATCACCGCCTCCTCGCCTTCCTCCTGCATTTTCTCCTTGCCCTCCTCGATCAGTCCTTCCATTCCCACGCACCGCTTGCCGCGGGCGGCATGGCCCAGGTCCTTGAAGATGCGCTCCAACCGCTGGACCTGGCCTTGCGTCTCCCTGAGGTGGTTGGTGAACGCCTGCTGGAGCTCAGGGTTGCCGGCCGCTTTCGCCATCCGCGGGAGGGCCTGCACCAGCTGCTTTTCCGCGTGATAGATGTCCTTCAGCTCCTCGAGAAACAGCGACTGCAGAGAATCGAGACTCATGGGATGTGCTCCGTGACTGGTTGAACGTCAGAGGTTCGATCCTACGCCGCGGCCGTCACGGTCGCTGTGGCGGAGCGACCCGGATATGCGTGATGCGGCTAACACTTCGCATTAGATTGGGGACCATGAGGACTGCGGGCCGTGAAGCGTGAGAGCGGCGGGCACGAGCGACCCCGCGAGGCGCGGCTCCGCCAGGCATCATCGCACCTCTATCCCGGTGTTCCGCCCGGGGTCTGGATTCAAGCCGCGGTGATGGCCGATATCGTCTGGGCCAAGCGGCTGCAACGGGGCCAGACCTCGCTGGCCGAGCGGGTGCTGGACCCCGAGCACTTCGAGTTCCGTCAGGGCCATGCCGAAAGCGAGGCCACCACCCCGCTTCGGCGGCGGGCCACCGACCGGTTCCGGCTCCAGGGCGACTGACCCTCTCGCCAACTCGGCTTTGCGGCACTATCATTGCCAACCCCTCCCCCCGGGGCTCCCGGCTTGGCCGGCCGGCGGCTACAGACAACTCCACACAGCATTTACGCTTAGACCTCGGCGCTGCCAGAAATTGCAGAATGCCACGCTGCTAGTGCATGCCGCCGACCGGGTCCGGAGATCTCGCCATTTCCACTGACGCGCCTGCCCGCCGTCGCTTCCCGGCGCTGACTGCCGCCTTCGTCACCCTCCTCTACGCCATCGCCTATTTGGTGTGGGAGCGGAACGACTGGGGCAGTCCCGTCATCCGGAACCTGGTGAGCAACGTCGCGTTCATGCCGCTCAACCTGGCGGTCGCGACGCTCAGCCTGCTCGCCTCCCGATCCAGCGTGCTCGATCCGGGTGTGCGGCGCGCCCTGCGTCTCCTGGCGCTGGGCTCGGCCATGGTGTTCCTCGGGAATACCATCTCGACCTGGTACCTGATGGTGCTGGACCAGAACCCGCCGGTCTCCTGGGCCGACCTGTTCTACCTCTCCGATTCGCTGCTCATCCTGGCGGCGTTGCTCTCTTTCCCGCTGGCGCGGCGCACCCGGGTGGAGCGCTGGAAGTTCGTGCTCGACGCGGCCATGGTGCTGGTGGGTGGCGCGGTGGTGATCTGGTACTTCTCCATCCGGCCCACAGCGGGCGCCACCGAGAACAGCGGCCTCGTCGTCACCCTGCTCGCCTTTGCCTATCCCCTGGTGAGCATGCTGGTGCTGCTGGGGGTCACCACCGTGGTGCTCCGCAGGCCCACCGACGGCAACCGGGTGGCCTTCGGTCTCACCGTCGGGGCGGTGTTCATCAGCGTGGTGGCCGACCTGACCTTCAACCTGTTCTCGCTGGAGACCGGCGGGCGCAGTGCCAGCATCATCGACGGCGCCTACCTGCTCTGCTACGTGATGCTGATCGCGGGGGCGGAGCTGTACTACCGCCGGCCGGTGCCGCTCTCGACCACGGGTACCACGCCCAAGCCGCGCAACCAGCCGCTCAGCCCGCTGCCCTACCTCGCGGTTGCGGCGACTTACGCGCTCCTTCTCTACGGCGCCTTGCAGCCCTGGACCGACCCGATGAGCGGGATCGCCGTCGGCGCGCTCGGGGTGACGTTCCTGGTCGTGGTCCGGCAGCTGCTCGCGGTGCGGGAGAACGTCCGACTGCTGGCGGAGACCGCGGTGCGGCAGAACGAGGCGCGGTTCCGCTCGCTGGTGCAGCACTCCTCCGACGTCATCATCGTGACCCGGGCCAACGGCACCATGCGCTTCGTCAGCCCCTCGGCCAGCCGGGTGTTCGGCTACGACCCGTCCGAGATGGTGGCTCGTCCGATCGTCACCCTGCTCCACCCCGACGACCGGGAGCGCGCCGGGACGTTCTTCGAGCAGGCCGCCCGGGCGCCGGGGGTCACCGGGCCGGTGGAGTGGCGGTTCCGCCAGCCGGACGGCTCCTGGCTCCACGCCGAGATCCTGGCCACCAACCTCACCGGCGACCCGACGGTGAAGGGGATCGTGCTCAACACCCGCGACGTCAGCGAGCGGAAGCGGCTGGAGGAGCAGCTCACCCACCAGGCATTCCACGATCCGCTCACCGGCCTCGCCAATCGCGCGCTGTTCCGCGACCGGGTGAGCCACGCCCTGGCGCTGGCGCAGCGGCAGACCCATCCGATCACGGTGCTCTTCCTGGACCTGGACGACTTCAAGAAGGTGAACGACAGCCTGGGGCACGCCGAGGGCGACCGGTTGCTCATCGCGGCGGCGGAGCGGTTCCTCTCCTGCGCCCGCGCGGCCGACACCGTGGCCCGGCTGGGCGGCGACGAGTTCGCCATCCTGATCGAGCGGGCCACCGAGCCGGACGTGCGGAGCGAGCTGCTGGACCGGCTGGCCACCGCCATGAGTCATCCGTTCACGCTGAGCGGCAACCAGGTGCAGGTGACCGCCAGCATCGGGGTAGCCACCGCATCCCCGGGCGACACCGCCGACGACCTGCTCCGGAACGCCGACGTGGCGATGTATGCCGCCAAGCGTCGCGGCAAGGGCCGCTCGGAGACCTATGAGTCGCGGATGTACGCCGACGTGCGACACCGGCTGGAGATGGAGGCCGCCCTCCGCGCGGCGATCGATCGCGAAGAGCTGGCCCTGCACTACCAGCCCATCGTCAATCTGGTGACGGGCGCGATCGACGGAGTGGAGGCGCTGGTCCGCTGGGAGCACCAGACCTACGGGCACCTTCTGCCGCAGCACTTCATCCCGTTGGCGGAGGAGACCGGCCTCATCGTGAAGCTGGGGCGCTGGGTGCTGGACGAGGCCTGCCGCCAGGTGCAGGCCTGGCGCACAGCGTATCCCCACAATCAGCTGTCGGTATCGATCAACATCTCCAGCCGCCAGCTGCAGGGGCCGAACATCGCCGACATGCTGGCCGACGCGCTGGTCCGCTCGGGGGTCGATCCCTCGGCCGTGGTCCTGGAGATCACCGAGAGCGTGCTGATGCAGCAGACCGACTCGGTGCTGGAGCGGCTCCAGACGCTCAAGAAGTTCGGCGTCCGGCTGGCGATCGACGACTTCGGGACCGGCTACTCGTCACTGAGCTATCTCCAGCGGTTCCCCATCGACATCCTCAAGATCGCCAAGCCGTTCGTGGAGGAAGTGGCGCTCGGCGCGGAGCGGGCGGCGCTGGCCCGGGCCATCATCGGCCTCAGCGATACGCTCAAGCTCCAGACGGTGGCCGAAGGCATCGAGATGGCCGAGCAGCGGGCAGCGCTGATCGGGTTGGGATGCACCCTGGGCCAGGGCCATCACTTCTCGCGGGCGCTGCCCGGCGACGGTATCGATCGCCTGCTCGCGTCCCGGCGCTCCCTGATCCCGCATCATTCCCCCGTCGTCGTGCCGGCCCACGGCGCAGCGCCGAAGGCGGCGGTGCCGCGGGACGCGTCGTAACCCATGGCATCCGGCCGCCGGGCGTACCTCTACAAGCTGCACCTCACGGCACTCGCGGTCGCGGCGGTGCTCATCGCCATCGTCGCGTGGCTGCTGGCTCCCGCGGGCATGGCGGCGACGATCCGCGGCGTGCTCATCTTCGCCGCGGTGGCCGTGGTGCTGGAGCAGATCGTGGTCTGGGCCCTGGTGAAGCAGATCCTGGCGCCGACCGGCGTCGCCGCCAACGTCGCGGTCCGAATCGCCGATGGCGATCTGAGCCTGCCCTCGTGGAGCACCCGGCCGGAGCGCGCGCCGAGGGACCCGCTCACCCGCACCATCTTCGCGATGCTCACCAAGCTGCGCGATCTGGTGGGGGCCATCCGGCAGCATGCCCACGACGCGGCGGCGATGGCGGAACAGATCGCCGCCTCGACCCAGCAGATGACGGCCTCCACCCAGGAAGTCGCCGGCACCACCGGCGATCTCACCGAGCGGGCCAGCCAGCAGGCGCTGGTGGTGCGCCGGGCGGCGGAGGACGCGAGCAAGATCCTGAGCATCACCCAGGGCCTGGCGAACGGCGCGGGGCAAGCGGCCGAGCGCAACGCGGCGCTGGCCCGGCTGGCGCGGGGACACCGCGAGCGGCTCGATCTCAGCACCACCGAGCTGGGCCGGCTGGCCGAAGAGGTGGAGGCGGCGGCCAAGGAGGCGGAAGCGCTCGCCGCCGCCTCGGCGGAGATCGAGAAGTTCATCACCCAGACCAAGGCGATCGCCAAGCAGACTCACATGCTGGCGCTCAATGCCTCGATCGAGGCGGCCCGGGCCGGCGAAGAGGGCAAGGGCTTCAGCGTGGTGGCGGAGGAGGTGCGCAAGCTCGCCGGGCAGGCGGCCCAGGCGGCGACGTCCACCAGCGACACCGTGCAGGCGGTGCTCACCCGGGTCAGCACCGCCCGCGAGCGGCTGCTCCGGCTGGGGAAGAGCGGCCTGGTGGCGCGGGACGCTGCCCACGCCGCCGCCGAGGGTCTGGTGAACGTGGCGGCCGACGCCGAGGCCAATGACGAATGGACCCGGGGGATCTCGGCGTCGGCGGGCGAGGTGCAGGGGCTGATCGAAGGCATCGCGGGCCGGATGCGAGAGGTCTCCGCCGGCACCGAGGACTACGCCGCCGCCGCCCAGCAGATCGCCGCCGCGGCCGAGCAGCTCAACGCGTCCACCGAGGAGATCTCGTCCTCGGCAAGCCACCTGGCCGACGCGGCAGCGAGACTGACCGGCGCGGTCGGCGGATTTCGACTGGAGAAAACAGGCTGACAATGTGATTTCTCGCTGCCCTCTCTCCTTCTTACCTTCTCTCATGCTCTCCCTCCTTCTCAACGCCGACCTCTACGATCCGACGCCCCGCGGGCGATCTCATCTGCTGATCGCGGGTGAGACCATCGCCTGGATCGGCAGCGACAAGCCTTCGCTTCCGCGTGGGTTCGCGCTCGAAGTGGACCTGGGCGGGCGGCGGGTGATCCCCGGGCTGATCGACTGCCACGTCCACCTCACCGGTGGCGGCGGGGAAGCGGGTCCGCACACCCGGGTCCCGCCGGTGGCGCTGAGCCGGCTCACCCGAGGTGGAGTGACCACGGCGATCGGCGTGCTCGGCACCGACGATGCCATTCGGACGCCGGCGGAGCTGGTCGCGGTGGCCCGAGGACTCCAGGTCGAGGGACTCAGCGCCTGGTGTCTCACCGGGGGATACCATGTGCCGCCGGCCACCGTGACCGGTGACGTGCGGCGGGACCTGGTGCTGATCGACCTGGTGCTCGGCGTGGGCGAGCTGGCCATCAGCGACCATCGCTCCAGCCAACCGACCCTGGACGAGCTGTTGCGAGTCGCTGCAGACGTGCACGTGGGCGGCCTCATGGCGGGCAAGGCGGGCGTGCTGCATCTGCACCTGGGCGACGGCGCCCGCGGGCTGGGCCCCATCCGCGACGCCCTGGACCGGAGCGAGATCCCGGCGGCGGTGTTCCATCCGACTCACGTCAACCGACGGCGCGCGCTGTACGACGAGGCGATCGCACTCGCGCTGCGAGGATGCACCATCGATCTCACCGCGTTTCCGGTTCGCGAGGGCGAGGACGCCTACAGCGCCGCGGAGGGGCTGCTCCGGTACCTCGACGCGGGCCTGCCGCCGGATCGAGTGACGGTGAGCTCGGACGGCGGCGGATGCTTTCCGGTGTTCGACGAGGCCGGCCGGGTGGTGGATATGGACGTGGGCCAGCCCTCCGCCGTGGGCCAGGCGCTGAGCGAGCTGGTGGCAGCGGGCCAGCAACTCGAACGGATCCTGCCGGCGTTCACCTCCAATCCGGCGCGGCTCTTCCTGCTGCCGGGGAAGGGCCGGCTGGCTACCGGCGCGGATGCAGACCTGGTAGTCCTGGATGAGGCGGGCGCCGTGGCCGATGTGATGGCGCGAGGACGCTGGCACGTCCAGGAGGGCCGGGCGATAGTGAAGGGGACGTTCGAGTAGCGCCACTGCAATTCCTTGCACCCCACCTGGCACGGTGGTTGCCGCGCGACCCGCCGGTGGCCGGCAGGTCTTTCCACCCCAATACCGATCAAACGCAAACCCGCCGCGAGGCGGCGACGCAAAGCCAGGAGTCTCGCGCCTTGCGAGACCGTCCGGTTGCCGGGAACGGACGGCACCACCCCCAGCCCGTGGAGACCCCATGCGGCGCACTCTCCTACTCTCGTTGGCTCTCTCTCTCGTGCTCGGCTCCAAGGCTGCGGCGCAGGCCTGCGTCGGCATGCCTTCGTTCTCGAGCGGCCCCATGCAGCTCGCCGCCGCCGGCTCGTTCACCGACGGCTCCAACAGCTTCGGCTCCACGTTCGGGTACGGCGTGCCCAAGGGCCTGTACGGCAAGGTCGGGATCGGCACTACCTCGTACGATGCCCTCGACGGTTCATCGTTCGACTTCGGCCTGGGCGGCGGCTACCAGGTGCCGCTGCACTCCTCGCGGAAGGCCGAGGTCTGCCCCATCGCCAGCCTGAGCTTCGGCTCGGGCCCCAACGACGTGGTCGGCAGCGGGGTGGATATGTCGAGCCGGAACTTCGCGTTCGGGGCGGCGATGGGGGCCCTGGTCGGGAAGAACCCGCAGCTGCAGATCCTGCCCAACGCGAGCTTCCAGTTCGCCAACACCAGGCTCACGGTGGACGATGGCACCACCTCGGACTCCGGCTCGGAGAGCTATGCGCTCCTCACGCTGGGTACCGGGTTCGTGTTCAACTCGCGGTTCAGCCTCAACCCCAGCATCAGCCTTCCGATCGGGCTGGAGGGATCGGATGCCTCCTTCGCGCTGGGCGGAGCGATTCAGTTCGGGCGCTGAGCCAGCAGAAGGGGTCGGGTCGAGGCTCAGGGCCTCGAACAGGTGAAGCGTGAACCTAGAGCGTGAAGCGGAAGAGCCTTTCCGCTTCACGCTCTAGGTTTCACGCTTCACCCTGTTCTGGTCCGGTGTATCTTCCTCCGCGCTCTCAACTTCCAGAGGAGGCCGGGTGGCGGAAGCTCGAGGGTTCATCGTTCCGGTGGGTGGGGCCGAGGAAAAGCTGGGTGACGTGGCGATCCTGCGCCGGTTCGCCGGGCTCTGCGGCGGGCCGCAGTGCCGCATCGCGATCATCCCGACCGCGTCGGAGCTGTCCGAGACCGGCGCCCGGTACGAGGAGCTGTTCCACTCCCTCGGGGTGAAGGTGGCCCGCTCCCTCCCCATCGCCAGCCGGGCCGACTGCGAGCGCCGGGAATGGCTGGACGTGCTGGACGAGGTGGAAGGCGTCTTTCTCACCGGTGGCAACCAGCTCCGGCTCAGCACGATGATCGGCGGCACCCAGGTCGCCAAGGCGCTCCGGCGGCGAAACCGGGAGGGCGTCCACGTGGCCGGCACCTCGGCCGGGGCGGCGTTCCTCTGCGAGCACATGATCGCGTTCGGGCGCGAGGGCGCCTCTCCCCGGGCCAAGATCGTGACGCTGGCCGCGGGCCTGGGTCTTACCAACCGCGTGATCATCGACCAACATTTCCGGCAGCGGGATCGGCTGGGCCGGCTGCTCACGGCGCTGGCCTACAATCCCTTCGCCATCGGCATCGGCCTGGACGAGAACACGGCAGCGTTCATCGGTCCGGAGGACACGCTGGAAGTGGTGGGAAGCGGCGCGCTGACCATCGTGGACGCTTCGGGGCTCGAGTTTTCCTCCATGTCGATGGTGAGAAAGAACGACCCGGTCTGCCTCATCGGCCTGCGGCTGCACATCCTGGATCACGGGTCCACGTTCAACCTGCACACCAGGGTGGCCGCGGCGGCCCCGGCGATCGCGAAGCGAGCGTGAGGGACGGCGGGACGGCGGGACGGCGGGACGGCGGGACGGCGGGACGGCGGGACGGCGGGACGGCGGGACGGCGGGACGGCGGGACGAAGCTAGTACCTCATCCCGAGCGAAGCGAGGGATCTTGTCCGCAACTCCCGAAACTTTGCCGGCAAGATCCCTCGCTTTGCTCGGGATGAGGTAAGGCAAACGACCTTACGCCGTTCCGACGTACTGCCTTCCGCCGATGAGAAGCTCAGCAGAACCAGGAGCACTGAAGCAATGCGCATTCTCGACAAGGCCGTCTATGTCGGCCCCAGTCTCTACGCCCACTTTCCGGTCATCCGGCTCGATGTGGATCTCGGCGACCTGGAGAACTGGCCCTCGGTCAAACTGGGCAAAAGGTTCACCGACGGATTGATCGGGGCGCTCCCCGGGCTCAACGACCACACCTGCTCCTACGGCACCAAGGGCGGATTCATCCGCCGGCTGACCGAGGACGAAGGCACCTGGATGGGGCACATCCTGGAGCACGTCGCCATCGAGCTCCAGAACGTGGCCGGAGAAGCGGTGACCTTCGGGAAGACCCGCTCCCACGGCGCCACGGGGCAGTATCACGTGGTCTACCAGTATGAGCAGGAGGACGTGGGCCTGGAGGCGGGGCGGCTCGGGCTCATGCTGCTCCACTCCCTGCTCCCCAAGGAGCTCCGCCCCGAGGGCGCGGTGCCGCCCGACTTCGACTTCGCCGCCGAGCGCGACGAGTTCATCCGCTATGCCCAGCGCCGGCACCTCGGCCCCAGCACCATGTCGCTGGTCCGGGCGGCCGAGGAGCGGAAGATCCCCTGGATCCGGGTGAACGAGCAGAGCCTGATCCAGTTCGGTCACGGCCGCTACCAGCAGCGGATCCAGGCCACCGTCACCAGCCGCACCTCCCACATCGCCGTCGAGCTCGCCTCGGACAAGGAGGAGACCAACCGGATCCTGGCCAACCTGGGCCTCCCGGTGCCGAGGCAGCGGCTGGTCCAGGCCGAGGAGGACGCGGTCGCGGCCGCGGAGCAGATCGGCTACCCGGTGGTGGTGAAGCCCTTCAATGCCAACCACGGACGCGGGATCACCATCCACATCACCACACCCGACGAGGTGCGCAAGGCGTTCGATGTAGCCCGGGAGCACAGCCGGAGCGTCATCATCGAGAGCTACATCAGCGGCGACGATCATCGGATGCTGGTGATCGACGGGAAGCTGGTGGCGGTCTCCAAGCGGGTGCCGGGCCACGTGGTGGGCGACGGGGTGCACACCATCGAGCAGCTGGTCGAGGCAGTGAACCAGGACCCACGGCGCGGGATCGGGCACGAGAAGGTGCTCACCCGTCTGACCTTCGATCACCAGGCCGAGACCATGCTGGCCCGGAAGGGGTACACCCCTGAGTCGGTTCCCGCCGACGGCGAGCGGGTGTTCCTTCGCTCCACCGGCAATCTCTCCACCGGCGGCACCGCCACCGACCTCACCGACGTGGTGCACCCAGACAACGTAGAGATGGCGACCCGGGCCGTGAAAGCGATCGGGCTCGATGTGGGCGGGGTGGACTTCCTCTCCACCGACATCACCGAGTCCTACAAGGACGTGGGGGGCGCGATCTGCGAGATCAACGCCGCGCCCGGATTCCGCATGCACATGGCGCCGAGTGAGGGCCGCCCGCGCGACGTGGCCGGTCCGGTGATGGATATGCTGTTCCCGCCCGGCACGCCGAGCCGGATTCCGATCGCCGCGATCACCGGCACCAACGGCAAGACCACCACCGCGCGGATGCTGGCCCACATCCACAAGCTGGCCGGCCACCACGTGGGGCTCACTTCCACCGACGGGGTCTACATCGACGGTCAGCGCACCGTCAGCGGCGACATGACCGGCCCGGTAGCTACCCGGATGGTGCTGAGCGATCCCCTGGTGGACGTGGCGGTGCTGGAGATCGCGCGCGGCGGGCTGCTCCGCGCCGGCATGGGCGTGCGCTGGTGCGACGTGGGCGCGGTGCTCAACGTGAAGGCGGATCACCTGGGGCTTCGAGGGATCGGCACGCTGGACCAGCTGGCGCAGGTGAAACGCATCGTGGTCGAGGTGGCCCGGGGCACGGCGGTGCTCAACGCCGACGACCCGCTCTGCCTCAAGATGGCCGACTACACCGAGGCGGAGCACGTCTGCTACGTCACCATGGATCCCACCCACGAGCTGGTGGGCGAGCACATCAAGGCGGGCGGGCGGGGCGTGGTGCTGGAAAAGGGGATCAAGGGCCAGATGATCACGCTGTACGACCGCGGGGCCCACATCCCGCTCCTGTGGACCCACCTGATCCCCGCGACCCTCGAGGGCCGGGCGATGCACAACGTGCAGAACGCGATGTTCGCCGCGGCGCTGGCGTTCAGCATGGGACTCAAGCTGGAGGACATCCGCCACGGGCTCCGGACCTTCGACACCACGTTCTTCCAGGCGCCCGGCCGGATGAACATCTACGACGAGCATCCCTTCAAGGTGATCCTCGACTACGGACACAACCCGGCCGCGGTGGAGGCGATGTGCGATCTGGTGGGGCGGCTGGAGGTCGCCGGCCGGCGGCTCTGCGTGCTGGCGGCGCCGGGTGACCGCCGGGACGAGGACATCAAGGAGATCGGCCGTATCGCCGCCGGTCGCTTCGACCGCTATATCTGCCGGCGGGACGACCAGCTGAGGGGACGGAAGCCGGAGGAGGTCCCCCACCTGCTGCGGGACGCGCTGCTGGAGTACGGGGTGGGCGCGGAGCAGATCGCCGTGATTCCCGACGAACAGGCGGCGGTGGACGCGAGTCTGCGCGAGGCCCAGGCGGGCGACCTGGTGCTGATCTTCGGCGACGCGATCACCCGGAGCTGGAAGCAGGTGATCCAGTTCCGCCCCGACGCGCGCCCGATCGATCGGGCGCCCAGGGTGTCTCGACCCGAGCCCGCGCTGGCGCTGGCGCCGGAGCTGGCCGCAGGAGAAGACCGCCGCCGCGAGTTCGTGCGCGACGTGCGAGGGGTCCGGCTGCCCAGGGAGTCGGATGACTGATGCCGTGCACCTCCTCGACTCCCGCCGTCTCACCGGTCCCGGCCTGCTCCTCGACCGCCCCGGCGCCGTCGCCGACGTCCAGGTCGATGACGACCAGCGCGACGCGCTGATCGCCGCCTGGCAGGATGCCGCTACCCACATGCTGGCCGCCGTGGGCTGGGGCACCGAGCTGACATTCGCCCGCCGCTTCCTCGGCGGTGCCAGCCTCGCCATCACCGCGCCACCCGACGCGCTCTACTCCGCCACCGACCTCAACGAATGGGCCTGGACCGCCGCTGAGTCGGCGGTTCGCGGAGAGACCGCGCCCGATTTCGCGGCCGCGGCCGAACGGTTGCGCGAGGCGATCGCGGCGGAGCGCAACCCGGCGCTGCTCGCCATCCGCGACGCCGCGCGGGCGCGGGGGCTGACCTTCCTGAGCGGCGAGGGGATCGTCTCGGTCGGCGCTGGAACCGGCGTGCTCGCCTGGCCGGCCGACCGGCTGCCGGACCCCGAGCGGATCGACTGGGCGCGGGCGCACGAGATTCCGGTCGCCCTCGTCACCGGCTCGAACGGCAAGACGACCATCGTGCGGCTGCTGGGCGCCATGGCGGCCGCGGCAGGACGGATCGCCGGCATGACCACCACCGAAGGCGTCCTGGTGGGTGGCAGCGTGGTGGCAGCCGGCGACTACTCGGGGCCCGAGGGCGCCAGGCTGGCGCTCCGGCGTGCCGAGGTGGAGATGGCGCTGCTGGAGACGGCCCGAGGCGGTCTTCTCCGCCGCGGACTGGCAGTCGAGCGGGCCGACGTGGCGATCGTCACCAACATCGCCGCGGACCATCTGGGCGAGTTCGGAGTGCAGAACCTCCAGCAGCTGGCGGAAACCAAGCTGGTGGTGGCCAAGGCCATCGGACCCGGCGGGCGGCTGGTGCTCAACGCGGACGATCCGCAGCTGGTCGAGGCGTCAGGCGCGCTGCGGGCGCCCATCGTCTGGTTCTCGCTCGAGGCCGAGAACCGGCTGATCGGCCGGCACATCGGATCGGGCGGAACCGCCGTCGTCCTGGAGGGGGACGCGCTGGTGGTGCTGAGCGGACGCGAGCGCGAGGTGATCGGTCGAGTATCGGAGATGCCGATGACCGCGGCTGGCGCCGCCCGGCACAATGTGGCCAACGCGCTCGCGGCCATCGCCGCCGCGGGCGGACTGGGCCTCCCGCCGGACGCGGTGCGCGCCACGCTTTGCCGCTTCGGCAGCAATCCTGCCGACAATCCCGGGCGCGCCAACGTATACGAGGTCGGCGGGGTGCGGATCGTGGTGGACTACGCCCACAACCCCCATGGGGTCGAGGCGCTCGCGGCGGCGCTCGAAGGCGTGCCTTCCAAACGGCGGCTGGTGATGATCGGCCAGGCCGGCGACCGGGACGATGCCGCGATCCGGGAGCTGGCCCGGGCCGCACTCGCGTTGCGGCCCGATCGCGTGGTCGCCAAGGAGATGGACCGCTATCTGAGAGGCCGGGCGCCGGGCGAGGTGCCCGCGCTCATCGCCGACGAGCTGCGTCGGGCAGGGCTGCCGGAACCGGCGATCTCCACTCCGGGCACCGAGGTCACCGCGGTACGGGAGGCACTCGCATGGGCGCGGCCGGGGGATCTCCTGATCCTGGCCGTGCATCAGGACCGCAGACAGGTGGTGGAGCTGCTCGAGGGGCTGGCGGCGAGGGGATGGAAATCGGGAGACGGGCTGGAAGGAACAGAGTGAAGCTACTTCACCCGCTGCACCAGCATACGCAGGAACCTGATCGCGGTATCCCGATCGGAAGTGCCACCGTTGACGGCGACGATCAGAACGTGTCGGCCGGTATTGGCCGAGGCAGTCCAACCCAGAAAGTCGTTGCCGCTCCAACCATAGAGTCCGACGCCCTTGAGCTCCTGGTACCCCTCCGCGTCCTTATGCGGCTCGTAGTAGCTGGTATCCTCGATGATCTGGATCTGCGCCAGCGACGAGTCATCGGTCGTCGCCGCCCACTGGCAACCCGCGATGGCTGATTCCCCCGCTGCGACAGGAACCCCAAGCAGCTTGGTGATCTCGCCTGGCGTGAAGAGCGAGCAGGACTTGTCGGGAGGGGTCGCAGCCTGAGCGGCGAGGTCGCCACTGCCCAGCAGAAGGAGGAACGAAGCGAGGAGCATCACCGCGACGCAAGGCGGCCGGTCGAGCGACATGGGGCCTCCAATGATGCCGTCCGATTGGTGCCCAACATGCACCTCAACTACCCCATCCGCAATGGCGCGAAGCTGCTTCGGCCGGTATGAGGCATCACCCTCGCAGCAGCGCGAGCACCACGGCGGCAACCGCCAGCACCACTGCGCCGGCCGACAGATAGAGCGGCACCCGCGACGGTCCCGGCCGCCGCTCCAGCTCTCCCACCAGCGCCTTGGCTCCCGACTCGAGTCGTGCCTGGCTCCGTTCCACTCCATCCAGCCGCTCCGCCACCAGCCCGAGCTCGGCGCGAAGCTGCTCCTGGCCTTCGGCCATCTGCTCCAGGACCCCAG
Organism: Gemmatimonadales bacterium; assembly: GCA_036556625.1. Classification (GTDB taxonomy): domain Bacteria; phylum Gemmatimonadota; class Gemmatimonadetes; order Gemmatimonadales; family GWC2-71-9; genus CAVVWJ01. Next base: position 16,547 of record DATBJC010000095.1, read on the forward strand.
CTCCCTGCCCCGCGGCTCCGGCCACGTCGAAGAGCGACTGAGACATCGCACCCTCGCCGGCCAGCACCTCTTCCATCCCCTGCACGAAGTGCCGCTGGTGGATCCGTTTCTCGGTGTCGGGGCCGGGCTCCGTCGTGGCGATCTGGGCCGCCTTGAGCACCGCGTTCTTGATGTCGCCCCCGCTCCGGGCATAGCGCTCGGCCAGCGCCTTGAAGTCCACGTCGTCCGCCAGCGGCGTCTTTCGGGCGTGGAGCTGCACCCGCCAGATCCGCTCCCGCTCCTCCGCGTTCGGCATGTCGAACAGGATGTGGGTGCGGATCCGGCGCTCGAAGGCCGGGTCGATATTGGCGGCGAGGTTGGTGGCGAAGATCACCACACCGTCGAAGCTCTCCAGCTCGTGCAGCAGCACGTTCACGATGGCGTTGGCCTCGCGCTCGTAGGCGGCGCTCATCGAGGTGAACCGGCGCCCCGCGATGGCGTCGGCCTCGTCGAAGAAGAGCACCGCGTTCTGCCGCTCGGCCGCCCGGAAGACGCTGGCGACGTGCTTGGCGGTCTGCCCCACCCAGCGCGACTCCAGCTCGGCATACCGCACCACCAGCAGCCGTTGGTCCAGGGTGTAGGCCAGCGCCTCCGCGCAGATGGTTTTGCCGGTGCCGGGGGGGCCGGCGAAGTGAAAGGCGAGACCGAGCCCGCTGGAATGACGCTCCGCGAGGCCCCACTGGCGGAAGATCAGGTCGTGTTTCCGCACCAGCGCCAGGGCGTGGTTGAGCGAGCGCAGGGTAGTCTCCGGCAACACCACGTCGTCGAAGGTCCGGCGCGGCTCGATCGCCTCGACCAGCTCGGTGGCCGGGGTGCCGAAGAAGAGATCGCGGATGGAATCGGCCATGGACTTAGTCTAAGCTCAGGGTACCTCGAACGCGATCGGCCCGAGGCTCACCTTTCCGCGCCTGGGATCGCTTCGAAAGTGCACCCAGCCCTCTCGCCTCGAATCTCGCGGCAGGAACGCGATCGCGAGCTGTGCCTCCTCGCGCTCCCCGTCCGGCAGATCCAGGAAGACCGGCACCGATACGTCTTCGGCCGTCGCCAGCCCGACGTTGGTGACTTCGATCGGAACCAGGTGGCCGCTCTGCGCCGGGCGCGGCTCGCCCAGCCGGGCGAGGATCTCCGGCGGTCCATCACCGCTCACGAGGGACTCCCGGATGAGGAACCCCAGCGTGGCGAGCACCAGCACCAGGCCGACCGCGAAGACGGTCCACTCCAGCCAATTCTTGGCCGGCTTAGTCACTCTCCCCCCTCTGGAACAGCAGCCTGCCTGCCGACGCACCCAGCGTGGCCGCCACCGCCAGCGCCACCGTCTGGCCGAGGATGGGCCCGGGGCCCATGCCGTCGAATCGACCGAACAGCCAGAGGATGATCACCGAGGCCACGAGCCCGACGGCGTAGGTGATCACCGCGCCCCGGATCACGCCGGGAAGTCCCTCGACCCGCAGCGACCTTCGGCTCCCGCGGAAGTCGCTGTAGAAGAGGATGAGGGTACCCAGCGCCATGGTGCTCAGGCCCAGCACGGCGAGCTGGTATCCGGGGAGCTCGATGCCGATCATCACGATCTCCTCGGTAGGCGCGACGTTGGCCGCGAAGAGCACCGCACCACATACCGCCAGCGTGAGCTGGCCCCAGAAGGTGATCCGGTCCTTGCCCTTCATCCCCAGGTCCATCTCGTCGTCGCCGCCCAGCTGCGCCGTGCCGACCGAGACGCCGATCGCAACGGTCACCGCCTCCACCACGATCCGCCCCACGATCTCTCTCCCATCCTGCTCCGGTCCGATGCGGCCGATCAGGAGCAGGACCAGCGCCGAGAGGAGCAGGCCGATCCCCATTTCCTCGATCGAGTCGATCGCGACCTCCGCCCAGGTGGAATCGGGGTGCAGTCCGGCGTAGCGGTTGTAGCCCAGCAGCAGGACGAGCGCCAGCACGACGTACAGCAGCTGCCGCTCCGGCGGCATGGTGAAGGCTCCCTGCCAGACCTCCATGGTATAGAGGAGCGGCAGGCTGAAGAGCAGGCCGCCCGCCACTCCGCGGCCGTACTCGCGGAGCGACTCCCCGGTGGAACGGGCACGGCTAACCCTGGCTCGGGCAGGCACATCGGGATGATGGCACCGGCCGGGCGAAGGCGCGAGGTCGCCCGTCACGCCCCATCCGCCCTTTCACCGGTGCATCGGTTCCGCCATACTCCGGTAGCAAGTCACCTCCAACCCACCGGAGTCTCTCCATGGGGCGTCGTTCCCGGCTCTCGCTGCTCCTGCTCGTCACGCTCACCACTGCGCTCCAGGCCCAGGTCACCGCGATCCGCGCGGGGAGCCTGATCGACCCCATCGCCGGTTCCGCGGCCCGCAATCTGGTCATTCTGGTGGAGGACGGCAAAGTGAAGGCGGTGGGGCCCGGGGTCGCGATTCCCCGCGGGGCGACGGTGCTGGACCTCTCCGGCTCGGCAGTCCTTCCCGGGCTCTTCGACGCGCACACTCACCTGTGCATGACGGTGAACATGAAGCGCGACGCCGGGAGCTACTACTACACCACCCTCAACGACCCCGACTCCTACCGGGCGATCCAGGGCGTCGCCAACGCGCGCAGCATGCTGGAAGCGGGATTCACCACGGTGCGGGACGTGGGCAACGAGGGCGAGTTCGCCTGCACCAGCCTGCGGCGCGCGGTGAGCGCCGGCCTGGTGGACGGGCCGACGATCATCAATGCCGGCCGGATCATCGCGCCGTACGGCGGACAGTTTCAGCTGCAGCCGGACAAGGGCGAGGTCCTGGCGTCGCCGGAGTACTTCTTCGCCGATACCCGCGACGAGCTGTTGAAGGCAGTGCGGGAGAACATCCACTACGGGGCGAAGGTGATCAAGCTGGTGGTGGATGACCAGGACTACATCTACTCGCCGGAGGACATTCGCTTCGTGGTGGACCAGGCGGCCAAGTCGGGCCTCAAGGTCGCGGCCCACGCCTGGACCACGGCGGGGGCGCACAACGCGGCGGCCGCCGGCGTCGCATCCATGGAGCACCTGAACGGGATCTCCGACCAGGACCTCGCCCTCGCCAAGCGGAACGGCGTGGTGGCGGTCTTCACCCCCTTCCCGCTCGCCGTGCTCCAGAGCTTCCGCGGGGAGGAGCCGGGCCGGCAGGAGTACCAGCAGGAGATCGACCGGCTGCGGGCCGGCTACAAGGCCGGCGTCACCATCGCCTTCGGCACCGATGCCATCCATGCTCTTCCGGGCACCACTCGCGGCTCGCAGGCGATCACCTGGATCGACAGCTACCTCGATGCGGGGCTGACTCCAGCGGCGCTGCTCCAGGCCATGACCGTCAACGCGGCGCGGCTGCTCGGCGTGGACAAGGAGCGCGGCCGGATCGCCCCCGGCCTGGCGGCCGACATCATCGCCACGCCGGGCGACCCCCTGGCCGACCCGCGGGTTCTCAAGCAGGTCCACTTCGTCATGAAGAACGGAAAGGTCATCAAGGGAAAGCCGGCTCCGTCCCGGACCGCCGCCCGGTAGCCCCGCTCCGCCATGCCGCCTTCATCTCCCCGGCTCTGGGCCATCCGGACCGCGTTCCGAACCATGGGCGCCGTGGCGCCCAATATTGCCGCGCGCTGGGCGGAGACCCTGTTCTGCACGCCCCCGGCCCGCCGCGAGGGCGACGAGGCCTTCATCGCGACCGGCTCCCGGTTCACGCTGCCGAGTCAAGGGCAGCTGCTCGCGGGCTGGCAGTGGGGCAGCGGGCCGACGGTGGTGCTGGTGCACGGCTGGGGCAGCCGGGCCAGCCGGCTCTGCGACCTGGCCAGCGCACTGCTCGGCGCCGGGTTCCGGGTAGTGGCGTACGACGCGCCGGCCCACGGCGAATCCACCGGGCGATTCGCGTCGCTCCCGGAGTTCGCCCGGGCGCTGAGCGACGTGGCGGTGGCGATCGGCCCGATCTACGGGCTGGTGGGCCATTCACTCGGCGGCGCGGCGATCGCCATGGCGATGCGGCGGGGCCTCGCCGCCGACCGGGTAGTGCTGCTGGCGCCACCGGCGGACGTGCGGATCTTCTCGGACCACTTTGCCCGGACCCTGGCGATCCCGCTCACGGTGCAGCAGACCATGCACCGCAACCTGGAGCGACGTCTCCGCATCGTGTGGGACGACCTGCACATTCCCAGCGTGGTGCGAGAGTTGCCGGCTGCCGCGCTGGTGATTCACGACCGGGACGATGCCGACGTCCCCCACGCGCACGGCGAGGAGATCGTCGGTGCCTGGGCCGGCTCCCGGCTGGAGAGTACCAGCGGGCTGGGCCATCGGGCCCTGCTTCGCGACCCGGCGGTGATCGACCGGGCGGTGGGGTTTCTCCGGAGGGCCGGCGTCGGGTGATCGTCATGGACCGGGAGAATCTCTACGCGCCGGGCTGGTCCCACGTGCTGTCGACCGGGAACGACGTAGAGGAGTTGGAGAGCTTCGGGAAGCTGGTCGGGGCACCGCGGGAAGCATTGCATCTGGGGAATCGGCGGTGGCCTCATCTGGATCTCAAGCTGGAGCCACGAGAGCGCGCGCTCACCACCCCCGGCGTCCGGGTCTTCGAACGGACATCCGACATGCTCCGCTACCTCCGGGCGCAGGGTTGCTGACCGGACGATTCACCGCCATCTTGGTGCTCCGGAGTTTCCCGACTTCCGCACGATTCGCGACGAGAGGGGCCAGCACTCGCCGCCTTCGGCATAGAGCACGGCAAACCCCATCGCCCGCCAGAGGATCGAGTTTTTGTCGCCATTGACCGTCGCGCTCCAAGGCTGGGGCACGTGCCAACCCAGGTTGTGGCTGTCCCCTGAGACCGACAGGACCGGACTGGCGAGGAAAAGCGCCGCGGTGCTGGTCGTGGATGACGACCGGGGCGTGCGGCGTCTGACGGCGCGGATGCTCCGGGCGGAGGGTTACCGGGTGGTGGAGGCCGAGTCGGGAGCCGAGGCGCTCCGGCTGCTGGAGAGCGAGCCCGGGATCCGGCTGCTCCTGACCGACATCGTGATGCCGGAGATGCATGGGCTGGAGCTGGCGGAACAGGTACTGGCTCGGCTACCCCAGCTCAGGGTACTGCTCATGACCGGCCACGCCCCGGAGCTGGCGGCGCAGCTCGGCATGCGAGAGGAGCGCCTGCCGGTGCTGCTGAAGCCGTTCTCCAAGGAACAGCTCTCGGCCAAGGTGCGGGACACCCTCTCCCGGGCCGGTTAGAGAATCCGCTTCCCGAAGGCCGACTGGACCAGCTCGACCGCGAACGTCGCCGACGTGTTGCGATCGTCCAGGATGGGATTGGCCTCGACTATCTCCAGCGACGTCATCACTCCCGAGTCGGAGAGCAGCTCCATCAGGAGATGCGCCTCGCGGTAGTCCAGGCCGCCTTTCACCGGGGTGCCCACGCCCGGCGCGACAGTGGGGTCCACCGCGTCGAGATCGAAGCTGACGTGCACCCGGCTGGTGCCATCGGTGACCCGGGCAAGCGCCTGCTTCATCACCGGCTCGATCCCCTTCCGATCCACCTCGGACATGGTGTGGACGTCCACGCCGTGCCGCTTGAGCCGCACCTTCTCGCCCTCGTCGAGGCTGCGGATCGCCACCATCGCCACGTTGCGGGGGTCCACCTTGGGTCCCTCCCCGCCGATGGAGGTCAGCTCCGGCGGGCCTTCCCCCAGCAGCGCCGCGACCGGCATGCCGTGGATATTGCCGGACGGCGAGGTTTCCGGCGTGTTGATGTCTCCGTGGGCATCGATCCACAGCAGGCCGAGCTGGCTCCCCTCCCGCCGGGCCACCGAGGCGATGCCGGAGACGGTGCCGGCCGAGATCGAATGGTCGCCGCCGAGCACCAGAGGGAAGCGCCCCTTGCTCACGATCCGCTCGACCTTGTGGCAGACCAGCCGGGACGCGCGGGCGATCTCCGCCAGGTAGCGAGCCCGAACATCGCCGACCTTCAGCTCCTCCATGTTCTTGATGTCCACGTCGCCCTGGTCCACCACCCGGTGGCCCAGCTCGGCGAGGCGCTCCGCCAGGCCGGCGATCCGGATCGCGGAGGGACCCATGTCCACGCCGCGCCGTCCGGACCCGAGGTCCATCGGGACGCCCAGCAGGTGGATGATCAACGGGGTCGCCAGAGGAGCCGCTCCAGCGCAACCCGCCCGGAGGCATCGAACCGGACGCCCTCACGCTCCAGTCTCAAGCGCTGATCGATCTCACCGGCGGAGTCGCGGCGGAGGCTCAGGGTGCCGCGGGCATTGAGCACACGGTGCCAGGGCACGGCGCTCCGCTCCGGCAGCGCGTGAAGCGCATACCCCACCTGGCGCGCGTGACCCGGCAGTCCGGCCAGCTCAGCGATCTGGCCGTAGGTAGCGACACGGCCGCGCGGGATGCGGCGGACGACGGCGTAGATGCGAGCGTAGTTGCCGGTGCCGGAGGATGGCATGGGCGAAAAGAACAGCGTGAAGCGTGAAGCGTAAAGAGTAAGGTGGCTCACTCTTCACGCCTTGCGCAGGAAGGTGTACTCCATCCCGCTCGGTGTGACGTATGCGATACGGTAGCCGTGTCTTGCGAGGGCTGCGAGCGCCTCGCGGGTACGCGCCGCACCCACCTCGCGCCAGCGATGATGGAATTCCACCAGAATCTGTCCGGGTGTGAACCCGCTGGAGAGCAGGTCGGTCAAGACGGCGTACTCGGCGCCTTCGATGTCCAGCTTGATCAGGTCCGGCGGTGGCAGCCGGAGCATGTCGCGCAGGGTGTGGAGCCGGTGCACCGGAGCCTCCACCAGCGGCCCTGCACCCGAACGTCGGACCAGACTGAACGAAGGGAACTTGCGCTTCCGCGGCGGGGCGAAGCTGGCGCTGCCATCGAAATCCGCCACCCCATAGGGGTGCAGCAGGAAGCCGGGCGGAAGCCGCTGGGTGGCGGCCCAGTTCAGCGCGATCGGCGTCGGATCGAAGGCGTGGACCGTCACGCCATAGCGGGCGATCAAGTCGCGCTCGAAGCTGATGTCGGTGCCGACGCCGAGCGTGTAGACCACGCTCCCGGGGCCCAGTCCCTGGGGCACCACCCACCAGCGGCCCTCGCCCTCGCCGAGCTGCACGGTCTCGGCCCCGATCTCGGGTCGGCGATAGATGTCGCGGCCGACGAGCGACTTGAGCCGGCGGATCGCGATCCGGGCGCGGGATCGGAGCGGGCCGTCGGCGGGGCCGAAGAGGTGGGAGAACTTGGCCAGGAGCGTCTCGTTGTCAGTAATACTTCATCCCGAGCGCAGCGAGGGACCGGCTGCGCCTGGCTCGAGCCATTCCGATGCAAGGTCCCTCGCTGCGCTCGGGATGAGGTACGGCGAGGGTCCTACACCTCCCGCAATCGCCGAATCTCCCGCACCACCCGCACGGCGCCCTTCTCCGGCTCGATCCCGCGTCCCCGATTTTCCGCCCACACCTGGGTCAACTCCGCCCCCAGCAGGACGATCATCGAGGAGTAGTAGATCCACACCAGCATGAGGGCGAGGGCCCCGGCCGCGCCGAATGCCTCACCCGGGTTGCTGTGCCCCAGGTAGAGTCCCAGGGCGAACTTTCCGGCGACGAACAGCAGCGCCGTGGCCAGTGCACCCACCCGGACATCGCTCCAGGCGATGGTGGCATCGGGCAGCACCTTGAAGATCGCGGCGAACAGCAGAGTGATCACCGCGAGCGAGCCGGCGAAGTTGATGGCCTCGAGCACCGGGGCAGAGAGGCCCGACGGCAGGAAACGGCCCAGCTGCTCGCCGAATGCCGAGAGCAGCGCGCTGACCACCAGCGATACCAGGAGAATGAAGGCCAGGCCGAGCACCATGCCGATGCCGAACACCCGCTTGAGAAGCATGCTCTTGATCCCGCCCTTCTCCGGGTCGGGCGCGACGCCCCAGGCCTTGTTGAGCGCAGCCTGGAGCTGCCCGAACACGCCGGTGGCGCCGAGCAGCAGCGCGATGACGCTGAGCACGGTGGGCAGCAGTCCGCCGGCGCCGGGCCGGTCGACATTCGCCAGGATGGTGTGGACCTGCTGCGCGCCGGCGGCGCCCATGGCCGATCGCATCTGCGCCTCGATATTGCCCTGGATGTCCTGGGGGTCCATGACCGCTCCCAGCAGGGTGAGGAGCAGGACCAGCAGCGGGGGGAGTGAAAAGACGGTGTAGTAGGAGAGGGCGGCCGCCATCGTGGGGCAATCGTCCTCACTGAAGCCATTGATCGTATCCTTGAGCAGCTGGACCACGCCGCGTGATTCGGTTGCCATTGCGTTCTCCTGCTTTGACCGCTCAGCGGCGCTCGATCTCGCCGCGCAGCCGAAGCAGCGCATCCTCGGTGGCGACCAGCTCGCCGCGCGCTTCGTTGAGCCGTTGCTGCTGGCTGTGGACGAACCTCCGGTAAGGTGCGATGGCCTGGTTGACCCGGTCAGTGGACTGCGTCACTTCGTGGTGGACCTGGCGGGTGAGCCCCTCCCGGAGCCGGGAGCGGAGCAGCTCCACCCGCCGGCTGAACTCTCGCTGAGCCTGCCGGCGCTTGCGGGGAATGACATAGAATCCCCCCACGGCAAGCGCGGCGGCCAGGAGGATGCCGGTGACGTCCGCCGCGGCTCCGGTGACCACGGTCGCCACCAGGGTGCCGAGCCCGATCGCGCCGGCCTCCGCCAGCGCGGTGGTGGCGAAGGCGCCCTGCACCTCGTCCGCGATGGCCCGGGCCTCCCGTTCCCGGTCGTATCCGCCGATGACCTCCCGGGAGACCCGTCCCACCGAGTCGAGCAGCGCCTGCCGGTTGTAGCTGAAGGTGGTGGGCACCTCGCCCAGCATGCCCTCCTGGTGGAGGGAGAGCCGCCGGCGGTCCACGAACTGGCTCACGTCCTGCCAGACCTTGAGGTTGCGCTCCACGATCCAGTCGATGAGCCGGCCCACCTCCGCCTCGAGCTGCTGGGGCGTGTCCCCCACCACCTCCCGCTCGAACGCGCGCCTGATCCCTTCCCCGTCGAGCAGTGAGCGGATCCGGCTCAGCCGCACCGTCTCCTCGAAGAACCGCCGCCCCCGGCCCTCCATCTCGTTGAGCAGCAGCTCGAGCCGGGAGAGCCGGGGCTCGAAGTCACGCAGCATCTCCTGATGAAACAGCGCGAGCTGGGTATCGATGCTCTGGAGCGCCTCGATGTCCTGGCCCAGCAGCTTGAGGCGCTCGAAGGCGGCCTCCTTGTACCGGGCCGAGAGCCGGAGCCCGACGTTGAGCGGATTGAGCAGCTTGAGCCGGATCCGCTCCTCCTGGTCCAGGGTGCGGAGCAGGTATTGCTCGACCGTGTCGAAGCCGCTCTGCTCCCACAGCTCGGCCGAGTTCTGGCTCCGGGCCTGGACCGCGCGCCGGGCCGAGACGGCAAAGACCTCCGGGGTCTCGCCCAGCAGCTTGACCGCGTTGTCCCGCACGTAGGCGATCACTTCGGCCTGCTCCGCCGGGCCGGCCAGGATGTCGATCTTGTTCACGATGAACACGATCTTCTTGCCCCACTCCCGGATCCGCTCCAGAAACTCGCGCTCGCTCTCGCTGAACGGCCGGTCGGCGCTGGTCACGAACAGCACCAGGTCCGCCCGGGGAACGAAGTCCCGGGTCAGCTCCTCGTGCCGGCGGATCACCGCGTTGGTGCCGGGAGTGTCCACCACACTGAGCTCGCGGAGCAACTCGGCGGGATGGGTGCGCTCGAGCAGGAAGGCTTCCAACGCCCGCTCCGTGATCTCGGAGCCGTGGCGGAGCAGGTTGATGCGATCGGTGGTGGGGGTGACGCCTTCGGGAAGCACCCGCTCGCCCAGGAGCGCGTTGATGAAGCTCGACTTACCGGAATTGAACTCGCCGGCAATCACCAGCAGGAAGAGGCCGGCGAGCTGCTCAGTGGCCTCCTTGAAGCGCTGGAGGTCGCCGGCCTGGACGTCGGACCCGAACGCCTCCAGCGCGCGCGAGAGGCGCCCCAGCAGCTCCAGCTCCCTGGCCCGCAGCTCCTGTTCGCGGTCCGAGAGGAACGAGCGCCGCCGGAGCAGCCGGCCGATCACTAGTTCCGTCTTCCGAAGATCCTCGCGGCCACCAGGCCGAGCAGGAACGCTCCGGCGAGCGCGGCGGCCGGCCGGCGGCGCGTCAGGCTTTCGACATCCTGGACGATGGCTTTCCCGTCCTTTTCCCGGAGGTAATCGGCCGCGCGGTCCGCCCGACGCCCGATGGAATCGGCGGCGTCGGCGAGCCGGGGCTGGTCGCCGCGCAAGCGCTCGCCGGCCCGGCGAAGCGCCCCGCCCACTTCACCGATCTGTTCGGCCGCTTTGCGCCGGCCTTCGCTCAAGCTGGTTCCCACCCGCTCGCGGGCGTCTCGCAGGGTGGGCTTCGTCTGATCCGCGACCTTCTCGGACGCTTGACCTGCGTCGCGTGGCTGTTCGTCGGGCATGGTCACGTTCCTCCTGGTGGCAGGTCCCAGCCGGGCGCCTTCGCGGCGCGGTGAGATCGACCGGGGACTCGTGACTATAATATGCGCTCACATCGGCTCAGGGCCGAGTGGAGCCGCGGCCGGGCCGCTGCTCCCGGACCGCCTGCCTGGCCTCCTCCTTCACCTTGCCGGCCTTCTCCTTCACCTGCTCGCCGACCGACTGGACCGTGTCCTGCACCAGAGCCTTCACGTCGGGGGCACGGGCGGAGACCTCGTCGCGCACCGATTCGCGGAGCTCCTCGCCGGCTTCCACCGCGGCGTCCTTGACTCGGCGGGCGGTCTCCTGAGCCCGATTCAGCAGGTTGTCCCGGGCCGGTCCCATCAACCGCTGCTCCCGCTCGGTCTCCGGCACCAGGAGCCCGCAGGCCAGGCCCAGCACGGCCACGCCCGCCGCGACCGCGAGCGGGTTCTCCTCCACCAGCCGCTCCAGGCCGCCCCGGGCCCGCTGGGTCTGGCCCCTGGCACGCTCGCCCAGATCACGAGCGCGCTCACCCACCCGATGGCTCAGATCGCTGGCCCGCTCACCCACCCGGTGGCCCAGATCGGTGGCGCGCTCGCCCATCTGCTGGCGCAGCTCGCTGGCGCGCTCACCGACATCGCTGGCGGCGGCGCTCATCCGCTCGCGAACGAACTCCGCGCGATCCGCTATCCGACCGGTCACGCCCTCCCGGCGGCGCTCCGGCCCGGTGTACGCGAAGCGAGCCATCCGGTCGCCGGAGATCTCGCTCCGGTTCCGCTGCTGGATCAGCCACACCGCACCCAGGCCCATGGCCGCGACCAGGGAGGTGTTCTCCTGGATGAAGTCGATCATGCGGGAGCCCTGGTACCGGGCCTGCTCTCCGACATTGGACGCGAGGTCGTGGGCCTTGTCGCTGATCGCGTTCTTCGCCTGACGCTTGAGACTGTCGGGACTCAGCCGCTCGCCCAGCTCGTCGATGTCCCGGCCCATGCGCTCCCGGGTGGTCTCGATCTCCCGTTCGATCTCCTGGGCGCTCCGGCCGCGCGCCTGTGCCTCGCCGCCCGCGGAGCCCTCGATCTGCCGCTCGTATTCATTCATGGCCGCCGCTCCTTCACCATCTGGAGGTCTTCCTTGATGCTCTCCACCGTGCGGCGGGGAGCCGGGTCCAATTGCTTGAGATTGCGCAGTCCGCCGCTGAGCATCGCGTATCCGATGCCGGCGAACAGGAGCCCGATCAGCAACGCCGCGAGCCAGGGCTCGAGCCCGATGGGATCCACCAGCAGCAGGATCAGCGCCGCGGTGATCGCGAGCCCGCCCACCAGCGCGACGATGCCGCCTCCCGCCAACGAGGCCAGGTCCCGGCCGGCCCGGGAGATCTTCTCCTGGATCTCGGTCTTGGCGAGCTGGGTCTCCTGGCGGACCAGGAGCGAGAGGTCCTGGGTCAGCTGCCCGAACAGCTCGCCGATCGAGCGCTCTTCCCTCAGCTCACGCATCGAACCCTCCCGTGTAGGGGTCGTAGCGGGAGCCCGGGTCGGAGCTCTTGAGGAATCGCGCCGCGACGAGCCCCAGCGCGAACGCGCCGGCGAAGACCAGGGCCGGCTGCCGCCGGGCCAGATTCTCCACATCGCGGGCGATCGTCCGGCCGTCGGAATTCCGGAGATAGTCGGCCGCCCGGTCGATCTGCCGGCCGACGGAATCGGTCAGGTCGGCAAAGCGCGCCTGGTCCTCGCTCCGGAGCTGCTCGCCGGTGCGATGCAGGGCGTTGCCGATCCCGCCGAGCTGGTCGGCCGCCTGCCGCCGGCCCTGGGCGAGACCGGAGCCGGCCCGGTCGCGAGCGTCACGGAAGGTCGATCTGGCCTGATCGACGACCTTGTCTTTCGCCTGCCGTACCTGCTCCCGCGCGGCGCCGCCGATTCCAGTGCCGGCCTGCCCGGTCGGTTCCGTTCCCGGCAATGCTTGCTCATCACCGAGGGCCGCACCCTCGCGACCTCCGGTCCGTGTGTCTGGCGTGGTCATGGTTGCCTCCTCGGAACTGCGGGGTCCCCGACAGGCGCCTCGACGACGCGCCGGCGAGATGAAGGCGGGGACAGGAACCGCACTATGAAAGAACGGGACCCGAATGACCGTGCGCTCCGTCACGACCTGGTTCAGACCGGAGTCACCCTCCTTGCGCCGACGTGGCCGCCGACCTAAAATGGCGGCGAGGTACCAACGTTCTCCGCGAGCCGAGACTCACGGAAGCCGGTGCGAATCCGGCGCGGCCCCGCCACTGTAACGGGCAAGCGACCTCGCTCAGCATCGCCACTGGGAAACCGGGAAGGCGAGCGAGGGCCCGAAGCCAGGAGACCTCTCGCTCGTGCCACCACGTCAGCCCTCGGGGGAGGGAACGGTGGCGATTCCGGCCCCGCTGTCGCGGTCCGCATTCGCCCATCTTCGGCACCCCGGGGATGGGCGGCTTGCTTGAAGGGGTCTTCCCTTCGCTGGCTGCTCGTCCTCGGTAGCCTGGCCGCCGACCGGCCGGCCGGAGGCTCGCCTTCAGGAGTCGAGCTGCCGGACGACGCGGGGGAACGGCTCCGCCTGGCCGCGCCGCCGCACCGCATCGTCTCGCTGAATCCCTCGACCACCGAGCTGAGCCTCGACCTCGGCGCCGGGCCGCGCCTGGTG
>DATBJC010000096.1:0-12772 GCA_036556625.1 Gemmatimonadales bacterium
GAGCCGCTCGGGGATGTATTCCGGCGCGGAGAACACCGCACCGTCGTAGGCGTCGAGATAGGGCTCCAGGAACCTCCAGGCGGCTCGGGTCGCCGCGTTCTCCGCGTCGAGGCCGATGTGGCAGCGCCAGGCGGTCACCAGTGGAAGCTGGTCTCGAAGCAGCCCGGCGATGGGGAGCGGCTGGGGGTCGTGAACCACCAGGATGTCGCCGGGCCGCACCAGCCGGCGCAGGCTCTCGGCGTTCTGGCGGTTGACCAGCTCATACAGCTCGCGGTCGACCTCGCTCAGCTCCGGTGCGCCGATGCCGTGAATCAGATTGTGGATCCGCTTGGTGAGCTCGAAGAAGCCCGGCTCGCTGCTCCCGATGACGACCCACTCGGCCATGACGCCAAGTCCCCGGAGCAGGGACACGAAGGGCGGCAGCATCTCCGCCACGCCACCGCCCCGGTCGGTCGAGCTAACCATCCAGACGGTGCGGCCGGCCAGCTGGGTCACAATACTCGCGGCCTCCAGCCTGAGCTCCGCGACACTCGGCGCGAGGTGGGCGATGGCGGCATACTCGTCCACCGAGCGGGTCGTCTCGATCGAGGCCAGATGGAGGGGGGGACGCGGCTCGATGGTCATGCGTCGGGCACCAGGACTGCGGCTCCCTGGAGCCGGCCGGCCCGCAGTCGGGCCAGGCCCTCCTCCGCCTCCGTCAGCGGCAGCGGCGTGGTCGCCACGGTGAGCGGCACCTCCGCGATGGTGGCGAAGAAGGCGTCGCCGTCATGGCGGGTCAGGTTCGCCACCGAGCGGATCACCCGCTCGCCCCACAGGAGATCGTAGGAGAACGCCGGGATCGGACTCATGTGGATGCCGGCGCACACGACCGTCCCGCCCTTGGCGACGACGGCGAGCGCCCCCGGCAGCAGCGCGCCCACCGGGGCAAAGAGGAGCGCGGCATCGAGCTCCTCCGGTGGCCGGGCGGTCGAGTCGCCTGCCCAGTCGACGCCGAGCTCGCTGGCGAAGCGCTGGCTCTCGAGGTCGCCCTCACGGGTAAAGGCGTACACCCGGCGGCCCTGATGCCGCGCGAGCTGCGCCACCAGATGGGCCGCCGCGCCGAAACCGTAGAGGCCGAGCCGCTCCGCGTCACCGGCGGCGGTCAAGGCGCGGTAGCCGATCAGCCCGGCGCAGAGGAGCGGCGCCGCCGCCAGATCGGTAAATCGGTCGGGAATCGGGAAGCAGAACCGCTCGTCGGCGGCGGCATACTCGGCGTAGCCGCCATCGATGTCGTAGCCGGTGAACCGGGCCCGGTCGCAGAGATTCTCCCGTCCCGCCCGGCAGTAGCGGCACTTGCCGCAGGTCCACGCCAGCCAGGGAACTCCGACCCGCTGGCCGACGGCGAACCGCGCGGCGCCTTCACCGGCCGCCTCGACCCGGCCCACGATCTCGTGGCCCAGGACGAGGGGCAGCTTGGGATGGGGCAGCTCGCCGTCGGCGACATGGAGGTCCGTGCGACAGATGCCGCAGGCGCGGACCCGGAGCAGGAGCTGGCCGGGGCCGGGATGGGGAACGGGAAGGTCACGGATCAGGAGCGGACGGCCGGGAGCCTCGAGCACCGCTGCGCGCATGTCCCGCAGAGTGGCGGCGGCGGTGTCGTGTGACAAGGGTGGAGGGACCTGCTCGGCAGGGTTCGGCAATAAGCGCGGAAGGTCCTTCGGTCGCTGCGCTCCCTCAGGATGAAGTGCTGGGAATGCGCACTACGCTCCTGTCAGTGCGACTAGACCCGACTCCGTAGAAATCTCTGGCATCACTCCCTCCCCAGCCATCCTAGCTACTTCACCGATCACGGTGACCGCGGGCGCCTCGATGCCCTCACGCTCGGCGACCTCCGCGATGGTCGCCAGAGTTCCCAGCGCCACCCGCTGATCGGGAGTCGTCGCCGACTGGATGCAGGCCGCAGGAGTATCCGGGTCGCGGCCGGCCGCTATGAGCCGAGCAGTGAAGTCGGGCAGACTGGCTCGGCCCATCAGCACGACGATGGTATCGATGCCTGCCAGGTGCGCCACCTCGGGCTCGGAGCCATCCCCGGCCTGGTGCCCCGTCATCACCGCGAACGAGCGCGCGACGCCGCGCGCAGTCACCGCGATGCCCGCCGCCGCCGGCCCGGCGATCGCGCTGGAAACACCGGGCACGATGTGGCACGCCACAACGGCATCCCGGCACGCGGCCAGCTCCTCGCTGCCGCGACCAAAGACGAACGGGTCGCCACCCTTGAGCCGGACCACCTCGCGGCCCTGCCGCGCCCGCTCCACCAACAGCCGGTTGATCTCCTCCTGCGAGAGGGCGGCGTGCCCCACACCCTTGCCGACGTCCACCAGCTCCGCGCCGGGGCGGACCTCCTGCAGCAGCTCGGGCCCGATCAGGCGGTCATGGACCACCACGTCGGCCCGCCGCAGTAGCTCGAGTCCGCGCGCCGTGATGAGCCCGGGATCGCCCGGTCCGCCGCCGACCAGGTGCACCGCCCCGGCGGTGATCCGGCTCGGGCGGCCGCCGCGCCGGGCCAGCCGTGGAGGCGGCGGCGGGTGCCGACGCGCCAGATCCACCACCAGGTCCACGATCCCGGGCAGCGTTCCGACCGCATGGTCCACCAGGACGAGGCGCCCGTCGGTGCGGCTGACCAGCGGCACGGTCCCCGGCTCGAGACCGATCGCGCGGGGGATGTCTTCCGACGCGTGGGTCCCTCCTCCGATGAGGAACGGCAGCACGACGACGGCTCCCGAACGCGTGGTGCCGAGCACCTCCAGGAGGCCGGGGTCGTCATCGAGGAACCCGGCGAGCACCCGTCCCGCGACACCCCGCCGCTGGAGCGTCTCCGCCAGCCGGAGCGTGGTATCCCGGCTCGCCTGATGCCGTCGGGTGCCGTGCCCGGCGAGGAGGAGCGTGGTCCCCGACCGGGTCAGCCCGTGCTCCCGCAGCAGCTCGCTCACCCGGCGCGCCACCAGCGGCGCCATGCCCGGGTGCGAGCCCACCGGCGGCGTCTGCCGCAGCCGTACCTTGGCGAAGCGCCGGTTCCGCGCCAAGCTCTCGGGCAGCACGACATCGGCGTAGTGTCCGGCACTCGTCATCAGCGGGACCACGGTGACCGCGTCCGACTGGAGCTCATCGAGCACCCGGTCGAAGGCGGGCTCGCCCTGGTGAAAGGCGACCGCGACCTCCTGGAACAGCCGCCGCTCGCGGACCGCCTGGGCCAGCCGCCGCACCAGCGCGTTGGCGGCCGGGTCGTGCCGGGAGCCATGAGCCGCGAGCACCAGCGCGCCGCCGCTGCTCACGATGCCACTCCCAACGTCACCAGCTCCGCGGTCGGCTCCTCGCGTCCGGTGATCGACGACCGCCGGTCGGTCCGGCCGATCAGCCGCTGGTAGAAATCGCTCAGCCCTTCGCCCTGCCAGCGCTCCGAGGCCCATCGCACCAGCAGCGGCCGCACCGCCTCGAGCAGGTCGTCCACCCGCACGTCGGCCCGGAAGAGGTCCACCACCCGGTCGCCGGCCAGTCCGCCGCCCACGTACACGTTGTACAGGCCGAGTGAGCGGCCCACGAAAGCGATGTCCGCGGTATAGGGTCGGGCGCACCCGTTGGGGCAGCCGGTCATCCGGATGGTGAGCGGCTCATCCCGCAATCCCAGCGCGGTGAGCTCGGCCTCGAATCGGTCGAGGATGTCGGGCATGGCCCGTTCCGACTCGGCCACCGCGAGACCGCAGGTGGGGAGCGCGGGGCAGGCCATGGAGAAGCGCCGGGCCGCCGACAGCGCCTGCGGAGGAGTCACCCCGTGCCGGCGCAAGGTCGCTTCGACCGTCTTCACGCCGGCATCGTCGAGGTCGGTGAGCAGCACGTTCTGCTGTGCGGTGAGCCTCACTCCCGGCCGCAAGCGAGCGACGATCTGGTGCAGCGCGGACTTGAGCCGGTGGTCGCCGCTGTCCATGATCCGGCCGCTCTGCACGAACACGCCGTAGAACCAGCGGCCGTCCGGCTGGCGATGCCGGCCGAGGTGGTCGTGGTAGGGAAGGGCCGGCAGCTCCACGGGAGCCAGGAGCGCGAATCCCGCCCGGCGCTCGAACTCGGCGCGGAACTTCTCCATCCCCCATTCGGCGATCAGGTACTTGAGTCGGGCGTGCCGCCGGTCGGCCCGGTTGCCATGATCCCGAAAGATGGCGGCCACGATGCGCACCGCCTCGACCGCATGCGCCGGCTCGACGTAGCCCAGGGGCTGCGCCAGCCGCGCCGCGGTGTCCGCCTTGTGGTGGGTCATGCCGAGCCCGCCGCCTACCAGGACGTTGAATCCGGCGATGGTCCGGCCATTCGGAATCGCCACCAGCCCCACGTCCTGCGACCAGATGTCCACGCAGTTGTCGGTCGAAAGCGCCACCCCGGTCTTGAACTTCCGCGGCAGGTAGACGTCGCCGTAGAACGGTTCCTCCTCCTCGGTGGAGACCTGCTTCTCGCCGTCGAGCCAGATCTCGTGGTAGGCGCCGGAGGCGGGGCGCAGTTGCTCCGCGATCCCGCGGGCCGCGGCACGCAGGGCGGCGTGGGCCTCGTCGTCCACCGGAGCGGGGCAGCCCATTACGTTGCGGGAGACGTCGCCGCAGGCGGCCAGCGTGGTCATCAGCCGGTGATTGACCTCGGCGATGGTCGCCTTGAGGCCGCTCATCAGCACGCCGTGGAACTGGAATCCCTGCCGGGTGGTCACCCGCAGGGTCCCGTTCGCATGGCGGTCCGCCACCTCCTCCAGTGCGAGGTACTGCTCCGCGCTCAGGATCCCGGCCGGCAGCGCGACCCGCACCATGAACTGAAAGGCCTTCTCGGCGCCGTCGTCGCGCGCCCGGCGGGCATCGCGGTCATCCTGCTGGTAGGTGCCATGAAACTTGAGCAGCGTCGTATCGTCGCCGCCGAAGTGGGTGGCATCCGAGCTCAGCGTCTCCGAGATCGTGCCCCGAAGATGGTGGCTGCCGCGCTTGGCCTCTTCGACCTTGGTTTCCTTGGGCATGCCTGTTCCGGTGTCGGTGTCGATTGCCCTGACATGTGGCGCACTGGCTCTGCTACGACGCCCGCCCGACGATCTGATGCAACCCGCACTCGTTCTTCTCCAGACCCTGCCAGCGCCCTTCGCGAGTGTATTCCCCGGTGACGTTGCCCAGGATCGCCGCGGTGCAGTGAGTGCAGCCCAGCGTCGGGTAGCCCCGGTCGTGCAGCTGGTTGTAGGGCACGTCGTGCTGCCGGACGTACTCCCACACCTTGGCCCGATCCCACCCCGCCAGCGGATTCACTTTGAGGAGCTGGTAGCTCCAGTCCCACTCCACCACCCGAAGCCCGGCGCGCGAGGGGGACTGGCTCCGGGTGAGCGCCGTCACCCACACGTCCACGTCGGCCAGCGCGCCTCGCATGGGCTCCACCTTCCGGAGATGGCAGCAGGCGTCGGGGTCGCGGGCCCACAACTCGGGGCCGTAGAGCGCTTCCTGCGCCTCGGGTGTGAGCGAGGTGCCCCGGTTCTCGAAGTGGAGATGGGCATAGCGCTCGGCCAGCCGATCGCGCAGCGCGAGGGTCTCCGGGAAGAGGAAGCCGGTGTCCAGGTACAGTACCGGCAGCTCGACGCCGCGCCGGGCGATCATATCGATGAGCGCGCAGCCTTCCATGCCGAAAGCCGTGGTCATCGCGATCCGCCGCCCGGGGAAGTGGGTCAGCAGCCAGGCCACCAGCCGCTCGGGCGGGGAATCCTCCCCGATCTCCCTATCGATGTCGCGTACGATCTGCATCCACGCTCCCTGCTGCCGCAGCTCATCACGCACAAAAACAAAGGCCCGCAGGACAATCCTGCGGGCCGGGGTACTCCTGTTGGGTCTTGAGGCGCGCTAGGTCGTCCCGTCGGGATGGTTACCGGTCATACAACAACACGCCGCCGCCTTCAGCTGCGAGGCGGGGGTGTGCAACCGGGAGAGACGGGCGACGCGATGAGTCATGGTTCTAGGCTAGCGCGCGTTGGGGTGACTGTCAACCAGGTCGCTTACTGCGCGGACGCGCTGTCGCTCGGCCAGGTGGTGCTGTCGGCCGGAATCGCGGTGCTGTCGACCGGAGCGTCCATCGCGGGCTCCTCGGCCGGAACGGCTTCGTCGGCAGTGGGCTCTTCAGCCGGAGCGGCTTCGGCCGGAACGGTGGTGTCCTCGACTGCGGCAGCCGTGGTGTCGGTCGGGACGGCGGCCGTGTCGGCCATGGCGGCGCTGTCGGCCGTCACGGCGGCGTCGGGCGCTCCCTCGTCGGGCGCCGGGGCGGCACCGGTGTCAGCCTGCTTGCTGCAGGCCACCAGCGCAAACGCGGCGATGAGGGGAAGCAGGAGAGAACGGGGCATCTGGGCAGCTCCTGATCGGGTGAATGGGTCGATCCAACTGATCTACGAGCGACGCCAATGTAGCTCCGGATTGGCGATTCCATAAGGGTCTGCCAGATGGCAATTTAGGGCCTGCTGGTGATCTGCTGGATCTACAAACACTTACGCTGATGTCGGGATTCGGCCGGAGGGGTGTGCGGGACCGGGAAAGCGGTGTGCAACGGTGAGATCGGAGCCGAAGCAGGCTCCGTTTACTGTCGAACCAGGGCGGGCGGCTCTCCCGACCGCCAGCGCACGGCTACCACCGAACCCTCCTCCACCACCACCAGGCCTTCGCCGCTCGCGCTGCCGCTGGGGTTGAGCTGGAGCATCGCGTCGAACCCGTAGAGGGTGGCGGAGACCCGGTAGCGGTGGGTGCCGGCGGGAAAGTCCCGGACGATCAGGCTCCCCGGCTGCCGGATGCTGGAGACGGTGCCCACGGCGATGTCGTCGATCCAGACCCGGGCCTCGACCGCGTACTCGCCCGCGCTCGCCGCGGGCGACCGGAGGGTAAAGCTCACTGCGTCGCCCCCACCGGCGTGGGCCTGCACCGCGGGTGACATCACCGGGTCATCCGGCGCGGGAAGACAGGAGAGGATCTTGGCGGCCCGTTGCGAGCCGGTCGGATGGAACGCGTCGTATCGATAGGGTCCCATCCGCTGGAAGAAGCGGAGTGCCGCCTCCACCGATTCCCGATCGCGCACCGCGAGCACCTGCGCCGCGTAGCAGTCGGCCTCCAGCTCCTGCCGCTGCCGCAGGACGCTGACTTCGCCTTCGTCGTGCGACAGGGCGCCACCGGCGTGGCCGTAGCGCAGGTGCCCGTACTCGTGCGCGAAGAAAAACTCGGCCATGCGAGGGCCGAAGCCCTGGAGCAGCGCGGGATTGTAGTAGATGGTGGGACGGCCCTGGATGAAGGTGGCGACCGCCACGTCGCGCAGCGTATCGGTCGCGATCTGGCGCACGTCCACCAGACGCTGGAGTGCCTCCGAGGCCCGGGGGCCCGCCGGCACCAGCGAGGCGGCGACCATCGTGACGGTCCAGAACCTTCTCATCGTCCCCTCCTGCGACCTGGTTTACCGGGGAGACATGAAACGCCCCCGCGGCTCAGAATTCGGCGCGCGAGGGCGGTGGAGACGACGCGACAGGAGCGCGGCGGCCTACCCGGGGTGCCTCCGACGTCGAATCTTCGCGGCCCAGGGGGAGGGCGCGCGAGGCTCAGCGGCGTTCGACAAGACGTTCCTTCCGAAGTGAATCGGCCGAGGTGGCTCGGCCTTGGGGCAACAATTGGCATATCGCGTGCCCGTCCGGGAGAAATCGGGTGAGACAAAACCATCTCGGGCCGTCCTTCTTACCGTCCGGCCACGACTTAGCCGAAACGGCCCCGGGCGCCCCGGGCCGCGCGAGGAGGCCTGGCCCCGGAGCGTCCAGCCCAGGTTCCGCGCAGCAACCCTGCGACCTGCACGGTGCGGACACTTCGACTACTCTTCAGGTTGCCGCCAGGGGCATCGGACCGCGATCGCTGTTCGTCCGATTGAGATCGTACCCTTGGAACCTGATCCGGCTGATACCGGCGAAGGGAGCGCGGCGCGGGCGGCTTGGCCCACCCTCGCTCCCTTCCTTGCCTCGAGGGAGCACCACGATGACCGCCACACTTCCCACCGGGCCCACCGCCTCTTCCTACGGTGAGGCCTTTCCCAACTCGACCAAGGTCTACGTCGAAGGCTCTCGGGGGATCCGGGTGCCGCTGCGCGAGATCGCACTCGCGGACGGCGAGCCGCCGCTCCGGGTCTACGACAGCAGCGGGCCGCAGGGGCATGACGCGCGGGAGGGACTGCCGTCGGTGAGAGAGGAGTGGATCGCGGAGCGGGACGTGGCGGTCATTCGGCCGCCCGTCCTCCGCGGCCGCTCGACCGTCACCCAGCTCCACTACGCCCGCCGCGGCGAGATCACCCCGGAGATGGAGTTCGCGGCCATTCGCGAGGGGATGCCGCCCGAGCTGGTGCGGAGCGAGGTGGCCCGCGGGCGCGCCATCATCCCGGCCAACATCAACCACCCGGAGCTGGAGCCGATGGTCATCGGTCGGCGGTTCCAGGTGAAGATCAATGCCAACATCGGCAACTCGGCGGTGACCTCCTCCATCGAGGAGGAGGTCGAGAAGCTGCGCTGGGCCACGCTGTGGGGGGCCGACACGGTCATGGACCTCTCCACCGGCAAACAGATCCACGAGACCCGGGAATGGATTCTCCGGAGCTCCGCCGTGCCCATCGGCACGGTGCCGATCTACCAGGCGCTGGAGAAGGTGGGCGGGGTAGCGGAAGACCTGACCTGGGAGATCTATCGCGACACCCTGGTCGAGCAGGCGGAGCAGGGGGTGGACTATTTCACGGTGCACGCCGGCGTGCTGCTGCGCTACGTGCCGCTCACCGCCAACCGGGTGACCGGCATCGTCTCCCGGGGCGGGTCCATCATGGCCAAGTGGTGCCTCGCCCACCACCGGGAGAGCTTCCTCTACACCCGGTTCCGCGAGATCTGCGAGATCATGGCGGCCTACGACGTCTCCTTTTCGCTGGGCGATGGACTCCGGCCGGGGAGTCTGGCCGACGCGAACGACGAGGCCCAGTTCGCCGAGCTCAGGACCCAGGGCGAGCTCAACGAGATCGCCTGGGAGCACGGCGTCCAGGTGATGAACGAAGGGCCGGGGCACATCCCCATGCATCTCATCCAGGAGAACATGGACAAGCAGTTGGAGTGGTGCCGGGAAGCTCCTTTTTACACCCTGGGTCCGCTCACCACCGATATCGCGCCCGGTTACGACCACATCACCAGCGCGATCGGCGCGGCGATGATCGGCTGGTACGGCACCGCCATGCTCTGCTATGTGACACCCAAGGAGCACCTCGGTCTCCCCAATCGCGACGACGTGAAAGCCGGCGTCATCGCCTACAAGATCGCGGCGCATGCGGCGGACATCGCCAAGGGACATCCCCGGGCGCGCGCCTGGGACGACGCGCTGAGCAAGGCCCGATTCGATTTCCGTTGGGAGGACCAGTTCAACCTGAGTCTCGATCCGGTCACCGCCCGAGCCTATCACGATGAGACCTTGCCGGCTCACGGCGCCAAGGTGGCCCACTTCTGCTCGATGTGCGGGCCCAAGTTCTGCTCGATGAAGATCACCCACGACGTGCGGGAATACGCGGCCGAGATGGAGCGGAAGGCGGTGGAGTTCCGAGAGCGGGGAGGGGAGATCTACGTGGAGGCATGAGGTGGGTGTCGTGACGTCGGCAGGCTTCGCCAGGAGGTGGAGACTCCTGGCGGTCGTGTTGGCCTCGACGGCGCCGACCCCCGCGCCGGCGCAGACCGAGGCGCAGTGGCGCGCCGCGCGGGAGCGGC
The DNA here is from genome assembly GCA_036556625.1 of Gemmatimonadales bacterium. Classification (GTDB taxonomy): domain Bacteria; phylum Gemmatimonadota; class Gemmatimonadetes; order Gemmatimonadales; family GWC2-71-9; genus CAVVWJ01. Next base: position 9,788 of record DATBJC010000096.1, read on the forward strand.
TGGTGGCGGAGTACCTCATTCCCCAGGGCATCGACGACTCCGCCACCCTTGCCGCGATGCGCCGGGTCCCCCGTCATCAGTTTGTCCCCGCCGATCAGCGCCCCCGCGCCTACGACGACACGCCGCTTCCGATCGGCCGGGACCAAACGATCTCCCAGCCGGCGGTCGTCGCGGTCATGACGCAGTCCATCCGTCCCCGGCCGGGAATGCGAGTGCTGGAAGTGGGAACCGGATCGGGCTATCAGGCGGCGGTGCTGGCCGCGACCGGAGCCAGGGTCTGGACCATCGAGATCTTCCGTGCGCTGGCCGATGAGGCGAGGGACCGACTGACCCGGCTGGGCTACCGCGAGGTGACCGTGCGGCATGGCGACGGCTACGCCGGCTGGCCCGAGGCGGCGCCATTCGATGCCATCGTGGTCACCGCGGGGGCGGACTCGATCCCGCCCCCGCTGCTCGAGCAGTTGGCGCCGGGTGGACGGCTGGTGATGCCGGTGGGCGATCCCTATCTCGACCAGGAGCTGGTCATGGTCGAGAAGGATGCCAGCGGGCGGGTGGCTTCGCGACGCCTGTTGCCGGTGCGCTTCGTTCCACTGCTCCGCGGCGTTCGCTGACCCCCACCGGCGCCTCCGCTAGCCGCGCCTCCGCTTCCGCTTCCGTACCAGAGCCGTGGCGACGGCCGCCGCCGCGAGGCCGGCCGCGGCCGCGGCGACCTTCCGGGTCTTCCTCTTCCGCCGTCTGCCCAGCTTGCCGGCGACCTTGGTCGCGAGGGACTTGGCCTTGCCGCCGGCCCGTCGCGCCGTCTTCCTGGCCTTCTTGGCCGACTTCCTGATGCTGGCCATCGCCTGACTCCGGTGGTGAGTGATGCTGCAAGATACCCGGAGGGGCTTGACAGACCAGTGTAAGCAGTTACTTATATAAGCCATGACTTATCAAGGTGCCTTGCTGGCCCTGGCCGACCCCACCCGGCGGCGGCTCTACGAGCGGCTCCGGCGCCGGCCTCACACCGTGGGAGAGCTGGCGCGCATCGCCCGGGTCACTCAGCCGGCCGTGTCTCAGCACCTCCGGGTCTTGCGCGACGCGCGGCTGGTCACCGACCGCCGCGAGGGCACCAGGCGCCATTACCAGGCCAGCGTCGAGGGGCTCGCCGAGCTGCGCCGCTATCTGGAATCCTTGTGGGATGACGTCCTGGCCGCCTACGCCGCGGATGATCCGGCCCCGCCCAAGAGAGGATCGCGATGACCCAGTCCGCCCTGCCGCCCATCGTCCGTTCGGTTCTGGTCTCCTGGAGCCCGGAGGCGGCATTCCGTCGCTTCACCAGCGAGTTCGCCTCGTGGTGGCCCTGGCGCACCCACTCGATCGGCGGGAAGCGGGTGCGGCGCGTGGTCTTCGAGACCAGGGTGGGCGGGCGGATTTTCGAGGAGCACCTCGATGGCCGCCGGTTTCAGTGGGGCACGGTGCTGGACTGGGATCCGCCGGCCCGGGTGAAGTTCAGCTTCCACCCCTCCCGAGACGCCTCCACCGCCCAGGATGTGGAAGTGCGGTTCCTGCCCGAGGCCGGCGGCACCCGGCTCGAGCTCACAGCCACCAAATGGGAGAACTGGGGCAAGGGCGCGGCCCGGGCGCGGAGGGGATACGACGTCGGCTGGGGCTACGTGCTCAACGTCTGGGCCGATCGACGGACCCCTGCGATGCGGATGATGGATGTGATGGCCGGCGCCATGCGCCTGGTCGAGAAGCTCCGAGGCGGAACCACCGCCACGATCGCCCGCGCGGGTGGAGAGATCCCCCACGCCTGATGGGAGGCCCCATGCTCACGTTTGCCCTGCTGCTGCTGACCGCGCCGAGCCCACCCGCCGACAGCGTCAGCCGCGCGCTGCGCTATCGGGTGGACATCCCTGCGCCGATCCAGACAGTCTGGTCGGCCTGGACCGAGCCCGCCCGGGTGAGCGAGTGGTTCGCGCCCGGCAGCCACATCGATCTGCGCCCGCTCGGCTCCTATGAGATCTTCTTCGACCCCGCGGCCGAGCCCGGGAAGCGGGGAGCGGAGAACAACCTGGTGCTCGCGGTCCAGGCGCCGGAGATGCTCGCGTTCACCTGGGACGCGCCGGGCAAGTTCCCCCAAGCCCGAAAGCAGCGCACCAGCGTCGTGGTCCGCCTGGAGCGGCTGGGGCCCCAGCGGACTCGGGTGTGGTTCGAGCAGACGGGCTGGGGCCGCGGCGGCGAGTGGGAGGCCACCTATCGCTATTTCACCTCGGCCTGGAAGTTCGTGCTGACCATGCTGCACTATCGGTACGCGGTGGGGCCGGTGGACTGGAGCAGCTTTCCCCCCAAGGAGGTCCTCGCCGAGCACGAGCGGGGAGTGACGGTATGGTGAGGCGTTCGCGCGCGTGATGACAGCCTGGCCGGCCCGTCGTACCTTGGCGGGATGCGACCGCCCCTAGGCACGCTCCTCCTGACGCTCGCCCTCGCGGGCTGCTCCGCGCCGCCCCGAGCCGCGCCGGCGAGCACCACCGGCTCGCCCACACTCACCCCGCAACAGAGCGGCACCTCGCATCGACTCCAGGCCGTCAGCCCGGTGAGCGAGCGGGTCGCCTGGGCCAGCGGGGTCGGCGGAACATACCTGCTGACGATCGATGGGGGCGCGACCTGGCGCGCGGGCGTAGTGCCGGGAGCGGACAGCCTCGAGTTTCGCGACGTCGAGGGCGTGAGCCGAACCGTCGCCTACCTGCTCGCCGCCGGGCCCGGCGACCGCTCCCGGATCTACCGGACGGAGGACGCCGGCCGGACCTGGACCCTCCAGTTCACCAACCGGGACACCGGCGCCTTCTATGACTGCTTCGCTTTCTGGGACCAGCGCCGCGGCTTCACCATGAGCGACGCGGTGGCGGGCCGCTTTCCGGTCATACGCACCACTGACGGCCGGACCTGGAGCGACCTCGGCGGGCGGCTGCCCGCCGCCCAGCCGGGCGAGGGTGCCTTCGCCGC
>DATBJC010000097.1:0-10996 GCA_036556625.1 Gemmatimonadales bacterium
CGCCTTCCAAGACCTTCCGCAAATCGATGCCTCCGGAAACCTCGCCTACAGACCTCAGCTCACTCTCACACCGATCGCAGTCATCGCCAGCGTAGTGGCGCAGGACAGCGGTGGTGCCACCAGCAGCCCTCAATCGTTCACCATCACGATCAATCCGTAAGCTGGCCGGAAGCCAAGGCTCACCAGTGACTTAGGCCGGGGTGTGAGCTAAGTCCTAGTCTGGGCTGGCGCTGTGGCGCTATCCTCGTGTCAATGCGTCACTTCCATTGCACAGCGCTGGCCGCCGCCAGCGGCGTCCTCGTCGCGTGTGGCGGCGACGATCTCGTGCTCCCCAGCGAGGGTGAGCCCGCCAGCATCACCATCGTCCAGGGTGACAGCCTGAGCGGACGGGTGGGTGAAGCGCTGACCGAGCCGCTCATCGTGAAAGTTCTCGACGGCGCCGGCAGGCCGGTGGGAAGCGCGACCGTCGTGGTCGAGATGTCCGGAGCCTCCGCGAATCCGGACACTCTCTCCACCAGCGCCGAAGGCCTCGACAGCGCCGAGATCACCCTGGGCAACCAGGTGGGTGAGGCGGTCGGGATCGTACGGGTCATCGAGCCGGAGAGTCCGGTGGAGGTCGAGGCCACGTTCACCGTCCTGGCCGTCGCCGCTTCGGCCAATGGTCTTGCCGGAGTGTCGGGCGACGACCAGAGCGCCCCCGCCGGAACCGTCCTTCCCGCGCCGCTCGTCGTCAAAGTGAGCGACCATCTCGGCAATCCGGTCCCAGGGGTGCCCATCACCTGGACTCCTGAAGGCGGCGGGAGTGTCAGTGCGAGCTCTACCGTCACCGACGCGGAAGGTCTCAGCTCGGTCACCCGCACCCTGGGGCCTACTGCGGGGCCGCAGACTACGCTGGCGAGCTCCGACGAACCGCTCGCGGGCTCGCCGGTGGTCTTCGATCACACGGCGATGCCCGGCAATGCCGCCGGTGTGCAGATCGTCTCGGGAAACAACCAATCCGCTCCGCCGCGGACGACGCTGCCGGAGGCGCTGGTGGTGCGGGTAGTGGATGGGGACGGCAATCCCATCCCCAGCGCCGCGGTCACCTGGGTCGTCACGGCGGGCGGGGGAAGCGTCGACCCCACGACGGGCACGACCTCGACCGACGGCGTGACATCCACCAGCTGGACCCTGGGCTCATCCACCGGCACCAACACGGTCCAGGCGATCGTCTCCGGTGTCGGCCAGGCAGAGTTCACGGCGCATGCCGGTGCCGGCGGTGCCAGTGATATCCGCATCGTGTCGGGCGACAATCAGAGTGGTGCTGCCGGCTCGGCGCTCCCCGCCCAGCTGGTGGTGGTCGTAGTGGACGCCAATGACACTCCGGTCCCGGGCGCGACGGTGACCTGGAGCGTGGAGTCCGGCGGTGGGTCGGTGTCGCCCGCGTCGGGGGGCACCGATGCCGCTGGGCGTGCCGCCACGACGTGGACCCTGGGCCCGGGCACGGGAAATCAACGGGTGCGCGCGTCGGCCTCCGGGGCGGGGCTCGTGCAGTTCTCCGCCAGGGCGACAGCGGGGGCGGCGGCGGCGCTCCAGCTGGTGACCCAGCCGTCCGGTACCGCCGAGGCAGGCGTGCCATTCGGGCAGCAGCCCGTGGTGCAGGTGGTGGACGCATCGGGGAATCCGGTCGCGACTCCGGGTATCGGGGTGACAGCCGCGGTGAACAGCGGGCCGGGTCAAATTGGCGGCAGCGTCAACCAAGCAACCGATGGCAATGGACGGGCGACGTTCACCGACCTGGAGATCGGCGGCGCGACAGGATCGCATACGCTGATCTTTGCCGCCGGCGGATTCCAGTCCGCCACCTCGAACGCGATCAGCGTTGGGCCGGCCGCCACCAGCACCGCCATCGTCTCCGACGACCCTGAGCCCTCGACCGTGGGGGCCTCCGTCCTCGTCAGCTTCCAGGTGAGCTCGCCCGGGGGCAGCCCGGTGGGGACCGTGGTCGTGACGGCCTCTGGAGAAAGCACGAGCTGCAGCGACGAGTTGGCCCCCGAAGACAGTGGGGCCGGATCCTGCTCCATCCCGCTGGGGGTCGCGGGCGATCAGACTCTGACCGCGACCTTCCAGGGTCCGCTGTTCCAGACCAGTGCCGGCACGGCGTCCCACACGGTCCAGCCGTAGACGTCAGCGCCGCGAGGGCTGGGGGCTCGGTTGGTCAAACCCATATAGTGCAAAGCGTTGCATAGGCTGGGACCCTGTGATCTGCGCCCTATCGCCCGGACGCTCCAGGCGCTAAGGTAAAGCTTCCAGAAATGACTTCCCGATTCACCTCTGCCGAGGTGTGCTTCGTGCGCCTGGTCGCCGCGCTCGCCGCGTCCTCATTGCTGATCGCCGGCCTCGCCTGCGGTGGCGGGGATCTGGGCCTTCCCGCGGGTCCGCTTCCCCCCGAGGTCACGGTCGAGCGGGTGAGCGGTAACGGGCAAAACGGCGAACCGGGCAGCCAGCTGGGCAATCCGCTGGTGGTCCGTCTGGTGGATGAGGATGGGAATGGTGTCGGCGGCGAAGCGGTCGCCTGGGTGGTGGCCACCGGGGGCGGAAGCACCAGCCCCGGGACCAGTGAGACCAACGACGAGGGATTCGCGTCCACCCAGTGGACTCTGGGAGACTCGCCCGGCGTCAACACCCTCAACGCTGTAGTCTCGGGGGTCGGTGTTGTAGACTTTACGGCAACGGGGGACGATGACGGCAGCGGACCCAGCGCCGAGCTGTCCACCATCTCCGCCACCCCGGCCGACATCGCGGCCGGCACCGAGCAATCCACCATCACGGTCACCGTACGCGACGGCCAGGGTGCCCCGGTTGCCGGGGCCGCCGTCACGCTGTCGGCGACCGGCGGCGGCAACCTGCTCACGCAGCCACCGGGGCCGACCGGCTCCGATGGCGAGGCGACCGGCACCCTCGCTTCGGTGGTCCCGGGCACCAAAGTCGTGAGTGCAGTGGTGAACGGCACCGTCGAGCTGGTGCAGACGGCCGAAGTAGTCGTGACGCTGATACCCCCGGAGCCCGATCATCTGGTATTCCGGGTGCAGCCGACCAACACGCCGCGGGACCAGGCGATCTCACCCCCGGTCGAAGTCGCCATCGTCGACGCGGATGGCGATGTCGTCCCGCTGTCCGGAGTGCAGATCGAGATCCGGTTTCTCCGTTCCGATGGCGACGACCACAGATTCGACGGCGAGCCCATTCGCACCACGGTGGACGGCGTCGCGGTCTTTCCGGATCTGTCGAACAGCCATACCCATGACGACTTCCACCTGCGCGCCTCCTCCCCCGAGAGGCCCGAGCTGGGATCGGTAGAGAGCAACACCTTCGCCGTCGAGGATTGATGTCGTCTGGTACCCTCGCTCCCCGCATCGTCCTGGTGCTGGCCGCCGTGGCATGCGGGGGCGGCGATCTGACGCTTCCCAACAAAGTCGCGGAGATCGAGATCATCCGGGGCGATCGCCAGAACGGCACGGTGGGACAACCGCTGGGCGACTCGCTGGTCGTCCGGGTGACGGACCAATTCGGGATGCCGGCCGAGAGCGTCACGGTGGTCTGGCAGGCGGAGGGCGGCGGGGCGGTGGACCCGGCCACCAGCGTGACCGCCTCGGATGGGCGGGCGAGCGCCCGCCGGATGCTCGGGCCCGAGGCCAAGACGTATTTCACGCTCGCCTCGGTCGAAGAGATCCCCGATTCCGTCACTTTCACCAGCACCGCGCTCGCGGCGCGGCTGGTCCTCACCTCGGCGCTGCCCGCCATCGCGGTCTCCGGTGAGCCACTCTCGCCGCAGCCTGAGCTCCAACTGGAAGACGCCGACGGCTCGTCCATCGCGCGCGAGGGAGTAGAGGTGACAGTGGCCATCTTCTCCGGCGGCGGCGGCTCGCTCCATGGCGGCACCTCCGCTACCAGTAACGCCGAAGGGAAAGTCGTCTTCACGGACCTCGCCCTCAGGGGCTCCCCCGGGACCTATCGTCTCATCTTCGCGACCGACGAGGCCTTTGCGCCCTTCACCACGCCGCCCATCGCGCTCGGGGTCGGCGCGCCGTCCTCCATCGGCGGCGTGACCGGAGATGATCAGACCGCCACGGTTGGTCAGGCCGTGGCTATCGATCCCGCCGTCAAGGTGCTGGACGAGGACGGCAACCCGCTGAGCGGCATCCCGGTCACGTTCACCGTGACTCGTGGCGGCGGCACCGTGTCCGACAATACGCCGGTCACCGGCGAGGACGGCATCGCCACCGTGGGGGAGTGGAAGCTGGGCCCGAGCGCGGGAGCGAACACGCTGTCGGCTGTGGTGTCGCAGCTCGACCTGGAGGGAAGTCCGGTGGTCTTCAGCGCCACCGGCGTGCCGGGGCCGGTGAGCGCGTCGCGGAGCACCGTGACGGCCAACCCGGCCAACATCAGCGCCTCCAACGGCGCGAGCGCCTCGACCATCACAGTGACGGTCCTCGACGGGTTCGGCAATCCGCTGTCGGGGGTGGACGTGACGCTCGCGGTGGACGGCAGCGGACACAGTCTGACCCAGCCCGGCGGCCCGACCGACGAGCGCGGTGTGGCCACCGGCAGGCTCAGCGCCACCACCACCGGGGCTCGCACCGTCTCCGCCACGGCGAATGGCGTCTCGCTGGATGAGAAGGCCACGGTCACCGTGGGTGCTGGTGCCCCGTCGGCGGCGGCCAGCTCGGCCTCGGTGCCCAACGGCCAGGCCGGTCAGAGCACCGTCATCGAGATTCAGCTCAAGGACGCACTGGGCAATCCCACGCCGGGTCAGGCCGGCGCGATCGCCGTGTCGATCTCGGGAGCCAACACCATCGGCTCTCTGGACGCCAGCGACGAGGGCGGCGGCCGATACACCGTGAGATACACGCCGCTCACGGCTGGCACCGACCTGGTGACCATTCGGGTAGCGGGCGGGCCGCTGGCGGGCTCTCCGTTCCCCAGCCAGGTCGTGCCCGGGCCGGTGAACCCGGGTACCAGCACGGCGGAGCTCACGGTGACCTTCTTCGGCGTCGGCGCGGTCGTGACCGCGCGGGATGCCCAGGGCAACCCGGTGGGCCACGGCGGCGACACCGTGACGATGTCCGTGAACGACGGACCGCCTACCACGGCGACCGATAACGGCAACGGTACCTATCAGGTGGCGGTCTTCGTGCTGGGTCCACAGGTGGTGCGGATCGACCTGAACGGGCAGCCGATTCAGGGGAGTCCCTTCCAGGTCCAGTGACGCGCTTACTTGCCGTGTGACAACCAGTTGCGCGGTCGAGTCAGGGGTTGATTCCCCCTTCGGCGGCCGCTATCTTGCGGCCGCGCACGCCCTGGTGGTGAAACTGGTAGACACGCTATCTTGAGGGGGTAGTGCCGAAAGGCGTCGCGGTTCGAATCCGCGCCAGGGCATCGAGATCAGGGGCGCGTTCACCACGCGCCCCTCATTGCTGACCAGCCACTGTAGCTCAGGGGTAGAGCTCTCGATTCGTAATCGAGCGGTCGTCGGTTCAAATCCGACCAGTGGCTCTGTTCTACTGATCGAACCTCACCAGCACTCGCAGCACCAGCAGCAACAGCACCGTCGCTCCCACTGCCAGCACGTAGTGCGCCAGTCCCGCCGCGATACCGATGGCGGCCGTCGCCCAGATCGACGCCGCGGTGGTGAGACCCTGCACCTCCTCGTCCTTCCGGCTCACGAAGATCACGCCGCTTCCCAGGAAGCCGATCCCGATGGCGACTGCCTGGATCGCTCGGATGGGGTCGGCCTGAAGCCGGGCGCCGCCCGGGACTACGTCCGTCACCGCCAGCTCCGCGATCGAGGTGTACAGCGCCGCGGCGATGCCCACCAGCATGTGGGTGCGCAGGCCGGCGGACTTGCGCGCGGCCTCGCGCTCCCATCCCAGCAGCGCGGCCAGCGCGGCCGCCACGAGGAGTCGAATGAGGAACTGCAGTTCCAGCTGCACCGAGGGCTCCCGGCAGGAGACCTCGCAAAGCTAGCTAGTCGCTGGAACCGGTGGTGAGCAGTCGGCGGAGCGGATGGTGGGCGTAGATCGGTTGCAGGGCCAGATAACGAGTCATGGCGCTGGTGCCGGGAACCAGCACTTCGTACCGCTCCAGCAGCAGGGCGGCCTCATGGTCGGAGGTCATCGCGGTGGTCTGAAGAAAGTGCACCGCGAACGCGACCGCCTCCGCCTGGTGCTCCGTCGCCTTGTCGTGGCCGTAGCGGCGGCTGTCCCGGATCCGACCGACGCCCTGCCACAGCGTGCGCACCTGGGCCGGCGCGCGCGACTGCCACCGGTGCGCCAGCTCGTGGGCCATGGCATGGCGCAGCTGCTCCTCGCTGCTCATGCGCGCCGGGTCGAGCGCCAGCGAGTCCCGTGACGCGATATACTCGCCCAGGCGTCCGGACTTGCGGCCCCGGCTGCTCACCAGGCCGGTAGCGCGGACCGGCCTGCCGAACAGGGCGTACAGTGTGTCGGCGTAGGCGCTGCGCTCGATGGATCGGACCACCAGCCAGATCGCGGCCTGATTCCGGGAGCTCACCAGCGGCCGATCAGGCCGCCACTCGCGCGACGCGAGGCTGTCCAGCCAGCGGGGCCGCCGCGCCAGGTCGAGCAAGGGGCCGGGCTCCTCGGTGCCGAAGACCCCTCCGTCCACCCGGAAGACGTACACCGGCCGGGCCGAAGCGGAGTCGGCGTACGCCAGCGAGATCGTGCTGGTTCTGGCCCGCTTGCCGTCGCGAACCCTGACCGGTCCGATCAACGGGTAAGTCTGGGCCAGCCGCCCGTCGGCGGAGAGGAAGACCAGACCGCTGTCGGTGACGATGAATTGCCCGGGTCGCGGCGGCAGACCGCGCGAGGAGAGAAATCCGCCGATGGCCGCGCCCACCGGGAGCGTCGTGATCCGCGCGCGCGAGATCCGCCGGGCCGGCGCGGCCCCGGCCCGAGCCGTGTCGGCGGGAGCCGGCACGTAGCCCTCGGAGCCGATCGACGCGGGCACGCCCTCCACCGAGGTGGCGAGCGCGAGCGTCAGCAACAGGCGGAAGGGAACGTCCACTCTGCTCAGAGCGTGGCGTAGCCCGCCGGATCGGCCGGGGGAGCGTCGGTGGCGCGGGCGGGATTCACCCAGGTGGTCTGCGCCAGGATCGCCATGAGCAGCAGGATCAGGGCGATCATGGAGCCGAGAATGGCCGCGGCGGCCCGTTCGGGTACCGGGGTCAGGGCGGCGGCAGCAGCGGGCTTTGCGCTCGAGTCGGCAGACACTGGGGCGTTCCGTTCGCTGGGTGGAGTGATGGTTCAGCCGGGAATTCGCAGGCGCGTGCCGGCCAGCAGCGCGTGCGCGTTGCGTATCGAGTTGGCTCGCCGGAGCGCCTTCACCGTGACGCGATAGCGCCGCGCGATGCCGATGAGCGTCTCGCCCCGGCGCACCCGGTGGGTGCGCCAGTTGGCCGAGTGGTGCGGTCGCCGCTCGCCGGCGGCGCGAACGGCCAGCGCCGAGGGGATGGCGACGGTCGGGATGACCAGCCGGGTGCCGGCGCGGGGACGCGAGCCCTTCTTCGGGTTGGCCGCGCGAAGGTCCGCCAGCGGAATCCGGTAGTTGGCGGCGATGGTGCTGAGCCGCTCGCGCTGGCGGACCACGTGAGTCAGGTAGCGGACCCGCTCGCCCGCCGGAAGCCTGGCGTACTCCTCGGCCACCGAGGGTCCGGTGCCGGTGGGAAGCCGGATCACCGAGCGGGTGCGTGGGGGGGTCGCCAGCCGGAGATACTGGGGATTGAGATCGCGGATCTCGCCCAGATCCGCCTGGGCCAGCCGGGCCACGATGTCGAGGCCGGTGGCATCGGTGACGACCAGACTGTCGTAGGCGAACGGGTCGACCGGAGCGGTCTCGATGCCGTAACGGCTCGGCTGCTTGGCGATGATCGCGGCCGCGATGAGCTTGGGCACGTAGTCCCGGGTCTCGCGGGCCAGCAGGTCCGCCTCGGCCAGCCGGAAGAACGCGGCGTTGCCGCTCGCCGCCTCCGACTCATCGCTATCGCTCGTCTCGATCGGCTCCAGCCGGCCCAGGCTGCGGGAGACCTTGCCGGCCCCCGCGTTGTAGGCGGCGGCGGCCAGGTACAGCGAACCGAAGCGCTCGCGGAGGTCGCGCAGATGGCGGGCCGCGGCATCGGTGGCTTTCACCGGATCCCGTCGCTCGTCCACCCAGCTGTCGACCCGCAGGCCGTAGCCCCGCCCGGTGCCGCGCATGAACTGCCACATCCCCACGGCGTGCGACCGGCTCACCGCGTCACTGGAGTAGCCGCTCTCGATCAGGGCGAGATAGAAGAGATCACCCGGCAGCCCCTCGGCCTCGAAGCGCTGGCGGATCATCGGCTCGTAGCGGGCCCCCCGCTCGAGGATCACGGCCATCCGGTCGGACGGCATCCCCTGGAAGTAGCTCAGGTAGTACTGGACCCGCGGATGCGACGCGTAGGTGCGGACGTCGATGTCCCAGGTGACATCCTCGGCTTCGAGCGACTCGACCTCGGCCTTGGGCTCGGCCGCGGCCAACTCATCGATCAGCTCGGCGTCGGACGAAGGGGTCGGTACCGGAGCGACGGTCAACGGTGAGAGGCTGTCGTGGACCGGAGCCTCGAGCGGTGCAACTGATGGCGCCGACGGCAGGCCGGAAGCGCACGCACCGAGGACGACGACTCCGAGGGAGAGGTTCAGCAGTCGCTGCATGCCGGCCGTTGAGAGAGTGTCGAGGTGGGGGTGTTACCCGGCTCGCTCAGGAGCACAAAACGGGCCGCCTGGGGCGGGTTATTAAGTTGTTGTCAGAGCGGGTCTTGAAGGGATGATTCGAGGCGGGCTGCGCAGGCGGAGTCGGGCAAAAAGTCGAACGGTCGGCAATACGCCGTTCAGGGTCCCCTCGGCTCGGTGAGCCACAGGGAATAGACCTCCGCGCTTTCGCCCTTGGGGCGCCGTCCCTCGGGCACTACCGTCCTCACCGAGAGCCGGATCCGGCCATCACGGGTGACGTCCAGTCGCATGAATCCCGCAGCCTCACGCTGGAACAGCGAGCCCTCGATGTCACGGACCACGCTGGCGTGCCCCAGGATTCCGGCTCCGCTCACCAGCTGAAAGCGGGCATGGGTGATCCGGGACTGTCCGCCCCGGATGACCTGGAGATCATGGTCGTGTCCCGATGCGATCACCAGGGGTGGATAGCGCCGGAAGGCGCGCTCGAACGCAGCCCGCATTTCGCGGTACTTTCGACCCCCGACGTCCTGGTTGGAGATCCCCGTCTGGCGGGCGAAGGGATAGAGCGACCCGATTACCGGCAGCGGCAGCCACATCCACGGCTTCCAGTTGCGCAGGGGAAAGAGGTGGTCCATCAGGGTGAAATGCCCGCCGTGGATGCCGCCCGACTGGAGGGGATGATGGGTGAGGACGATGGCCTGGCGCCGACCCTTGTCGCGCAGGGCTCCGGCGAGGGAGTCCGCCACCTGCTCGTAGGTCCGCGTAGGGCAGGGAGAGGTGTCGCCATACGGCTTGACGTCGTTGTGCACCCACCACTCGCTGTCCATCGCGATCAGCCGGACGTGGCTGCCCAGATCGATCACGTCGGGTCCGGGACACCCGCCTGCGGGAGCCAGCCGGACGTCCTTGCCGCCGAATTTCCGCACCAGGGTGTCCTGCCGCCGGATGGAGTTCCATCCGTCGCGGCCCTGGCGGTCCCAATCGTGGTTGCCGGGTATCAGGACGCCTTGGGCACTTCCCCTTCGGATCGCGAGCACCTGGGCCGCGATCTTTCTCTCCGCATCGTCTCGCCTGGGATGGCCGAGCGGGGGGACGCCGCGGGGGTAGACGTTGTCCCCCAGGAAGACCACGAACTGGCGAACCGGCCGCAAGGAATCCGACTGGAGCTCCAGCTCCTTGAGCACGGGCTCGCCATCGTAGGCGTCGCTGCCTGCGTCGCCGATCAGGAAGATCGCGACCTCGATGCTGTCCTTCGGTGCGAACGGGGCCGGGACCGGCGTGGCCGGCTGGAGGACTGGGGTGCAGGCCGTGACGGCCAGCGCCGCGACGGCCCATAGGGCCCGGCGTCCCGGCCTAGGGGCGGTATGCATAGCCGGTGATCGTCGCTGTCTTTCCGGCCGCTTCGTCGCCGATGATCAGGGTGCGGTCGGGCGCGATGGCCAGGCCCTCCGGCTGTCGGTGGCGATCGGCGCGCAGGACACCACCTGTCAGGACGTTCCCGGTGGAGTCGACCTCCGCGTAGGCGCGTTGAGGGCCGGCGAGCAGGATGTAGGCCCCGCCCTGCGGCTGCTGGATGATCGCCGATCCCTGGAAGCCTCTGGCGCCGGTCACCCGGCGGAGTGCATTCTCGGGGATCAACATTCTCGGCTCCGGCTCGAACTCGAAGGTTTCGGGCGAGATGGCCAGCACCACGACCTGGCCCTGCCACCGCTTCCCCTTGGTCTGCTTGCACAGCATCAGCAGCGATCCGGAGCCCTGGTCGCGGGTCAGACCTTCCACCTCGCAGGCACCGTTCAGTCCGCTCCCGCGGCGGACAGCGGCCGTGGTCTCCCCGTCCGCGCCTTCGCGGCCCTCCACCAGCTCGCCCGAGCTGGTCACCAGGAAGATCCGGTCACCGATGACTTCGATATCCTCGAAGTCGCCCCGCAGCGGACCTTGTGTGCCGCCGATGCCGAACCGCTTTACCGGCCGGCCCTGGGCCAGGTCGATCTGGTACACCACCGCCTCCTCATCGCCATGGGCCAGGAGCCGGCCGTCGGGGGTATATGCCAGGCCCGACACTTCGGCCAGATCGCCAGGCAGCGGGATCCGGTAGGTCGGCGGGCCGGAGGGATCGTAGTGTCTGAGTGACCCGGAAGTGGACCGGGCTTCGCAGCCGGAGACCCCGAGACAGAGCAGAACCGCGAGGAAGAGGTACATTGAGCTACGGATTATAACTCCCCTGGAACCGATGACTCCGGCACGGCGCT
>DATBJC010000098.1:0-12016 GCA_036556625.1 Gemmatimonadales bacterium
GTCACGTGGTAGACCTCGTAGCCGGCGCCGTCCTTGGTGTCGGGGTCGAGCAACCCCGCGCCGTCGAACCGCGCGGCCACCACGGTGACGTTGTCGGGGCCTCCCCGCTCGTTGGCCAGGTCGATCAGCGAGCTGCACAGCGTGGCGAGGTCTCCGTTCCGCTCCACCATGTGGGAGAGCTCCTCCCGCCGCACCAGACCCGACAGACCGTCGGAGCAGAGGATCAGCGTGTCGCCCCGGCGGAGCTTCTGATGGCTCAAGTCCACCTTCACCCGCGGGTCCGGGCCCAGCGCCTGGAGGATGATGTTGCGGCGCTCGCTCTGCTCCGCCTCCTCCTCGGTCAGCTCGCCGGCGTCCACCAGCCGTTGGGTGAGCGACTGGTCCCGGGTGAGCTGGAAGGTCACTCCGTTCCGGATCAGATAGCCCCGGCTGTCGCCGATCTGGGTGAGGTACAGCTCGTCGCCGTACACCCCGGCCGCGGTGACCGTGGTCCCCATCCCGCGCACGTCGGGATGCTCCCGGGCGTAGGCATAGATCCTCGAGTTCGCCAGCTCCACCGCTTCCTTCATCCGGAAGGCGAAGCGCGACGGGGAGGCTTCCTCGTCTCCGGCCCAGGCGGTCGAGAGGTGGTGGTAGATGATGTCCGCGGCCATGGCGCTGGCCACCTCGCCCGCGGCGGCGCCGCCCATGCCGTCGGCCACCATGAAGAGAGAGCCGCGGGGCCCCACCTCGTGGTCCTGCACCGCGGGCTGCAGGGTCGCGTTGCCGGCGCTCAGGTCGGCAACGAGAAAGGTGTCCTCGTTGTGATCCCGGGTGAGTCCCAGATCGGTCTTGCCGAATACCGACACGCGGACCGGCCCGCTGGTCACAATAAGGCCCTCCTGAGTTCCATTTGGTAGCGGAGTGGGACGAATCTACGAGTGGGTCCGAAACGCGTCAACGTCCGCGTGGCGTAAGTCATAGGGAACAGATACCTTGCAGCCATGATCTTCGCTCGACGCCCCGGCGCGCTGGTGCTGGTGCTGGGGCTGGCCGCCTGTGCCCGCTCCCGCCCAGCCGAGCCGCCGCCGGTCGCACTGCCTCCAGCCGTCAATCTGCCCGCCGACACCGCGGTCGGCGACACCGCGCCGCGCACCGGCGCCCTCCCGCCCGCGGCGGCGGAGCGCGGCCGCCTCGCCATCCGCGTCGTGTACCCGCCGCCCCAGGCCGTGGTGCGGGCCCGCGACTCCAGCTTCCTCCTGGGATCGGTCGGCACCGGGCAGGCACAGCTCACCATCAACGGCTCCCCGGTGCGCGTCTGGCCTAACGGCGCCTGGCTCGCCTGGATTCCGCTCCCGCAGGACAGCCTGATGCGGTTCCACATCTCGGCGCGTGCCGCCGGCGATTCGGCGACACTGGACTACCTGGTCCGGCGAGGCGGCTGGGAGCCGGAGCGCGCTGCCGGGCTGTGGATCGACTCCACCTCGCTGGCGCCGCGGGGCCGCGCCTGGTGGCCCGCCGGCGAGTACCTCACGCTGGTGGCCCAGGCCAGCGAAGGCGCCGAGCTGCGCCTCAAGCTTCCCGACGGAACGATGGTGCCGCTCCGTCCGGAGTCGCGGCTGGAGGAGATCCCCGAGGCGATCCGCGCGTTCGACCGGGACACCAACAGCCTGGTGTCACCGGTGCGGCGGGACCGCTATGTCGGCGTCCTCCGCGGCCGCACGCTCGGCCCGTCCCCCGGACCGATCCTTTCCGCGGACACGTCGGCCCTCCCGCTCACGCTTTCTTCTTCCCACTCCGCGTTTCCACCCGCGCCGGACACAGCATCCTGGGGCATGCTCGAGGCTATCCGCGGCAGCGACACCGTAAGGGCCCGCTGGCCCTTGCAGCTGGGCCTGCTCGACACGCTTCCCATCCTGGCCGAGCTGAACGACGACACCACGGCGACCGACACCGTCGCCACCGACGGTGTCGTGGCCGGACGCGCGGTGCCGGGCGGCACCTATCACTGGTTCTTCCCCAACGGCACTCGCGTACGGGTGAGCGGACGGCTCAACGGGGACCTGCGGCTTCGGCTCTCCCCCGAGGCCGAGGCCTGGATCGGCGCCAAGGAAGCGCGTCCGGTGCCCGGACTCACCGCTGTACCCGCGGTGGTCGGCTCGGTGCGCATGAACCCGATGCGCGATCGGGTCCGGGTGCGCATCCCGACCACGTACCGGGTGGCGTTTCGGGTGACCGAGACCGATCGCGCACTGGTGCTCCGGCTCTATGGCGCGCTGGGCGACGTCAACTGGATCCAATACGGCACCGCGGACGATCCGCTGATCGAGCGTATAGCCTGGGGCCAGGACCGGCTCGACGAAGTCACGCTCACGGTGGATCTCACGAAGACCGTGTGGGGCTATCGCGCGAGCTGGGAGCGGAACGATCTGGTGCTCGACATCCGCCGGCCGCCGGCGCTGGACCAGGGCGGCTCGCTCGAGGGCCGGTTCATCGCGGTGGACCCGGGACATCCACCGGGCGGCTCCAACGGGCCCACCGGTCTGCGCGAGGCGGAGGCCAACCTCGCGATCGGGCTCGAAGTGAAACGCCTGCTGGAGCGTGAGGGGGCCAAGGTCTTCATGACCCGCACGGCCGACGTGCCGCTCGATCTCTGGCCCCGGGTGGACCTGGCCGAGCGCTCCGGCGCCGAGCTGCTGGTCTCGATTCACAACAACGCGCTGCCCGACGGGGTGAATCCGCTGACCAACAACGGCACCAGCGTGTACTACAATCAGCCCCGCAGCGCGCCCTTCGCCCGCGCGGTGCAGGCCGCGCTGGTGCGCCGCCTCGGCGTTCGCGATCTCGGCCTCGGCCGCGGCGACCTGGCGCTGGTGCGCACCACCTGGATGCCCTCGGTGCTGACCGAGGGGCTCTTCATCATCGTGCCCGAGCAGGAGGCGGCCCTGCGCTCGCCCCGGGGGCAGCGGCTGTACGCCGAGGGAGTAGTGGAGGGCATCCGACGATTCTTGCGGGAACGTGGGCAGGAATCATAGGCTTCCGGTGTGGTCCGGGGGCTGGTCGGGGCGTCTCCTAGGTCGAATCCCCAACAGCCGCCGTGCCTCAGGATCGTCGGAATGAGGATGCTGCAAATGCTTGGCCCCGCCCCCGCCTGGTTGGATCGCCCCGCCGCGAATCGCGGAGATCGCCCCCACCCGCGACGCCTGCTCGTGACACTGGCCACCCTGTGCCTGGCGCTTCCTACCATATCCATTGCCCAGGAGCCCGCCCAGCGGGCCGAGCTGGAGAGCTTCCGCGACTCCATCGGGAGCACCCGGGACTCGACCGGACTGCTGGCGCTGGAGCGCCGTCTCATCGCGCAGGCCAAGGCCGACCGCAGCAACGTCATGACCCATCTCCGGCTGGGCTTCCTGTCGCTTCGGCTGGGCGACCTCGGCGGGCAGTCCCACTATGAGGATGCGGCCTCCGAGTTCCAGTGGGCCATCGACCTCCAGCCCTCGTGGCCCTACGGCTATTACGGCATGGGCTTCGCCGAGTATGGCGTGGGCGACTCGCAGATCTCCTTCGTCACCGGCATCAAGACCATGCTGGGCAAGGACGCCCTCACCCGCTCGGCGATGGCGTTCGCCAAGTCGGCCCAGGTGGACCCGGCGTTCTATCGCGGGCTGGTGGACCTGGCCAACACCGCGCTGCGCCAGCGGGTGAACATCAAGCTCGGCGTGGCGCTGGACGCGCTGCGCCGGGCGGCCAGCACCGAGGCGGCCACCAATGCCGACGTGCTGCTCGCGCGCGGACGGGTGGAGCGGGAAGTGGGCGATGGCGACTCCGCGCTGGTGGCGTTCAAGAGCTACCTCGAGCGCGGGCCCAACCGGAGTCTCGCTCTCCTCGAGGTCTCCCGGACTCTCTTCCTGCTCGGCCGGTTCGACGGCCTGGCGCCGTACTTCGAGGGCGCCGCGTCCGATGATTCGGTCACGGTCGCCGGCTATCGCAGCGATCTCGCGACCATCGCCTCCGACAGCGTGATGGGGGAGTTCGACCACACCTCCGGGCAGCGGCGGGCGGAGTATCTGAAGCGGTTCTGGAGCGACCGCGACAAGACCGAGCTCCGGGCCGACGGCGAGCGGCTCCGCGAGCACTACCGCCGCCTGTTCTACGCCCGCAAGAATTTCCAGCTCACCTCCCTCAATCGCCACTACGACATCGTCGAGCGCTACCGCTCCGGCAGCCGCGACTTCGACGACCGGGGCATCATCTATATCCGCCACGGCGAGCCCACCAGCCGCGCCAGCTACGCCGCGCCGGGGCTGGAGCCCAACGAGTCCTGGCGCTACAGCCGTCCCGACGGCGACCTGATCTTCCACTTCATCGCCCGGGAAGACGTGCAGGACTACAAGCTGGTCGAGAGCCTGTTCGACGTGCTGGGGTTCAGCAACGCGCTGGCGCTGCGCGGCGGGCTGGCCGGCGCGGAAGGCGATCCGGTGGCGCAGCAACTTCTGCTCTCCCGCGAGCAGCTGGCGCCGATCTACGGCCGGCTCCAGGCCGCGGGCCGGATCAGCACCGGCCGCTATCAGACCGAGGAGCGGCAGGTGGGCCAGGAGAGCATCGCGCTCGGCACCACGTCCGACAGCTACGAGCTCCGCTTCAATGAGGAGCTGAAGGTGAAGTCCGAGGTGCTGGCGGTGGGCCGTGATTCGACGGGAAGCCAGGTGCAGATCGCCTACGCCATTGCGGGATCCACCCTGGAGCCGGTGATGGTGACGCGGGGCTATCTCTACTCGGTGCGGGTGCGCTTCGTGGCCACCGATCGCTTCAACCGGGTGGCGGCCGCGCTCGATACCACCAGACACTTCGTGGCGCCCATGCCGGTGCCCGAAAGCGAGCACCTGGTGGGCCGCGTGGCGGTCCCGCTCCCGCCGGGCCGCTACAACTACCGGCTCGCGGTGCAACAGGGCGAAGTCGCCGGCATCCTCCTCCCCCGCGACACCGTCCGGGTGGGCCGCCCGACCTCGAATTCGCTCGCCCTCAGCGACCTGGTCCTCGGCAGCCGCAACACCAACCTCTTCTGGCAGCGCACCGCGCAGGACACCGTGGTCTTCAACCCGCTCCGCACCTTCAAGCGGAAGGAGAGCATGGAGCTGTACTACGAGGTGGAAGGCCTGAGCGCGGGCAGCGAGTACACGGTGCGGATCGCGGTGCGGAAGCAGGGCGGGGGCGGCGGTCTCTTCAGGAAAGTCTTTGGCGGCGGCTCAGCCCAGATCAGCCTCAAGTTCGAGGAGACGGCGTCGTTCCCCGTCACCACCACCACCCGCAGCCTCAAGCTCGACAAGCTGAAGCCGGGCAACTACACGCTCGAGGTCACGGTGGAGGACGATCAGAAGCGCGCGGACAAGCGGGCGCAGCCGTTCCAGGTGGTGAACGAGGAGTAGACAGGCGGTCTAGCCGTTACGTACCTCATCCCGAGCGAAGCGAGGGACCTTCTCCACGGGTATCGAAGCCCGTTCGAGAAGGTCCCTCGCTTCGCTCGGGATGAAGTATGTGCTCGGCTTACGCCGCCCGACCGTCCGACCGTCCGACCGTCCGACCGCCTTAGAGCGGCCACGCCCCCGGCCGCTCGTGCGCCAGCACCAGCAGCGGCTGCACCAGGGTCTCCGCCTTCACCAGCGCCTCCACCTGCACCAGGTGCTGGGTGACCCCGGCGTTGGTATCGAACGTGGAGATGTGCATCACCAGCGTCGCCAGCGGGCGCTGATCGGCGCCGGGCTTCCCGTCCTCCGTCGCCTCGATCGCCTCGCCCGCGCCGAAGGTGATCCGCGCGTGGCCGAAGAGCCAGATCGCCTGCCCGTCGAGTCCCTTGAGCAGGTGCTCGCTCAGGGCCAGGCTCTCGCCGTTGAGGGTGATCACGCCGAGTGAGGGGCGCTCGTTTTGCCGGCGGGAGTGGATCACGAAGCCGTAGTTGAAGGCCGGCTCCTGGCCGGCTGCACGGCGCAGTGCGGCACGCAGCTTCTGCTGGCTGAAGGCGATCGTGTGGTACGGGACCACGGTGCTCTCCGGATTGGCAAGGAATTGGCAGCCAGATATCTGCACGGGACGTGCCAGTGGACGCTCCCGCCCGGCGGAGCAGCTTTGGGCCCAAATCCGGCAGGAGAACCCGGCGGAAGGCCCGGTTTCCCGCCCCGGCGCCCTCCCCGAGGCGTGCCATCTTTTGCACTCCATCTCGCACAACGCCATGGCCTGCCTCCGCTTGACTCCCCCGGTCGGGTCGGTACCTTCCGCGCATGTTCTGCAGCCGCTGCGGCAGCGAGATCACCGGCAAATCCAAGTTCTGTCCCTCCTGCGGTCTCGACCTCATGGCCACCACTCCGGTCCAGGCGATCGTCACCGGGGGGATGGAGGAGACCGATCTCGTCCGGGACGCGCTGACGTCGGAGTACGAGATCATCGAGGAGCTGGGGCGGGGCGGGATGGCGATGGTCTACCGCGGGCGCGACCGCCACCTGGAGCGCGAGGTGGCCATCAAGGTGCTGCCGTTCTCCCTGGCGTTCGACTCGGAGTTCGTCGAGCGGTTCCAGCGGGAGGCGCGGACCGCGGCCCAGCTGGAGCATCCCAACATCATCCCGATCTATCGAGTGGGTCGCTCCGGCCGGGTGATCTACTTCGTGATGAAGCTGCTGCGGGGCGGCTCGGTCGCGACGGTGCTGGGGGAGCGGCGGAAGCTGATGCCGCCCGAGATCCGCCGGCTCCTGATCGAGGCCGGCAGCGCGCTGGGCTACGCCGCGCAGCGCGGCATCGTCCACCGCGACATCAAGCCCGACAACATCATGTTCGACGAGTTCGGGCAGTGCGTGCTCACCGACTTCGGCATCGCCAAGGCGGCCTCGGGCCAGCGGCTCACCGGCACCGGCATGTCCATCGGCACGCCGCACTACATGAGCCCGGAGCAGGCCCGGGCCCAGAGCATCGACGGCCGGAGCGACATCTACAGCCTCGGCGTGGTGGCCTATCAGGCGCTCACCGGCACGGTGCCCTACGACGGGGAGGACAGCTTCTCGATCGGCTACAAGCACATCACCGAGCCGGTGCCGGTGCCCCAGCTCATCACCGCGGACGAGCGCCGGCTGTTCGAGGTGATCAAGCGGATGATGATGAAGGACCCGGCCGACCGGTTCCAGAGCTGCGAGGAGCTGGTGGCGTCGCTCCACGGCCAGCCGATCGCGGCCGCGGGCAGCGTCCGCGCGTCGGTGGCGGCGGGTGTCGCGGCCGCCGGCGGCCCCACGGTTCCCAGCCCGGCAGTGGGCGTGCCGCTGATCGTGAGCCAGCCGACGGTGCCGATCGATTCGCCGCTGGTGAACCGGCGGGTGACCCCGATGGAGCGGCGCGACAACCGGCGCCGGGTGGCCGACCGCTCGGTGGCGATGCGGCGGGGAGGCGGGTCCAGCCTGGGCTGGCTCTGGCTCGTGCTGGCGATCGCGGGCGGCGTGGGCGGCGCTTTCTATTACTACAGCAAGCGCGGGTTCGCTCCCTTCGCCGCGGCGGTGAGCGACTCCGCCGCCGCCGCGTCTTCCGGGGTGGCCTCCGACAGCCTGCGCAGCGCGCCCGCGGCGCCGAGAGACACGGCTCGCCCCACGGCGTCCCCACCCGCGCCGGCCCCGGCGGACTCGACTCCCGCGTCGAAGCCCGCTCCCGAGCCGGCAAGACCTGCCGCTCCCGCGCGGACGCCGCCACCACCCGCTTCGCCACCGCCCGCGGCGGCGGCTCCGGCCGACAGCGGCGCGGTGCGCCTGGTCGGTCTCCCGCGCGGGTCCACCGTGATGATCGACGAGAAGCCGGTGCAGGACGCGGTCACGCCGCTCACCGCCGGAGCCCACATGCTCGCCATCTCGGCCCCGCGGTTCAACTTCTTCACCGACACCATCCGCATCACCGGGGGCGACACCCTGGAGCTCACCCCCGCGCTCCTCCCCCTCGGCGCCGCGGCTCGGCCCGATCGTGACCCGTCGGCGTCGCCGCCGGTCGTCACCCGGATGGCCAACCGCTGCTCACCCGGGCCCGGCTACAACTCCGACGGCTCCTGCTTCGACGACCGGCCCAAGCCGGTGAGCCCGCCCTTCGTGCCGCGCCCCGAGGGCCTGACCGGCACGCCGCGTCCGTCGCTCCTCTGGGTCAAGGTCTCCGCCGAAGGGCGCACGGTGGACATCAAGCGCCTCCGCCAGTCGAACGACGCCGCCTTCGAGATGGCCGCCCGCGACTTCGTCTGGACCGTCGCCTGGCACCCGGCGACGAAGGACGGCGTGCCGGTCGAGGCCTGGACCCAGATGCTGTTCCCGCCGATGCCCGAGTGAAGCACCCGAGAAAAAGCGTCGTCCGACTGCCCCGCGTGTCATCCCGAGCGGAGCGAGGGATCGGTCAAGGCATGCGAGTGAGCCGCTGATGCCCACCATCGATCCAACTGCGTTCATCGCCCCCAACGCCTCCATCATGGGCGACGTCACCATCGGCGCCGAAGCCAGCATCTGGTACGGCGCCGTCCTCCGCGGCGACATGGCCCCGATCGTGATCGGCTCCCAGACCAACCTCCAGGACGGCACCATGGTCCACGTGGACGAGGAGGTGCCCTGCCGGATCGGCTCCCGGGTCGGCGTCGGGCACCGGGTGATCCTCCACGGCTGCACGGTCGAGGATGAGTGCCTGATCGGCATGGGGAGCATCCTGCTCAACAATGTCGTCATCGGCACCGGCAGCGTGGTGGGCGCCGGCGCCGTGCTCCCTGAAGGGATGCAGGTGCCGCCCCGCTCGCTGGTCCTGGGGGTTCCCGGGCGGGTAGTGCGCCAGGTGGACGACCGGCTGGCTGCGATGATCACCGGGACCTGGCAGCACTACATCGGTCAAGCGAAGGCCCATCGGGCCGGCAAATTCCCGCTCTACCAGCCCTCGGAATAGCTCCTTCATACCATCCACATACACGCACTCTTTCCACAAAAAACACCCCACATACAATGTGGTTATTTTTGTGATGTGGGAATCGAGAACTTCCGTAGCGATGCGGCCTTGGGGCGCTATTGTGCCCCATTTGCGGTTGGCCTAGTTTGGCCCTCCGCTGCAGCCCCCTGCAGCCGGCTTGAGGTCGTATTCGAAGGAGTTGCCGCTCCACTCTCGATTCATCCATCACCCAAGCGGGGAGCACTATGAAGACGTCCACCCCACGGGACGCGGTTCAGCTATCGCCCAATGCCGTCACGGTACTGGAAAAGCGGTACCTGGTGAAGGACGAGTCGGGCAAGCCGGCGGAGACGCCGAGTGACCTGTTCTGGAGGGTGGCGCTGACGGTGGCGGAGGCGGACCGGAAGTATGGCGCGGATGAGAAGCAGGTGCGGCAGTCGGCCCAGGACTTCTACGACCTGATGGCGACCCGGGTCTTCATGCCCAACTCGCCCACCCTGATGAACGCTGGCCGCCCCCTGGGCCAGCTCTCCGCCTGCTTCGTGCTCCCGGTGGACGACGCGCTCTCCAACGGCAAGAGCGGGATCTACGACACCCTCCGGGCCATGGCCCTGGTGCACCAGTCGGGCGGGGGCACCGGGTTCAGCTTCTCCCGGCTCCGGCCCAAGAACGACATCGTCCGGTCCACCATGGGGGTGGCCTCGGGCCCGGTCTCGTTCATGAGCCTGTTCGACGCCTCCACCGACGTGGTGAAGCAGGGCGGCACCCGCCGGGGCGCCAACATGGGCATCCTCCGGGTGGACCATCCCGACATCATGGAGTTCATCACCTGCAAGGACGACACGACCAAGATCACCAACTTCAACATCTCGGTCGCGGTGACGGACAAGTTCATGGCGGCGGTCGATGCCGATGAGCCCTACGACCTGATCCACCCGAAGACCGGCGCGGTGACCGGCCAGCTTCAGGCGCGGGCGGTGTGGCAGCGGATCATCCACGGGGCGTGGAAGACCGGCGAGCCGGGCGTATTCTTCGTGGACAAGGCCAACCACTACAATCCGGTCCCCCACCTCGGCGGCTACGAGGCGACCAATCCGTGCTTTGCCGGTGACACGCTAGTCTACACAGCACAAGGATTGCACTCTATTGCTGAGCTCGCTGCACAAGGTGAAGCTCTCCCCGTAGTACTGGATGCGCGTTTCAGCGCCGGAGAGCACGGTCCTGCGGGCGCGCCATTCGCTACCGGGACGAAGCCGGTCTTTCGTTTAAGTACCAAAGAGGGATACCAAGTACGCGTTACTGAGAACCACCGCTTTATGACCGCAAGAGGATGGGTCGAGGCTCGCAAACTTGAAAAGGGTGACGAGATCCATCTGCTCAACACAAAGGGCGGGTTCGGGCGCGACGGCACCGCAGAAGAAGGAAGAGTACTAGGATGGTTGATTGCTGATGGACATATAACTGGCGACAGTGGCCACGGTGCCGTCCTCGGCTTTTGGGGAGACGATCGCACTGAGTTGGCTCCCGCGTTTGCGGCGGATGTCAACGCTATGCTCGGCCAAGACGCGCAGTCCTCTCGTTATCCAGTAGGTGTCGTTGAAGTGCCCTCCCGGGACCTTGCTACGGTCAGCTCCGCCCGTCTTCGTGAACTTATTGCCCAACGCTTTGGACTAAACGCCGAGAACAAGACTGCTGGTGTGCCTACAGCAGTGTTGCGTGGTTCTGAGGCGCTTCAACGTGGTTTCCTCCAGGCCCTATTTACGGCCGATGGTCACGTTGCTGGAAATCCCGACAAAGGTGTATCCGTTCGACTGACTTCGATCTCATTGCCTCTCTTAAGAGACGTCCAGCGCCTACTTCTGAACTTTGGTCTCGTCTCACGGCTCTATAGTGACCGGCATCCAGCGCGCCAAATTCAGTTTCGCGGAGCAACCTATCTATGCCAACCGGATCACGATCTCGTGCTTGGCAAGGATAATGTCGCACGCTTCGCTGAAGAGATTGGGTTCCTAGGCAAGGTCAAGCAGAACAGGTTGCTTAACAAGCTTGGCGCGTATGGGACACGCGGCCCATACCGGGAGCGCTTCGTTGCGCGATTTGAGGCTTTGGAGCCTGAGGGAGAGGAAATAGTCTACGACCTAACTGAACCGGTAACTCATTCCTTTATCGCCAATGGTTTCGTCGTACACAATTGTGGAGAGCAACCTCTCCTTCCTTACGACGTTTGCAATCTCGGCTCAATTAACCTCGGCGCGTTTGTTAGAGACGGCACAATCGATTGGGACGCCCTCCGCAGCGTGATCCGGACCTCGACCCACTTCCTCGAGAACGTGATCGACGCCAACCAGTATCCGCTCGACGACATCACCGACCTGGCCCAGCACATCCGCCGCATCGGCCTCGGCGTGATGGGCCTGGCCGACCTCTTCGTCCGCCTGGGCATCGCCTACGACTCCGACGAAGGCGTCGAGCTGGGCCGGAAGATCCAGAAGTTCGTGGACGAGGAGGCGAAGATCGAGTCGGAACGGCTGGCGGAGAGCCGCGGCACCTTCCCCGAGTGGCCCAAGAGCATCTGGGGCCCGGACGACACGGCCGCCCGCGGTCCCGACGGCGAGCGCATCCGGCCGATGCGCGCGCTCCGAAACTGCAACGTCACCACCGTGGCGCCGACCGGGACCATCTCCATCATCGCCAACTGCAGCTCGGGCATCGAGCCGCTGTTCGCGGTGGCGTTCATGCGGAACCAGGCCGGCGTGCTGATGCCGGACGTGAACGAGGATTTCGTGGCGGCGGCGAAGAAGGAGGGCTGGTACTCCGACGACCTGATGCGGCGGATCGCGGAGGTGGGGCACATCGAGTTCGCCGAGGTGCCGGAGAAGTGGCGCCGGGTGTTCGTGACGGCGAACCACATCAAGCCGGAGTGGCACATCCGCATGCAGGCGGCGTTCCAGGAGTACAACGACTCGGCGATCAGCAAGACCTGCAACTTCGCCCACGACGCGACCGAGGAGTACGTCGAGGAGATCTACCGGCTGGCGTACAAGCTCAACTGCAAGGGCGTGACGGTCTACCGCGACGGCAGCCGCGACATGCAGGTGCT
>DATBJC010000099.1:0-10815 GCA_036556625.1 Gemmatimonadales bacterium
GGGCGGGTAATGGACGATAGAGGTTAGAAATGCCGGCGAGGTTGGCCTGGGTATATGTCGGCCCGGTGTGCGGTACAGTCTCCCCGAGTGGAGCGAGGGGCGGTACAGATTGTGACGGGGAGTTGTCCAGCCGATTCCAAGGAGCGATTCAACTTAGGGGCCGGGCGAACTCCAGTCAAGGGCCCGCTTGCAGAAGTGTCGGAGAGGCACGATCTTGCCTGACTCCTTCATCGCTGAGGAAGTTCGGTCGGGACCGACATGGCGGAATCCGAACGTCTGGGGAAGCTGCGCCACGACCTCTCCAATCCGCTCTCGGCCCTGCTGGCCGAGATCCAGCTGTTGTTGCTGAACGAATCCCACTTCGATCCCGAGACCCTCAACAGTCTCAAGGAGATCGAGGCACTGGCCATCCGCATGCGAGGGATGCTGCGAGACATCTGACCGGGCTCACCCGGCGTGTCGCACCCGACCATTCACCAGATAGGCGGCCAGGAAGGCCAGGCTCCCGGCGCTGGCCGCGGCCCGGAAGGTCACGTCGCCCTCGCCGGCCGAAATGAAGCCCTCGATCAACCCCGCCACCACCAGCAACACCGCCGCCGCGCCGACCATCCGCACGGCCGTCCGCCCGCTCAGCACCAGGGCCTCACCCCGGCCCAGGTCCCCGGGCGAGACCAGCGAGCGACCCAGAAGGAACCCGGCGGCGCCGGCGACCCAGATGGCGAACAGCTCCAGCAGCCCGTGCCCCAGGATGAACTCGAGCAAGTAGGCCAGCAGGCCTCGGTTCGCGAAGTGGCCTGCCGCCGCACCGATTGAAAGGCCGTTGTAGCCCAGCAGGGCGAGAGAGCCCACACCCAGGAAGATGCCCCCCGCGAAGCAGGCGATGGCGACCCGCACGTTATTGGTGATGATGCCCGAGGCGATCAGCGGACGATCCTCCAGAGCCACGTCCGCGTAACGCCTTCCCTCGGCGATCCGTTCCGCGCCGGCATCGGCCCGCTCGATCATGATCTCGGGAAGCAGGTCGAGAGCCAGCGCCGGCTGATCCCGCATCAGCTGGTAGCCGGCGGCCGCCGGGAGGAGGAAGGAGAGACTGGCGACGGCTACGTAGCCTCGAGCCTGCCGGATGGCTGCCGGGCACTCCCGGGCCAACACCTCCCAGACCCGGCGCCAGGTCCCCCGCTCGTCGCGGTAGAGCGCGTTATGCCCTGCCGCGGCCAGGCGCTCCAGGTGCTCCAGCGTGGCGTCGTCCACCCCGTAGGTGCGGGCCCGCGCCAGGTCCGCGGCGACCTCCCGGTAGCGGGCGGCGAAGTCGGGGAGCTCGTGCGACGCGAAGCTGTCGAGCCCTTGGCGGGCGGCCCGATCCGCCAGCTGCTGGAACTCGGCCCACTTGGCACGCTTGCGGGCCGCGAAGGCCGACGCCGCGGCCGATCCCCCCAGCACCACCGTGCCTTCCCGGCGGTCCCGCTCCCTGCGGTGCAGCTCCAGCAGATGCTCCAGGTCCCCGACACCGGCCGGCGCCGGATGGTCGGCCAACCGGCGAGCGATGGCCGCGGCCAGCCGGAGCCGGGCCGGGGGAGCGAGCTGCGCCTGGCGGCGCTCGAACTGCTCCAGCACCTGGAACTCGGCATCGGTCAGCTCGGGAATCAAAGCGAGCGGTGCCGGGGAAGGCCGCGCTGCAGCCTTCGGAACCATCAGCTGGAACGGACGATCCCGCGCCACCACGGTCCCCGCGACCATGTCGCCCAGCCGCTTACCTCTGGGATGCAGGGCCACCAGCAACAGGCCGATCAGATAGGGCGGGGGCATGAAATCGGCGATCCGCAGGAGATTCCGGGCCGCCGCCGCGCCCAGGCCGACGGCATTTCCGGTGTCGCTCACGACCCGGATGCCGACCAGCCGTTTCCCGGGCGTCTGCCCCTGCCGCAGCCCCTCGAACACGATGAAGTATCCGGTCCACACCGCGAAGGCGAGAAACAGGAGTATCGCCCCGCCGATCGAGCCGATGGTGAAGCCGAAACCGGCCGCAATGGCGAGCACGATGAACGCACCCACGGCCGCCCCGACCAGGATCATCAGGTCGATGAGCGCGGCCAGCGAGCGCGACCCCACCCCGGCGATCTCGAGGTCGAGGACCACGTGTTCCGGGGTCTCGACTTGCAGCCGCTGGCGGTAATCGGGAGGTGTGGAGCGCTGCTTCTTCTTCACCATGGCGAGATCTTACCCATTCCCTTGGCTCAGTCCGGCCTTCCAACTTCGCTCAGGGCCCGCATCCGGCGGAAGGACTCGCATCTGTCGCACCGGGGACGCATCTTTCGTCCGACTTCTTCCCCCAGCCATCCAGCAGGAGCCGCTCCATGGTTTCCCCGACCCTGCGACCACTTTCGGTCGGTGAGATTCTCGACGTCTCCTTCACCCTCTATCGGCGACATTTCGCCACTCTGGGTACCGTCGCGCTGCTCTGCTCCGGCGTGCCGGTGCTCTTGAGTCTCTACATCGAGGCGTCGGGCGGTGTGCTGCAGAACCTGTCGCTGACCCTGGTGTACTACGTGATCTTCACCGTCCTGAGCTCGATCGCGACGGCCGCGACGGTGTTCGTCGTCTCGGAGAGCTATCTCGGTCGCCCGCTCACCGCTAGCGGTGCGCTCCGGCGAGCCACGCCGCTGCTGGGCCGGCTGATCGTCTGCTCCCTGCTCTTCGCCATCGTGGTGGGGTTCGGCTTCATTCTCTTCCTGGTCCCGGGCCTGGTGTTGCTCTGCGGCCTCCTGATGGCCTTTCCCTCGCTGGTGCTGGAGAGCGGCAACTCGCCCGCCGGGGCGCTGTCGCGATCCTGGTCGCTGACGCGAGGGTCCCGCTGGCGCATGCTCGGCCTGCTGACGACCATGGTGATTCTGCTCTATGTCCCCATCGTGGCGCTTGGCACGCTGGCCACGGTGACCTTCCCTTCGGATGGTACCCTGATGCTGGCCGTAGTCGGGGTCATGCAGATGCTGCTCTACCCCTTGCTCTATTGCGTCCTGACGGTGGCATACTACGACCTCAGAGTCCGCAAGGAAGGGTTTGATCTCGAGGTGCTCGCGTCGAACCTTCAGCCAGCCTGATCGCCGTGCTCGTCCAGAGTGAGCCGGGTCCGGACCGCTACCGGGCGGTGCTCGACTCGGTGTTCGCGACGGAACCCTACCGGTGGACCCCGCCCTCGCCGGTCCTCCGGCTCATCTCCCAGTGGTGGGATCGGATCGGCGCGTGGGTGGACGCACTCAAGGCGGACAATCCGCTGCTGTTTCGCATCTTCCTGATCGTCATCCTGCTCGCCTGGGCCGGCATCTTCGCGCACGCCGCCTGGCTGGTCTGGCGTACCGTCCGTGGCGCCGCCCGGGCCGATCGCCCCGGCGCGCTCCCGGTGACGGGTGAGCGCCACGACGCCGAGTGGTATTCCCGGGCGGCGGACCGAGCGGCCGCCGAGGGACGGCTGACCGAGGCCCTGCAGCTCGCCTTCGTCTCGCTCGCGTTGAGTCTCGAAGGTCAGGGCCTGCTGCAATATCACCCGAGCAAGACGCCGGCCGAGTGTGCCCGGGAGGCACGCCTCGCCGGCACCGATCGCGAGCGGCTGAAGGATCTGGTGCGGCATTTGTACACCTATGCCTTCAGCGGACGAACCATCGATTCCGACGACTATCGGCGCTGGCGGCAGCGTGGCGCCGGTCCCTGGCATGCGCCCGCGCACTGAGCTGGCCCTCGGGGCCAGCCTGCTGCTCGGGCTCGGGGTCATCAGCGTGGCCCTGGGCAGCCGGCGGCCGCAGCCGGAAGCCAACGAATCGCCGCGGTCGAGCTATCTCACCGGCCCCGGC
The DNA here is from genome assembly GCA_036556625.1 of Gemmatimonadales bacterium. Lineage (GTDB taxonomy): Bacteria > Gemmatimonadota > Gemmatimonadetes > Gemmatimonadales > GWC2-71-9 > CAVVWJ01. The sequence continues at coordinate 3,846 of DATBJC010000099.1, forward strand.
GGCGCCAGCGCCTTCGCCGACGCGGCTTCCCGACTCGGGGTCGAGGTGACGCGGTACCGCCGGCCGATTGCGGCACTGGCCGGGCCGGACTCCTCCTGGCGCGGCTCACTGGTCGCGCTGCTGGGTCCCACCGAGCCGCTCAGTGCCGCCGAGGCTCGGAACCTGCTCGATCTGCCGGCCGATCTGTTGCTCGCCGGGGAAAGCACGCGCCGGGCGACCCGGTGCCTGGGCTACCAGGTTTCGCTCCGAAAGTGGACCGATCCCGCCGCCACTCGGGCTCCCCGGGATGCCGAGCCGCTGCCGTCACCCAGAGTCTGGGCCGTGCTGACCCGCCATGCCGCCCGGACCATCGTGGACTCGGCAGGCCCGGAGGGGCGCAAGGTGAGTTGCGAGGTCCCGGAGCCGGTCCGGGTGGACACCCTGCTCGAAACGGTGCGCGACCGGCTGGTCGCGGTGCGGCTCTGGTATTCCGGGGATCGCGCCATCACTCTGGTGGCCGACGACCGCCTGTTCCGCAATCGCACGCTTCGCAAGACGGCAGCCGGTGCGTTCGTGCTGGGGCTGGTGGCACCCCGCTATCACCGGATGGTGGTTGACGAATACCATCACGGGTATCGCTCCGCGTCTACCCTTGGTGCCGCGGCTCTGGACTGGAGCACCCGGTCTGCCTGGGGTTGGGCGGTGTGGCAGCTGGTCGCGGTCGGCCTGGTGGCGCTGGTCGCCTCCGGTGTCCGGTTCGGCCCGATCCGGACTGCCATCGAGCGCCGGCGCCGGTCGCCCCTCGAGCACGTGCGGGCGCTCGCCACGGCACTGGCCGCCGCCCGGGGCCACGACGTCGCGGTGCGGCTCATGATCCAGGGTCTTCGGCGGCGGCTCTCGCGCGGCGGCCGGCCCGCGCCCACGGATCTCGACACCTGGCTCGAGGAAGTTCGACTGTCGGTCCGGACCGATCGAGGTCGAGCGGCGCTCGAATCGCTGGCCGCTGCCACCCGCAGGCCGCCCGACGCCGACAGCGTGCTGGTGGCCGCCCATGCCGTGGAGACTCTGTGGGAAGAACTGAAGCCGACCTGACGACCGCCCTGGCGCCCCTCGGCGCCGAGGAAGCCGAGCGCGGGGCGGAGGATGCGCGGGCGATCCTGGAGCAGCTGGGCCGAGTGGTCCTGGGACAGGACGAGGCGGTACGCGATGCCGTCGCGGCACTCATCGCCCGGGGGCACGTGCTGCTCGAGGGGGTGCCGGGCACCGCGAAGACGCTCCTGGTGCGCGCGCTGAGCCAGGTGCTGAGCCTGGAGTTCCGACGAATCCAGTTCACTCCCGACCTGATGCCCTCGGACATCACCGGAGTGAACCTTCTGGCCGGCCCGGGCACCTTCAGCTTCCGCCCCGGTCCGATCTTCGGCGACCTGGTGCTGGGCGATGAGATCAACCGCGCACCGGCGAAGACCCAGGCAGCCCTGCTCGAGGCCATGCAGGAGCGGCGAGTCACCGTCGACGGTGTGTCGCACGCCTTGCCCGACAGCTTCACGGTGTTCGCGACCCAGAATCCCATCGAGTTCGAAGGCACCTATCCGCTGCCCGAAGCGGAGCTCGACCGGTTCTTGGTAAAGGTGGTGGTGAGCTATCCGGACGAGTCGGTGGAGCAGGACATTCTCCAGCGGGTCCTGGAGGGCTTCGAAGCGGATACACCGTCGAGCTACGGTGTCGACCGGGTGGCGGACTCCGCCGGGCTCACCCGCTTGCGCGATGCCTGCCGGCGGGTCCGAGTGGATCCCAGCCTGGTGGCCTATGTCGCCGCCATCGTACGGGCGACTCGCGCGGCGCCGGTGCTGACGCTGGGTGCCTCACCGCGAGGCAGTGTCGCGCTGCTCAAGATGGCGCAAGCGGCCGCGCTGCTGGAGGGCCGCTCCTACGTGGTGCCGGATGACGTCAAGTCGCTCGCCCCCTCGGTGCTCCGGCACCGGGTCTCGGTGACGCCCGAGCTGGAGCTGGAGGGCGTGGCGCCCGATACCGCGCTTCGCGGCATCATCGAGAAGATCGAGGCACCCCGGTGAAGGCGGTGCCTTCCCGGCGATGGCTGCTCGGTGCGGCGACCTTCGCGCTGGTCGCGCCGGTCGCGGTGTGGTGGCCGGGCGCGCTGGTCCTTCTCCTCGCGCTCGATGTCGTGTGGGTGCTGGCGTTCGTAGCGGACGCGCTGTCCGCGCCGGGCGCGCGGGTGCTGGAGGTTCAGCGTGAGGCCCCGGTGGCGTTCTCCGTCGAGCGGCGGTTCGTGATCCGCTATCGGTGGCGCCACACCGCGCGGCGAAGGCTCCGGGTGGACGTGAAGGAGCATCTCCCCGAGCCGCTGGGCGGCGCCAGAACGCCGCTCCGCCGGCTGGAGCTGCCGGCGGATCTCGCGGTCGAGGAGCAGCTCGAGCTGGAGCCGGTCCGGCGAGGGATCGGCCCGGGCGGCACCATGGATCTCCGGATCCTGGGCCCGCTCGGCCTGGCCTGGCGCCAGAGCCGGATCGAGGCGCCGTGGAGCGCGACCGTATACCCCAGCCTCAAGGGCGCATGGCTGCGGGCCCTCCCGGTGCAGACAATTCGACGCCGGGAGGCTGGACTCCGCAGCGTGCGCTATCGGGGCGAGGGCCGGCTCTTCGAAGGACTGCGCGAGTGGGTCCCCGGCGACGACACCCGCACCATCGACTGGAAGGCGACCGCGCGGCGAGGAAAGCCGATCGCGAGGCAGTACGAGGACGAGCGGCGCCAGCAGGTGATGCTGGTGGTGGACGCGGGCCGGCTGCTCACCGCCGAGGTGGAGGGAGTCCCCCGGCTGGAATCAGTGGTGACGGCCGCGCTTCACCTGGCTCATGCCGCGGTGGAGCACGACGACAACGTCGGCCTCCTGGTCTTCGCCGACAGTATCCAGCGGTACGTGGCCCCGGGGAGGGGGCGCCGCGCCCTCCGCGCGGTGCTGGAGGGACTGGCTGCGGCCGAAGGGCGGCTGGTGGAGTCCGATTACCCGGGCGCCTTCCGCTATCTCGCCGGACGAAGTCGCAAGCGTGCCCTCACCGTGCTGTTTACCGATGTAATCGATCGAACGGCAAGCGAAGCGCTGGTGGCGCAGTCGGCGAGCCTGCGTCCCCGGCACCTTCCGCTCGCCGTCACCCTGCGAGACCCGGCGATGGAAGCCCTGGCTGCGCTGCGGCCGGCCAGCCCGGCTCAGGCGTTCGAGCGGGCGGCCGCCGAGGAGCTGTTGGGGGCGCGTGAGTCCGCGCTGGCGGAGATGCGCTCCCGCGGTGTCATGGTCCTGGATGTCCTGCCAGGTGGAGCGAGCGCGGCCCTGGTAGAGCGATATCACCTGCTGAAGCGTAAGGGGATGCTGTAGCCTCGACGAACGCCTCCACGGCGCCGGGGTCCAGCTGGGTTCCAGCCACCCGTCGGAGCTCCGCCAACGCATCGGCGTGCGAGCGCGATTCCCGGTAGGGCCGGCGGGTCGTCATGGCGTCGAAGGTGTCCACCACCGCCACGATGCGGGCCTCGATGGGGATGCGGTCGCCCCGGAGTCCGTCGGGGAATCCTCGGCCGTCGAGCCGCTCATGGTGGGAGCGCACGATGCGGAGCACATCGGGCGACTCGTGGGCCAGCGGCGACAGCATCCGCTCGCCCAGCAACGGGTGTTCGTGGATCTGGCGGAACTCCTCCTCGGTCAGCGGTCCCGGCTTGTGGAGCACCGACTCGCGAGTGCCGATCTTACCGATGTCATGCAGCTCGCCTCCCAGCCGGATGCCCTCCAGCGCGTCGCCCTCGAAGCCCATGCGGGCGGCGGTGGCCACCGCGTATTGGCTCACCCGGATCGAGTGCCCGCGGGTATAGGCGTCCTTGGCCTCCAGCGCCCGGGCCAGCATCTGCACGCCCTGGAGAAACAACTCCTGAATCCGCTGGGCCTGCTGGTGCACCTGGCGCTCGAGGTTCTCCTGGTAGAAGCGATTCTGGAGCACCAGCGCCCGCTTTTCCAGCGCCCGGGCCACCCGGGCCTGCAGCTCACTCATGGAGATGGGCTTCAATAGGAAGTCGGCGGCCCCCCGGTGCAGGCAATCCACCGCCGTGCTGGCTTCGCTCACTCCGCTGAGCATGATGACCGAGGTGTCGGGATACCTGGCCCGGACCTCCTCCAGGAAGCTGATGCCGTTCATCTCCGGCATTCGCATGTCGGAGATGATCAGGGGCGGCTCGCCGATCCGGTCGAGCACCCGGAGCGCTTCCCGCCCGGAGCCGGCCTCGAAGCACTGGAAGCCCTGAGCCTGGAGCATCCGGACCAGGAACCCTCGGACACCCGGTTCGTCGTCCACGACCACACACTTGGCGGAGCCGGCCACGACCGGCTGTCCTAGCTGGCTTGTCAGCATGGTTCACGGTGTACTTGAGGTGGGCGATGGATGCCACGAACATCCAATCGCTTACCACTGTAAATCATCAGCCGGGAATTGTCCACTGGCGGAGGGCCATCCGATGCGGATCGAACGGTTCGAGGCCCGGGCACGGCAGACGCAGCTGGACGATCTGCTGGCGAGGCTGGAGCGCACCTGCTGGCCTCGGGAGCTGGTGCGGCTCGAAGGCGAGGCCGGGGTGGACCCGGCCGAGCTCCGGGACCTGGTCGAGTACTGGGGCAGCGGCTTCGACTGGCGGGCGGCCGAGGAGCGGCTCAACCGATTCCCCCAGTTTCGGGCCGACTTGGCGGGTCGCGGGGTCCATTTCATCCATGAGCGCGGCAGGGGCCCTCGGCCGTTGCCACTGATCCTCACCCACGGCTGGCCCGGGTCCGTGTTCGAGATGCTGGAGCTGATCCCGCGCCTCAGTGACCCCGAGCGCTTCGGGGCCGGCCCCGAAGATGCCTTCCACGTGGTGGTACCGTCGCTGCCGGGATACGGATTCTCCGATCCTCCCGGCGAGTCCGACGCCCATCCGGGATGGATCGCTCGGCGCTGGCTGGAGCTGATGGATGCCTTGGAGTACGACCGTTTCGGGGCGCAGGGAGGCGACTGGGGCGCGAGCGTGGCGACCCGTCTGGCGCTTGCCGCGCCCGAACGGGTGGTGGGCATCCACCTCAACTACCTGCCGGGCTCCTATCAGCCGCCTCCCGGCCCCGGCACCGCCCCCCTGTCGGACGCCGAATCGCACTTCCTGTCGGCATGTGATCGCTGGGCGGAAACCGACGGAGCCTACGCCCACGTGCAGCGGACCCGGCCCGACACGCTCGCCGTGGCGCTGGCCGACTCCCCCGCGGGGCTCGCCGCCTGGATCGCCGAAAAACTGTGGAGCTGGAGCGGGCGCGATGCGGGAGGGAACAGCGTGCTGAGCCGGGACGACGTACTGGCCAACATCACGCTCTATTGGCTCACCGGCACCATCGGCTCATCCATGCGGCTCTATCATCAGGCCAGCAGGCACCCGATCCATCTGGCCCCGGGCCAGCGCATCCGGGTGCCGACCGGGATGGCCCTCTTTCCCGAGGAGACACCCGCCAATCCGCCGAGGGAGTGGGTCGAGCGGGGGTACGACGTGGCCCGGTGGACCCCGATGCCACGCGGCGGCCACTTCGCCGCCTGGGAGGAACCCGACCTCCTGGCGGAGGAGATTCGGGGATTCTTCCGTCCACTGCGCTCGTTGCGCTAGATTGGTGCGAGTCCCCGCACCATGAGAACAGGTGGGCCGGCGTCCCGACCGGCGAGGAGCGACGATGGCAGGCGTGCAGGCGCGTCTGAGGTCCGAGCACCAGCGAAAGTATCCCGAGCTCAATCCCTCCAAGTGGTACGAGGTGGCGCCGATCTTCCCCGGGGTCACCCAGCGGATGGTGAACATGGCCGGCGAGCGGCTGGCCCGGCTCAGCACCACTCGGGGCTTCGTGATTCTTCGGGCCGAGCACCTGGAGTTCCGTCCGGCCCGCGACGAAGCCGCGCCCGAGGCCGATACCGAGGCGATCGCCTAGACCGTACTGGTCCGACGGCCGGCAGCTTTGCCGTCGAGCATCTCCCGGACCTTTCGCCCCAGACCTTCGGCCGTGAAGGGTTTCTGCTGGAAGGGTACGCCCGGCTCGAGCAGGCCCCGCTGAATCACGTCGTCACCGGTATATCCCGACATGTAGAGCACCGGCAGGTCCGGCTGGAGCACCGCCAGCCGTGCTCCCAGCTCGCGGCCGCCCACCTCCGGCATGACCACATCGGAGATCACCAGGTCGATCGTCGCCCCACTGGCCACCAGGTCCAATGCTTGTCGTCCCTGCCGCGCCTCCAGCACCGTGTAGCCCTGCTCGCGAAGGCCCCGACAGGCGAGTAAGCGGACCACATCCTCGTCCTCCACCACCAGGATGGTCTCGGTGCCGCCGCGGAGCTCGCCCTGCTCGCCCTCGGCTGTCGGTGGGTGCGACCGGACGCCCGCCACCGGCAGATAGATCTTGAACGTGGTTCCCTCACCCAGCTCGCTGTAGCACCAGACGAACCCCTCGCTCTGCTTGACGATCCCGTACACCGTGGAAAGGCCCAGTCCGGTGCCCTGGCCGACCGGCTTGGTAGTGAAGAACGGCTCGAAGATCCTCGCCTGGACGTCGCTGGGCATGCCGCTGCCCGTGTCGGAGACCGACAGGAGCACGTAATCGTCCAGGGGGATCTCGACGCCGGGATGCGCCTGGGCATACACCTCGTCCAGCGTGGCGCGGTCGGTCGCGACGGTCACCCGCCCGGGCCGGCGCATCGCGTCGCGCGCGTTGAGCACCAGGTTGACCAGGACCTGCTCCAGCTGTCCCCGGTCGGCCCGGATCTCGCCCACACCGGGCGTGAGCTTAAACTCCAGGAGGTGATCCTCGCCCAGTGAGCGGCGCAGCATCTTCTCCACTCCGCTCACGACGCTGTTGACCTCGAGCACCTCCGGTCGGAGCAGCTGCTGGCGGGTGAATGCCAGCAGCTGGCGGGTCACGTCCGATGCCCGGCTGCCG
>DATBJC010000100.1:0-2166 GCA_036556625.1 Gemmatimonadales bacterium
GAGGCGGCGGAGATCGAGGGAGGGAAGTTGTAGACCAGGGTCGCCCGGGAGCCCGGGGCCGCTTCGGCGCGCAACCGCTCGATCGCGCCCTGCACTTGCTCGGCGCGGAGCGAGACCTGGACCTCGTCCAGCCGCGGGCTCGCCACCGTAAGCATCAGCGCGGCGGTGCTGCCGAAGTCCTTGATGAACTGGATCGGACCGGCGCCGTCGGGGAGGTCGTCGATGGCGTCGAGCTTGATGGCGATGTCGTCGAAGATCTCGCCGGTCTCGGGGATGCCCTCCTTGAGGTCCACGTAGACGAACGACACTCCGGTGCGCGTGGTGGACCGGATCACGTCCACGTTCTGGTTTTCGGCGACCACCTCCTCGATCCGCCGGGTCACCCGCTCCTCGATCCGCTCCGCGTCCATGCCCGCCCACGGTGTGATGACCAGCGCCGACAGGACGGGGATGTCCGGATCCTTGCGCTGGGGCATGCTGAAGTAGCCGATGATGCCCCAGAGCACCGTGCCGACCAGGGCCACCCAGGCGACCTGCCGCTGCTCGGCGAAGTAGCGGGCGGTGTTGTGCGTCGTCGCGACGATGGTCGCGTCATCCAGATGCGCCATGGCTCGCTCCTACGGCATCACACGGACGGTCTGGCCGTCACCCACGATGGTGGCTCCGCGGACGATCACCCGCTCGCCTTGTGCCAGTCCCTCGCGCACCGCGATCTGGTTCCCGCTCACGTCGCCCAGGGTCACCCGACGCAGCTTGGCCCTGGGCTGGGCCGAATCGGCCACGACGTACACCGCGTAGCCGGTGCTGTCTCCGGCCGGCCGCACCACCGAAGCCAGCGGCACGAAGACGCCGGCGTCCGGCGCACCGTCGCCCAGCCGCAGCGTGGCCAGCATGCCCACTTTCATCCGGCCGTCGGGATTGGGGAGCGCCGCCTCCACTTCGAACACGCGACTGTTGGGATCGGCGGACGGCGAGATCCGGGTGATCCGTCCCTGGAGCACTTCGCCCGGTATCGCCTCCGCCTGGATGGCGAGCCTCTCGCCCAGCTTGAGATCCGCGACCACGACATCGGGCACCCCGAAGACCACCTTGACGATCCGGGTGTCGGCCACGGTGAAGGCGGGCGCCGAGGGGCCGGCCAGCGAGCCGACCTCCACCGCGCGCTTGAGAATGACGCCGTCGATGGGAGATCGGAGCGTCGCGTCTGCCAGGGAGATCGCGGCTTGGCTCTGGCGGGCGCGCCCGGCCGTGTATTTGGCGTATGCCGCGTCGTATTCCGCCTTGGATACCGAGCGATTCTCGTAGAGCTGCGAGGCGCGCTCGTAATCGGCCTCGGCCTGCTGGAGCCCCGCCTCGGCATCGGAGAGCTGATCTCGAAACTCGGCCTGCCGCAGCTGAGCCAGCACCTGCCCCCGCCGCACCCGGTCGCCGTCCTGAATCGTCCGGGTGCGCCCATCAGCTCCCGCTACCTGGGTGATCCGGTCCACTACTCCGCTCATCTTGAACGCGACGTCCACGGAGGCGTCCGCCTTGATCGCGCCGCCGTAACGCGCCTCGTTGGCACCCTCGGCTGCGCCGACGACGGAGACCGTCACCGGAAGAGGAGGAGCCGGAGGCAGCTCTTCCCCGCCGCATGCCGCCAGCGCGCCGAGCAGCGCGGGTCCGACCCATCGGTGACCACTCATGGTGTCTCCTTCAAAGCTCGCAGTCGTTCCATGAAGGCCCGGCGATCTTCGGCGCTCTGGAGCACGCCGAAGCGTCCCATCGCGCGCTCCACCTGCATGAGATCGAGCAGGAAGTCGTGCACCGCATTCGCCGCCGACTCCGAGGCGTCGAGGGCCGCCGACTGGGCATCGATCAACGTGGTGATCGACGCGGCCCCCCGGGCGTACGCGTCGCTGACCAGCTCATAGTTGCGGCCGGCGGCCTCTTCGGCATCGCGGGTGAGCGCGATGGCCGCATGGGAGGACGCCGCTGTCTCCAGGGCCGAGCGCACCCGCTGCTCCACCGCGAGCCGCGCGCCGTCGCGCTCGACCTCGAGCCGCTCCAGGTCCAGCCGGGTCTGCGCCCGGGTAGCGCCCCGGGCAAACCCGGTGAAGATCGGATAGGAAGCCTGGACCCGGAGCTGCCAGCTCAGATCGGGCGCCACCGGAAAGGCGGATGGGA
>DATBJC010000101.1:0-38319 GCA_036556625.1 Gemmatimonadales bacterium
CCGGTGACGCACACTCTCGGGAACGAACCGGTGCCGGGGCACCATTCGGACCGCCCGGAGCACGGCGAGATCCCGGATCCCCTTGCGCTGGAGAGTTTCCACCAGCTGGGCCCGGTACCCGCCGTAGCCGTCCCCCTCCCCTACCCCTCCAGCGACCATCCGCGGACAGTCTCGAGCAAGGAGTAATTGGTCAGATCCATGTGCAGCGGAGTGACCGAGATAAACCCCTCGGCCACGGCGAGATGATCGGAATTCTCCCCGCCGGTCCAGGTGATGGTGCCGCCTCCGATCCAATAGATCTCGCGCCCCCAGGGGTCCTTCATCCGGGTCAGGGACTCGGAGAAGAATCGGCTGCCGAGCTTGGTGACCTGAATGCCGCGCACCTCGGAGGCCGGTACCTTGGGCAGGTTGATGTTGAGCAGCGTCTGCTCCGGAAAGTCGGGCACGGCGACGATCCGCCGGATGAGCTGCACCAGCAGCTCGCGGTAGGTGCTCATCGTCTCCGGCTGGTTTCCCGAGAAGGAGATGCCGATCCCCGGCACACCCAGGGTGACGGCCTCCATCGCCGCGGCGACGGTGCCCGAGTACAGCACGTCCTCGCCCATGTTGGGGCCCTGGTTCACGCCCGAGAAGACGAAGTCGGGCCGCGACGTCATCAGCGCCTGGATCGCCAGCATCGCGCAGTCCGTAGGCGTGCCGTCGATCTGCCAGGCGCCGTCCGGGCGACGCGCCGGGCGGAGCGGCCGATGCAGCGTCAACGAGTGCGAGGTGCCGCTCTGCTCCCGATCCGGCGCCACCACGGTGACGTCGCCCAGCTCCCGGCACACATCCGCCAGCAGCGCCAGCCCCGGTGCGAGGATGCCGTCATCGTTGGTGACCAGGATGTTCATGGGGAACAAGTATAGTCGGCCGACCTCACTCTGCTCCGCTATTTCTTGCCGGTCGACCGCCCCGGCGAGGGGGTCGCGGCGGGAGGCACCGGGGTGCTGGCGGGCGTCTTCCCGTCCAGGATCGCGATGGCGGCCTGGACCTCGGCCAGAGCCTCACTGGCGACTTCGACTTCGAATGCCTTCCGTGCGCTGCTCTTGAGCTCGCCGGTGCGGCGATACTGATCGATCCGCTGGCGCGCCCCGTCGATGGTGAACTTCTCGGTGTAGAGCAGATGCTTGACCAGCATGATCAGCTCCACCTCCCGGCTCTTGTAGACCCGGTTGCCGGAGCGATTCTTGGCCGGATTCAGGAAGCGGAACTGGCTCTCCCAGTACCGGAGCACGTGTGGCTTGAGGTCGGTCAGCGAGCAGACCTCGCCGATCGAATAGAATTCCTGCACCTGCCGGGAAGTGCTCATCGCCATTGCTCCGACTTGAGTTCACGGCCCATCAGCTGGGCAATCGCCTCCCGCGGCGCCTTGCCTCGAAAGAGCACCTCACACACCTGCTGGGTGATCGGCAGCTCGATGTCCAACCGGCGGCCCAGCGCCGCGCCGGCCAGCGAGGTGTTCGCGCCTTCCGCCACGCTGCGATGGGTCGCTCGGTATTCCTCGAAGCTCTGCCCCTGGGCCAGCGCGACCCCGAGCGACCGGTTGCGGCTCAGGCTGCCGGTGGTCGTCAGGACCAGATCGCCCATACCCGCCAGCCCGGCGAAGGTGAGGGGGTCCGCTCCCATGGCCATGCCGAGCCGGGTGATCTCCGCCAGGCCGCGGGTGATCAGCGCGGCGCGCGGGTTGTGTCCCATGCCGAGTCCTTCGGCGATGCCCGCGGCGACCGCGATCACGTTCTTGAGCGCGCCGGCGAGCTCCACCCCGATCACATCCAGATTGCGGTACACCCGGAACGCCGGGGTGGCGAACACCTCCTGCGCCGCGCGTGCATCCGCCTCGACTCGGGCGGCTGCGACCACCGCGGTGGGCTGTCCCTGGCACACCTCCGCCGCGAAGCTGGGGCCCGACAGCACCGTGAAGCGCACCTGCGGCAGGCACTCCGCGAACACCTGCGACATGAGGGCCAACGAATCGGTCTCGATGCCCTTGGTGGCGCTCACCACCAGCGCGCCGGGTGCGACCGCGTCACCCAGCGAGCCGATCACGCTGCGCACCGCGTGGCTGGGAGGCGCCGAGACGATCACCGCCGCGCCGGTGACCGACTCCCGCACGTCGGCGAAGGCGCGGATCCTGGGCGACAGGGAAACGCCGGGAAGAAAGAGCGGGTTTTCCCGGTCCCGGTTGACCGCCTCGACCACCTCGGGCTCAAAGGCCCAGAGTCGAACCTCGGCGTCCTTGCAGGCGAGGAGATTGGCGAGCGTGGTGCCCCAGCTCCCCGCGCCCAGCACGGCGATACCGGTCACGGATGCGCGGGCGGCGCGGCCCGGCGGCCGAAGCGGCTCTCGGTGCCGTTGATCAGCCGCCGGATGTTGGCGCGGTGGAGCCAGATGATCGCGGCGGCCACCAGGGCGTCCAGCCACAGGATCTCCGGTCGGTCCGGCCGCTCCAGCAGGTACACCGCCACCGGAAAGACCGCGGCCGCCGCGATGCTCGCCAGCGAGACGTACCCGCTGAGCGTCAGCACGATCAGCCAGGCCACGGTGGAGACACCCAGCGCAAGCGGCGTGAGACCCAGCATGACACCCGCTGCCGTGGCCACTCCCTTGCCACCGCGGAACCGGACGAAGATCGAGAACACGTGGCCCAGAATCGCGCCGATGCCGCAGGCCAGCGCGAACAGTTGCGAGTCGGACACCTGCGGTGCGAACACCAGGACGGGGACGGCACCCTTGGCCACGTCGACCAGGCCGACCGGGATGGCGTAGCGCCAGCCCAGGGTGCGAAAGACGTTGGTGGCGCCCAGGTTCTTGCTGCCGTGCTCCCGCAGGTCGATGCCGCGAAACAGCCGGCCCGCGAGGTAGCTGGTCGGGATGGCACCGACGAAGTAGGACGCGAGCAGCCAGAGCACGGTCGACGGCGTCACCGGCGGGAGCCTCGGCTGGTGAACCTGAGGCGAAGCGGTGAGCCGGGAAACGGCCACACCTCTCGGAAGCCGTTCGCCAGATAGCGTTGATAGGACTCGGGCACGTCCTTCGGCCGGTTGCTCACGATGGCGAAGGTCGGAGGGGCCGTGCCGATCTGCGAAGCGTAGAGCAGCTTCACCTCCTCGCCAGGCTTCTGCGGCGGAGCGCTGCGCTCCAGCAGCGACGCCAGGACTCGGTTCACCTCTGCGGTCGGAACCCGCTGCTCCCGGGCCTCCGCCACTTCCAGGATGAGATCCAGCAGTTTGCGCGCGCGCTGGCCGGTCAGCGCCGAGAGATAGACGAAGGGCACGTGGCGAAGGAAGGGCGCCTTCGCGATCAACTCCTCCTGTCCCCGGTGCGCGGTGTTCGCGTCCTTCTCCTCCACCAGGTCCCACTTGTTCACCGCCACCACCAATCCGCAGCCGCGCTCCCACGCTTCGGTCGCAATCCGCAGATCCTGGTTGTGCAGCCCGACCGTCGCGTCCACCACCAGCACACAGACCTCGGCCCGCTCGACCGCGCGCTCGGTGCGGAGGGTGGAGTAGAACTCCAGATCATCTTGTACTTTAGCCTTGCGCCGTAACCCCGCGGTATCTATGAAGTTGAGATTCTTCCCCCGATAGCGCAAGAGGGAGTCGATCGCGTCCCGCGTGGTGCCCGCCTCAGGAGCCACCAGGTGACGGTCCTCTCCCAGCAGGCGATTGACCAGGGACGACTTGCCGACATTGGGGCGGCCCACGATGGCGACGCCGATGGTGTCTTCCGATTCGGCGGGGTCGTACGGGGGCAGCCGCGCCACTACCGAGTCCAGCAGGTCACCGCTGCCCTTCCCCACCGCGGCACTCACCCCGAGCGGATCACCGAATCCCAGCGCATAGAACTCAAGATGGGCCACGCTGCGCTCGAGGTCGTCCAGCTTGTTCACCGCCAGCACCACCGGCGCCTGAGCCCGCCGCAAGCGCTCGGCGATCGCCCGATCCAGCGGGTGGATTCCTTCTTTCCCGTCGACCAGAAAGACCACCACGTCGGACTCGGCGAGGGCGAACTCCACTTGCTGCCGGATGGCGCGGTCCATCGAGTCGTCCGACTCAGGGACCAGTCCGCCGGTGTCCACCACCCAGAAGCGACGTCCCTGCCACTCTGCATCGCCGAAATGACGGTCCCGTGTCGTGCCCGGCCGTTCGGACACGATCGCCGGGCGGCCGCCCAGGACCCGGTTGAAGAGGGTGGACTTGCCGACATTGGGGCGTCCGACGATCGCCACGGTCGGCTTGCTCACGCGGCGGCTCCCAGTGCCAGGACGTCCGCGAAGTCCTGGGAGAAGCGGAGCTCGACCGGGCTCGCCGCGGCGAGGAGGTCGGCGCTCATGCCGTCGATGAAGAGACCGTCGTCGTTGACCGATTCGCCCGGGAGCAATGCGAGATCGAGATCGCGCCGGCCTTGCAGCGCCTGCTGGACCGCAGTGCCGGGAAGCAGGCCGGCGGTGGTGACCGAGGCGCCGAACAGCGAGTTCACCACGGGAATCAGCTCGAAGCTCGCGCCGCTGACCCGGGCCAGCGGCTCGAGGACCATCGGCATCAACCCTCGCATCGCGGTGCCGGTGACGACCCCGATCCGCTGTCCTTCCCACCCGGTGATCGCGTCGGCCAGGGCGGCGATGCGCTGCTGAAGCCATCGCACCGCTCCCACCCCGTTCTCGACCTGCTCGAATCCGTCGTAGATCTCGGCCGGAGGGAGCTCGAGCCCGGCACGGAGATAGAGCTCGTCGGCCCCAAACGCCCAGTGGACCCCGCGTTGCGCCCTCGCCACCGCGGCCCGCTCCTCGACCAGCGCCACAGCGGCGCGACACTCCTCGAGGGTAGGCTCCCGAACCAGGTGGTGCTTGCTGAACTCGGTGAGGCCCACCGGCACGACCGAACAGCCGAGGATCGCCGGGCCGAACTGGTACAGCTCGCGCAGTGTCTGGCGTAACACCTCACCGTCGTTCACCCCGGGCGACATCACCACCTGGGTGTGAAACTCGATGCCGTGCTCCGCCAAGGCGCGGAGCTGGGGCAGGATCTCGGGCGCGGTCGGATTGCGGAGCAGATAGCGACGGACCGTGGGATCGGTGGCGTGCACCGACACGTAGAGGGGGGACAGCCGATACCCGATGATCCGCTCGATGTCCTTCGGCTTGAGATTGGTCAGGGTGGCGAAGTTGCCGTAGCGGAAGGAGAGGCGGTAGTCGTCGTCGCGGATGTAGAGGACGTCCCGAAGACCATCGGGAAGTCCGTCCACGAAACAGAAATCGCAGCGATTGGCGCAGCGGCGAATCCGGGCGGGCTCCAGCGATACGCCGAGCGGCTCGGTCAACGGTCGCTCGATGTCGAACTCGATCTCTTCGCCGTCGGGCTGGCGGACGTGGAGGAGGAACTGCTCCTCCGCGGTGAGGAACTCCCAGTCCAGGAAATCGTCCAGCTCGCGGCCGTTCACTGCGAGCAGCTCGGTGCCTCTTCGAAGCCCGAGCTCCTCGGCGATCGAACCCGGCTGTATGGCAGTGACCCTGATCATGCATTCCTCATTCCGGCGGCTCCGGCGCGACCGGGCCGGCAGGCGGAAGAAGAATCGCTGGTCAGGATGGTAAATTCAAGATCTGCGGCCACTTCAGTATAAGCAACCGAAGTAGCTTCTCAGGTGGTTCCGGGGGGCTCGGCCCGATGGTAGCTCCCGTCGGACTCCAGCACCCAGACCTCGGGGTCGGTCAACTCACGGGTGAGCAAGCCATCGAGGGTGGCGCGTGCGTCCCCCTCGGTGACCGGGGCGACCACCTCGACCCGCATCCGGAGATTGCGGGGCCGCCAATCGGCGGAGCCGATGAAGTACTCGTCCGCTCCACCGTTGCCGAAGTGATAGATGCGCGCGTGCTCCAGAAAACGTCCCAGGCGGCTCACCACCCGGATTCGCTCGGAGTGTCCCGAGACACCAGGCCGCAGAATACAGATCCCCCGCACGATCAGCTCGATGGTCACCCCGGCGCGCGACGCTCGATAGAGGGCCTGCACCACCTCGGTGTCCGCGATGCCGTTGAGCTTGGCCCGAATTCTTCCCCCCCGCCCTGCCTGCGCGTGCCCGATTTCCCGCTCGATCCGCTCCAGCAGCCACGGCAGCACCCCCTCGGGCGCAACCGCGAGTCGCCGGAAGGAGCCGGCGGGCGCCCGGCTCGAGCCGGTGAGCTGATTGAAGAGGTCGTGCACATCGGCGCCGAGCTCGGGATCGGCCGAGAAGAGCGACAGATCGGTGTACACCTTCGCGGTGGCGGCATTGTAGTTCCCAGTGCCGAGGTGGACGTAGCGCCGGAGGCCGTCCTCCTCTCGCCGAACTACCAGGCCCACTTTGGCGTGGTTCTTGAGTCCCACCACGCCGTACACCACGGTGGCGCCCGCCTCCTCCAGCTGCCGCACCCATCCCACGTTGCGGGTCTCGTCGAACCGCGCCTTCAACTCGACGAAGAGGGCGACCTCCTTCTTGCGCTCGAGGGCCCGGGTCAGGGCGTCCACGATCGGGGACCGCTCACCCACGCGGTACAGCGTGAGGCGGATGGCCACCACCGCCGGATCATCGGCAGCGTCGGCGAAGAACCGCACGGTGGTGTCCGCGAACCGGTCGTAGGGGTGATAGACCAATGCATCCCGCTGACGGAGCATGCCCCAGAGGTCGCGCTCCGCCAGCCATGGGTTCCGGCCTTCCAGCGGCGGAAACCGGCCCCCCGGCACCGGCGCGCCCATCAGCTCTCGGAGAGAGCGCGGATCGAGCAGCCCGTGGATCTCCACCAGGTCCTGCTCCCGAACCGCGCCGGCCGCCGCGCCGCGTTCGAACCGCAGCTCCCATAGGAGTCGCTCCCTGAGCGGCAGCGGCATGGTGTGCTCGATTTCGACCCGCACGATCGGATTCAGAGCCCGCCGCCCCACCGACTCCTCGATCGCCTGAAGCAGGTCTCCCGCATCCTCATCGGACAGATCCAGCTCTGCCGCACGGGTGAGCCGGAACAACCAGGCACCTTCGATCTGCCGGTCAGGATAGACCAGCCGCAGGTTGGCTCGAACCACGTCCTCCAACCGGATCAGGTCGTTCGAGTCCGGAACGGGGAGGAACCGGGGGAGTCGCTCGGGGAGCCTGAGGTAGGCGAAGTGCAGCGGCCCGGTGCGCGTGTCCTGCAGCACGACCGCCAGGAGCAGGGTGAGGTGTGGCATCACCGGCACCGGGAACCCCGGACTCACCGTGATCGCCCGTGGGGTAAGGAGCGGGAAGATCTCGCGCTGGAACTGCGCCTCCAGAAGGGCGCGGCTGGTGGGCGCGAGCTCCCGCCAGCCCCGCAGGCGAATGCCGGCCTCGCCCAGCGCGCTCAGGCAGTCGGCCAGCGCCCGATCCAGGCGCTGGAGCAGCGCTCGAACTCTGATCCCGATGGCCTCCAGCCGCGCCTCGCTGCGGTCGTCCTCCTTCTCCTTCAGCGCGCCGACATTCACCATGTAGAACTCGTCGAGATTCGAGCCTACGATGGCCAGGAAGTTGAGCCGCTCGAGCAGTGGGGTCGCCGGGTCTTCCGCCATGGCCATGACCCGGCTCTGAAACTCCAGCGTGCTGAGATCGGCGTCCAGCAGAAGATGAGCTTCGGCGGGAGGAACCGCCGGCGCCACGGTCGTTCGGGCACCGCGCACGCGCGCCGGAGGCTCACTGGTGCGGAAGAGATCCGATCGCATGGCCACGGCGAGTGCCGCCAGGGTGTCCGGGTCCTGGAGCCCGACCGAGCCGGCTCGAGAGACCACGTCGCCGGCCGGCAGCCACTCGATGGCATCCGCCGGCTCTCCGTCCAGGCGCAGCCGCCGGGCGACCCAGACCTCCTGGAGCCGCCCCGCTGCACCGCGGCCGCTCGCGGTTCCCAGGAGCGCGAGGTCACCGACCGCGCTGCCGAATGTGGCGCGAAGCAGGTGACGGGAGGCGGCCTCGCCTTGCCCATCGGCGATCGGCAGCGTCAGCTCGTCACCCTTGCGCTCGAACGCCAGAGCCCCGCCCTCCAGCGCGAGCAGGGTGACGGCGCGACCGGTGCCGAGGCTGCGCGCCAGGGCCTCGCCCTCGAGGGTGGCGACCAGGCGTTGGGCCCGCGCCAGCTTGCTCTCGAGGATCGTGCGGGTGCCGGACACCTGTCTCATCGCGGCGGCGACCGCAGCCAGGTCGGGCTTCCCCGCCCGCCGGCGTCGCAGCTTCAGCTCGCGAAACTCCCGTGACAGCTTCTGGTGTCGCACCGTCACTGCGTCGTAGGTCAGCTCGAAGCCGCCACTCCAGGGCCACTTCCCGGCGACGAGCCGGGTGGTCCGCTCCACTTCCAGCTCGGCCAGGGGCTCGAGGGTGGCCGGATCCACCAGCCCGCGAAGCCGCCGCGCGGCCTCGCTCTCGCCCCGCAGCGCCGAGTTGAGATCGAGCTCCGCGACCTCCGACGAGAAGCGCTGACGGGAGCCGGCCAGCGCCACGGTCAGCACCCGCCGGTCGTCGGCGCCCAGCCGGAATCGGCAGGTCACGTCCCGCCGGGCCAGCGAGCCGTCGGCCGTGTCGTAGTAGATGTCGCGGTGGAAGCTCTGGGTGGTCGCCTTCACCCGGAGATCGAGCGGAGGTGGCGACGCGATCAACTCGCGAAGCAGCTCGGAAGACGCCACATCCCACTTCACCTCGGCCGGAGGCGTGGGGCTCATTCCAGGCGGTCTCCCAGCTCGCGGCGGGCCTCCGCCACGCGGCCACGGATTCCGCTCTCCAGTCGGGCGATGCCGGCCACGAACGAGGTGTCCCGTCGAACCCGGTCGAAGAGCCCGGATTCCAGGTACCAGTAGTGCAGCATCGGAGAGATCCGGGCGGCCTGCTGAAGCCACCCGAGGGAGCCGGCGGCGTCGCCCAACCACGCCCGGTACCCCGCCATGGCGGCGAACTGCGGCACGATGGCGTACTCACCTCGGTTGAGCAGTCCGGCCAGCGAATCCGCGAGCGCCTGTGCCTCGGCAGACCGGCCGAGCTCGTGGAGGCAGATCGCCTTGGTCGCGAGCCAGGGTCCCAGCCCCAGAGCCACGCAGGCCGACGGGTCTCCCTTGAGGAGCAGCGCGTTGCCCTGGAGCATCTCCGCGACCTGGTCCTTGGGATCGAACGCCCGTGCGCGCTGGGCCTCTTCCAGCGCGAGGTCGTACTGCCTGGCACCGAGGGCGATCGCGATGGTGGAGTGGCGGACCCCGGTCGAGAGCGGGTCGAGGGCGATGGCCCGCTGCGCCTGCTGGAGCGCGGCATCCCACCGTCCCATGTGCTCCAGTGCGTGCGCCACCGAGAGATACACGGCCACCGATCCGGGCATCAGCTGGCGCGCCTCCCGGAGCGTCCGCAGGACCTCCTGGTGGGGGGCCAGGCTGACGAGCAGCGCGTCGGAACGGGCCAGGTAGGCCTCCGCCAAGGCGGGGTCCAGCTGCACCGCGCGGTCGGCCAGGGCCAGCGCTCTGGCCACGGCCACATAGGCGTCCACTCTGCCGGGGAAGCCATAGACCACGTGCAGCACGTAGGCAGCCGAGAGGCCGGCGTACGCGGGGGCGTAGCCGGAGTCGGCGCGGATGGCGTCCCGGAACGCCTGCGCCGCAGCTTCCACCGCGTCCGGTGAGCGGCGCTCCAGCAGATGGCGGCCCATGAGCAGCGCGTCGAACGCGGCGGTCTTGCTCGGCATGGCACTGGGGGCCATGGGCCGGACTCCGCGGATGTTGCTCAGCAATTGCCCGCTCACCTTTCGCGCAATCTCCTCCTGCACCCGAAAGCTGTCGGCCAGATCCCCCTCGAAGCTGCCGGACCAGACATGGTCCTCGCTGGCCGCCTCGATCAGCTCGGCCGTCACTCGAACCTTGGTCCCCTGGCGGCGCACCGACCCCTCCACCACATGCTGGACATCCAACGTCTCCGCGATCTGGGGCAGGGTCAGGGAGCTGCCCTTGAGGGCGACGACCGAGGTGCGGGAGATGACCTTGAGGCTCTCCACCTGGGCCAGCCGGCTGATGATCTCGTCGGTGATGCCTTCGCTGAAATATTCGCTGCCGGGGCCGCCGCCGAGGTTGCTGAACGGGAGAACCGCCACCGAGGCGGTATACGGTCCGCTGACTCGCGCCGCCGGCTCGGCGGCTCCCCGGCGACGGTAGGTGAACACCACCACCAGCAGTACGATGGCCAGCACCGCCGCCGGCACGATCCAGCGTCCGACCGCCGCCATCAATCCGTCGCTGCCCTCCACCTCGGTGGCGGCAACCGGCGGACGCGGGACCGGCGTGGAGATGCGAGGAAGCTCACTGAGCGCGCCGCGCAGATCGGCGGCGAGGTCTCCCGCCGACTGGTACCGCGCCTCGGGCTGCTTCATGAGGCAGCGCCGGACGATGGCGGTGATGTTCTGAGGAATGTCGGGTCGGGAGATGTGAACCAGAGGCGGGTCGGTCGTGAGCTGCTGGGTGAGCACGCTCTTGAGGCTGGGGCCGGTGAAGGCCATTCGCCCGGCGAGCATCTCGTAGAGCACACAGCCCAGACTGTAGATGTCGCTTCTGCCATCCACCGGCGAGGCCGCGGTCGCCTGCTCCGGGCTCATGTACGCGGCGGTGCCGATGGGGAATCCGACCCCGGTCAGCGTGGCCCCGCCGGCGAGTCCGATGGCGCGCGCGATGCCGAAGTCCGCGACCAGCGCGTGGCCGTTGGAGACCAGGATGTTCTCCGGCTTGATGTCGCGGTGGACCACGCCTCGCCGGTGCGCGTAGTCCAGCGCGTCGGCCACTTCCCAGCCGAGGCTCACCGCCTCGGTGGGCGGAAGCCGCCCGGTGGCCATCAGCCGGTCGCGAAGCGACTCGCCCTCGACGAAGGGCATGACCGCGTAGAGCAGGTTGCGGGCCTCGCCCGAGTCGAGCAGGGCGACGATGTGCGGGTGTTGCAGCTGGGCGGTGATCCGGATTTCCCGCAGGAACCGTTCGGCCCCGACCGCCGTCGCGATATCGGGATCGAGCACCTTGATCGCCACCTGGCGCTCATACCGCCGGTCGCGCGCGAGGAAGACGAAGGCCATCCCCCCGCGACCGATCTCCCGCTCGATGATGTAGCGGTCACCCAGGACTTGCTGGATCTGGTCGAGAAGATCGCTCACGCGGGTCGGTGATTACCTCGTCTCGACCCCGACGGCCCGCTGTCCCAGCCGGGCTCGCAGCTCGTTGGTGAGGATCGGCCCGGGCACGCTCTTTCTCAGCCGGACTCGGTATTCCAACACCGCGGTGCCCGCGGCGTCGCGCTGGGTCCCGTTGAACTTCCACTCCTTGACCTGGGCGCTGAGCACGGCCTCGATCTGCGGCCGCGCATCTTCGGGATCGGGACTCTGGACCCGGACCAGCGTATTGAGCGGCTTGGGTGGCTTGGGTGGTTTGGGCGCGTCGGATTTCGCGCCGTCGCTGGCTTCACCCACCCGGCGGCGGGCCCGCGAGGCCAACGCCTGGAGCTGCTCCGGCGACATGGATTTCAGGATCTCGCGGTCGATCTGCGCCACGAAGGCACTGGTTCGATTGGCCAGCGCCAGGGACCGCTCCAGCCGGCGCGCGGCGCGGGGGCCTTCCAGGTGGGCGGGCGCCCGCCCGAAATCAGTGTACCAGAAGATCAGCACCAGGACGTTGAACAGGAACGACATCACGGCTGCGGCCGACATGACCTGCACCCCGGCCGCGAGACCCACGCCGATGGCGAGGAAGATGTACACCGCGTCCTTGGTGTCGCGCAGGGTGTTGCGGAAGCTGACCGCGGCGACGATGCCGCCCAGGCTGAACGCCAGCGCGATACTGTTCTTCACCAGCAGCACCACACCCGCGACGACGATCGGCAGGATGATCAGCGTCTGGACCACCGACTGGCGGAATCCCTTCTTCTGCCGGGTCATGATGTAGACCCAGCTCACCGGCAGCATCAGGAAGAAGGCCCCCATCATGCAGAGGGCGGTGGTTACGGCGAGGGCGACCGGCGGGGCCATGACCGGCCCCGAGGCTCCCAGCGCTTCCAGCAGGGGATCGGCCTGGGGATTGGGTGTGTTGATGGCATCGAGCCGCTCGGCCGAGAATACCGACGCGAGCCCGGGGAAGACCTGCCAGACCAGCGCGGTAACGGCCGCAAGCAGGACGTAGTAGGCAGCGACCCGGACGACTGGATCTTCGCTGATCCGTGCCAGGGGTCGGCGGCCGCCGTCCGTCACGTTCCACCTCCTCCGGCGATCGAGGCTGTTGGGTGCTCGAAAGATGGACCGGTGCGGGGGGCAGTCAAGGTGGCTGCCTCCATTGGCAAACCCTGTCCGGGACGTGAGATTGGATCATTTACCCGGCTCCGACGACAGAATGAGCGACCCCAGGTTCCTGGATCCCCGCTCCGCCACCACAACGACCACCGGCGAGCCCACGGGCGGATCCCTCCCTGACGACCTTACCATTGAGGCCGTTGGGCGGCTCCGCAGCCTGTGCCTGGTCATCGGTTCGCTGTGGGTCATTGGGCTGACCGTCAACCACGTGATGGCCCCGCTGCTGGGCCTGCCGGTCGGCCAGGTCGTCCCCTGGTTCAGAGTCGCGGATATCCTGGCCGCGGCATGCCTGCTCCTCTCCGCGGCGGTGTATTGGCTGGCGCCCCGGGTCGGCCGCGATGCGGACCATCTCTTCGACATCGCGCTGAGCTATGAGGTCCTCATCGCCTTCGCGGTCGGGGTGATCAACCAGTGGTATCCGCTGGCCCTGGCCGGGCGACTGTCGTGGCTCTGTGTGCTGGTCCTCATTTTCCCATCCATCGTCCCGGGTCCGCCGCGCAAGGTGCTCATCGGGTCCCTCCTCTGCGCGTCGATGGATCCGGTCGGGCTGCTGATTGCACGGGCCCGCGGACTCGAGCTGCCGCCGCTCGGCCTGCTGGTGTGGGCCTACCTGCCGAACTACATCTGTGCCTGCCTGGCCATCGTCCCTTCCCAGATCATCGCGCGCCTGAGTCGGAAGGTGAGCCGCGCCCGCCAGCTCGGGAGCTACCGGCTGGTCGAGCGGATCGGCTCCGGCGGCATGGGGGAGGTGTGGAAGGCGGAGCACCAGCTCTTCGCGCGGCCCGCGGCGATCAAGCTGATTGCCGGCCACGCCCTCATGGATCGATCCGGCGACATCGCCGAGGAGCGCTTCCGTCGCGAAGCGGAGGCAGCCGCGGGGCTGCGATCTCCCCATACGATTCAGCTCTACGACTTCGGCATCACCCGCGACGGCCGGCTCTATTATGTGATGGAGCTGCTCGAAGGGTGTGACCTGGAGACGCTGGTGGCCCGCTATGGTCCACAGCCGGGCGCGAGAGTGGCGCACATCCTTCGCCAGGCGTGCTTGTCGCTGGCGGAAGCCCACGCCGGTGGACTGATCCATCGCGACATCAAACCGGCCAACGTGCACATCGGGCGGGTCGGCCTGGAGCATGACTTCGTGAAAGTGCTCGACTTCGGGCTCGTCAAGCGGGAGGGCCGTGCCGTGCGCCAGGATGTGCGGCTCACGTCGCCGGAGACGATGTCCGGTACGCCGGCATACATGGCGCCGGAGATGGCGGCAGGCGAGGCGGTGGACGCTCGGGCCGACCTCTACGCGCTCGGCTGCGTGGGGTACTTCTTGCTGACCGGATCAATAGTCTTCGAGGCAGAGAATGCACTCCAGCTGATCCTGAAGCACATCCAGACCGCTCCGGTGCCGCCTTCCGCCCGTCTCGGGCGGCCGGTGCCGGCCGAGCTGGAGACGCTGATTCTGCGCTGCCTGGCGAAGGATCCCTCGGACCGGCCACCGGACGCCGTGAGCCTGGGAGAATCCTTGACCCAGTGCGGCGCCTTGGAATGGACCCAGCAGGATGCTCGCCTCTGGTGGGAGAACACCTTCAAGCCAGAGGCCCCGGCCGGAGTGCGGGAGGCGCCGCCCACCGAATTCGTGGAGGTGGCAGCCCCGCACGGTGTGGCTAGCTCATCAGCTTGAGCAGCGCGTCGGCGTAGGCGTCGAGCTTGGCTGGGCCGATGCCCTTGATTCGGGCGAGCCCGGCCGCGTCGGCCGGACGGGCAGCGGCGATGGCCACCAGGGTGCGATCGTGAAGGATGACGTAGGGCGGGAGGCTCCTGCGCCGGGCCTCTTCCGTGCGCCAGGCCTTCAGCCGAGCGAGGAGCTCGGGATCGACCTCGCCGGTCTGGGCGGGGTCTGGTGAAGGCGGCGACGACCGGGCCCGGCGGCGGGTGGGCGCGGGGGAGACCGGCCAGTCGAGCTCCGGTCGCACCTCGCCGCGAGCCACTGCCCTGCCCTCCGGCGTGAGTGCCAGCACGAACGCGCCGGGCCGCCCACCTTCGATGCCCTGCCGCTCGAGCAGTCCCGCGTCGGCCAGCACGCCGAGCAGATCCTTCACCTGACTGATCGCGACACCGGACAACTTTCCGTAAGTGGGAATCCGATCCAGCCCACGGTCGAGGACCTCCCGAACCTTGCTGCCCACCAGCATCTGGGCCACTCGCTCGACGCCGAATCGGCCGGACAGTCGGCCCACGCCGGACAACGCAATCCGGACCTGCAGCAGCTCCTGATCGTCGAGGGCCCTCCCGTTGCCGCGGCGCCAGCCGAGACAGACATCGCACACGCCGCACCTCGGTGCCGCACCGCGCCGGGCGCCACCGGCGAAATAGTCGTAGATGAATCGGGTGCGACATCCCCGGGAGAAGGCGTAGCGGACCATCGTATCCAGCCGCTCGCGGTCCCGCCGCGCTTTGAGCGCACGGCTCTCCATGTCCACCGGCGGTACGCCCTCGCCCAGCCCCACTCCCGCACTCTCGGCCGCGCGCCGCAGCAACCGGGCGGCCGTCGTGGCGGCCATGGCGGCCGAGCTGTCACCGCCGAATCGCTGCTCGATCTCCTCGTCGCTGGATCCCTGTCCCAGCTGACGCCATACGCTTCGGAATACCGTCTCCGCGGGATTGGCGCCTGCCAGGAAGAATTCCTGGGTGCGCACGTCGGCCGGCGAGAACAGGAGCGTGCAGCGGGAAGGCAGGCCGTCGCGGCCCGCCCGGCCCACTTCCTGATAGTAGGCCTCGACGCTGCCAGGCAGCTCGGCGTGAACGACGAACCTGATATCCGCCTTGTCTACCCCCATGCCGAAGGCGTTGGTCGCCACTATGACCTCCACCCGGCCGGCCAGAAAGTCGTCCTGCGCGCGATTGCGCTCGTCGTCGCTCAGGCCCGCGTGATACCGGCCGGTGCGGAGCCCCAGGTCTCCGAGCATCCCGGCCCACAGGTCCACCGACTTCCGGGTGGCGGCGTAGACGATACCCGGCACACCGATCTCACCCACCAGACGCTCGAACACGCCGAGCTTGTCCTCCCTGCTCCGGCAACGCTCAACCGCCAGCGTGAGGTTGAACCGCTCGAACCCGGTCACCAGCTCGACCGGCGTGCGCAGGCCGAGCTGCTCGGCGATATCGGTGCGTACTTCTGGCGTGGCGGTGGCGGTAAAGGCGGCGGCGGGAACGCCGAGCTCGGCCCGGAAGCGGGCCAACCGGCGGTAATCCGGCCTGAAGTCGTGGCCCCACTGGCTGATGCAGTGTGCCTCGTCCACCACCAAACGGGCGGGCGCGGCCTGAGCCAATGCGGCGCGGAACGCGGGGTGGCCCAGCCGCTCGGGCGCGACATAGATCAGCTTGAGATGGCCCCCGGCCAGGGCGTTCTCCGCCGATTGCCGCTCCGCGAGGGCCATGCCGGAATGCAGCGCCGCCGCGGGCACTCCCCGCGTGCGCAGGGCATCCACCTGGTCTTTCATCAGGGCGATGAGCGGGGAGACCACGACGGTGGGACCTTCCAGCAGCAGCGCGGGGAGCTGGAAGCACAGGGACTTCCCTGCCCCGGTCGGCATCACCGCGACGAGATCTCGGCCCTGGAGCACGGCCAGCGCCGCCTCCCGTTGGCCGGCGCGAAAGCTGGAAAGACCGAACCGATCGTGGAGAACGCGCTCGAGCTGGTCGGTATCGGAAGGGATGGTCGGCGAGATCACTCGCGAAATCTAGTCGAGGCTCTCCTGCGATTGCGCCCGCCGTGCTGCCGAGTGGAGCCTCCCAGCGCGAGTCAGCCGGAGCTCCGCCTGGCCTTGATTACCCCCAGACCGCTTCCAGATCGCGCTGATGCTCCCCGGGTCCCGGTGCCTTGCATGTGGGGTGCACGTGAGCGACCGTTCGTGAACTCACATTTCCCTGAGGATCCATGAAAACCGCGCGGTTGAATCGCCTCTTTCATCCGAAGTCGCGTCGCTGTTTCGATGTCGCCATCGACCACGGCTTCTTCAATGAATATGCCTTCCTGGCCGGGATCGAAAATCTCGAGCAGGCGGTGGCCACACTGGTAGCGGCGGCGCCGGATGCGATTCAGCTCACCGTGGGTCAGGCGCCGCTGCTCCAGACGCTGCCCGGGCGCCAGAAGCCTGCGCTCGTCCTGCGCACCGATGTGGCCAATGTGTACGGGAAGGAGCTGCCCCGGCGGCTCTTCAGTCGCATGATCCGCGCGCCGTTGGAGCAGGCGCTGCGCCTCGATGCCGCCTCTGTGGTCGTGAATCTGTTTGCGATCCCCGACCAGCCTGAGGTGGCCGACCAATGCATCGAGAATATCCTCCGGATCAAACCCGACTGCGACCGGTATGCCGTGCCGTTGATGATCGAGCCCCTGGTCTTTCGGTCGAACGAGCAGGCCGGCGGCTACATGGTGGACGGTGACGTGCGCAAGATTCTGCCGCTGGTCCGCCAGGCCGTCGAGCTAGGGGCGGATATCATCAAAGCCGACCCCACGGATGACCTGAGCGAGTACCACCGGGTCATTGAAATCGCCGGACGCATTCCGGTGCTGGTGCGGGGCGGCGGCAAAGCGGCGGACGAGGAGGTCCTGCAGCGCACGGAGGCGCTCATGCAGCAGGGCGCGGCCGGCATCGTCTATGGCCGCAACGTCATTCAACATCAGAATCCTCCCGGCATGACCCGGGCGCTGCTCGCCATCGTCCATGACGGGGCGACGGCGAAGCAGGCGGCTGCGTTTCTCAAAGAGCGCATTCCATGACCACGGGCGTCAGGATCGGCATCATTGGCGGCGGTTTGATGGGCCGGGAAGTCGCCAGTGCCTTGAGCCGGTGGTTCGTTCTCGATCACTATCCGATGCGGGCGGAGCTGGTGGCGGTCTGCGACGTGGCCGAGCCACAGCGGGACTGGTTCCGGCAGGTGCCCGGCGTGAAACTCGTCACGGCGGATCACCGCGTGCTCCTGGAGTCCCCCGACGTGGATCTGGTGTACGTCGCGCTGCCGCACCATCTGCACGAGGCGATCTATCTCGATGTGCTCCGGGCCGGCAAGGACCTGTTCGCTGAGAAGCCGTTTGGCATTGATCTACGCGCTGCGCGGACGGTGCTCCAGGCGGCCCAGCGCTCGGGCCGGTTCGTGCGCTGCAGCTCGGAGTTCCCTTTTTTCCCCGGGGCGCAGCGCGCCTATCTGCTCGCGCGGGCCGGGAGCCTCGGCAAGTTGCTGGAGATTCGGTCCGGCTTTCATCACAGCAGCGATCTGGATCCGACCAAGCCGGCCAACTGGAAGCGGCAAGTACCGACCTGTGGCGAAATCGGGGTGATGGGCGATCTGGGCATGCACGCGGTGCACATCCCCTTCCGGCTCGGCTGGCACCCCCGGCGGGTCTACGCGCAGCTGCAGAAGATTTATCCCGAGCGCCCCGACGGGAAGGGCGGCCGGGTGTCCTGCGATACCTGGGACAACGCCATGCTGTACACTGATGTGGCGATCGACGGCGCCGACGTGCCGATGCGGCTGGAGCTGAAGCGGCTGGCGCCCGGCGAAACCAACTCCTGGTTCATCGAAATTCTCGGGACGGATGGGGGGGTCAAGTACAGCACCAAGGAGCCGAAGACCTTGTGGACCTTTCAGCGCGGGAAGGAGCAGAGCTGGCAGCGGACCGACCTGGGATTTCAGGGGCCGTTCCCGACCATCACCGGCGGAATCTTCGAGCCCGGGTTCCCCGATTGCATCCTCCAGATGTGGGCGGCATTGCTGGCTGAGCGGGCCGGGATCCTCGGCGACCGCTTCGGCTGCGTCACCCCGGACGAGGCGGTGCGGAGCCACGAGCTGTTCGCCGCCGCATTGCAGTCCCAGGCCGAGAAGCGCGCCGTCGAGCTCGACTGATCCATGAAACGCAGCGAGATCAACCAGCTGATTCGGGCCGCCGAGCGGTGTTACCGGGCCCACGGGTGGGCGCTCCCGCCCAAGCCGCGCTGGGACGTTACCGATTTTGGACTCGGCGCGTGGCGGGAGTCCGGCCTGGTCCTGGTGAACCTCGCGGAGGAACCCGAGTACTGCGAGAAGCTCATGTACGCGCAACGCGGGATGACGACGCCGGCCCATTGTCATCGCCGGAAAAAGGAGGACATCATCTGCCGCTGGGGCCGGCTCGCCGTGCGGGCCTGGGCCGGACCCCCCGACGAGACAGGGGGGCAACGCTTCAGGCTGCCGGTGAATGCCGAACCGATCGAGGTCACGTCAGGCGCGGTGCTGGAACTGGAGGCGGGCTCCCGGGTCACATTGGTGCCCGGGGTGTATCACGAGTTTCAGCCGGTCAGCGAGGAGTGCATCATCGGCGAAGTGTCCACCGCGAACGACGATCGCCGTGACAACTTTTTTGTGAACCCCGCGATTGGCCGCTACCCAGGCATCGAGGAGGACGAACCGGCCATCGCGCGGTTGGTGAGCGAGGCCTGACATGGACTCGCGCGCTGGCATTCTCGCCGGGGGGAACTGGATCGTCGACCGGCTGAAGGTCGTCGACACCTATCCGCGCGAGGAGGCATTGGCCAACATCCTGGCCGAGTCGGTCGGCAACGGGGGGAGCCCCTTCAATCTCCTGGTCGATCTGGCGAAGCTCGGCGCCCGGTTTCCGCTGGCCGGCATCGGGCTGATCGGGGCCGATGCCGAGGGCGAGTGGATCGTCGGTCAATGCCGCACCCACGGGATAGACGCCAGGCAGGTGCGCGTCCGTCCCGGGGTGGCAACCTCCTACACGGATGTAATGACGGTCCGCGACACGGGACGGCGGACGTTCTTTCACCAGCGGGGGGCGAATGCCCTGCTGGACGATGAGCATTTTGATTTTGCGGCCAGTCGGGCGCGGCACTTTCACCTCGGGTATCTGCTGCTCCTCGATCGGCTCGATCAGCCCGACGGAGACTTCGGGACGGCGGCGGCCCGGACGCTGGCGCGGGCTCGGGCGAACGGGTTCAGCACCAGCATCGATGTGGTGAGCGAGGACAGTGAGCGGTTCGTGCAGGTCGTCTGGCCCGCGCTGCCCCATGTCGACTACTGCTTGTTGAACGACTTTGAGCTGGAGCGGACCACAGGCCTGAGTGTCCGAGGAGAGACGGGCATCGAGGTGGGGGCGGTCCACCTGGCGGCGCAGCGGCTGCTGGAAGCGGGCGTGCGGGGCTGGGTGATCATCCACTTTCCCGAGGGAGCCGCGGCGCTGGGCCGGGACGGGTCGTTTCATGTTCGAGGCAGCCTGCGGGTGCCGCCGACGCAGATCGTCAGCACCGTGGGCGCGGGCGATGCGTTCGGCGCGGGCGTGCTCTTAGCTTTGCACGAGAACGCGCCGATGGAGACGGCACTGCAGTATGGAGTCTGCGCCGCGACGGCCTGTCTGCAGGGCGCCGGCGCCTCCGATGGGGTCGGCCGGCTGCAGGAGAGTCTCGGTCTTGAGCGGCGCTTCGAGATCCGCTGTTTGACGGAATGAGGACGACGTCGACTCAGACAGGTGCCGAGCTTTACGAGCATGACGCACTGGCCGATGGCCCGAATTCAGGGACAGGATTCGTTCCTGCTCCGGACGCGCTCGGTGGAGCTGGCGATAACGGCTACGGGCGGCATGCTGGGACCCGTGACGTTCTTTTCGGCCGACGCCGTGCCGATCCGACCGTACGCCATCGCCCCGTGGGCAGAGGAGCCGGTGCCGCCGGGCACCCCTCCGATGCTCGTCAGTCTGCGCGGTGACTGGTTCTGCTCGGCGTTTGGGGAAAACGCGGAGCCTCACGCCGGACGGCAGCTGCCGCCGCACGGCGAAACTGCCAATAGACGCTGGCGCGGCATCGCCCGGGGCGAGACGGATGGGGGCTGCTGGCTGCGACTGGGCGTCGAGCTGCCGCTACAGGGCGGCCGCTGTGAGGCCACGACTGCGCTCGTGGCCGATCACTCCGTGGTGTATCAGCGGCACGACTTGCGGGGACTGACCGGGCCGATCAATCCCGGACATCACGCGACGCTCGCCTTTCCCGACATCGAGGGGGCCGGCCGCCTGTCGTTCAGCCGGCTCGCGTACGCCTGTACCTGGACCGAGCCGACGGCGCGCCCGGAGCACCGAGGCCATTCGTGGCTGAAGCCGGGTGTGGAAATCACGGATCTCCGGGCCGTACCAGCCATCGACGGCTCGACGACCGACCTGTCCCGATACCCGGCGCGCCGCGGATTCGAGGACTTCGCGATCCTGTGTACCAATTCTACCGTGACGCTCGGCTGGTCGGCCGTCACCTATCCCGAGCAGCGGTTCGTGTGGTTTGCCCTGCGCAATCCGCAGCAGCTGGCGTCGACGCTGCTTTGGTTCTCCAATGGCGGGCGGCATTTTGCGCCGTGGAACGGTCGCCACGTCAACGTGCTGGGCGTGGAGGACATCACCGGCTTTTTTCACGTGGGCCTCGCGGCCTCGTGCCGGCCGAATGTGCTCAGTGAGCGTGGCATTCGCACCTGCCTCGCTCCGGATGCGGAGGGACGGCTGTCCATTCCGTACGTCCAGGGCGTGGCACGGGTGCCGGCCGGGTTCGACCGGGTAGCGACGATCGAGCCTCGGCCGGCCGGCGGCAATGTGGTGCTTCACGCCGAATCAGGGATCGCCGTCGAGGTGCCCTGTCATGTCGATTTCCTTCGCACCTGCGCTCTGCCGGGAGTGGAGCTTCCGTGATGGAGAGACATGCGGAGGCGTGAGCAACTCGCTGAGGCAGAAGGGCGCATGACGCGACGGTCCTCCACAGGTCCCCCGGGCAGTCAGGGTTTTTCACGCTCGCAGCGCTGACGCCGCGCCCTCAGGGTGCTGGTGGCCGGGGCGCTCACTGGCTGCAGCCCGGGTGAGGCCGGCCCAAACCGACCCGCCGTGACGCTTGAGACCAACCGCGCTGAGATGACCGGGCAAGGGGAGGTAGCGGCTTACCACGGGCGGAGGACCCAAACACGAAAAAGCCCGACGCGACCGAAGTCACGTCAGGCGAGTAGCTTCCAGAGAGCGGGCGACCGGACTCGAACCGGCGACGTCCAGCTTGGGAAGCTGGCATTCTACCACTGAATTACGCCCGCGGATCGACCCAAATTTGAGATCGCGCCTCGGGAGAGTCAAGCGCGATCACTTGCCCAGAGAAGCCTCCAGAAAGCTCCTGAGATCCGGCTCACTCACCGCCGGCTCGCCCGGCGATACGTTGCTCAATCGACCCTCCCGCATCCAGCGCTCCAGCTCGCCGACCAGCTCGAACAGATGATCGAACGAGTCCACGATGAACAGCAGCGGCTGGTAGTGGTCGATCTCGAAGTACTGGTTGATGACCCACTCGAGCTGGATCGGATAGCGCTGCACCTCCGGCGAATCGATCGAATGCGCGATCTCGCCGTAGGAGCTGAGCAGCCCGCTGCCGTACACCTTGAGGCCGCCGTCCCCCCGCATCAACCCGAACTCGATGGTGAACCAGAAGAACCGCGCCAGCGCCTTGAAGATGCTGGTGACCCGCCGGATCTTCTCGTCCTCATCCTTGATTCCGGCCGCGATCTCCGCCGCGGTGTGGGCGCAGTCGCCGAAGCGCACCAGCGTGTCCGCGAAGGCCCGGTCGGTGTGCATCGGAACATGCCCGGCGATGTCGTGGAAGATGTCCGGCTCGGGCAGATAATCCAGCGTGGCGCCGTCCCGGATGGTGATGGTGGTGGGAAACTCGCGGTTCCTGAGACAATCGAAGAAAAGGAAGGATGGCACGTACCCGCTCACCGGCTTGGCCTGGAATCCGGTGAGCGGGCTGAGAAATCGATTGACGTCCTCCAGCCTGGGCACCCGGTTGGGATCCAGACAGAGGCTGTCGATGCCCTGGAGGAACCGA
Source organism: Gemmatimonadales bacterium (assembly GCA_036556625.1). Classification (GTDB taxonomy): domain Bacteria; phylum Gemmatimonadota; class Gemmatimonadetes; order Gemmatimonadales; family GWC2-71-9; genus CAVVWJ01. Next base: position 22,252 of record DATBJC010000101.1, read on the forward strand.
GGATTGGCATAGCGGCGCCAGCGGTCTTCCATCCGGGTGAAGAGACGCCGCCATGCGTCGTGGTTGGCTTCGGAGTACAGCTCGTACGGCTGGTGGATATACAGCCGGCCTTCGGCCTGCGCCTGCTCGATGAAGGGCGCGCGTGTAGTCGTCAGACCGCCGTTGACCTGTACTCCCGCCATATGATGGTCTCCTGGCGACTATTTCCGCTGGTACCGCCACGCTGCGATGCCGTTGCCCTGCCCCGACGCCTGGAGCTGCTGCGACTTCCCGGCCGCCAGCGCGGGAACCTGCACGTCCTGACTGCCCACCACCGTGCCCTTGGCGTCGAGGAACTCCACGGACAGCGTTATCGGCGCCGGGGGAATCGGCTTGCCGGCCGGTGTCTGCGCCTGTCGTCCGGTCGCCGTGGCCGTGAGCGTCGCGCTGTTTCCCTTGCTGGTGAAGTCGTCCACCTTGATGTCCACCGGGAGCGCCAGCACCCGCTCGGCCACTTTCACTGCCGAATCGACCTTACTGGCCTGCTTATAGCCTTCGCCCATCAGCTTGAGCGAGTTCTCGTTCAGGGGCTCGATCGCCACCAGGCGCTGGGCCGACGCCAGCAGCTTGGGCCCGTCCTTCATGGCGAAATAGCTGTTGGTCAGGTTATACAGTGCTTCCCTGTTATAGGGCTCTGCCTCGGCCACCTTGGCGAACGCTTCCGCCGCTTCGGCGTACTTCTTGTCGTTGTAGAGATTGACGCCGACGTTCATGAGGTCCGCGCTGCCGGCGCCGGCTCCCGCTGGGCCGCTCGGCGCCACCGTTCCGCCGGCCGCGACGATCTCCTTCTCCAACGCCTGGGCCTTGTCCGCCTGGCCCGCGCCGCGATAAGCCGCGGCCAGACCGCGCTTGGCCTCGATGTCGTTCGGCACCCACTTGAGATACTGCTCGAAGGCCGCTGCCGCTTCGGGGTACTTCTTGCTGTTGAGCAGCACCGCGCCGTGGTTGAAGGCCGAGCGGTTCCGGATCTTCTGCTCGGTGGTGTCGGTGACGCCGGCGCCGGCGGCGACGGCCCGCCCGAAATAGACGCCCGCGCTGTCCACCGCGCCCTGCTCGTTGAAGAGCGAGGCCGCCTGGTAGTACGGAATGGGAGACTTCCGGAAGATCATGCCGGCCTGACGGTAGAGCACGAGCGCGGAGTCGAGATTCTTCTGTTCTTCGAATCCGTTGCCGCTCTTGATCAGCGCCACCCAAGCGTTGCGCCGGTACAGGTCGATGTCGGTGGCACACTTCGGCGCAAGCTTTTCGGTGCGGGCCAGTGCACTGTCGGCGCCGTAGATGTCGCCCCGCTGCAGATAGATTCGGCCCAGATAATACCAGGCCGCGGGATTGTTGCCCTGGCCATTCTCCCGCATCGCCTCCAGCAACACCTGTTCGCCGCTGTCCAGCGCGCGCGTCTGATTATCCGGCACCTCGGTCTCGATTCCGGTCTTCAGATAGGTGGCGCCGCTGGAAACCTTGAAGTGACCCGACTTCAAGCCGCAGTCGGGAGCCCGATACGTGGTCGGCATGGCCTTGGCCACCCGGTCGCTCAGGACGCGCTGCTGGGCCTCAGCAGCCGTGGCGGCGAGAGGGAGCAGCAGCATGGCCGACGCGATCATCGCTTTCACTCGTCACGACTCCTTGTTCGGGGTCACGGCCTTGGCGGCATGGTCGGAGCTCACCAAGCGGAGCGCCCGCTGGTGCAAGTCCCTTGCCACCTCGTGCGCGGGGCGACCGGTCCGCCGGGCAACCGCCGCAATGTCATCGTATTCCGGCTTCACGCGCGGACCGTCCGGTGCATCCAAAACCTTGACGCGCACGTTGATTCCCTCACCGGTGTCCACTTCGAGCTCCCGCCGCGCCAGCGTATAGCGCTCCACCGCCTGGCGCCGCACGCCCGCCGTGGTGCTGTGGCGGATGAGGGCCTGGGACACCCGATCGGCCTCTCCGGGGGGCACCACTGCCTCCACCCGGAAGCCAATGCGACCCTTCTTCATCTGGGTAGCCCACATCTGCACGTCCAGCGCGCCCGCGCTGACCAGCGCCTCCCGCAGCGGCTCGAGATACTCCGGACTCAGATCATCGAGATCGGTGGAAAGCACCACCACCTCGCCCGCTTCCGCCGCCGGCTCCGCCAGAATGAGACGAAGCGCGTTGGGATACTCTTCCGGATCGCGACCGCCGGCACCCCAGGCACCCGCGCTCGACACTCGCCAGCGAGCGGGAGGAGACCCCGAGGAGAGGACGCGGAGCAGCACCGCCCCGGTGGGGGTCGTCGCTTCACCGACCACCGGGCCACCCATGGTGATCTCGATGCCTTCGAGCAGCACGGCAGTAGCCGGCGCAGGGACCGGGATCACACCGTGGGATGCACGCACCCAGCCGCTGCCCACGGCAACCGGCCGATGATAGATCCGGTCGATGCCGAGTTGCTCGAAGCCCTCGATGGCGCCGACGACGTCGACCAGCGCGTCCATCGCCCCGACCTCGTGCAGCGCCACTTGCTCCGCGGGCATCCCATGGATCCGGCCCTCGGCGTCGCCCAGGAGCCGGAACGCTTGCACGGCGCGCTCACGCACCCAGTCCGACAAGGGCGCTCGCTCGAGAATTTCGATCAGCTCGCCGACGTGGCGATGGGGCGGGTGGTGATGATCGTGGGAGTGGGGATGGGAGTGCGGCTGGTGGATGAGTTCGCTGGGCGGCTCTTGCCTGCCGTCCGCGAGCCTGACGTTGACCTTGGTCGCCTGTATGCCGCAGCGGTCTACCTGCTCGACGTCAACAGTGACGTTGAGGCCCAGGCGCTGGGGCAAGCCCCGCAGCCATGCCACCGGCGCGCCAGCGGCCACAAGAGCGCCCAGCAGCATGTCGCCGCTGATGCCCGCCGCCGGGTCCAGGATGGCAAAGCGTCCATCTGACATAGACTTATAAATATGGCCGGAACCGCGTTCTCAGGCAATTCCCGACTGGGAGCAGCGACGAACCTGGCCGCCGGTCAGGACTTGAGCCGCTCCTCCAGCTCCTCCAGACTGCGCGGCCAATCCTCCCGCAGCAGGCGGGACAGCCCCCGGTCAGCCAGCAACCGACCCTCGGTCTGGCACACCGGGCAGTAGTTGGTCTCGTTCTCGGCGTAGCGGATCCGCTGGATCGGCGTGCCGCACTCGGGGCACGGCTGGCCATAGCGACCGTGCACCGCCATCCCGGTTCGGAAGGCGGTGACTTTCTCCGGAAATCCTTCGCCTGCTTCCCGCCGCAGGCGCTGGGTCCACTCCAGCAGGACGGCGCGCGTGGCATCGAACAATCGAGCCGTTTCGTCGTCGGCGAGGCGGCTGGTGAGCCGGAGCGGCGAGAGGCGCGCCCGGTGCAGGATCTCGTCGGAATAGGCATTGCCGATGCCGCTGAACAGGCGCGGATCGGTCAGGGCACGCTTGAGGGTGTGACTCTCCAGCCGAAGTCGTGCGGCGAATTCCGCGCCGGTCGCGTCCAGCGGCTCGAGCCCTCCGCGCTCGAAGTGCGCCAGCGCCGCGGTGCCCGCCACCAGATGCAGCGACGCACGCCGCTTGGAGCCCGCTTCGGTCAGAAGCAGAGTGCCGTCTTCGAAGTCGAAGGCGGCGAGCCCGATCTTGCCGGGGGCTTTGGCGCCCGGGGCGCCCCAGCGGAGCCGGCCGGCGATCATGAGATGGATGACCAGGAAGAGGTCGCCCTCAAATCCCCAGACGAGTCGCTTTCCCATCCGGCGGAGGCTGACCACCCGCCGGCCGACGAGTGCCGAGATGGGTGGCTCTACCGTGCGCAGCACGAACGGACTCACCAGCCGGACACCGGTGACCCGTCGGCCGAGGATGCGGCGCTCGAGGGCCTCCAGATAGACCACCACGTCGGGCAGCTCCGGCACGTCAGGCCCTGGTCTGGAGGTGCTCGAGCACGCGCTGCGCCAGGCGGGTGGAAAATCCCGGAACGGTGGCGAGCTCGGACACCGAGGCGGATCGTACCCCGGCCAGACTCCCGAACCGCTCCAGGAGCAGTCGGCGACGGCGAGGACCGACGCCCGGAATATTGAGCAGCTCGGAGGTGATGGTGCGCTGGGTGCGCCGCTTCCGGTTATAGGCCAGCCCGAACCGGTGTGCTTCGTCTCGAATCCGCTGGAGCAGCCGGAGCGATGGGCTGCGCCTTGAGAGCCGCAGACAGTCGGGCCGGCCCGGCAGGAACACCTCCTCCTCCCGCTTCGCCAAGCTGGCGAACTGGAGGCCGTCGAATCCCAACTTCTCCGCCGCTTCCAGCGCGGCGTTCAGCTGGCCCTTGCCGCCATCGATGAGAAACAGATCCGGCAAGGGAAGCTGCTCGTCTCGCCGCCGGGTCAGATACCGGGTGAGAACCTCCTGAATCGCGGCGAAGTCGTCCTGCTGGCCGAAACCCTGAATGCGGAACTTGCGGTATTCGCTCTTACGGGGGCGGCCGGCCTCGAACCACACCAGTGAGCCCACCGTGTCCTTCCCCTGATTGTGGGAGATGTCGATGCATACCAGGCTGCGGGGAACCGCGCTCAATCCCAGGTCGCGACCTAGTGCATACACCGGATCCTCGGCCCGCTCCTCGGTCTCGAACGACTCGATCCGCAGGCTCTCCAGCAGGTGCCGGGCATTATGGTCCGCCAGCTCCAGCCAGCGCTGGGCCATTCCCCGTTGCGGCACGATCCACGCCGACTCCGGGAGCAGCTCCCGGATGGCGTCCCAGTCGTCCGGGGGAAACGGCAGCACCACCCGCCGGGCTCTGTCTTCCGCCGGCACGTAGTAGCGAACCAGGAACGCACTCAGGATCGCCGGATCCGCTTCTTCTTCCAGTCCCTCCAGAAAGCGATGCTCCCGGCCCACCACGCGCCCCTCCCGCACCCGGATGAGCACGGCGGCGGCATCGTCGCCGTCCCGGGCGTAGCCGATCGCGTCCGCGTCCCCAGTCCCCATGACTTCGACCGCAACCGGCTCCTCCAGCTTCTCCAGCCACCGGAGCGCGTCTCTCAGTTCCCGCGCCCGCTCGAAGTTCTCGCTCTCGCTGGCGGCGAGCATCGCCTCCCGCACACGTGCGCGCAGGTCACCGGTCTTCCCCTCCAGGAACTGGAGCACATCCTCCACCATGCGCCGGTAGTCTTCCTCGCTCTGCCAACCGACGCACGGCGCCTGGCAGCGACCTATGTGGTAATCCAGACAGGGACGCTCGCGCCGCTCTTCGGGCAGCACGTCATGGCAGCTGCGCACGGTGTAGAGCCGGCGGATGATCGCCAGCGTGCGGCGCAGCTGTCCGACGTCGGTGTAAGGGCCGAAGTAGCGTGCACCGGGAATGTTCCGCCGCCGGGTGACGAGCACCCGGGGAAACGGTTCCGTCACCGTGACCGCGATGGAGGGATAGCTCTTGTCGTCTTTCAGCCGGACGTTGAAGCGGGGCCGGTACTCCTTGATGAGGTTGTTCTCGAGCAGGAGCGATTGCGCCTCGCTCGGCACGACGATCGTCTCCACATCGGCGATGAGACGCTGGAGCAGCTGGTTCCGCGGGCTGGTGGCAAAATCCGTCGCGAAATAGCTCCGCACCCGGCTCCGAAGCCGCTTGGCCTTGCCGACATAGAGCACGTCGCCCCCGGCGTCTTTCCACAGATACACGCCGGGGCCCTCGGCCAGAGTATCGAGTTTCCGCTGGAGCTGGTCGGGAAAGCGGGGCGTTGTCATACCAGGGGAAAGTTAACGGAGGGTGCCGACTAGTACGGCTGGCTGGAGGTCGTTCGAAGGCCCGCCACTCCTTGCCTCATTGAGGCTGTGAAGCGTCGGATCACCCTAATCGCAACAGTCTCCGGGCCTGCGGCAAGCCCAATAGCGCTCCGGTGCCGAGGTACACCGCACCGAATGCGCCCAGAACCAGCACCGCCGCCGGAATCGGATGCAGCGGCGGGAGCAGCACGCGTAACAGCAGCGCCATTCCCGCCGCGAGGACGGTCGCCGCCCAGGTCCGGCCCAGGACATCCCACGCCAGGCGGGTCACTCCGATTCGCTTGCCGAGCGACCGCCGGAGCAGCAGGTACTCCACGCCTGCGGCCAGTGCCGAGGCGAGCGTGATGCCGGCCGCTCCCCAGCGCGGGCCCACGCCGAAGAGTTGCGGCAGATGCAGGGCCAGGCCATACCCGAGGAGGATTCCGAGCGACACCCGGACCAGCGCGATGCGCAGCGGCGTGCGGGTGTCGTGCAGCGCGTAGAAGGCCGAAGAGTAGAGCCGACCCAGCGTGGACGGCAGGAGTCCGAGCGACGCAGCCGCCAGAATGCCCCACACATACAGGGTCATCTCCCGAGTGAACTCGCCCGACTGATACAGCGCGCCGGCCACCACATCGCCCAAGGCGACGAATGCCGCCGCCGAGGGAACCACGAAGAACGCGATCTGCCGAAGGCCCGCCTCCAGCCTGCCCCGCAGGTATGTGGCGCGCTCGGCAGCCGTCCCGGTGGCGCTGGACATTTCGGGCAGCTCGGCGGCGGACACCGACATACCGAAGAGACTCACCGGTAGCGTGTACAGCACCTGGGCGTACGAGACGGCGGCTACCGCGCCGGTGGGCAGCAGGCTCGCCAGCAGGGTATCCACGTAGGCGCTGATCTGAACCACGCCCCGGCCCACGAAGACCGGACCGAAATTGTGGATCACCGTTCGCACCGGCTCGGCGAGCAGCGGGCCCGGGCGAAGGCCGCCGAGCAGGCCGAGCACCGACGGAAGCTGCACCCCGAACTGGAGCAGACTGCCGACCACCGAGCCCCAGGCGGCGATCTCGGCCAGAGCGTATTGACCCGTGCCGTTGCCGGAGCCGACCAGGGCGACGATGATCGCGAGGTTCCACACCACGGGGGCCACGTACGGCAGAAAGAAGCGCCGGTGGCTGTTGAGCACGCCGAGACACCACGCCGACAGCACCAGCAGGCCCGCGCCGGGAAACAGGATTCGGACCAGCCGCGTGGTTGCCGCCCGCTTCTCGCCTTCGAAGCCCGGCGCGATCAGCTCGATGAGCCACGGTGCCAGCAGGGTACCCGCCAGCACCAGCAGCGACACCGTAAGGCCGAGCAATGCCGCCACAGCGGCAGCCGTGGCCGCAGCGTCGCGCGCTCGATCGTGCGCCCTGAGCCGCGCGTATACCGGAATGAAGGAGGCGGAGAGAACGCCTTCTCCGAAGAGGTTCTGCAGGAAGTTGGGAATTCGGAACGCGGCGTTGAAGGCGTCGGCCGCGTCGGAGGTGCCGAAGTAATGCGCGAAGACTCGATTGCGGACCAGGCCGATGATCCGGCTCAGCAGGATCCCCGCCGCGACCATGACGGCCGGCCGGGGTGCGCGGCCCTCGGCGGTGGTCAGGCGGGCGGCCGTGGAAGAGTCGAGCGGGTCGTGGCGTCGCCCAGCAGGCGCTGGAGAAAGGCGTTCTCGTCCTGGAGCGCCTGCACGCTGCGGGTCAGATCGTCCACCTCGGCCTCGAGCAGATCCACCTTCTTGGCGAGATCGTCGAGGCCGGGAGGCACGCCCTGGGGGCCCTCGAGCCGGCGGGCGAGCGCGCGCCCGATCGGCGAATCCACGACGATGCCCATGATGGGAATGAGCAAGGCGACGAGGAGGATAAGGGCGATCACCGACATGGGTCGAGTCTAAGACGGCGCCGAGGCCCCTTCAAGGGCACCGGCATACCAGGTCTCGATGGCCTCGGCCAGGTCGGTGAGGAGCGCCGGCCCGTAGCGGGCCAGGAACGGGGCCACCGTCAGGACCCGCTCCTGCGGCTTGCCGCCCGGCTGCACGGCGGTCCGGGCCCGGGCGATCTGACTCAGCTCGGTTTCCTGCCGGCGCTTGAGGTGGTGCACCAGCTTCTTCTCGACTTCCTGAGTCCCCGAAACCGCCTGGTGTCGCGCACTCTGAACCGGCCGGACCAGGGTGGGATCGACCTCAGCCGCGCTGCGCTCCAGCGCATCATAGCCCGCATCGACCGCCGAGCGGATGGACGCGAGCGCCGCCAGGGCCTCCGGCGGCAGCTGGGAACGCACCAACCTGGACTCCAGTGCGCCGGGGGGACCGAGCAGGTCTGCCACCTGGATGCCGAACTTTTCCAGCACGCGGTCCACCCTCGGCTCCACCAGCACGCCGGACCACCGTGGCAGCGCCTGCTGCGGCGTGATGCCGAGGCGCCGATAGACCGGCGGGGTCAACGCCAGATATCGAAGCTCCGCCGGGCCGCCGAGGTATGCGACCGTGGGGAGGAGCGCGCTCTCGATCACCGGACGCAGAAGCACGTTGGGCGAGAGACGGGTCGGCTCGGTTTCCGCGATGCGGCCGAGCGCCGCCAGGTCGAATCGCTCCCTCCCTCGCCGGGTGGCGAACGTGCCGTCCGCCGCCACCAGCCGATCACGGCCCTGACCTCCCTCGAGCATCACCAGTGCCGCCCCATCTCCCAGCACCACGCCGGAGGTCCTGGCGGTTTCCCCCAGCGTCTCCGCCTGACGCTCGAGATCGGCATCGATCTGGGCTGCCCGTTCCAGTGCCCGCAGCACCAGCGGCGCTGCCCGCCGCTTCACCGCCGGGTGCGTGCTGTCGAAGCAGACGACCCCCGCGGGGCCGAGCAGCTCAGCCATGGCTCCCGCGAAGGCACCGGCGACCGTCGCTTCAGGCCGGTAGTGCCGAGCCAGCCAGGCGAACGTCTCATCACGGAACTCGGTCTCGGGGAGGCTGGCGCCCAGCGCCTCCAGCGCGGTGACAACCTCCGGGCCCAGCGGCTGCCGGTACATCGGCGTGAGCGGGGCATCGGGAGGTCGAGGCGGCAGCCCGGCCGAGGCGAGGCTGCCGTCCGCCGCCAGCCATGACGCTTGACTCGCCTCGGCGAAGTCATGGTCGTCGCCGGCAATCCAGAAGATCGGCACCACGGCGCGTCCCAATTGCCGTTCGAGCACCCGTGCCAGGGCAGCGGTAGAGAGCGCCTTGTGCACGGTGTACAGCGGGCCGGTGAAGAGACCTGGCTGTTGACCGCTGGTGACCGCGAGCGCGCCGGGCTCCCGGAGCCGACTCAGCGAGGCGTCGCGCGCGGCCGAGGGGACGAAGGCGGGCTCGAGGGAAGGATCGAAGCCGCCCTCCCGGATCGGCGGGAGGACCAGAGAGGCCTCGAGAGGCGTAGGCACGAATCGAAAGGTCATGCGACCACGCCGGCCAGGATGGTGCGAGGCGAGCCCGAGGAGAGCGGCGTCTCGTCGTAGTCACCGAACCGGTGCCGAATGTCCACGCCTGAGCGACTCAGCATGGCGGCGATATCGGCGGGCTCGAACAGCCGTACCCGCTCCACGAACTTCCGACCGGTCGGCGTCTTGATGGTCTTACAGACGTAGCAGCCGTCGGGAGAGACCGAGCGGATCACCGTCACCTCGCCGCCGCGCACCGCCACTTTCTCACGGGGAATCAGCCGGCTCCGGACCTCGGAAGCGTTCAGGAAATCGATCACGAACCATCCGCCTGGTCGAAGGGTGTCGACCATCTCGCGCAGCGCCTGGACATGCTCGGCGTCGCGCTCGAAATAGCCGAAGCTGGTGAACAGGCTGACGGTCAGGTCCATGCTGCGGGGCCGGATCGGGAGTCGGCGCATGTCCGCCCGCACCAGCGGCGCGTCGGTGATTTGGCGGGCAACCCGAAGCAAGGTGGGCGACAGATCCAGGCCGATACAGCGGGTTCCCAGAGCCCGGAACGCCCGCGCGTGCCGCCCCGCGCCGCAGGCAACGTCGAGGACCCGCCAGCCGGGTCGCAGCCCGGTCGCTCGGGCCAGCAGCGCGACAGCTCGGTCCGCCTCGGCCTGGTCCCGGTGGGGATAGAGCTCGAGGTACTCCTCACCGAACCATTCCTCGAACCATTCAGCCATTAGCTCACTTGTGGTACCGCTCGCCCCGAATGATGGTGAACGCCCGATAGAGCTGCTCCACCAGGACCACCCGGGCCAATTCGTGCGGCAGTGTGAGCGGCCCCAGGCTCCAGCGTACCGCGGCCGAACCGAGCAGCCGGGGCGCCAGCCCGTGGGAGCCTCCGAGGACGCACACGAGCGGACGGGCCGCTACCCTCCAACCCTCCAACCGCCGGGCGAGTTCCTCGCTGGTCCAGGACGATCCCTCCCGATCGAGGGCCACCACCGTGGCGCCTGCAGGCACTCGCTCGAGCAATCGGGAGGCCTCCTCCTCCCGCTGTGCGTCCACCGTCGGCGCCCGGCTCGCCTCCCGGATCTCCAGCTCTTTCGCCTTGCCGTATCGGCTCAGCCGGCGCAGGTAGTCGTCGCAGGCCTCCCGATAGGCAGGACGCAGACGGCCGACGCCGAGGATGACCAGCTCCATGGCTCAGGCGTACATCCCCCGCAACCGGTGCACCGCCGCCACCCGCTCGATCGCCAGCATGTAGGCTCCGATCCGGAGGTTGATCCCGTGGCGCCCCGCCATGCCGGCCACTTCCTCGAACGACTCCACCATGATGCGCTCGAGCCGGTTGTTGACCGTGTCCTCGTCCCAGAAATAGCCGCCGCGATCCTGCACCCACTCGAAGTAGCTCACCGTGACCCCGCCTGCGTTGGCGAGAATGTCGGGAATCACGAACACGCCGTTCTGTTCCAGGATCTTGTCCGCGCCGGCCGTGGTCGGCCCATTCGCCCCCTCGCAGATGATCCTTGCCTTGATGGCCGCGGCGTTGTGGCTGGTGATGACGTTCTCCATCGCGGCGGGTACCAGCACCTCGCAGTCGAGCGTCAGCAGATCGTCGTTGCTGATATGATCGGCGTCCTTGTAATCGGCGAGGAAGCGGCGCTGGCGGGAATGCTGGAGCACGTCTCGGATCCTGAGGCCCTTCGGATTGTAGATGCCGCCCGACTTGTCGCTCACCGCGACCACGCTCAGTCCCAGGTTCTCCATCAGCTGGGCGGCCACCGAGCCGACGTTGCCGAAGCCTTGGATCGCCACCCGGGTGCCCTGGATGGGCATGCGCAACCGCTTCAGCGCCTCGCGGGTCACCAGCATACACCCGCGCCCGGTCGCCTCCCGGCGGCCCAGCGAGCCACCCATCTCCACCGGTTTGCCGGTGACTACCGCCGTCACCGTGTGCCGCTTGTGCATGGAATAGGTATCCATGATCCATGCCATGACCCGCTCGTTGGTATTGACGTCGGGGGCGGGCACGTCGGAGTCGGGGCCGAGGGTCTCGATGATCGCGGAGGTATAGCGGCGGGTGATCCGTTCCAGCTCGCCGTTGGAAAGCTGGAACGGGTCGCACACCACGCCGCCCTTGGCGCCGCCGAAGGGGATGTTGACCACCGCGCACTTCCAGGTCATCCACGCGGCCAGGGCCTTCACCTCGTCCAGCGTGACCGCGGTGTCGAAGCGGATGCCGCCTTTGGCGGGGCCTCGCGAGGTGTTATAGAGCACCCGATAGCCGGCGTAGACGTCCACGTCTCCGTTGTCGCGTACGATCGGGACTGAGACGATGATCTGCTTCTCAGGGGCGCGCAGGACCTTGTAGAGACCGGGATCGAGGCTCAGTCGCTGGGCCGCGTAGTCGAAGCGCGACATCATCGCCTCGAACGGGTTCTCCTCGGCCAGCAGGGCGCGGTCCTTGTCGGGACGGATGACGTCTTGACTCGAGCGTGACACAGTGGTCATAGGCGTGGGTTGTCCGGGTTGGGCTCCAAGGTGGTTTACAGCCGTTCCACGGGCGTGACGACGGCGTCCAGCGCGGCCTCGATCCGTTGGCCGCCTTCCTCCCACTCGAGGTCGAGCACCGCTACCAGCGGCTCGGGCACGGCGGCCGGCCAGCGGTCCCGCAGCTTGACCGCGTCCTTCTGGGTGATGACGACGTGATCGGCGCGCCGGGCGGCGTGCGCCAGCCAGGCGACGTCCTCGTCGCGGTACTCGTGGTGGTCCTTCCAGGTCGCCACCTGCACCGCGGCTCCGGTCCCTTTGACCTGGGCCACGAAGGCATCGGGATCCGCGATGCCGGAAGCCGCCACGACCCGTTTTCCCGAGAGCGCGTGGGCCGGCGCCTTGGTACCGCTCACCAGCCCTTCGAGCGACCGCAGTCCCAGGTGGGCGATGGCGACCGGCCCCTGCACCCTGGCCTCGATTTCCTGCGCCAGCGCATGGGCGGCTTCAGGCGTGGCCCGCTTGCGAGTGACGATCACCGCGTCGGCTCGATCGAGCGCCTTCCAGCTCTCCCTCCAGGGACCGGCCGGCAACGCCCAGCGGACCGCCCGGGTGGTTTCGGCACTCATGACCAGGAGGTTGAGGTCACGGCGCACGTCCAGCCGCTGATACGCGTCGTCCAGCACCAGCACCTGCGCGCCATTGGCCAGCGCTCGCTCGGCGCCGGCCGCCCGGTCCGGATCGGCAATCACCACCGCTCGGGGCACGTCGTGCTGGTGAACCAGCATCTCGTCGCTGCCGTAGCCTCGAAGCAGGATCCCGGGAATCAGGCCGCCGGCCATGTAGTGCCGTGCGATCCAGATGGCGATCGGGGTCTTGCCCGATCCGCCGACCGTGAGATTACCGACCGCGACCGACGGCAGGGGAAGGTCGTGCACCGCAAGCCAGCCTCGCCGGTAGGCCAATCCCCGCACCGCCATGGCGCCGCGCCAGAGCCCCGAGGCAGGCAGCAGCGCCAGGCGCGCGAGGCGCGCGTCCGGCCGCCCACTGGTCCACAGCCAGCGCATCACCCGGTGAGAATCGCCCCGCCGGGTCACCCGACCGCCTCCACGATCTCCGCCAGCCTCACACCGGCCTCCGTCATCCCCTTGGCGAGCCCCCCGTCACCCGGCTCCACCTGGAACGGCCGTCCGTAGACGACGGTGACCCGGGCGCCGGGCTGGGGAATGAGAAATCGGTCCCACGAATCTAACCGCCACGCCCGCTCGGCCCGGGCGTGGATCGGAACGATCACGCCCCCCCCGCGCTGCGCGGCGGCCACTACGCCCAGCTTGAGCTCCCGTCGGGGACCCCGCGGCCCATCCGGCGTGAACGCCACCGCCCGACCAGCCTGGAGCTCCCGGACCGCGCCCAACAGGGCCCGGGCGGCGCCACGCGAGCTCGAGCCCCGCACCGCCCGGTAACCGAGGGCGATCGCGAAGTCGGCCAGATACTGTCCATCGCGATTCTCGCTCACCACGATGGCGATATCCTGGCGACGGTGGTGCCACAGCAGCGGCAGCAGCACCTCGTGCCACAGGAGGAAGACGTGCGGGATCCGGCCCTGGTACAGCGGCCGCCAGCGCTCCTCGTGCTCGGTACGCATCCGCCACGAGCTCGCCAGCAGCCGCATGGTGGGCGCGGCGACGGCCCGAGCGGCACCCGGCGGGACCTTGAGCTTCACGCCCCGAGGAGCTCGCCCGCGAGGGCGACCACCCGCGTGGTGGCGCCCGGCTCACCCAGCCGCCGGCGCACCAGCGCGAAGCCCTCGTGCTGGGCCGCGGTCCGAGGGTCACGGGGATCGAGCAGCGGCCGCAGCGCATCCGCGAGGGGAGCGGCCTCGGCACGGTCCTGGAGCAGCTCGGGGACGACCTCGCGGCCGGCCACGAGGTTCACCAGGCTCACCCATTCCACGGTGCGGACCCGCTGGAAAAACCGATAGGTGAGCGGATGGACCTTGTACGCCACCACCATCGGTGTCCCGGTCAGCGCGGCCTCCAGCGTGGTAGTACCGGATTTCACCAAGGCCGCATCGGCCGCCGCCAGCAGCCGCGATGGATCGCCCCGGACGATCTCCGCGGCGCCCGGCTGCGGGTAATTCCCCCACTCGGTGCCCGCCACGATGACTCGATCGCAGCGTGACTCGTGCAGCAGCCGCGCCGCGGCGTCGCGGAACGGTACCCAGAGGCGGCGGATCTCCTGGCTTCGACTCCCGGGGAACAGCCCTAAGACTCTGCTTCCGGGCGCGATGCCCAGGCTCTCACGAGCCGCCGCCCGCGAGGGAGCTGGAGTCCGGTCCACCAGTGGGTGGCCTACATACTCGCTCCGGAGGCCGAGACCGCCAAAGAACGGCTGTTCGAAGGGAAGCACGACGGCGAGCCGATCCACGGCGGCGGCCAGCCTGCGGGCCCGTTCCGGGCGCCAAGCCCAGAGCTGAGGGGCGATGTAGTACAGGACCTTGGTCCCCGCCGCCCGCGCGGCTTCGGCGACCCGGAGATGGAACCCGGGGTAATCGATCAGGATGACCAGGTCGTAGCGGCCGGCGCGGAAGTCCCGCCGGAGGGAGCGAAGCAGCCGCCAGTGGGCGCCCAGCTTGCTCACGATCTCCACCACGCCGAACGCGGCGAGCCCCTCCATCGGATAGCGCACCGCCGCTCCCGCGTGCGCCATCCTCGGGCCGCCCAGCGCCTCGATCGCCGCGTCCGGGTAGCGCTCCCGGAGCGCGCGCACTACGCCCGCACCGTGGAGGTCGCCGGACGGCTCACCCGCGGACACGAAGATGCGCGGTGCGGCCCGGGCGATCATCCCGCCGCGGGTGCGGCGAGCGGGGCGGTCTGCACCACGGCCGCCACGCGGAGCGCCAGCGCCAGCGCCGCCCGACCTTCGACGCCGCCTATCACGACCTCCCGGTCCCCTCGCACCGCGTGCACGAAGCTCTGGAGCTCGAGGCGCAGCGCGTCCGCCTCCGGAGCCTGGAGCACCAGGCGCTCGACCACGTCGGAGAGCTGGGTCCCGGTGCCGGGGCGCCAGTCGCTCCGCAGCCGCATGAACTCTCCGCCCCCGGTCGCCAGATCGAGCGACAGGTATCCGTTGGGCTGGAAGAGCCGCAGGCGGCGGATCCGCTCCCGCGAGACCCGCGAAGCGGTGGCCAGGGCCACCGTTCCGTTGGCGAACTCCACCCGAGCGTTGGCCATGTCGAGATGGGAGGAGAGGACCGAGAGCCCGGAGGCCCGCACCTCGGTGGCTTCGGCCCCGCCGGTGAGGTGAAGCACCAGGTCGAGGTCGTGGATCATCAGGTCCAGCACCACGGCCACGTCGGTGCCCCGCGGCTGGAACGGCGCGAGCCGCTGACTCTCGATGTAGCGGGGCCCGTCGAGGTACGGCTCCGCCGCGCGGATCGCGCGGTTGTAGCGCTCGATGTGTCCGACCTGGAGCTGCACGCCGCGCTTGGCCGCCGCCACGATCAGCCGGTCCGCCTCGGTCAGCGTGGCGGCGAGCGGCTTCTCCATCAGGACCGGAATGCCGGAGTGAAGCGCGCGAAGGCCCACCTCGGCATGGACCGGAGTCGGGACGGCGATGGTCACCGCTTTCACCCGGGCGAGCAGCGTCTCGAGGTCACAGGCTTCGGTGCCGAGCTCGTCCGCGACGGCCTGGGCCCGTTCCCTGTCGATGTCGGTGACCCCCACCAGCCTTGCCCCATCAAGCTGCGCGAGGTGGCGGGCGTGGTGCCGGCCGAGCGCCCCTACCCCGATCACGCCGATCGGCAGGCCCGGCTTCACGCCGGTACGCCCCGCTCGGACGACTCGACGAAGTCGAGGAATCGCTCCACCTCGGGCAGCGGCGGGAGGTCGGCGCGGGCCCGCTCGAGCGCCTGGGAGAGATTGAGGTCGGAGTTGAAGAAGAGCCGGTACGCCCGCTTGAGGGCGGAGATGGTTTCCCCGGAGAATCCGGCGCGCTGGAGCCCGATGGAATTGAGGCCGTACAGCTCCATCGGATTCCCCACCGCTTTCACGTAGGGCGGAATGTCCTGATTGACCCGCGAGCCCCCGCCGACGAAGGCGTAGGTCCCGATGGTCACGAACTGATGGATGGCGTTGAGACCGCTGAGCACGGCCCGATCGTGGATGGTGACGTGTCCCGCGCACTGGGTGCCGTTGGCGATCGTCACGTAATCGCCCACCTGGCAGTCGTGGGCCAGATGTACGTAGGTCATGATGAAACAATGGGCGCCGACCACCGTGCGATAGGTGGCCGAGGTGCCCCGATTGATGGTGCTGTACTCCCGGATGATGGTGCCCTCGCCCACCTCCACCCAGGTCTCCTCCCCCTGGAACTTGAGGTCCTGGGGGTCGCC
>DATBJC010000102.1:0-8996 GCA_036556625.1 Gemmatimonadales bacterium
GCCTCCTCGCCCCCCCCGCATATAGGGGCTCGCAGCTCAAGGAGATCGTCAGCTGCGAGGAGTGGACCCTCCGCTTGGTCGGAGGATGCAAACACGACCGCCCCGGTGGGGCCGACGCATAGGCATCATAGCGCTCGCCCCCCATCGGCTGTCCAGCCCCGGGGGCCATTCGGGGGAGTTCCCGCCGGCGGGCCTCCGAGCTGGTGCATGGCCTAACTTGATGTGATCCGGTAAGATCCCCGCTCATATGCAGTTTTATTGCATAATTATTCGTCCCTGCAGGCCGGTGCAGCACGGGGCGCCGTGAAGCCGTTGACGCTCCCCTCGCCCAGCACTACGCTAGAGCGCGCTCACGCCGTCCACCCACTGTTCGCTCGCCTGCCGATCCTGCGAGGTGCCGATGTCCCCCGCTCGCGCGCGCTGGCTCCGGGCCACCCTGGCCTCCGCGCTGGTGGCGCCCCCCGGTATCGCCGCGCAGCAGTCACCGCCGATCCACTATCCCCCCACTCGCACGGTGGACAGTGTGACCGTCTACCACGGCAAGGCGGTCCCCGACCCCTATCGCTGGCTCGAGGCTATCGACGGCGCCGACGCGGCGGCCTGGGTGAAGGCGCAGAACACGGTGACGCTGCCGTACCTGGCGGCGCTGCCCGGACGCCGGGCGCTGGAGCAGCGGATCACCCGGCTCTACGACTACGCCCGCACCGGCGTGCCCTTCTGGGAAGGCGGCCGCTGGTTCTACACCAAGAACTCAGGGCTCCAGCGCCAGGATGTGTGGTATGCCCGGCCGGCATTGGACGGCCCCGAGCAGGTGGTGCTCGATCCCAACACGATCTCGCCGGACGGCTCGGTACGATTGTCCACCTTCGTGCCCTCTCCCGACGGGCGCCTGGCGGTGTATGGACTGAGCGAAGGCGGCGCCGACTGGACCACCTTCCTGGTGCGGGATCTCGCCACCCGCGCCGGTACGGCGGACACGGTCCGCTGGGCGCGGTTCACCGGGGCATCGTGGACCCGGGATGGGAAGGGCTTTTACTACTCGCGGTATCCCGAGCCGCCCCCGGGACAGCAGCTCAAGGCGAAGCTGGAGCATCACACCCTCTACTACCACCGTCTCGGCACGCCGCAGTCGCGCGACCGGAAGATCTACGAGCGCCCCGACCATCCCACCTGGTTCGTCTTCGGAGGCACCGACGAGAGCGGGCGCTATCTCTTCGTGAGCACCGCCAAGGGCACTGACAAGAACGAGCTCTACCTGGCGGACCTGGGCGATCCGCGGCGTCCCGACATCGGCGCCCCGCTCCGTCCGATCGCGACCGGCCACGATGCGAACTACTGGCCCCTGGGTGTGGTGGATGGCCGGCTCTACCTCCAGACCGACAAGGACGCTCCCAACCGCCGCATCGTCTCGGTTGCGCCGGCAAGCCGAGGAGCCGGTGACTGGGTGACCGTCATTCCGGAGAGCGACCTCCCGATCGAGGGGGCATCGCTGGTGGCCGGCAAGCTGGCCCTCCTGGCGCTCCAGGACGTCGCCTCCGTGGTCCGGCTGCACGGGCTGGACGGGAAGCTCCAGCGCGAAGTGGCCATGCCGGGCCTCGGCAGCGCCAGCGGACTGGTGGGCCGGTTCGACCGTCCCGAGCTGCTCTACAGCTATACCTCTCCGCTCCAACCGAGCACCGTGTTCCTCTACGACGCCGGGACCGACCGGAGCCGCCCGTTCGACCCGCCACGGCTCACCTTCGATCCCGCACGCTTCGAGACCCGGCGTCTGTTCTACACCAGCCGGGACGGCACTCGGGTGCCGCTGTTCGTCACCCTCCGTCGCGGGATTCCCCGGAATGGGGAAAATCCGACGCTGCTGTACGCATACGGCGGATTTTCCGCCAGCATCACGCCGTTCTTCAGCCCTTCCGTCATCGCGTGGATCGAGCAGGGCGGCATCTATGCCGTGGCGAACATCCGCGGAGGTGGCGAGTACGGAGAAGCCTGGCATCGCGCCGGCATGTTCGAGCGGAAACAGAACGTGTTCGACGACTTCATCTCGGCGGCGGAGTATCTGGTGCGTGAGAAGTACACCTCGCCGAGGAGGTTGGCTATCAACGGCGGATCCAACGGCGGGCTCCTGGTGGGAGCGGCCATGACCCAGCGCCCGGAGCTCTTCGCGGTCGCGGTGCCCAGGGTGGGCGTGATGGACATGCTCCGCTATCACGAGTTCACCGGCGGCGAAGCCTGGGCCGCCGAATACGGGATGGCCACCGACCGCAAGGCGTTCGAGTATCTGCGGGCCTACTCACCGCTGCACAACATTCAGCCCGGCCACTGCTACCCGGCTACCCTGGTGACCACCGCCGATCACGACGACCGAGTCGTGCCGAGCCACTCGTTCAAGTTCACCGCCGCATTGCAGCAGGCCCAGGCGGCGGCACCGAGCTGCACCAGGCCGGTGCTCCTTCGGGTGGAGACCCAGGGGAGCCACGGGTATCGTCCGCTCGATCGTGCGATCGCCGAATCGGCCGACATCTGGTCGTTCGTCGCCTACCACACCGGAATGACCTTCGGTCCGACCGACCCCGGCGTGCCCTGAGATCGCCCAAGACGACGATGCCAGGCGTCATTCAGATCCGCACCGAGATCCCGGGCCCAGAGAGCCGCGCGCTGCTGGCGCGCCGCGCGGCAGCCGTGCCGCGAGGCATCCCGGCCGTGACCTCCATCGCGATCGTCCACGCGGAGGGCGCGGTGGTCACCGATGCCGACGGCAATCGGCTCATCGACTTCGGCGGCGGCATCGGAGTGGTGAACACCGGACATCGCCATCCCGGTGTGGTCGAAGCGGTGCGGACCCAACTGGACCGATTCGCCCATGTCTGCTTCCCGGTCTCGACCTACGAGCCCTACGTCGCGCTGGCGGAGCGACTCAATCGGATCACGCCCGGCAGCCACGAGAAGCGCACCTTCATGGTGAACAGCGGAGCCGAGGCGGTGGAGAACGCCGTGAAGGTGGCTCGGGCCTTCACCGGCCGGCAGGCAATCGTCTGCTTCGAGCACGGGTTCCACGGCCGGACCAACCTGGCGATGGCGCTCACCTCGAAGGTGATGCCCTACAAGAAGGGGTTCGGCCCCTTCGCGCCGGAGGTGTATCGGATTCCGTATCCGTACTGCTATCGCTGCGAATCGGCGGGACGGCGGGACAGCGGGACGGTGGGACGGTGCTGTATGGCGGATCCGGTGTACTTCGAGCGGCTGTTTGCCGGGTTGGTGGATCCCGCGTCGGTGGCGGCCATCGTGATGGAGCTGGAGCTGGGCGAGGGAGGCTTCGTGCCGGCGCCGGCCGAATACGTCCAGGCGCTGGCCGCGTTTGCCCGGGGGCACGGCATCCTGTTCGTGGCGGACGAGATCCAGACGGGATTCGGCCGGACCGGCGCGATGTTCGCCTGCGAGCACTACGGGCTGGTTCCCGACGTGATCATCACCGCCAAGTCGCTCGCCGGCGGGCTGCCGCTGGCCGCGGTGACCGGCCGGGCCGACGTCATGGACGCGGCGCAGGTGGGCGGGCTGGGCGGCACTTACGGCGGCAATCCCCTGGCCTGTGCCGCCGCGCTGGCAGTGCTGGATGCGATGGAGCGGGAGCGAATTCCGGAGCGGGCCCGCGCGGCGGGCGAGCGCATCTCTACGAGGTTCCGGAGCTGGGCCGAGTGCTATCCCTGCATCGGCGATGTCCGCGGGCTCGGCGCGATGGTCGCGATGGAGCTGGTGACCGATCCTCGCTCGCGCACCCCGGACAAGGCGCTCACCGGCCGACTCCTGGCCGCCGCGCTGCGCCGGGGCCTCATCCTGCTCTCCGCCGGTACCTACGGGAACGTGGTACGCGTCCTCGCTCCGCTCACCATCGAGACCGGAGTGCTGGACGAGGGGCTCGACGTCATGGGAGAAGCGCTGGGTGAGGCCGTCGCCGGCTCTCCAGAGTCCCGGTAGTGATTGACCGGTGCCTCTGGACCGAGCCCGAGTCATCCGAGTTCCCAGCGACCGGCTTGCCGGGTACCACCGATGTGGCAGTGGTGGGCGCAGGGTACACCGGACTCTCCGCAGCGAGAGCGCTGGCGCGGCACGGCCTCGCGGTCACCGTGCTGGAGCGGCACCGGGTGGGGTGGGGTGCCAGCGGACGAAACGGCGGGTTCGTCCTCCCCGGCTTCAAGGTGGGAGTGGAGCAGCTGCGGCGACGATATGGCCTGGAGCGCTCCCGGGCCCTTTTCGCCGCGTCGCTGGAAGCCCTGGACCTGCTGGAGCGAATCATCGCCGAGGAGGCGATCGACTGCGCGTACACCAGGTGTGGGACGGTAGTGCTGGCGGGGCGGCCGGCCCACTTTCGGGAGCTGGAGCGAACCCAGCGGCTGCTCAGCCAGAGCTTCGGGCAGGAGACAACCCTGCTCAGCCCGGGCGAGCTCCAGGAGGAGATCGGCTCGACGGCCTACCACGGGGGGCTGTTGGATCCGGCGGCCGGCGGGCTGCACCCGGCGCGGTACTGTGCCGGCCTGGCCCGGGCAGCGCGGCGGGCCGGGGCGACGATCGTCGAGCAAGTCGAGGTACTGGGCGTAGTCCGGGCGGCCGGGCGGATGCTGCTGATGACCTCGCGTGGATCGCTGTCGGCCGGGCAGGTGCTGGTGGCGACCAACGGCTACACCGATGCCGCCTTTCCCGGACTTCGCCGGAGGGTGGTGCCGGTCGGCAGTTACGTGATCGCGACGGCGCCGCTGGAGCCGTCCCTGGCGCGCGTGATCCTGCCGAAGGGTCGGGTGATGAGCGACACCTGGAACCTGCTGCACTATTTTCGGCTCTCGCCCGACGGGCGTCTGGTCTTCGGCGGACGCGCCTCTTTCACGCCGATCGGCGTCGAGCGGAGCGCCCGCATCATGGCGAGGGCGATGCGCCGGGTGTTCCCCCAGCTGGGGACGGCCCCGGTGGAGTACGCCTGGAAGGGAAACATCTGCGTGAGTCGCGATCGCATGCCCCACGCCGGTCGGCTGGACGGACTCCACTACGCCCTGGGGTACGCGGGGCACGGCGTCGCGCTCGCCACCTGGCTGGGCGCCCGAATGGGTGATGTGCTCGCAGGACGGCGAGCGGTGCCCGCGCTCACCGGCGACCACCCTCCCCCCATTCCGCTCTATGGCGGGAAGCCCTGGTTCCTGCCCGTGGTCGGGGCATACTACCGGATGAGAGATTGGCTGGGTTGATCGCCGCACGCAGGACATCCCGACTCACGAGGAGCCCACATGAGCACACGCAAGGAACTCGAACGGCTGCTTGCCCGGCTGGAGCGCGGAGGGATATCCCGCCGCGACTTCGTCCGGCGCGCGATGGCCCTCGGCTTCAGCGTGAGCGCGATCGGTGCGCTGCTCTCCGCCTGCGGTGGTGACCGAGGAGGAGAGGGCGGCGACGGCACGGCCGGACAGGCGGACGGTGGCCTGGGGCCGATCGAGAAAGGGCTCCACATCTACAACTGGTCGGACTACATCGCCGACGACACCATCCCGAACTTCGAAACGGAGTTCGGGGTGAAGGTGACCTACGAGACCTACGAGAGCAACGAGGAGATGCTGGCCAAGCTCCAGGCGGGGGCCACCGGCTACGACATCATCGTGCCATCGGGCTACATCATACCGGTGCTGGTGGCCACCGATCTCATCATGCCGCTCAACAAGAAGTATCTCACCAACTGGGGAAACGTCTCACCGATCTTCCAGAACCTGCCGTCGGATCCGGGCAGCACCCATACAGTGCCCTGGCAGTGGGGCACCACCGGCATCGCCTACCGGACCGACAAGGTGAAGCTGCCGGTGGACAGCTGGGCCGTGTTCCACAACACCCGGTTCCGCGACCGGATGACGATGATGGACGACGCACGGGAGGTGATCGGGGCCTTTCTCCGCTACCGCGGCCATTCGCTCAACTCCACCGATCCGCAGCAGCTGACCAAGGCCAAGGCCGACGCGATCCAGGCCAAGAGGCAGCTCAAAGGGTACGTCTCGGCCCCGGTCAAGGCACAGCTCATCTCCGGTGACGTGTGGATTTCTCAGCTCTGGAACGGCGATACCACCCAGGCCAAAGCCGAGCAGCCGAACCTCGACTACGTGGTTCCCAAGGAGGGGTGCACCATCTGGGGCGACTCGATGTGCGTGCCGAAGAGCGCGCCGAACAAGCGGGCCGCGCACGAGTGGATGAACTACATCCTGCGACCGGAGGTCGGCGCGGCGCTGTCCAACGCCACCGGATACGGCACGCCGAACGCCACGGCGGCCAAGTTGCTCAAGAATCCGATCCCCTACCCCAGCGAGGAGGAGCTCGAGCGGCTGGAGTACCAGGTGGACCTGGGCCGCGACACGGCGATCTGGGACCAGATCTGGGCCGAGATCAAGTCGGCGTGACCCGGCACGCCAACGACGAAGTCCTCGCCGTCGGCCGGCGCTATCTCGAGCTGATCGAGGGGAAGGCGCTCTCGCTCGACGAGAAGCGCGCGTTCATCGAGGAGACGGTGGAGGCGTACGAGCGGCACGTGAACCGTGGATTCATCGGCTACCGGAAATCGGTCACCGAGGCCGGGCAGTTCGCGGCGCTGGAATGGTCGGGCCAGGGCTCCGTTCTGAAGGATCTGCTGGGCCGGGAGTATATCGATTGTCTCGGCGGGTACGGCATTTTCAGCGCGGGTGTGAATCATCCCAGGATTCTGCAGGCCGTGCGCCGCCAGATGGAGCGCATGGCGCTCAACAGCCAGGAGCTGCTGGAACCCTGGCGCGCCGGGCTGGCGCGGCTCCTCGCGATGGTCACGCCCGGGGAGCTGGCCAATGCCTTCTTCATCAACAACGGCACCGACGCGATCGAAGGGGCCATCAAGCTGGCCCGGCTCTACACCCGCCGGAATCTCTTCATCTCCACCCTCGGCGGGTTCCATGGCAAATCCATGGGCTCGCTCTCGCTCATGGGCAAGGCCTCGTTCCGCGAGCCCTTCGTCGGAGGGCTGCAGGACGTCCGCTTCGTTCCCTACGGCGAGGCCGAAGCGCTGGAGGCGGAGCTCGCCAAGGCGGCCCAGGTGGGCACACCGGTGGCCGGATTCGTGGTGGAGCCGGTCCAGGGCGAAGCCGGCGGCGTCGTGCCGCCCGAGGATTACCTCCCCCGGGCCCGCGAGCTGTGCACCGCGCATGGCGCCTTGCTCATCGCGGACGAGATCCAGACGGGCATGGGCCGGACGGGCGCCCTCTGGGGCGTGGACCACACCGGCACGGTGCCCGACATCATGTGCCTGGGCAAGTCCATCGGTGGCGGGGTCATGCCGCTTTCCGCCTTCATCGCGACACCCGAGATCTGGGAAGTCCTGATTCCCAACCCCATCATCCACTCCACCACATTCGGCGGCAACCCGATGGCCTGCGCGGCCGGCATCGCGGCCATCCAGGTGACGCTGGAAGAGGATCTCCCCGGCCAGGCCGCGGCCAAGGGTGAGTTCCTGCTCCGGGAGCTGGGCAGCCTGCGCGCCAGATACCCCCAGGTGCTCAGCGACGTTCACGGCAAGGGACTCCTGATCGGGATGGAGTTCCCCACCGACGAGACCGGATTCCGCTGCGCCGCCGGACTGTTCAAGCGAGGTGTGCTGGTGGCGGGGACCTACTCCAAGGCGCGCACCATCCGGATCGAGCCGGCGCTGGGCATTCCGATGGAGCTGCTGGGCGAGATGCTCACGCGGCTCGAGGACACGCTCCGGGAGGTGGCCCGGGCAAGGTGAGTGGTGACACTGCGTGACCCCCGTCACCACATCAGTCAGGACGCCGGGCCAACGTGTCCCCCATGGCCCACACTCCGACCTCCACCGGGTCCGCGGCCGACTTCATTCCTCCCCGGCCCACACTGCCCAAGCTCCGCAACGCCGCGGCCGGATGCCGCGGCTGCGATCTCTGGCTCAATGCGACCCAGACGGTGTTCGGTGATGGATCGCCGGACGCGGAGGCGGTCTTCGTCGGCGAACAACCGGGCGATCAGGAGGACAAGGTGGGCCGTCCGTTCGTCGGCCCCGCGGGCAGGCTGTTCGATGAGGCGCTGGAATCGGCGGGGATCGACCGCGACATCGTCTATGTCACCAACGCCGTCAAGCACTTCAAGTTCGTCCGCAATGAGCTGATCAAGCGAAGGCTCCACAAGAAGCCAAGTCCGGCGGAGGTCCGGGCCTGCACGCCGTGGCTCCAGGAGGAGCTACGGCTGCTCCACCCGAGGGTGGTGGTCGCATTGGGGAGCACGGCGGCGCAGGCGTTGCTGGGGAACCGGTTCCGGGTGACCCAGCACCGGGGGGAGCTGGTCCGCTCCGAGTGGGCCGGACCGGTGATCGCCACCGTGCACCCGTCATCGGTGCTTCGCGCACCGGATGAGGCCCGGGCCGAAGCACGTCTGGAGTTCTTCGCCGATATCGGAAAGGTGGCGGAGTTCCTCGAGAGCGCCGGGGCTTCATCCCGGCGCTGAGCCTCACCAGGAGAGATTTCGCCGGACTATTCTGCCGCGGCGTCCGGCGGCGCCTCTTCTTCCTCCACCGCGTTGGACCAGCCGATCGACACACCCCCCCAGAGCTTCACGTCGCTCTCGTCCGTCGGCGAGGTGAACTTGGTGAAGTCGTCCCCGCTGATCTGGAAGTGCAGCACCGGGGTGATGGAGAAGATGCCCGCGGTCAGAGGCACGCCGGCGGAGAAGTCGAGGTGGGTGAATCCGTCCTCGAAGAAGTTGAATGATTCATCCTCAGGATTCACTTCCTGCCCCAAACTCAGCCCCGCCGCCGCGCCGAGGTCCAGCGTGTGGGACTCTCCCAGCGGCACCGAATGGGAGACGGCGCCTTCGAGGTAGGCGCCCTTGATCTTGTCGAAGTCGTAGTAGAGAGCCAGCGACGGCGCGAGCGGCACGTCGAGCCCCACTGTCCCGTACACTTCCCAGGTGTTGCTCTCGGTGCCGAGCCCCCCATTGGA
>DATBJC010000103.1:0-51136 GCA_036556625.1 Gemmatimonadales bacterium
CTGGAGGGGTTCAAGGCGATCAACGTCACCGCCGAAGATCCGTTCCGCAGCGACGGCCGGGGGGATGAGGTGTTCATCACCACCCAGGTGAGCGAGTACGGGCCCGCCGGGCAGATGGTATCCAGCAGGATGCTGCGGACCCCAACCTTCGGTGACAGGCACAACTTCCCCGCCCGGGTTCAGGCCGGAACCGCGTCGCCTTCGGGCGGAATCATGCCGGGCGACCGCTATCCGGCGGAGGCGCAGCTGATTTCTCAGCTGCAGCCAGTCACCAGCAACAACCTCCCCTTCCTGCTCTGGGAGGGCGAGCTGAGCGAGGTCAAGGGCCTGGTGATGCTGTCGCCGGCGATCTGGGAGTCCGACGAGGGCGGCGACCAGCTCTACCCGCCTTTCGTGTCGTTCCACAGCGCCGCGGCCAGCAATGTGCCCTATCGGAACTCATTCCAGCCCTATGTCCCGTGGACGCCCACCCCTGCAGCCCTCGATACCTGGAATCCGCAGAAGAGCTGTCCGGTTCCCTTGGGGAACGGCGCGCCGACCATGTTCGTCCCCCAGATCGGTGGCTGGCGGGATGAGCCGATCGACATGAACCAGGACCACAGCTACTGCCCGACGTTCGTGGCCATCAATTGGAAGCTGGCCGACAGCTGGACGAGGGTGAATCCCGCGACGGTGGTCGAGATTCCTTACAAGAACGGCCAGACCGGCTGGGAGTACAAGCTGTATGTGCGGATCGAGCGAAGGTGACCGCGCGCCCCCGCGGTCACCAGTCGCGGCACCGAGATAGCAGCTCCGGGCAGTAGCCGGGCACTGATGTCAAACGCTGTGGTGAAGGCCATTTGACGCAAACCTTGACGAGCTTTTCACGAGCCTGGCCGAGACTGGTATCACACTGATCAGGAGCTGGCACCATGAGTCGCGCATACGGGACGTTCTGGATCTCCGGCCTTCTCGCCATGTCGCTGGCGGTGACCGCGTCGCATGGCCAGTCCGGAACTTCGGCCTCACTGCCGGCTCCGGACTCAGCCACCCCCGCCCCGGACTCGGCGCCCGAGGAAGGCAAGAAGAAGGGCGGCCTCTTCGGCAAGGCGAAGAAATTCGTGGGGAACAAGGCGGTGCAGCAGGTCGCGAAGACCGTTGCGTGCAACATGGTCCCCGGAGGCCAAGTGGTCGCCGGGGCTATCGACGCGGCCTCGAGCAAGGACGTGGGTGATGCGGCCGCGGGCGCGGCCGGTGCGGCCACGGGCCAGACCTGCATGCCGGGCGGACTGGCCGGCATGGCTGCTGGCGCGGGGGTCCCTGGCGCCGGGGCGGTACCTGGTGGAGCGCCGGGAGAGCTGGGGATGGCGGGACTGGCTGGCGCAGCCGGCGGTGCCGCGGGCTTGGCCGGAGGAATCGGCGAGGCGGGTCTTGGCGGCTTGATGGGCGGTGGCGCCATGCCGGGAGGGATGCCCGGAGCGGAGATGGGTTCCGCCTCGATGTCGGCGATGCCGGGTCATGAGGGGATTGCCGCGTGCATGGGCCTCACCGGGGAGGAGTTTCTCGACTTCACCGATCCGACCCGCGGTGAAGCGCGATCGCCCACCAGGGCCGAGATGGATCGCCACAACCGGGTGGCCAAGAAGGTCGACATGGGCCGCTACCAGAGCTGCATGACGCAGGCGATGGCCCAGTTTCGCGCGCCCGGTGCCGCCCCGGCGGGCGGCGCCGGCGACGACGCGGCGACCGAGGACGCAGTGGCCGATGGAAAGCTGAGTGAGGCGCCGGGCAAGAGCGTTGGGCTCTCGTCCGATCTCGCCGCCGATCTGAAGAAGGGCAAGACCGTGGTCAAGGACATCGATTGGCTGGCGGGCGGTGGCGAGCTCGCGGAAGGCGGCAAGGCGTCCTTTGCCGACGCGATGAGCGAGCTGGCGGCCGCCATGCAGAAGGCCGGCGGTGCGTATCGCGCCGACATCTACCTCGACAAGCGTTACCAGGACCTCGCGGTGCAGGCACTCGGACCAGCCCGGCTCAAGCTAGTCCTGTCGTCGCTCGAGAAGGCCGGTTTGGCATCGGACGTGGCGACGGCCGGCAAGGTGAAGAAGGACAAGCATCCGCGCCTCGAGATCGTCAAGGCGAAGAAGTGACCTGAAGCAGAAGTGACCCGAAGGAAGGAGAACCACGATGCGCGGTCGGTTGCTCATCTCGTCGCTGAGGGTTGCCGGCAGCTGGTGCATCCTCGCCGCAATTCTCCTGGTCGGCGCGGCCGACGCCCAGTGGACCATCACCATGCGCGCCATGCGCAATCCGCTGCCGGTGGGACAATGCACCCCGGTCGAGGTCGTGGTCACAGAGGTCCAGGGTCGCCAGGCTCCAGTTCGCCCCGATGGGAAGCAGGTGAGCGGGTGGGACTTCGACTTCGCCGTCATCGCATCCGCCCCCGATGCGTTCCGGCTTCAGAACGACGACGTCACCCGCCCGTTCATCTGCGCTCAGGCCCCGACCGCACCGTCGGCGACGTTCGTCGCGCACTATCCCGGGCGCCAGCTCAAGCCGACCCAGGTGGTTCCCGGTATCGAATTGCGGCAATCCATCGAGATCGCGATGGAAGGCGGCAGTGCCGGTGCTTCCACCCAACCGGCTGGACAGACCGGCGCAGGGTATCCTGCGGGCAATCCACCGGCGGGTGGCTACCCCGCGGGCTATCCCCAGGGAGATCCTGCTCAACCCTCGGCCTATCCGCAGGGCAACGGGTATCCGCAGCCTCCGGGCGCTCCCCAGCCCGCGGGCTATTCCCAGCCGTCGGGCTATCCGCAACCAGCGGGCTACCCGCAGTCATCCGGATCTCCCCAGCCTTCAGGATATCCTCAGCCCTCGGCGCCCCCTCAGGGGGGCTATCCGCAGCCCGCCGGCTATCCGCAGCCCGCCGGCTATCCCGAGCCCAGTGGCTACCCACAGGCCGGTGCTCCGCAGCAGCAGGCCGCCACAGGCACGGCGCCGGTGCCGGATCCCGGCGTCCGATCGGGCAAGCAGTTCTTCCAGCGGATCGCCGGTCACGCGAAGCGCAAGGCGAGCGAAGTCGCCTCCAGCACGACGACTCATGTGGCGGATGCGGCTGGTGACGTGGTAGGAACGACGCTCGAGGCGGGCGGCAACGTGGTGAAGTCCGGTGCCGGCGCGGTCACCGGCGCGGCCAGTGAAGGCGTGCAGGGGGTCGGGCGGTCGCTGGGCGCGGCGCAGGCTCCCAAGGATCCCGCCGACGTCACGGCCGCGCTCGCGGCGGGGCGAGCCGTCCTGTACGGGCTTCGCTTCACGGAAGGAACCGCGATGCTGGAGTACTCCTCCACGCCACTGATCAATCAAATCGTGGTGGCATTATCACGGACGCCAGGTCAGTTCCTCGTCGAGGCGCATGTAGACGGAAAGAACGGCGCGGCAGCGCAGGCGCTCTCGGAGCAGCGGGCGGCAGCGGTCAAGGCGGCGTTGGTGGCTGCCGGCAGCTCGCCGATGCAGCTCGCCGCCGTCGGCTACGGTGCAACCCGACCTGTTCCAGGGGCCAAGTCCAGCGCAAGGATTGAGATCGCGCGTACGCAATGAGAGGTCGGGGCGGGCCGCCGTCATCGTTACGTCGGCGGCCTATCAGCTTGGAATCCCCTGCCGGCGCTGAACCGGTGCGGCCGGGTGGAAGCCAACCGCCGACCACTTGGTTGGGATGGAACCCGCAATTAGACTGGTGCGGCCTTCATTGTCCTTTTCAGGTCCGCCATCCGCGGGGGATACCTTGAAGTCGAGCTGGATCTTGGCAGGGACTCTGCTGCTGGTGCCGGCGGTTGCCGGTGCGCAGGCCCCGATCCTGGGCACTTGGAAATTCGATCTGAAGCAGGGAAACAAGAAGCCGGGGCCGCGCACCGTCATCGTGCGGGCCGACAGCAGCGCCAGTTACGGGGCCGAAACCGTCCGCTGGAGAATCGTCGGCGACAGTCTGGCGCTTGCGCTCGGGGGCGAATGGGTCAACTACCGACTCAGGGTGAAGGGCAAGCAGCTCACGCTCTCGGGCGGCGATCTCACCGAGCCGGTCACCTTCGAGCGCGTCGGTCCGCCGACCCCTCGGCCTGACACGGTGCCGGTGCCGCCCGACCCGGATACCGAGCAGATCTGACAGTGGAGTATGTAAGGAGGTCACCATGCTCCCCACCCACGAAGCGGTTCGGCGCCTTGGCCTTCTGACCCTGGCGCTCTCTCTCGGGCTCGAAGCCGGATACGCCCAGGCTCCCACCCCGATCGCCCAGGCTGTAATCGGCGAATCCAATCCGGTCACACCAGAGATCAGTACCGAGGAGCTCCAGCGGATCCTGGCGGAGCATAGCATCCCGGTGCTCGACGTTCGCTCGGCCCAGGAATACGCCATCGCTCATATCCCGGGCAGCAGGAACCTCTATGAAAAGGAAGTCGAGCAGGTCGTCGCTGCGTACTCCGACCGGGGGACGCCGCTGGTCCTTTACTGCAACGGTCCTCATTGCGGGAAGTCGAAGCGGCTGGCGGAACAGCTGGTGAAGCGCGGCTACACGGGGATTCGCCGCTACCAGCTCGGTCTCCCGGTCTGGCGAGCCTTGGGAAACACGGTGCAGACCGATCTCGCCGGGCTGCGCTACATCCTGACTGGAGACCACACGGCGGTGTATGTAGACGCGCGGAGCAGCGAGGCATTCGCCCGCGGGAGCCTCCCACGGGCCGTCAACATTCGAAAGGGTGAGGCGGAAACCGCCAACGAGGACGGCCGGCTGCCCCACAAAGACAAGGGCACCAGAGTAATCGTCTTCGGGGAGACCGCCGAAGAGGCCCGCGCCGTGGCCCAGGAGATCGCACATAAGGCTTACTGGAACAGCAGCTATTTCGGTGGGACGTATCGCGACCTGGCCGGTCTCGCGGCGCGCTGATCCGGCCTCAGAGCGCGAGACCGAGCTGCACCCCAGCCCGTTGCACCACTGGGATCGGCCCCAGCGGCCGGTCTTGATCCGCCACGTGTAGAGCTCCCCGGAACCCCGCCCGCCGAAGCGCCGATGTCACTGTCGCTCGCGCTTCGTCGGCGGTGTTGCACTCCCGACTCAGATGAGCCAGCACCACCACCTCCAGTCCGGGATGATGGACCTGGGAGAGGAGATCGGCGGCGGCGCGATTGGAGAGGTGGCCGGCGGATCCGGCGATCCGCCGCTGCACCACCGGCGGATAGCTGCTGGTCCTGAGCAGCACGTCGTCGTGGTTGGCTTCCAGCACGATGCCGGTGAGGCCACGCAGCAGATAGCGGACTGCCGCGGTGGCCCGCCCGAGGTCGTAGGCGAACCCGATCCGCACACCAGCGGTGGTCTCCACCGCCAGCGCCAGCGGCTCGGCCGCGTCGTGGCTGGTGGGACATGCGGTCACCACGAATGGTCCGATCTCCACCCGGGTGCAGAGGCTCAGTGCGCGGTGTTCGGCGTGGCGCATGCGCGGCCCGAGCCGGCTCCAGGTCCCGGGAGCGGTGAGCACGGGGACGCCCAGTCTCCGGGCCAATCGCCCGGCGCCCCGGGCGTGATCGCCGTGCTCATGAGTGAGCACGATCGCCCCGACGCTGCCGAGGGCCAGACCCGTCGTTTCTGCCCGGTGTTCGATCTCCCGGGGAGAGAAGCCGGCGTCGATCAGCATCGCGGCGCCGTCGTGCTCCACCGCACAGCAGTTGCCTCGCGACCCCGAGCCCAGTACGTACAGCGTCGTCACCGCGCTCCCGCTCTCTGGTAGGTCCGGCGCAGCGAATCCTGCCGGGCCTCGGACCACTGCACATCCCGGCGCGCCAGCACGCGTCGGGCAATGACCAGAAATCCCTCCTGCGTCAGCCGCTCTCCCGAGCACCCCCAGGCGAAGGGCGCCACATACTTCGGGGCCGTCGGCGTGCCGAAAATATTGGCGCCGGCGCCGACCACCGTACCGGTAGGCAGCATGGTGCCGATGGCGGTCTTGGCGTGATCGCCGAAGAGCGTGCCCAGGTTGGAACGCCCGGTCTCGATCCGAAGGCCTTCGACCTCCAGCCTGACCGGACCGTAGGTGTTCTTCAGGTTCGAGGTCGTGGTACCGGCGCCGAGATTGACCCAGTGTCCCACCACGCTGTGTCCGACGAAGCCGTCGTGCGCCTTGTTCCCGTAGCCGAGAAACACGCTGCTGGCCACCTCGCCGCGCACCCGACACTCGGGGCCGAACACCGAGCCGCGCAGGTAGCCGCCCAGGATCCGGGTGCCGCCACCGATGTACATGGGGCCTTCCAGCCTGGAGCCGCTCCTGACCTCCGCCCCCTCCTCGATCACCACCGGTCCCTGGCGCACGTCGAACACCACGCCGGGCTCCACCAGCGCGCGCAGGCTGATCACATCGGACGGATCGCCCAGCACGATGCTTCCCTCGGGCACGCCGGCCGATGGCGCGGCACGGAAGTCCGCGCAGTCGGCCGGCAGGAGTCGCTCGAGCGCGGTGACCAGATCGTACGCGCCGCGGAGGAGCACGCCGTCCACTTCGATGCCGGGGCCGTCGTCGGTCGGACGGCTCCAGTGCTCGCCCGCGGGAACGACCCAGCCGACCGTGGTCCCGGCGTGGGTCAGTCGCCGTACCGGGGCGGTGGATTCGATCGGGGCGCCCGACGGAGCGAACCAGGAAGCCGCGACGATCGCCGGTCCCTCGATCGGCATCGGCTCGCGGGCCGGCGGCTCGTCGAACTCGGTGAAGCCCACGACATGGGCACCCAGGATGGCGGTAGTGTCGCGCTGGAGCGCGCCCTCCCAGCGCTCCCGCACCCGCCACAAACCGGCGCGCAGCTCTGAAACCGGCCGCACGCCGGCAAAGGGGGCCCAGGCGGCTCCCGCGGGATCAGGCTCGAGGAGGTACAGAGTAGTCACGGCCGAATGTCGCGAATCGCCGGCGGCAGCGCGTCGAGCATCTGCTTCATGGACGCCGCCCGTTCCGTCGGCATCACCAGGATGCGGCCGTTGGCCTGCACTACCACCAGCTCCTGCACGCCGAAGAGCACGATCGGGTCGCGATCCGACCAGACCACGCAGTCCTCGCTCTCGTGCAGTACCGCGTCACCCACCACGACGTTGCCGCGGGTGTCCTTGGGCCGCACCCGCGCCAGCGCCTGCCAGGTGCCGACGTCGTCCCAAGCGAACTCGCCCCGGACTACCGCCACCGCCGGGCTGCGCTCCAGCAAGCCGACGTCGATGGACACCGGCTCCACCTCGCGGAAGAATCGCGCGACCTCACCCGCGGCCAGGGCCGGAATTGCCCGCGACACCTCCGGCGTGTATGAGGACACTTCGGCCAGGAGCCGCCGCGCCGTCCAGGCGAAGAGCCCGCTGTTCCAGAGCGCGCCCGCCGCCATCAGGTCGAGCGCGGTGGCCGCATCCGGCTTCTCGGAGAACCGGGCGACGCTGCGCGCCGTCTCATCGAGTGGCGCCCCCGGCACGATATAGCCGTAGCCGGTTTCGGGGCGGGACGGGGCCATACCGACGGTGACCAGGCGGTCGTGCCGCCGGGCGGCGGTCAGCGCCACGTCGGCGGTCTGGCGGAAGGCGGCGGCGTCACCCACGGCCCAATCCGCATGCAGCGAGAGGACCTCCGCCTCGGGATCACGCCGCTGCGCTTCCCAGGTGGCCCAGATCAGGGCGGGCGCGGTCGAGGCGGCCAGCGGCTCTACCAGCATGTTTTCCGGCGGCAGCTTGAGCTGGGTCCTGAGCCGGTCGGCAAGCCCGGCACCTCCGACCACCAGCGCCCGCTCTCGCGGGATCAGTCCCGCCAGCCGCTCGATCGCGTCTTCGGCGCTGGAGCTCGAGCCGGCCAGCGGCAGCAGCTGCTTGGGAGTTTCCGGAGTGCTGAGCGGCCAGAAGCGCGTCCCGGATCCTCCGGCCAGGAGAACGGCCCACCTCATGACCGGCTCACAAGAGGCCGGCCAGTGCTGGGCGGTGCTGCCGCAGGTCGTAGAGCAGGGGGCCGATATCGGCCTCGGGGCGCGCCAGGATGGCCAGCCAGTCCTCGGTGCCGGCGCGCGCGAGCACCACCAGGCCATTGGCGAAATCGAGCACCGCCATTCGCAGCTCGCCGCGTGCCGCCCCCTCGCCCAGCCGGCCGGCGTACTGCGCCAGCGTCGCGGCCAACGCCGCCACGGCCTCCGGCTCGAATGCGCCGTTCGTCGCGTGCTCGATCGGCAACCCTTCGCGGCTCAGCAGCAGGGCGGCCTGCACCCCGTCGCGAGCGGCAAGGCTGCGCAACACATCACCCAAACCCGCCATCCGCCAGCTCCGTCACCGAAGGGGAAAAGTGAGCGCAACGTAGAAGTCGCTTCAAGCGAAGTCAAGAAACCATGCGCAGTTGACCCGCGTCGAATCCGCTCTTAACGTTACCGTTCTATGCCGACAATTCGCCGCATCCTGCCGCTCCTGATGCTGTCGGTGCTGGTCGCGTGCAGCAACAGCGACAATCTGCCCGATCCGACCGCCGAAAACCTGGTGGACACGGTGACGGTCGGCTCGCTCACCGATACGCCGGTCACCACCTCCAGCGGATTCCGGGTGGGAGCCCGCCAGGCGATTCGGACCGACCTCGATTCGGACTTCGATTTCGCCTATGACATCGAGGGCGACGCCGCGAGCGGAAACAGCGTCATCGTCCCTCGCGCCGCGCTGGGGATCGATGAGGGCAGCTCGGCCCAGCCCGGAGTGATGCGCCGGACCGAGTCGTTCGAGTCCATCGAAGTGGCCCCCAGCAACGGCTATGTCACCGATGAGTCGGTACCCGTCGCGCTCGGCGAGCGGTATATCGTTCGCTCGCGGGTCCGCTGCTCCCTCGGTGTGCCGGTGTACGCCAAGATCGAGATCATCGGGTTCGAGGACAACTCCGTCATCCTGAAGGTTCTGGCCAACACGAATTGCGGCTACCGCGGCCTCGAGCCCGGCTTCCCCGACCGCTGACCCTCTCGTGATCGACCTCAAGCGCCTGCGCCAGGATCCCGAGGGCAGTCGCGCCAGCCTCCTTCGCCGTCGCGACTCCTCAGTGAGTCAATCGGTGGACGCCTTGCTCACATTGGACCGCGAGCGGCGCGACCTCCTGGTGCGGGTCGAGTCGCTCAAGGCGGAACGGAATGCGGCCAGCGAGGAGGTGGCCCGTCGCAAGCGCGCCAAGGAGCCGGCCGACGAGCTGATGGCCCGGCTCAAGACCTCGGGCGAAGAAGTGAAGGCGCTCGATGCCCGATTGCGTGAGGTCGAGGCCGAGCTCGAGCGTCGCGCGCTTACCCTGCCGAACTTTCCGGCGGACGTCGTACCGGATGGGGACGCCTCCGCCAACCGGATCGTCCGGAGCTGGGGCGAGCCGAGCGCGTTCGAGTTCCAGCCCAAGCCGCACTGGGAGCTCGCCGCGGCGCTGGGCATCCTCGATCTGCCGGGCGGCGCCAAGCTCACCGGTTCCGGATTTCCCTTGTTTCGGGGGCTGGGAAGCCGGCTGGTCCGCGCCATGGCGGCGTTCATGCTCGACCTCCATAGCCACGAGCACGGGTACGTCGAGATCGCGCCGCCGGTGCTGGTGAATCGAACCACGCTCACCGGCACCGGCCAGCTCCCCAAGTTCGAGGAGGATCTCTACGGCTTTCCCGCGGACGATCTCTTCCTCATTCCCACAGCCGAGGTGCCGGTCACCAATATCCACCGGGACGAGATCCTGGAGGCGTCGGATCTGCCGCTGGGCTATGTCGCCTTCACTCCCTGCTTCCGCCGCGAGGCCGGTGCCCACGGCAAGGACACTCGCGGCCTGATCCGAGTTCACCAGTTCGACAAGGTGGAGCTGGTGCGTTTTGTCAGACCCGACCACTCGGACGCGGAGCACGAGCGAATGACCCGGCATGCGGAAACGGTGCTCCAGCGGCTGGAGCTGCCGTACCGCGTCGTCGAGCTTGCCGCCGGCGACACCGGATTCTCCGCGGCGCGCACCTTTGACCTCGAAGTCTGGGCCGCCGGCGTAGGGACCTGGCTCGAAGTTTCCAGCTCCAGCACCTTCACCGATTTTCAGGCCCGGCGCGCGAACATCCGGTTTCGCCCCGAGCCTCGCGCCAAACCAGAATTCGTCCATACGCTGAACGCCTCGGGCGTCGCCTTCCCGCGCACCATCGTCGCGTTGCTGGAGAACAACCAGACAGCCGATGGATCGGTGCGGGTGCCCAAGGCGCTGGTGCCGTACCTCGGTGTCGACCGCCTGGCTCCAACCGCCTAGAGAGCGGCTCCGGCGGCTCGCCCCCACGGTGGCGGTGCTCCTGGTGGCCGTGCTGACGGGCCTCAGTCTGGGCACCGGTCTGCTCATCATCCGCCATTTCAAGGCCGATGCCACCGCTACCAGCAGGCTCTACTCCGGCGTCTTCGGCGGGCTCAACGATCCCGACCCTGGATCGGAGGCCGAAGCCCTGCTCCGGCTGGGCGAGGAAGTCCGCGCGATGGGCCTCCCGCTGGTCATCACCGACCAGAACGGCCGGGTCACGGCGGCCGCCAATCTGCCGTTCGAGGCCGCGCTCGACGATCCCCGGGTACTGAAGTATGCCGCCAAGCTCGACCGCCAGAATCCGCCCATCGTGGACGCCATCGGCACGGTCCACTACGGTCCGCTCCCGGCCCAGCGCAACATCACCGCACTGGCAGTGCTCCAGGCCCTCACCATCGCGGTCATGGTATCGGTAGCGGTGTTCGCCTATCGGAACGCGATGGCCGCGCAGCGTGATCGGCTCTGGGTGGCCATGGCCCGGGAGGCGGCGCATCAGATGGGCACGCCGCTCACCAGTCTGCAGGGCTGGATCGAGCGGGTGCGCACCCGGCCCACGCCTCCGCCCGATCTGGCCGATCATCTGGCGGCCGACGCGGAGCGCCTCGACCGGGTGGCCCGCCGGTTCGAGCGGATCGGCAATCCGGCCAGGCGCGAGCCGATCGGGCTCGGCGCCCTGGCCGACCGGGTCGGCGGCTATTTCCGACCGCGGCTTCCGCGGCGAGCCAATCCGATCGAGCTTCGGCTCGAGGCTCCCGGTGTGGGCCCCACCGTGGTGGGCGATCCGGTGCTGCTGGAATGGGCGCTGGAATCGCTGGTGAAGAACGCGATCGACGCGCTGCAGGGCCGCAGCGGCACGATTATCCTGCGGGTCGGAGCGGAGGAAGGCATGGGCGAGATCCGGGTGATCGACGACGGGCCCGGGGTCGCCAAGGAAATCCGACGCACGCTCTTCGAGCCCGGGGTCACCACCAAGCGCGGCGGGTGGGGCATCGGGCTCGCACTTTCCCGCCGCGTGGTGGAAGACGCCCACGGCGGGGCGCTGATCCTCGAGCCCACCGAAAAGGGAGCCTGCTTCCTGATGCGCATGCCCTTGGCCGACCAGGTCGGATGAGCGACCCATCCGCACCGGAGCTCCCGCTCGCCCTCAACCCGGCACAGCGCGAGGCCGTGGAGCATGTGCACGGGCCGCTCCTGGTGTTGGCCGGCGCGGGCTCCGGCAAGACCCGGGTCCTCACCACACGCATCGCCCGGCTGATCGACCGGCACGGCGTCCCGCCGGAGCGCATCTTC
Source organism: Gemmatimonadales bacterium (assembly GCA_036556625.1). Lineage (GTDB taxonomy): Bacteria > Gemmatimonadota > Gemmatimonadetes > Gemmatimonadales > GWC2-71-9 > CAVVWJ01. The sequence goes on from DATBJC010000103.1 coordinate 11,590, forward strand.
GCAGTCACCTTCACCAACAAGGCCGCCGGCGAGATGAAGCATCGGATCGGGCGGCTGCTCGGTCGGGATCCCTCGGGACTCTGGATCGGCACCTTCCACTCGCTGTCCGCCCGGCTGCTCCGACGGGAGGCCGAGCTGCTGGGGTTCTCCCGGCACTTCACCATCTACGACGAAGACGATCGGCTGAGCCTGGTCAAGCGCCTGATGGACCAGCGAGGGCACTCCACCAAAATGTTCCCGCCCCGCGCCGTTCAGGCGCTGATCTCGGCCGCCAAGAACCGCATGGTGCCGCCGGCCGAGCTCGCCAGCGCCTCGCCGTTCGATCGGTTGGCCACGGTAGCGGCGGAGGTCTACGCGGCCATGGGCCCGGCCCTCAAGGCGGCGAACGCGATGGATTTCGACGACCTCATGCTGCACCCGTTGACCCTGTTCCGCGAGCATCCCGAGCGGCTCAAGCTCTACCAGCAGCGCTTCAACTTCATCCTGGTAGACGAGTTCCAGGATACCAACCGCGCCCAGTACGAGCTGATCCGTCTGCTCGGTGCCCATGGCAATGTCTGCGCGGTCGGCGACGACGATCAGTCCATCTATGGCTGGCGCGGCGCCAATGTCCGCAACATGCAGGATTTCCTCAAGGATTTCCCGGGCGCCAAGCTGGTTCGCCTGGAGGAGAACTACCGCTCGACCCAGATCGTGCTGGACGCCGCCAACGGCGTGATCGCGGAGAACACCGGCCGGCTGGGCAAGACGCTCACGACTCGGCGTCGGGGCGGCGAGATGGTCACTCTGCTCGCCGCGGCCGACGAGCGCGACGAGGCCGAGTGGGTGGTACGCGAGCTGGAGCGGCGCAGCGCGGTGGGCGAGTGGCGCTACCCGGACATGGCGGTGCTCTACCGCACCAATGCCCAGAGCCGCGCGCTGGAGGAAGCGTTCCGCCGGGCCGGCATCCCCTACCGACTGATCGGCGCCATCAGCTTCTACGAGCGGCGCGAGGTCAAGGACCTGCTGGCCTACCTGCGATTGGTGGCGAATCCATCGGACGACGAGGCCTTCCTCCGGGCGGTGGGCGTGCCCCGGCGCGGATTGGGCGAGACCAGTCTCTCGATTCTGGGGCAGATCGCCACGCAATGGGCCAAGTCTCTGCTCGCCACCGCCGGAGCGGCCGACCGCATTCCCGACCTGCGGCCCAATGTGCGGGAAGCGTTCCGATCCTTCGCCGGCTTCATTGACGGGCTGGTCCAGCGATCGGGCCGTTCGGCGCCGGCCGAGATACTGGAGCAGGTGATCCGGGCCATCGACTACGAGGCGGTGCTCCACGCCGAAGGGCCGGAAGGCGCCGACCGTTGGGACAACGTGCGCGAGCTGGTCGCCAGCGCCGCCGAGTGGTCGGAGGAAGTGGAGGACGATCCGGAGTCGGGCACCCCGCTCGAGCGGTTCCTGGCCGAAGCCGCCTTGCTCTCGTCGGCGGAAACCGTGATCGGGAACGACGAAGGCGTGACGCTCATGACGCTGCACACCGCCAAGGGCCTCGAGTGGCCGGTCGTGGTGCTGACCGGCATGGAGCACGGGCTCTTCCCGCTGGCCCGGGCCGAGGAGCAGGCGGACGGACTCGAGGAGGAGCGCCGGCTGTGTTATGTCGGCATGACGCGGGCCAAGGACAAGCTGTACCTCACCTGGGCCCGGGCGCGCCGCCGGGGTGGTGAGCTTCGGCCCGGCATCCCGTCCCATTTTCTTCGCGCGCTTCCCTCGAGCATTGTCGAGGAGCGCCGCACCACCTCCCTCTGGGCTCCCGACTGGGGCGGACCGTCCGCACGACGATACGCTGGTAGCGTCCCCCCTGCCGCCGTTCCGCCGCTCCGTCCTCTCGACAAGCTCGGGGCGGGCAGTTCCGCCCCCACCGAGGCGGAGGCATCCCAGGACTCGCCCCGGTACGTCAAGGGCGAGCGGGTTCGCCACCGCCGCTTTGGCAGCGGAACCATTCGGGGCCTCAGCGGCGTCGGTCGCGATCTCAAGGTATCGGTGGCATTCGACGACCAAGAGGTGGGCGAGAAGCAGTTGCTCGTGGCCTACGCCGGCCTCGAGCGCGAGTGGGACAGCGCATGAGCATCGGGCGTGACGAGGTCCTGCACGTGGCGCGACTGGCCGAGCTGGCGGTGCGGGACGGGGAGCTGGACCGCCTGGTGGAGCAGCTCAACCGCATCGTGGATTACGTCGCCCAGCTCGATCGGGTGCCGGCGGCCGCCCGGATGGCCGAGCCGTTCGTCCCCGGCCCCCGGTCGGTTGCGCTGCGAGAGGACGTGGTGGACCCTGTGCCCTTGGCGCGGCCGCCCGCGGCGCTCGCACCGGAGTTTGCCGATGGCTTCTTCCTGGTTCCACGTCACGGAGCTATGGAGGACTCGTGAGCGCCTCGGCTGTCGCCCGGGAGACCGGGGCCCGACTTGCCGCCGCCCAGCCTCTCAACGCGGTGCTCCACTGGTCCCAGGATCTGCTCGACGCCGAAGCGGCGCGGGTCGACGCCATGCGCACCCGCGGTCCCCTGGCCGCCGTGCCTCTGGCGCTCAAGGACAACATCGTCACCGTCGAGCAGCCCACCACGTGCGCCTCCCGGATCCTGGAAGGCTACCTGTCGCCCTTTACGGCGACGGTGGTGAACCGGCTCAGGGCCGCCGGCGTGCTGATCGCGGCCAAGACCAACATGGACGAGTTCGCCATGGGCTCGTCCACCGAGCATTCCGCCTACGGAAGAGTGAACCATCCCGCGGATCCGGCCAGGGTACCCGGCGGCTCATCCGGCGGCTCCGCGGCGCTGGTCGCCGCCGGTGTGGTTCCGGTGGCACTCGGCTCCGAGACCGGCGGCTCGGTCCGCCAGCCCGCCAGCTTCTGCGGAGTGGTGGGGATGAAGCCCAGCTACGGCCGAGTGAGTCGTTACGGGCTGGTCGCCTTCGGCTCGTCGCTCGACTGCATCTCCATCTTCAGCCGGAACGTGATGGACGCGGGCCGAGTGCTCAGCGTCATGAGCGGGCACGACCCGCTCGACGCCACCACGGTGGACCAGGCGCCGATGCCGATGCCCTCCGGCCTGGGCGATCTCAGGGGCCTCCGCATCGGATTGCCGCGCGAGTATTACCCGGAGGACCTGGATCCGGGCGTCGCCGCGGCGCTCCAGAGCACCCGGGAAGTAATCCGGGACCTGGGTGCGGAGATCGTCGACGTGTCGTTGCCGCACTCGCCCTTTGCCGTGCCCACCTACTACATCGTGGCGCCCGCCGAGGCCGCGGCGAACCTCGCCCGTTACGACGGCGTGCGGTACGGTCCGCGGGGAGCCGGCCCGGATGGCGACATCCGCTCGCTCTACCAGGCCACCCGAGGTGAAGGGTTCGGGGCCGAAGTGCGCCGGCGGATTCTAGTGGGAACCTACGTGCTGAGCGCCGGGTATTACGACGCCTACTATCGGAAGGCGCAACAGGTGCGGGCACTCATCGCGGAGGACTTTCAGCGGGTCTTCGCTTCGGGAGTGGATCTGCTGCTCACGCCGACCACACCCACGCCTGCGTTTCGGGCCGGGGAGAAGACCGCCGATCCCGTCTCCATGTACCTGGCCGACATCTTCGTGTGCGCCATTAGCCTGGCCGGCTTGCCCGCGGTGAGCCTGCCCGCCGGGCGCAGCGAGGGCCTGCCGGTCGGAGCACAGCTCATCGCACCGTACTTCCAGGAGGAGCGCCTGCTCGCAGCGGCCGCGGCCATCGAGCGCGCCCTGCCGGCTGAGGCGGAGGTGCGCTGATGGAATGGGAGACGGTGATCGGCCTCGAGGTCCACGTCCAGCTACGCACCCGCACCAAGATGTTCTGCGCCTGCCGCACCTCCTTCGGCGATCCGCCCAATACCAATGTCTGTCCGGTCTGCCTCGGCTTGCCGGGCGCGCTTCCGGTACCCAATGCCGAGGCGGTGCGGCTGGGTGCCGCCGCCGCGCTGGCGCTCGGCTGCACGGTGCGCCACACCAGCGTCTTCGCGCGGAAGAACTACTTCTATCCCGACCTCCCCAAGGGATATCAGATCTCCCAGTTCGACCAGCCGCTGGCGACCGGCGGCCGGGTCGCGTTCGAGTCGCCAGAGCGCGGCCGAGTGCAGGTGGGGATCACCCGGCTCCATCTCGAGGAGGACGCCGGCAAGCTGGTGCATGACCGGTTCCCGGGAAAGACGGCCGTGGACCTGAACCGAGCCGGCGTGCCGCTGGCCGAGATCGTGAGCGAGCCCGATCTGCGCTCCCCGGCGGAGGCGCGGGCGTATCTCACCACGCTCCGCCAGATCCTGATCTATGCCGGCGCGAGCGAGTGCAGCATGGAGCAGGGCAGCCTCCGGGTGGACGCCAACATCTCCATCCGGCGTCCCGGCGAGAGCCGGCTGGGCACCAAGGCCGAGGTCAAGAACCTCAACTCCTTTGCCAACGTGGAGCGCGCACTGGAGGCCGAGCGGGATCGGCAGATGGGGCTGCTGGACCGGGGAGAGCGAGTGGCTCAGGTCACGCTGCTCTTCAACGCGGCCAGCGGTCAGGTGAAGCAGCTTCGGTCCAAGGAGGAGAGTCACGACTATCGCTACTTCCCCGACCCCGATCTTCCCTCTCTGGTGCTCGACGAGGCCTGGATCGCGGAGCGGAGGGAGGCGCTGCCCGAGCTGCCGGAGGCGCGACGCAGCCGGCTCGAGCTGGCCCTCGGCATCCCGGCGTACGACGCACGGGTCATCACCAGCGAGGTGCCTCTGGCCGATTACTTCGAATCGGTTGTGGCGCAGGGAGTCGACCCCAAGGCCGCGGCCAACTGGGTCATGGGCGACGTCCTGGCGACGTTCAACGAAACCGGCGGGTTCCCGGTCTCGGCAGACCGGCTCGCCGGGTTGGTGAGCCTGGTCCGCGCCGGCACGCTGAGCCATCAGGCGGCCAAGCGGGTCTACGCCGAGATGGCCCACTCGCCCGACGGCGAGCCCGCCGCGGTCGCCGAGCGGCTCGGTCTGGTGCAGGTGAGCGACCAGGGCGCACTCACCGGCTGGGTAGACGAAGTCCTCGCCGCCAATCCGGCCGAAGTGGCCCGCTACCGCGCGGGTGAGACCAAGTTGATGGGGTTTTTTGTCGGCCAGGTGATGAAGCGGAGCCAGGGGAAGGCGGATCCGAAGGGAGTGCAGCCGGTGCTGGCGGAGAAGCTGAAGTAAGAGTGCGGGACAGCACACCTCGATCAACCTCCTCCTCCCTCCTCCCTCCCAAGCCTCACCAACGACATCGGATCCACGGATATCGCCCCGTACCGCAGGACCCAGTGCAGGTGCGGCCCGGTCACCCGGCCGCTCTGTCCCACCCCGCCGATCCGCTGGCCCGCCTTCACCGTATCGCCCTGGGCCACATCCACTCGGCTCAGATGGAAGTACGCCGTCACCAGTCCTGCCCCGTGGTCCAGGTATACCGCGCGCCCCGCGAGATAGAAGTCGGCCACCAGCGCCACCACTCCCCTCGCCGCCGCGACCACCGGGGTCCCGACGGCGCCGGCGAAATCCGTTCCCGTGTGCCGGCTGGTCACCTGGCCGTTGTACTCCCGGGCTCTACCGTATGGGCTGGTGACCCGGCTGCTCCGCGGCAGTCTGATCGGATGCGACCAGAGTCGCGGGGTCTGGTGCGCCCGCCGCGAGACCTCGCGCGCTCGGGCACCCTCCGACTCGATGCGAGCCTTCGTGGCGCTGTCGTACTGCACCATCCTGGGTGGCACCGTGATTCGCTCCCGGTGGTAGCTGGGATGACGCACGGCGAGACTGACCAACATGGAGTCCACTCGCCCGGTCCGCGTGAGGTGCAGGGCGACTGGGACCGTATCGCCGCCCTCGACGCCGATGCCGAGCAGCGCCACGTAGCCTCGATCCGTGGGCTCGAAGTGAAGCGGCTCGCCCTCCGCTTCACCGTCCACGGCGGTGAGCCGATCCTGATCGTTGCGGGAGGGATCGTCCTCGACTCGCAGCCAGACCACCGAGCCTCGGGCCGGCGGCTCCGGGGTTGTCCGTACCATCGCCGAGGGCGCGGCGAACTGCGCTGTGGCGACATCGGCTGCCGCCACCCAGAGCAGTCCCCCGAGTCCCAGGGCCCACCCCGCCGCTCTCACCGGACAAGCCGGCGGATCAGTGCTTCGTGGTCGGGAAACTCGCGCATCAGTGCCTCCGCAGCGCCCATCTCGAAATCCGCAAAGTCGAATCCGGGAGCGACGGTGCATCCGCACAGCACATCGTCTCCCTCCGGCTCGGCGGCCTGCCAGACGCCGGCCGGAACCACGCCCTGAGGGTTGGCGTGATCCAGCCGAAGCATGGCCCGGCCCAGACGGTGCAGCCGGAGCGCTCCACCGCCGTAGTGGTGCCACACTTCGTCCGAGGCGATGCGGTGCCACCCGCTCCAGGCGCCGGAAGGCAGCAGATAATGAATGGCGGTGGATGCCGCGCGGCGGCGCCCATCCGGCAGATCGAGGAGGAGAGGGCTGCGGAAGGTCTCACGGAAATAGCCGCCCTCGGGATGGGGCAGCAGGCCCAGACGGCGGATGATCTCGGCGGTGTCCAGCGGCCCCACGAGCCGGCTCAGCCCCTGCCGTTCACCAGTGCCTTGGGCGATGGCGCCGCGCCTTCCGGGGCGCGCCAGGGAAGCTTCTCCGGAAGCATGGCCCAGTGGACCAGCGGCCGCTCGGGCAGCCCGAAGTGCTCCAGCGCCGCATCGCGCAGCCGGGCGCGATTGCGCCGTCCGGCTGCCCGCAGCACCCGCCGGCGCAGCACCTTCGCGATCTTGAGCGGCCGTTCCCCCGAGGGGTCCAGCTGGTGCGCGCTCGGCGCGCTGCCACCGAGCAGCTCGATCATGAAGTCGAAGGAGAGCCCGAGGTGGCGATCGACGTCCTGATCGGCGAGACGCCAGCGGCTGTACTCGCGAGCCACCTGGCTGGCCCGCTGCCAGCTGGTGGTCTCGGTGAGCCGCACCATTCCTCGGAACAGCCGCCGGTTGGTGCGCACGCTGAAGATGGTGGGCGCGATGAGCCGGTCGAGATGCGCGTCGGCCTCCGAATGGTCCAGCAGGATCACGTCCTTGGCCGCCCGGGCGTACGCGTCGCCCAGATGGGCCTCCACCCGGGTTTCCCAGTAGGAATGGCCTACCGCGGCCGTGCTGCTGGTCAGCATCAGCTGGCGAGGTACGAAGTAGTTGTGCGCCACGGTGTCGGCCGAGAGGTGGCAGAGGTAGCCCAGCCCGAACGCGCGCATCGCGTCGGTCTCCGCCAGGTCGTGGATCTCCTGCCCGACGTGCCAGTAGTGGCAGTGGCGCCCCAGCGGCGCGTAGTGCTTCGCGATGGAGGAATCGGCCGCGATGTTGCCGTACAGGAAGTCGAAGGGGTAGGCCCGCAGCAGGTCGGCGATGGCCACCGGAAGCACCGGCAGGTTGGCCAGCACCGACTCACCCAGATAGATGTGGGTCCCGGGAGTCCAGGCGTGCGCGCTCTCGGGAGCGATCAGCAGGATGAGCCCGACGACGACCACCGCCCCGAGAAGGCGGCCAGATTTCACCGGCGGCTCGGCACCAGGAGCCGCCGCACCTTGCCCAGCATTCCATTCCCCTGGCGGGAAGTGCGGAGCGCGGCCGCCACGTCGAGCGCGGTGTCCTCCACCTCGTCGTGGACCAGATCGTACAGCGTCTCCAGATCGCCCAGCTTGGCCTCGATGTTGTCCACCCCGCGAACCAGCTTGCGGCGCAGCCGCCGGCTGGTCTGGGTGAACGCGCCGACCTCCTGGCGGACGACCACCAGCATATCCTGACCCTGGTCGATCAGCCGCCGGAGTCCGCCGAGACCCTGGGTGATGTCCTCCTGGTAGCCCTGGACCATCGCACTGAGCTTCCGGGTCTCGGCCGAGATGCGGAGCGCGGCGACGGCCATGACGACGGCTGCGGCGAGGATCGAGACGGCGATCACCACGAGCGAGATTGCAACTGTCGGCCCCACCCACTCGGGGGTGACGCCGACCTGCACCAGCGCGAGAGTCGTCATTCGTCCCTCATTCTCCTAGAGAGCCAGGTGCCCCGGGGTGCGATGTCGCACCCGTGAAAACAATGGTCTTGCGGGTCCGCCGCAACCCCCTGAGCCCGCTTGACGCGTGCAACCGCCCTCGGCAGCTTTGGCCATGCCTCCTCGATTCCTCGTGCGCGGCGGTCGTCCGCTGCGCGGCACGGTTCGCCCCGCGGGCAACAAGAACGCCGCCCTCCCGATCCTCGCCGCCACCGTCCTCGCGGACGGCGTGGTCGAGCTGGAGAACATCCCGCGCATCCGCGACGTGGAGACCATGCTCGCCGTGCTGCTCGATCTCGGCGCGCAGGCCGAGTGGACCGCGGCCAACTCGCTCAAGGTCGACACCAGGTCGCTGCGGCCCAAGCCACTGGACCCGGGGCTCTGCGCCAAGATCCGCGCCTCCATCCTGCTGGCGGGACCGATGCTCGCCCGCTTCGGCGCGGTCACCCTGCCGCCGCCGGGCGGCGACGTGATCGGCCGCCGCAGGGTGGATACCCACTTCCTCGCCCTCGAGCAGCTGGGCGCCTCGGTCATGGTGGGCGACCGTTACGAGCTCGAGGCCAAGGGGCTCAAGGGCAGCGACATCTTCCTCGACGAGCCCAGCGTCACCGGCACCGAGAACGCGCTCATGGCCGCGGTGATGGCCAAGGGCCGGACCGTGCTCCGGAACGCGGCCTGCGAGCCGCACGTGCAGGACCTGGCCCGCGCGCTCGTAGCCATGGGCGCCCACATCGAGGGCATCGGCTCCAACATCTACACCGTCGAAGGCGGCCAGCCGCTGAAGGGCGCGAGCTACGGCATCGGCCCCGACCACATCGAGATCGGAAGCTTCATCGGCCTCGCGGCGGTGACCAATGGCGAGGTCACCATCGATCCGGTTCGATCGGACGACCTGCGCAGCACGCTGCTCGGGTTCGAGCGACTGGGCATTCGTCCCCGGGTGGAAGGCAGCCGTCTCACCGTGATGCCCGATCAGGAACGCAGGGTGCGGCCCGATCTCGGAGGGCACGTGCCCAAGCTGGAGGACGGGCCCTGGCCTGCATTCCCCGCCGACGTGATGTCCACCACCATCGTCACCGCCACCCAGTGCGCCGGCATGCTGCTGGTCTTCGAGAAGATGTTCGAGTCCCGGCTGTTCTTCGTGGACAAGCTGATCGGGATGGGCGCCAGGATCGTGCTCTGCGATCCCCACCGCGCGGTCATCTCCGGTCCGGCGCCGCTCAAGGGCGGCACGGTGGAATCGCCCGACATCCGCGCCGGCATGGCGATGCTGCTGGCCGCGCTGGCGGCCGAAGGCTCCAGCACCATCCACAACGTCGGCCAGATCGAGCGGGGCTACGAACGGATCGACGAGCGCCTTCGAGCGCTCGGTGCCGAGATCGAACGGGCTGAGTGACCGCAGCCCAGCGGCGTGACGGCGCCGCGGTCACGATTATCGCGGAAGAGCTCGTTTCCACCAATCCGCCGAGATTCGAGCTCGCCGCCTGGCGGCGAGACCTGGGGCTGACCGCCGGCATCACGGGGCGGGGAAGCGAGCCCGGCCGGGGGTTCGACCTCGGGCTCTGGAGCGAGGCACCGGTCGGCGGGGTGATGGGTCGCTGGCAGCGCTTCCGCCGCTCCGTCCCCGGCTTCCCTGGCGTCGCCCTCGGCCATCAGGTCCACGGAGTCGAGGTGATGACGGTGGGTCCGTCTCGCGGCTGGCTCCAGGTCGAAGGCATCGATGGCTGGGTCACCGCCGCCCCGGGTGTCCTGCTCACCGTGACCATCGCCGACTGTATCCCGGTCTATCTCTCGGTCCCCGGCAAAGGCGTGGCGCTGCTCCATGCCGGCTGGCGGGGCACCGCGGCCGGTATCCTGGCGCGTGGCGCGGAGCGCCTGATCCAAGCTACCGGTGCCGATTGGGCCGATATTGTAATGCATTGCGGTGTAGGAATTTGTGGGTCATGCTATGAAGTGGGATCTGAAGTCATCGCCGGCTGCGGTCTGTCCGCCGACGGCGGGGGACCCTGGCACCTCGATCTCCGTGAGACCTTGGCGGAGCAGGCCGCTCGCATCGGGATCCGGCAGGTGACCCGTTCCCCCCACTGCTCGGCCCACGATCGCCCTACCTTCTATAGCCATCGCGCCTCCAGGGGCGCCGACGGTCGCATGGTGGCGTATCTCGGGATTCCAATTGACTCTAGTGCGCTGAGCGACTAAGTTTTCGGCGCTGTCCCGGGGGCGCCGGTACGGGCCGACTGTTGATGTGGGGGAGTTCCCCCACATTTTTTTTCCGCTTCCGATGTCTGTTGACGCGCTGCTCATTCCGATTCGCGCTCACCTCGATGGCCTCGGCTTCGAGCTGGTGGACCTGAGACGAACCGGAACCCTTCAGCGCCCCATCCTGCAGGTACGGGTGGACCGCCCGGACAGCCGACCCGGCCAGGGTGTGACGGCCGACGACTGCGCGGGGATCAGCCGGTCCCTCGAGCGATTCCTGGAATCCAGGGCCCTGGTCGGCCCGCGATACGTGCTCGAGGTGTCCTCCCCGGGCCTCGAGCGTCCGCTGCGCTGGCCGGAGCACTGGCGGCGGTTCATCGGCCGGCGCGCGCGGGTCCGCGCTCAGCCGCTCGGCGGGCGGCGACTGGTCGAGATCGTCGCGGTGCCGGATGACGAGCACGTGATCCTCCGGCCGGAGCAGGGCGAAGAGGTCACCCTCTCCCTCGACCAGATCAGCGATGCGACGCTGGTGGTGGACTGGGCTGCCGTGGGCAAGCGACGGAGTCCCGATTCCTTGGAGTAACATCGATGGCAGGTTCGACCGAGATGTTGGCCGCGTTCCGCGAGCTGACGACTGCGAAACAACTGGAGCGCTCCGATCTGCTGGAGCTGCTGCGCGACGGGATCCAGGCCGCGCTGGTCCGCAAGTTCGGACCGAACGTCAAGTTCGAGCTCAACGTGGACGAGTTGCAGGGCACCATCCGCGTGGTGCGGCTGCGCCAGGTGGTGGAGACGGTGGAGGATTCCAGCTGGCAGATTTCCCTGGAGGAAGCTCAGTACGAGGATCCCGACTTCCAGCTGGGCGACATGCTGGAGGAAGAGGTCCCCTTCGTGGACTTCGGCCGGCTCGCGGTCCAGGCCGCCAAGCAGCGGATCATCCAGCGGGTGCGCGAAGGCGAGCGGGCCCGGATCCGCGAGGAGTTCACCTCCAAGGTGGGTGAGCTGCTCTCGGGCGAGGTGCAGCAGATCGAGCGCGGCAAGCTTGTCATCATGCTGAACAAGTTCCGGGAAGCCGAAGCGATCATCCCTTACCGGGAGCAGAACCACCGGGAGCACTTCCACCAGGGCGACACCATCCGCGCCGTGCTCAAGCGGCTGGAGGAGACGCCCAAGGGTCCCCGGCTCATTCTCTCCCGGGGCGACCCGTTGTTCGTGAAGGCGCTCTTCAAGCTGGAGGTGCCGGAGATCCAGCAGCAGATCGTGGAGATCCGGGCCATCGCCCGCGAGGTAGGCAGCCGGACCAAAGTGGCGGTCATCTCCCGCGATGACTCGATCGATCCGGTCGGCGCCTGCGTGGGCCTCAAGGGATCGCGGGTTCAGGCCGTGGTGAACGAGCTGGGCGGCGAGCGGATCGACATCGTGCCCTGGTCGCCCGACCCGGAGCGCTTCGCCCGGCTGGCGCTCGCGCCGGCCCGGGTGGCCAAGGTCTTCTCCGATCCCGAGGCCAAGACCATCCAGGCCGTGGTGGACGAGGACCAGCTGTCGCTCGCCATCGGCCGGAACGGACAGAACGTCCGGCTCGCCTCCGAGCTGACCGGATGGAAGATCGACCTCTACTCCAGCCGCGAGTGGCTGGAGCGTGGCGGTGAAGGGCCGCTCTTCGCGCCGCTCCCGCCCGAGGAAGAGATGGCCTCGCAGGTGCCGCTCAGTGAGCTCCAGGGCCTCTCGCCCGAGCTCACCGCCATCCTGGAGAGCGCGGGCTATCGCATGCTCAACGACATCCTCGATCTGGAGCGGGAGGACATCGCCCGGATTCCGGGGATGAGCCCCGAGGCGGCGGATCAGCTGATGGGGTTCCTGTCCGAGCTCACCGACGAAGACGGCGGTGAGGAGAGCAAGCCCCGCGAATGAGGGGACTCCTGGGCCTGATCGGCCTGGGGTACCGCGGGCGCAACATCGTCGTCGGGGTGGACGCGGTCAGGAGGGAGTTGCAGGCAGGGAAGTGTCGGTGCGTGGTGGTGGCGGAAGACGCCAGCCGGCGCGCCGTGGACAAGGTGGTTCGGCTGGCGGCCGCCCGGGGCGTGCCGCTCCTGGCCGGACCGGGCGCCGCCGAGATCGGGGCGCAGTTGGGGAAGCCGGCGGTGATGGCGGTAGGGGTGCGGGATCGGGCCTTGGCCGCCGGTATGGTGCGGCTGGCGCCCGCATGGACTGATGGAGGTTTGAGTGGTCAAGACGAGAGTTCACGATCTCGCGGCGGAGTTCGGCGTTCCTCCTGAGCAGCTGCTCGGCATGCTCAAGGACATGAACATCTTCGTGCGCAGTCATCTCTCCGCGCTGGAGAACGACCAGGTGTCGGCCATCCGGGTGCGCTGGGAGCGCGAGAAGCGGAAGAGCGCCGACGAGCCGGCCGCCAAGAAGGGCCGCCGCCGGGCGGTCAAGGCGGAGCCCGCGCCGCCGCCGGCCGAGCCGCGTCCCACCAAGCGGCGCCGCACCGCGGCTGAAGTCGCGGTGGCCGAGGCCCAGGCCCAGTCCGAGCGCGCCGCCGAGCTCGCCGCGCTCGAGTTGGAGCGGCCGGTGGTGCCCGAGATCGAGGAACCCGCTCCGATGCAGAGCCTCGAGGAGCGCGCCCGCGCACTGTTCAAGGACCTCCCGCCGGCGCCGGCGGAGCCCTACGAGGAGACCGCCACCGAGGAGCCGGCGGCAGCCCGGGTGATCGATGCCGCGCCCGTGGCACCCCGCCGCGTCACGCCGAGCGAGGCGCCGCGCGCACCGTTCATTCCGCCCCGGATACAGCGACCACCCGCCAGCCCGCGCGGACCCAAGCCGGTGTTCAGCAGCAGCGCGCCGGCCGCGCCCAGCCGGCCAGGCACCGGGCGTCCCGGCCAGGCCGCGCCCACCCGCACCTTCGGGCCCGATGCCGAGAAGGGCGCCGGCCGCAAGAAGGGCAAGAAGGGCAAGCGCTCGATGGTGGATCAGGATGCCGTGCAGGCGAACATCCTGCGCACCCTGCAGGGCATGAAGGGCGGCGCCGGCCGCAAGGGCCGGCGTCCCGACGAGCCGTCCTTCCGTGAGCTCCAGGCCGGTCGTCTGGCGGAGGAGCGCGAAAAGGAGAAGACCCGGATCCGGGTGAACGAGTTCATCTCGGTCTCCGAGCTCGCCGCCGCCATGAAGGTCCCGGCTACCCAGATCGTTCAGTTCGCTTTCAAGGAGCTGGGACTGATGGTCACCGTGAACCAGCGGCTCGACTTCGACCAGATCGAGCTGATCGCCTCAGCCTTCGGCTTCGAGGCGGTGCGGGAGGACGAGTACGCCGCCGAGACCGAGGCCGACCAGGCGGAGGAGAGTCCCGAGCAGCTCGCGCCCCGGCCCCCGGTGGTCACCATCATGGGCCACGTGGACCACGGCAAGACGTCGCTGCTGGACTACGTCCGGAAGGCCAACGTGGTCGCCGGCGAGGCAGGAGGCATCACCCAGCACATCGGTGCCTACAACGTCACCCTGCCGGGCGACCGCGAGATCACCTTCCTCGACACCCCGGGCCACCAGGCATTCACCGCCATGCGTGCCCGGGGCGCTCAGGTCACCGACATCGTGGTGCTGGTGGTGGCGGCCGACGACCAGGTGATGCCGCAGACTATCGAGGCCATCAGCCACGCCAAGAACGCCGGTGTGCCGATGATCGTCGCGATCAACAAGATCGACCTGCCCACCGCCAACGTGGCCAAGGTCAAGCAGGACCTGCTCCAGCACAACGTGGTGCTGGAGGAGTTCGGCGGCAACACGCTCGCTGCCGAGATCTCGGCCAAGAAGGGGACCGGCGTGGACACCCTGCTGGAGCAGATCCTGCTCCAGGCCGAGATCCTCGATCTCAAGGCCAATCCTGCGGGCAAGGTGCACGGCACGGTGCTGGAGGCGACCCTCGATCCGGGTAAGGGTCCGCTGGCCACGATCCTGGTGCAGAAGGGCACCCTCCGGGTGGGCGACAACTTCATCTGCGGCAAGTTCTCCGGCCGGGTGCGCGCGCTGTACGACGAGCGCGGCCGGACGGTGAAGGAGGCGGGGCCCTCGATTCCGGTGCAGATCCTCGGCTTCGAGGGCGTGCCGGCGGCGGGCGACACCTTCGCGGTGGTCACCGACGCGGTCGAGGCGCGCGAGATCGCCCAGAAGCGGCAGCGGCTCGAGCGCGAAGCGCAGAACCGGCGGACCGCCCGGGGCGGGACGCTGGAAGACTTCAGCCGCGCGCTCAAGGAGGGCGAAGTCTCCACCCTCCGCATCATCATCAAGGCCGACCAGGGCGGCCCGGCCGAAGCGCTGGCCGACGCGCTGGCACAGCTCGGCACCGGCGAGGTCCGGGTGGACGTGGTGCACCGCGGGGTGGGCGCCATCACCGAGAGCGACATCCTGCTCGCCAAGGCGTCCGGCGCCATCGTGCTCGGCTTCCATGTCCGGCCCGACTCCAACGCCCGGGCGGCGGCCGAGCGCGAGCAGGTGGACGTGCGAACCTACCGCATCATCTACGAGGCGGTGGAAGACGTGCGCAACGCGCTCGAAGGCCTGCTCAAGCCGGAGGAGAAGGAGACGGTGCTGGGCGAGGCCGAGGTGCTGCAGCTCTTCAAGGTGAGCAAGGTGGGCCCCATCGCCGGCTGCGCGGTCCGAAGCGGCACCATTCAGCGGACCGCCAAGGCCCGGATCATTCGCGACGGCGTGACGGTGTACACCGGCGCCCTCTCCAGCCTCAAGCGGTTCAAGGACGATGTGCGTGAGGTGCGCGAGGGCCTGGAGTGCGGCATCGGCATCGAGAACTTCAACGACCTCAAGGTCGGCGATCGGATCGAGTCCTATCGGATGGAAGAGGTGAAGCGCACCCTCTCCGCCAGCGCCGCCGGAGGAGCGACGGGCTGATCGTCGCCATCCAGACCTGGGACCTCCATCTCCCCAACTGTCACTCGCTCAAGGACAAGCGGGGAGTGCTGAAGCCGCTGACCACCGGGCTCCGCCGGAGCTTGAACGTCTCCGTGGCCGAGACCGGGCACCAGGATCTCTGGCAGCGCGCCGAGATCGCCTGCGCGGTGGTGGGCACGGCGCGACCGGTGGTGGAAGAGATTCTCCGGGCCGCGGACCGTGCGGTGGAGGAGACCGACGGGGTGCGGATCGTGGACACGGTGACGCAGTACCGATGAGACAGCCCGCGCGCCGGCCCGAACAGGTGGCCGGCACCATCCGCCAGGTCATCACCGATGCGCTCGCCCGCGAGGTGCGGGATCCGCGGGTCGGGTTCGTCACCGTCACCAACGTGCTGGTCAGCAACGATCTCTCCCACGCCCGCGTCATGGTGAGTGTACCCGGCGACGAGGCCGAGCGCTCCCGTGCGCTCCAGGGTCTCCAGAGCGCCGCCGGCTTCCTTCGCACCCGGGCCGCGCGCGCGCTCACCACCCGCAGCGTGCCCGAGCTGCACTTCGAGCTCGATCGCGGCGTGGAGCACGCGACCCGGATCGAGGAGCTGCTGGAGTCCATCCGGCGGGAGGAGCAGGACTGATCGGCGCGCTGCTGGTCGACAAGCCCGCCGGCAGGACGTCGCACGATGTGGTGGCCCGAGCCCGGCGGGCACTGGGCACCCGCTCGGTGGGTCACACCGGCACGCTGGACCCGTTCGCCACCGGTCTCCTGATCCTGCTGGTGGGGCGCGCCACCCGGCTGGCCCGGTTCCTCGAGCCCGAGTCCAAGACGTACCTGGCCACCGCGCGGCTCGGCGTTCGCACCGACACCGACGACCACACGGGGCAGGTGATCGAGGAGGTGCCGATCGGCGGACTGCGTCGGGAAGCGGTGCTCGACGCGCTGGCGGGCTTCGCCGGCCAGCAGCGCCAGCGGCCTCCCGCGTTTTCCGCCAAGCACGTGGCCGGCGCGCGGAGCTATCGGCTGGCCCGCCGCGGGCTGGCGGTGGACCCACCGGAGGCCACGATCGTGGTTCACCGGATCGACCCGGTCGAATGGGCGCCGCCGCAGCTGACGTTCCGGGCCAGGGTGAGCGCAGGGACCTACTTGCGGGCCATCGCGCGCGATCTGGGCACGCGGCTGAGTGTCGGCGCCCACCTCACCGCGCTGCGGCGCGAGGCGATCGGAGAGCTCCGCGTGGAAGACGCGGTTTCGCTGGAGAACCTCGGGCCCGCGGTGTTGCAGCCCGTCGTCCGGGTGCTGCGGCACCTGCCCGCGGTAGAGCTCGACTCGGAGGCCCGAACCGCGGTTCTGCACGGACGCCGGGTGGCCCACAGCGACCCGGCGGCGCAGCGAGGTGGTGAGCCGGTGGTCCTGCTCGAGGGATCCGAGGTGATCGCCGTGGCGAAAGCGGGAGACGGCTGGCTCAAGCCCTCGGTCGTCCTGGCCGAGCCATGAAGCCGCTGCCGCGGGAGCCCAACGGCACCGTCGTCACCGTCGGCTCGTTCGACGGTGTGCATCTCGGCCATCAGGCGGTGCTGCACGAGATCGCCGAGCGAGCGGAGGCGGCGGGCCGGTCCAGCGTGCTGGTCACCTTCGAGCCTCATCCGCTCGAGGTGGTGAATCCCCAGGCCGCACCGCCGCTGCTCACCACCGGGGTCGAGCGCCGCGAGATCCTGGCGCAGACGCCGCTCGACCTGGCCTACTTCCTCCGGTTCGACCGCCACGTCGCGGCGATGTCGCCGGAGGAGTTCGTGCGGGTCGTGCTGCTGGAGCGCTGCGACATGCGCGAGCTGGTGATCGGGCACGACCATGGGTTCGGCCGGGGCCGCAGCGGCGACGTGGAGACCTTGCGCCACCTGGGAGTGATCCATGGATTCGAGGTGGATGTGGTTCCTCCGGTAGATTTCGGGGATCAGCACATCTCCAGCTCCCGGGTCCGCCGGGCCGTGGGAGGGGGGGACCTGGCGAGCGCCGCCCGGATGCTCGGACGGCCTTATACGGTGAGCGGGCTGGTAGGCCGCGGCGAGCAGCGAGGACGGCGGATCGGGATTCCGACCATCAACCTGGTGGAAGTCCCTCCCCAGAAGCTGCTGCCGCCCGACGGAGTCTACGCCGTGCGCGTCGAGTGGCGGGGCGGCCGGGCCGATGGAATGATGAATCAGGGTCCCAAGCCCACCTTCGCCGATGGGCGCCGATCGCTCGAGGCGCACCTCTTCGAGTTCGACGACGACCTCTACGGTGAATGGGTGCGCATCGAGTGGGTGGAGCGGCTCCGCGAGGTGGAGCGCTTCGCCTCGGTGGAGCAGTTGAAGCAGCAGCTGGACCGTGATCGCCTTCGGGCCCGGGCGGTGCTCGCCGCCGGGCGGCCGATCCTAACCGCGTGACTCACGCCTGAGCCTCGACCAACGATGTCTATTCGCAACCGACTACTGGTCATCCTGGGACTCGTCGTTCTCAGCGTCTTCTACCTGATCCCGCGCGACATCACCGTCCGGGAGCGCGACCTCAAGACCGGGGTGATGCGCGACCGCACCGAGAAACGGGTGCCGCTCAAGCTCGGCCTCGACCTCCAGGGCGGCATGCACCTGGCGCTGGAGCTGGACCAGTCCCGCCAGGTGTCCTCCGATCCCAAGCGCGATCTCGATCTGGCGCTCACCGTCCTACGCAAGCGGATCGACGAGTTCGGCGTCTCCGAGCCCGTGATCCAGAAGGTGGGCGCCGAGCGCCTCGTGGTCGAGCTCCCGGGCATCGACGATCCGGCGCGGGCCAAGGCAATCGTGCAGCGGAGCGCGTTCCTCGAGTTTCGCATCACCGATGAGACCAACGCTCTGGAGAAGGCGATCCCCGCCATGGACCGGGTGCTCCGCGGCCTCGGCATCCGGGGCGAAGCGGCGAGCACCAAGCCCTCGGCGGTGGAGCAGCTGCTGGGTGGGGACAGCGCCAAGCGTGCGCCGACGGCGACTGGGCCGGCCGACAGTGGGAAGAAGGCGGCCGGCGATACCGCCAAGAAGGCGCCGGCCGCGACCAGGAAGGATTCCGCAACAGGGGATTCCGCCCGTGCCGACACCACCCCGGCGGCTGGCGGAGTGCTGGCCGGATTGATCCGGCCGTCCGGAGCGGCCGGCGGCTCCGCCCCCGGCGAGTACATGGTGGCGGAGACCGCGTTTCCTCGGGTGGACAGCCTGCTCAACATTCCCGCCGTGGCCCGGCAGGTCCCCCGCGGGCTCACGCTCCGGTGGGCCGCCCAGCCCACCAGCGTCGGGGTGGAGGCCTATCGCTTCCTCTATGTGCTGGATGACCGTCCGATCATCACCGGCAGCAGCCTGGAGGACGCGCAGGCCCAGATCGATCCGCTCACCAACGGACCGATCGTCACCTTCCAGCTCGACCGCGCCGGGGGCCGCAAGTTCGGCGAGGAGACCGGACGCCACGTCGGCGACTTCATGGCCATCATCCTGGACGGCCGGGTGCAGGGCCGCCCTCCGGTGATTCAGAGCCGCATCGGTCGCAACGGCCAGATCACCCTCTCGGGCCGGACACTCCAGGAGGCCCAGGACCTGGCCCTCACGCTCAAGGCCGGCGCTCTTCCCATTCCGCTCAAGATCGTCGAGGAACGGCAGGTCGGACCCAGCCTGGGCGACGACGCCATCCGGTCGGGCATCATCTCGGGTATCATCGGCACGGCATTCGTGGTGCTGATCATGGTGCTGTACTACCGGATCGCCGGCACGCTCGCCGTGTCCGCTCTTTCGCTCTATCTCCTCTTCACCCTCGGCGGGCTCTCGATGCTGGACGCCACGCTCACCCTGCCGGGGCTCGCGGGGCTGGTTCTCTCCATCGGCATCGCGGTGGATGCCAACGTGCTCATTTTCGAGCGGATACGGGAGGAGCTGGCGGCGGGCAAGACGGTGCGCCTCGCGGTGGACGAGGGCTTCAGGCATGCGATGAGCGCCATCATCGACTCCAACGTCACCACGGTGCTCACCGCGCTGTTCCTCTTTCAGTTCGGCACCGGGCCGGTGAAGGGCTTCGCCGTGACCCTGATCCTGGGCATCGCGGCGTCCATGATCACCGCGATCTTCGTGACCCGGACGCTGTTCATGATCTGGCTGGACCGGAAGCCCACCATGGCTACCCTGAGCATCTGATCCCATGAGACTCTTCGCCAACGCCAACTACGATTTCCTGGGCCAGCGGGTGCGGGCCTACGGGCTCTCCATCACTTTCTGCGTCCTCGGCGTCGCGGTCATGGTGATCCTCGGCGTCAACTACAGCGTCGAGTTCACCGGTGGCACGCTGATCCAGGTCGAGACCGAGCGGCCAGCCGATGTGGGCGCGCTGCGCAACGCGCTCCAGTCGCGCGGCATCGAGGGCGCGGAGATCCAGACCTTCGGCACCGATCGCGAGCTGGTGGTGCGGGCCCGGGTGGCACGCGAAGGCTCCGACGCCAACGACACCCAGGCTACCGCGGAAGCGGTGGGACAGGCCCTCGACGCGACCCTCGGGGCAGGGAACTACCGGGTACTTCGCACCGAGGCGGTCGGCCCCAAGGTGGGCGGCGAGCTGCGACAGCAGGCGGTGCTCGCGATCCTCATGTCCTTCGTCGCCGTCCTGGCGTATCTCGCGTACCGGTTCGAGTGGCGCTTCGGGATCGCGGCCGTAGTCGCCACGATGCACGACATCATCGCCTCCCTCGCCTTCATCGGGTTCGCCCGCCTGGAGGTGAGTCTGTTCGTGGTGGCGGGACTGCTCACCATCGTGGGTTACTCGCTCAACGACACGATCGTGGTCTTCGACCGCATCCGGGAGAACCTCCACCGGCGCAAGCGCGAGGGCTTCGAGAGCATCCTCAACCGGTCCATCAACGAGACGCTGCCCCGGACCTTCTTCACCGGCACTACGGCGCTGGGCAGCCTGGTGGCGCTGAGCCTGCTCGGCGGTGACGTGGTTCGGCCGTTCGCGCTGCTGATGCTGTTCGGCGTGGTGGTGGGGACGTTCTCGTCGATCTACATCGCCTCGCCGGTGCTGCTCTGGATCGAGACTCGCTGGCCCGGTCCGGACGCCCGCGGGCACCTCGGTCCCAAGGCCACGGCCAGCACGCCGGCCGGAAGCCGCAAGCCGCAGCCGGTGGGTTGAGCTCGGGGTCGAGGCGGACGACCGGGGAACCTCTACTTCATCCCGAGCGCAGCGAGGGACCCACTCGGCAGGCTGACCTTGCTTGCAGAGCAGGTCCCTCGCTGCGCTCGGGATGAAGTATCACTTTTCCCGATGCTCGTCGACACTCACTGCCATCTCGCCGACCCGGCCTACGACGCGGACCGCGCCGAGGTCCTGGACCGCGCCTGGGCGGCCGGCCTCGCCCACATCGTCATCATCGGCGAGTCTCCTGCGGCCTCCGACCGGGCCGTCGCGATCGCCGGGGCCGAACCCCGCCTCTCCGCGACCGCGGGCATCCACCCGCACGACGCCAGGAGCTGGTCCCCCGATGCCGCCGCGTGGCTCCGCGAGCGGCTACGGCATCCTCGCGTGGTGGCCGCCGGCGAGATGGGACTCGACTATCACTACGACCACTCGCCCCGCGCCGAGCAGCGGGCGGCGTTCGAGGCCCAGCTCGCACTGGCCGGGGAAGCTGGGAAGCCCGCCGTCATCCACGCGCGCGACGCCGACGACGATGTGGCCGCCGTGCTCCGGAACCAGCCCGACGTGACCGTCATTCTCCACTCGTTCAGCAGCGGGCTCCGGCTCTTGCGAGCGGGGCTGCTTCTGCGCCACTATGTGTCGTTCAGCGGGATGGTCACCTTCAGGAACTGGGGTCTGGATCAGGCCATTCTGGACACCCCGCTCGACCGGCTGCTCCTGGAGACCGACGGTCCCTATCTCGCGCCCGTGCCTCATCGCGGCAAGCGCAACGAGCCCGCCTTCGTCCGGCAGGTGGCGGAGCGGATCGCCTCGCTGCGCGGTCTCGAGCCCCCTGAGCTCATCGCGCGCACCGCCGAGAACGCCGCCCGCGTCTTCGGACTCCATCTACCCAGAGCGGAGAGCATCGTCCCGTGACGACCGTGACGCCCGTCAAGCCCGTGCCGTCCGATATCGCCATCGCCCAGGCCGCCAAGCTCCGTCCCATCGCCGACGTCGCGGCCGAGATCGGTCTGGGTCCCGACGAGATCCTCCCGTACGGCCGCTACAAGGCCAAGATCAGCGCCGAAGCGATCGCCAAGCGGAAGCCCAAGGGTCGCCTGGTGCTGGTCACCGGGATCAACCCCACGCCGGCCGGTGAGGGGAAGAGCACCGTCACCGTGGGCGTGAGCCAGGCGCTGCGCCGCCTGGGGAAGAAGGTGGTGGTTTGTATCCGCGAGCCCAGCCTGGGCCCGGTGTTCGGCGTGAAGGGCGGCGCCGCCGGCGGGGGCTACGCCCAGGTGGTGCCGATGGACGAGATCAACCTGCATTTCACCGGCGATTTCCACGCCATCACCTCGGCGCACAACCTGCTGTCCGCGATGCTCGACAACCATTTGCATCAGGGGAATACGCTGGGGATCGATCCCCGGCGGATCACCTGGCCGCGGACCCTGGACATGAACGATCGGGCCCTTCGCTCGATGGTGATCAGCCTGGGCGGTATCAATGCCGGGCCGGTGCGCGAGGAGCGCTTCGTCATCGTGCCGGGCAGCGAGATCATGGCGATCCTCGCACTGGCCACCGACCTCTCCGATCTCGAGCTCCGGTTGGGCCGGATCATCGTCGGACTCACCCGAGACCGGAAGCCGGTCACCGCCGCCGACCTCAAGGCGTCCGGCGCGATGACCCTGCTGCTCAAGGACGCGATCCTGCCCAACCTGGTGCAGACGCTGGAAGGCGGGCCCGCGCTGGTGCACTGCGGCCCATTCGGCAACATCGCCCACGGCTGCAACTCGATCGCCGCGACTCGGCTGGGTCTTTCGCTGGGTGAGATCGTGCTCACCGAGGCCGGGTTCGGCGCCGACCTCGGCGCGGAGAAGTTCTTCGACATCAAGGCGCGATTCGGCAATCTCAGGCCGGAGGCGGCGATCGTGGTGGCCACGGTGCGCGCGCTCAAGATGAACGGCGGGCTCAAGAAGGACGCGCTGAGCAAGGAAGACGTGGCCGCGCTCAAGCGCGGGCTGGTGAATCTCGAGGCCCACGTGAAGAACGTGCAGAAGTTCGGGGTCCCGGTCGTCGTGGCTCTGAACCGCTTCACCTCCGACACCGAGGAGGAGCTGAAGACCGTGCTCGATGCGGTCGGCGGCTGGGGCGCTCGCGCGGCCCTGAGCGACGTGTGGGCCAAGGGCGGTGAGGGCGGCGAGGCGGTTGCCCACGAGGTGCTCGCGGTGCTCGACGAAAAGAAGGCGGCGTTCAATCCGCTCTACGACACGGCCCGGCCCATCAAGGAAAAGATCGAAACCATCGCTCGCGAGATTTACGGCGCCGGCGGGGTGGACTATGCTGCCGCCGCCGACAAGAACATCGCCCAGTGTGAGGCCATGGGACTGGGCCAGACGCCGGTCTGCATCGCCAAGACCCAGTATTCCTTCTCCGACGATCCCACCAAGCTCGGTCGCCCGACCGGCTTCCGGCTCACCATCCGCGACGTGTATCCCTCGGCCGGCGCCGGGTTCGTGGTCGCCCTGGCGGGCGACATCATGACCATGCCGGGCCTCCCCAAGGTTCCCGCGGCGGAGTCCATCCGCGTCCTTCCCGACGGCACCATCGAGGGACTCTTCTGATGTCCAGCGCCCCCGTTTCCACGGCCGGCGCGCCCCGCGCCATCGGGCCGTACAGCCAGGGAATCAAGGCCAACGGCTTTCTGTTTACCGCCGGGCAAGTGGGGTTCGACCCCGAGAGCGGCGAGCTGGTGGACGGAGGGATCGCGGAGCAGACCCTGCGCGTGCTCCAGAACCTGCGAGCGATTCTCCGCGCCGGGGGCACCGACCTCTCGGCCGTGGTGAAGACGACCGTGTTCCTGGTGGACATGGCCGACTTCGCGCTGATGAACGAGGTCTACGCCGAGATCTTCGGAGACCACCGGCCGGCCCGCTCGACGGTGGCCGTGGCGTCGCTCCCGCGCGGAGCGCGAGTGGAGATCGAGGCGATCGCGACGCTCCCCTGACGGCGAGGGTGGGACGATGACCACGAAGACGGTTCCTCCTACCGCAAGTCTCACCGGCATCGCACCGCAATTTCTGGTGGACGATCTCGATGCGGCGATGGCGTACTACCGGGACAAGCTCGGCTTCGGCATCGACTTCTGCTATGGCTCGTTCTACGCCGGTGTGAGCCGCGACGGCTTCGCCATTCATCTCAAGTGCGCTCCCAAGACGCTCAGCGACCGAGCGCACCGTAAACAGAATGAGCATCTGGACGTCTACATCGGTGTCACCGGGGTCGCGACCCTGCATGACGAATTGCGCTCGCGTGGCGCGCTCATCACCAGGGGGCTGGCAGCGCGGCCGTGGTCGTGTCTCGACTTCTATGTCGAGGACCCCGACGGATACATTCTCTGCTTCAGCGAGCCGACCGCCTAAAGTCCGGTGGGCCGGGCGGGCAGGGAACTTGGTGACAGGAGCACGGCATCATGACGGAAGCCGATGGTAGCTCGCAGGCAGCGTACCCTTACGTAACTCATCTCAACCTCTACTATGACCAGCTCGAGCTGGTCGACGTCCAGGCCCTGGTCGACGCTTGCACCGATCAGTGGTACAACCAGACCTTGTGCCAAGTAAACGATTCCGTGGTGCGGCTGGGCGTCGTACAGGGCGAGTACCACTGGCACAAACACGACAATGATGACGAATTCTTCTATGTCGTGGAGGGGCGCTTCCTGATTGATCTGGAGGGGCGCACCGTCGAATTGGGGCCCCGCCAGGGTTTCGTCGTACCCAGAGGAGTCGTGCACCGTACCCGGGCTCCGGAGCGCTCGGTAATCCTGATGGTGGAGAACGCAGGCATCATTCCAACCGGCGATTAGCGGCCGCGTCGCCTGAGCCATGTGCCGGCCAGGCGCCCGGGGAGGGCGGTTGCGCCCAACCCTGCACGGCGCCGACGCTCACCGGGAGCTGGCCACGAGTGCTCCTGTCGGTGCGCGCTTCCAGTGTCGGCGGAGCGACCCCACCAGCACGGGCAGGCCCCGGCCGAGACACAGGAGAAGGGTCAGCCAGGCGCCGACTTGCAGCAGCGCGATGCTCTGCTCCGCGAACTGCCTGACGGCCGCATCGGGCCACCCCATCAGTGCCTGCGCCACGGCTAACCCGCAGAACGTGGTGATCTTGCTGGCCGAGTAGCCGGTCCGCATCCAGGGCGAGCCGACCAGAAACCGGCCCAGGGTACTCTGCTCCTGAGCCAGGGGGGCGATGCCTCGACCGACCTCGAGGCTGCGGAGCGCATCGGTGAGCGCTGTGCGCCCAATGACGACGAGGGCGAGAGCCGTCGGCACCAGGCGCAGGTCCGCGAAGACGACCCACAAGGCAAGCTCATAAGTCCGATCCGCCGCGATGTCGAGCACGCTGCCGAGGAGGCTGCTCTGCCCCTTGCGGCGCGCGACGAGGCCATCGATCGTATCGAGCAGGAATCCGATGAAGAGGAGCCCGGCTCCGGCGAGCTGCAGCTGAGGCGGCCCCAGGTACAGGGCCAACAAGGTCAGGAGCAGCAGCGGGAGTCGCGCAAGTGTAAGCCAGTTGGCCAGCATGGGTCACCTCCACAGGTCAGCGGCAACCATGCCGACCCGGCGTCCTCTCCGCGTGACCTGGCGGGCGGGCCCCTCGAGCTACCCTGAGGCAATGCCCGCATCATGAGCCTTGGAGCCGATGACATGGTCGGTGCAACGGCCATCGGGCTCGGGGCGACACTGGTCATGGACCTGTGGAATCTGTTCCTGAAGCGTGCGTTCAGCATTCCGTCGCTCGACTACTGTTTGCTGGGACGCTGGGTTCGGCACATGGCGGAGGGCACGCTCAGGCACCCGAATATCACTGCGGTGCCGCCGAAACCCCTTGAGTGCCCGATCGGCTGGATTGCCCACTACACGATTGGTGTCGGATTCGCCGTCCTCTTCGTCCTGCTCACCTCGGGTGATTGGCTTGCGCGACCGACAATCTTGCCAGCGCTGCTCTTCGGCCTCGGCACGGTAGTCTTCCCGTTCTTCATCATGCAGCCTTCGTTTGGCTTCGGCATCGCCTCATCGAGAACACCCAATCCCATGCAGGCCAGAGCGAAGAGCCTGGTGACCCATAGCGTGTTCGGACTCGGGTTGTATCTGGGGGCAATGGGGGTGAGCTGGCTGCGGATTCATGCTTGACGAGGGTCGGTGCTTCACACCGGTCTCCTCGGCCGCGGTGGCGGCGGCCTACCAATCGGCCGACAGCAGTACCGCGAGTGCGTAAGGCCGCAGTGCATAGGCTTGCTTCCAGTCGTCGCGAGTCCTTTCCAGAAGCAGTGCCACGGCGGCTCCGATCGGGTAGAACGCGACGCGACGACTTTGGGCCAGGTCGAGTCGCTCCAGCTCTTGCCGCATCGCTCTCGGCGCGTTGTGAGCCGCCCTGCTGTAGGGCTCGTAGTCCACCAGGCGCTGGAACTCCGCTGAAGGCTCCCCGGTGTCGGCCGCGGCCCGTGCCACGGCATACTCGATGAACCGGGCAACCCCCTCTTGCCAGAGCTGGAACTCGAAGTAACGATAATCGGCCGCGCTGAGACGGTGGCGTAGCGCGTCCCGGGCATGGACCACGGCCCTCAACGACTCGACTCGTGCGTCCGGCGGAGCGTCCAGCGCCCGGGCGAGCGCGATGGCCAGGCTGCGCATCGCGCGCTGCACCGGCGGGGAGTCGTAGGGAAACGGGTACTCCAGCATCCACCGGCCGGTGGTGTCGCCGCGGGCCAGCTGGAGCCGGGAGACTCCCGCGTAGTAGTCCGGCTGGGAGTACTGCCACTGGTGAAAGTGCTCGTGGAGCAGCGTCAGTACCCAGGAAGTCGAAGGTTTGCCGGTGCGCGCCGGGCGCCCGATGACGACGGTGGGCATTCCACCCACGGCCGGGAAGGTGGCCAGCAGGGTCGGTGGAAATTGACGGGCACGGGACCAGACCTCGCTCCGGATGATTGCGTCGTATCCCAGTGCGGCGAATTCTCCAGCGGGTGGGCGATGGCCCACCAGAAACTCCGCCGAATCGCTGACCAGCAGGATCGGAAAGGCCGTGTGACCCCAACCAGGCCAGATCCGCTCGCACACCTTCTCGGCCAGGCGCCGCGCCTCCGCCAGCCGAATGCGATCCTCGCGCGGGAGCCGGACCGATGTTTGAGCGTGCCCGCGGGACGGGGCACCGGTCATGCCGAGCAGCACGAGGCACACCAAGCCACTGCTTCTGCCAAGCCTGGTTCCTGATCGCCCGAGCCCCAACTTCTCTCCCATCAAGGTCCCCTGGTTCACCATGAACGTTCAGCTGCTTCTGGTTCCCTACGATTCGGGCCATCGCGGTTGGCGCTGTGGAGCCGGGCCCGAGCATCTGCTTCGGGCCGGGCTCCAGCGCCATCTCGAACGGCAGCGGCACGTCGTCACCGGGGTCCAGGTCCTGGAGGATGACCCCGCCAAGCGTTCCGCCGAGATCCGGACCGCGTTCGAGCTGGCCCGTCGGCTTGCTTATGCCGTGCGCTCAGCCCGAGCGGCCGGTGATTTCCCGCTGGTGCTCAGCGGCAACTGCAACGCGGCGGTCGGCACACTCAGCGGCATCTCGCCGGCCGAACGCGCCGTCTTCTGGTTCGACGCTCACGGTGACTGCAACACCCCGGAGACCACCACCACGGGGTTCCTCGACGGCATGGGGCTCACCACCGCATTGGGACTCTGCTGGCGTGACCTCGCGGCCACGGTGCCGGGGTTCGAGCCCGTTCTCCCCCGGATGAGCTTCCTTCTCGGGGCGCGAGACCTGGACCCTGCCGAGGCGAGCTGGCTGGAGCAATCGGAGGTCACCTCCATCCCGGTCGGGCAGGTTCCGGATGGCTTGCCGATGCTGCTGGAGCAGGCGCCGGTCGCCGATGCCATTGGCTATGTGCACCTCGACCTCGACGTCCTGGATCCTTCAGTGGGTCGAGCGAACTATCTACCGGTCCCGCAGGGACTCTCCCTGGAGCAGCTCACTGGCGCTATAGCCGCGGTTCGCGGGCGGGTTCCCCTGGCCGCTGCGACGGTGGCTTCCTACTCGCCGGAAGAAGACCATGACCAGGGCATCTGCCGGGCGGCATTCGCCGCGATCACGGCCCTGCTGGCGTGAGATCGCTTGACGCCGAGAGGTCACTCCCTTCAGGTTGACCGATGCTCGAGCAGGCTGCGAGGACGCATGGAGCTGCGGGTTCTCTCTCGGGAAGCGGTGGAGCGATACCAGCCTGAAGGCGTCGAGATCTGCATCTCGATCAGTGATCCTGCCTCGGCGCCGGCGGAGCTGTCACCCCGCTTTGCCGCGGTCCTGCGACTCGCGTTCAACGACATCGTGGCCGTAGAATGCCCTGAAGACGTGCTCTTCGCGCCCGACCATGCAGCTGCAGTGGTCGAGTTCGTCGAGCAGTGGCAGCACGCGGATCGTCTGGTGGTCCACTGCCATGCGGGAGCGAGTCGCTCACCCGGGGTCGCGCTCGGCCTCTGCGACCGCTTCGGCTGGCCCGCCGCCGTGTTGGAGACGAGCTACCCATCCTGGAATCGCTGGGTGCGTCAGGTGCTGGTCGGTCATCGAGCTTCGCTCTAGTTCACGGAGGTTGAGTCCCATGCGTGCCTCGTCCCCGCTGACGTCTGGTCTGCTGAGTCTGATCGTGGTTGCCGCTTGCGCCCGTGGCGAGGAAGGAGCCACGGCGGATGCCGCCTCCCCCGAGCGCGGTCGCTATCTGGTGACGCTCGGTGGCTGCAACGACTGCCACACACCCAAGCTGCTTCGGCCCACCGGGCCGGTTCCCGACTCCAGCCGGTTCCTCTCCGGGCACCCGGCGGACAGCAAGATTCCTCCGGTGCCGACAGGCGTCCTGAGCCCCGAGGGATGGGGTGCCCTGGTGAGCCCCGGCCTGACCGCTTGGGCCGGCCCCTGGGGAGTGAGCTTCACGGCGAATCTCACCCCCGATGCCACGGGCCTGGCTTCCTGGACCGCGGAGCAGTTCATCCAGACGATGCGCACCGGGAAGCATCTCGGGACCGGGCGTCAGATCCTGCCGCCCATGCCCTGGTATGACATCGGCCAGCTGACCGATGAGGACCTGCGTGCCGTGTTTGCGTATCTTCGCACGGTCAAACCGGTGCAGAACGCGGTGCCGGCTCCGCTCCCGCCAGCAACGGCGCCGGCTCCTCAGTGAGACCATGGCCCGGCAGCCTCTTCGTCATCATCGTCGCAGGATGTCACCCGAGCTCGCCGAACAGCGGCATCGAGCAGGGAACTGCTCCGAGCCGCCATCTCTTCGTCTGGACGGGAGACGCTGATAAACAGGAGAGTGACTTTCTGGCGGTGGTGGACGTGGACCGGCAGAGTCCCACCTACGCCGAGGTGATCGCCACCCTGCCGGTCGACGCCGTGGGCACGCTGGCGCACCACACCGAGTACCAGATGCCTTCGGGCGGCGTGCTCTGGGCCAACGGCTTCGCAGCCGGCCGGACGTTTCGACTGGACCTCCAGGAGCCCACGCGGCCTCGCCTCGCAGGATACTTCGACGGTGCCGGCCAGTTCAGCCATCCCCACAGCTTCGCCCGGCTACCGGGCGGACACGTCCTGGCCACCTTCCAGCACCGCACCGGCGCGGAGGCGAGCACCGGCGGCCTGGTGGAGCTCGACACTGCTGGGCGAGTCGTTCGCTACGCGTCGGCTGCCGCACCGGAAGTGGACTCGACGGTGCGGCCCTACAGCCTCGTCGTAGTGCCTGAGCTGGACCGGGTCATCAGCACGGCTACGGACATGCACCTCCAGGTCCGGAGCCGGGCCGTCCAGGTTTGGCGACTCTCGGATCTGAGGCTGCTGCATACGCTCCTGCTCCCGCCGGGTCCGCGAGGCGACGAGCAGTGGCTCACCGCCGAGCCCCGGGTGCTCGCGGACGGCCGCACGGTGCTGGTCAATACGTTCACCTGCGGTCTCTACCGGCTGCGTGGTCTCCAGACCGACGCCCCCTCGGCCGAGCCGGTCTACTCCGCGCCCTGGGCGGAGGGCCGCAACTGCGCGGTCCCGGTGGTCGCCGGGCGGTTCTGGCTGCAAACCACCGGACGGGAGCACGCAGTGGTGACTTTGGACGTCTCGAACCCGTCCCGTCCCCGCGAGGTGGCTCGACTGACGCTCCAACCGGATGAGGTCCCTCACTGGATCGCACTCGAGCCGACTGGGCGACGCCTGGTGATCACCGGCTACCGGGAGCTCGCCCCCTGGATCTTGCTGGCCGACCTTGACCCCACGACCGGAGCAGTGCGGTTGGATTCCACCTTCAAGGCAAAGGGCGCCGGCCACCCAGGCGTCTTCTTCGGCCGTGACCAGTGGGCCCATGGCCCGAGTGGTCCCGCGGTGCCCCATGGTGCCGTCTTTGCTCGGCCTTGAACGGGCGGTGACCAGCACGGCGATGCAACACGAACACTCCGCCGGGTGCCGCGACGTAGATTAGTGCTGGTGTGCTCTAGGCGATCGAGCAAGGTGGGCGGTGGAAGCGGCGGGCCGTGAAGGCGCTGTTCGCCCGGCCCTGGCTGCTCACCTCGGAGAGCCTCAGGTTCGTCTATTAGCCGTTGAGACCGAGATACCCGGGGGACTCGCTCTGCGCTGAGCCTGGTCTCACCCCGATGTCAGCCCTTGTGCGAGGTCTTCGCGAAGAAGGTGCTCAGGACCTGTTCGACGTGGCGACCCTTGCACTTGGGGCACGCCGGAGCCTTGCCTCCGTGCTCAGCCAGGGACTCGACTCGGTCGAACACATGGTGACAGTCGCGGCAGCGATATTCGTAGGTAGGCATACGGGTTCTCCACTCTCGACCCCAGGGGCGGGCAGCCGCTCGCCCCTCTGCATTTCCTCCGTGATCCCAAACTATGACGGGGGGGCGGCGACGTCCACCGTGCAGGCGGAGGTCGCCCTGCGCCGTTCAGCCTGACTCGAGCGTAATGCCTCCGACACCAATCGATGTCTATCTCGAGGTCGGCACCAAGCGGGTCTTCGCTTGTGCCGTGGACTGGCCCGGCTGGTGCCGCAGCGGCCCGGACGAAGGCACAGCCCTGCGAGAGCTACTGGCCTATGCTTCCCGCTATGCGGCGATAGTCCGCTCCGCCCGGCTCGGCTTCACGGCGCCGACGCGGCTCGAGCAGCTTCGGGTCGTGGAGCGGCTGCCGGGCAACGCCACCACCGACTTCGGTGCCATCGGCGTGATCCCATCGGCCGACCGCGCCGCGACGAATCCCGCCCAGTGCGCGCGCCTGGAGAAGGTGCTCCGGGCCGGCTGGCGCGCCCTGGATGCCGCCCGGACCCGCGCGAAAGGGAAGCCCCTCCGCAAAGGCCCCCGAGGTGGTGGACGCGAGCTCGCCGCGATCATCGACCATGTAGGCGACGCCGACCGTGGTTACCTCAACGCGCTGGGCTGGAAGCTCGACCTATCCGCCGGGGGCGCCGACCGCGCTGTGGAAATCCGGGAGGCGATCATCGAGGGCCTGCGTGCCTCGGCCCGCGGCGAGATCCCGGCGAAAGGTCCCCGTGGCGGAGATCGATGGCCCGCCCGCTACTTTGCCCGCCGGGTGGTCTGGCACACCATCGCGCATGCGTGGGAGATCGAGCGTAGGATTCTCGATTGATGGCCTCACCACGGTAGCGCGGATGTCATGGGGGGATCCTGGCCGCCGCGCATCGGAGTCCACGCCAATCATTGTAGTTTCGGGGCAGAGCGGGGCAGCTCCGGACCTCGCGGCGGGCTCGAACCGGGAGAACCAATGGCTGAGCTCAGGTCGGCCCTGGCCGCCCAACGCCGAGCAGTTGAAGAGTTTCTTGCTGATGCCCGGGCGGTGCCGGCGGCCCGCTGGACCCAGCCGCGCCTTCCCGGCAAGTGGTCGCCGGGCCAGGTAACGGAGCACCTCGCGCTCGCCTACGAGGCCAACCGAGGCGTGCTTCACGGTCGTGCTCCGATGACCGCTCCTCGGTTGCTGCGGCCGCTGATCCGCTGGTTCGGGCTGGCGCCGGTGCTGCGGCGTGGCCGGTTCATCCCCGGCAGCAAGTCCCCCAAGGCCTTCCGCCCCGGCGACTCTCCCGCGCCGCAGGCCGAGCTGCTCCGCCGGCTTCAGGCGGCAACCCAGGCCTTCGAGTCGGACGCCGCGGCGGCCCGAAGTCCGACCCTGGACCACCCGTTCTTCGGCCGCCTGCCACTGACCGACTTCGTGCGGCTCCAGGAGATCCATACCAACCATCATCGCGGCCAGCTGGCGCCGGCCAGCAGTTCTCAGCCGGCCGGTGCGCCTAGGGCAGCCGGGTGATCGCCTTCGCCGCCAGCGCCTTCGCCTGCTCCAGGGTCGAGCTGGTGACGTCCAGCAGCATGCCCTTGGCCGCCGCCTCGATAGTGGCCAGCCCGGTCCCCTCGACCTCATTCCGGATGGCCGGCACGCCGAGCCCCTCCACCGGCGCGATGACGAACTTGATGTCGCCGTAGCTCTCCGTCTGCTTCTTGCGCCAGGCCGCCATTTCCGCGGAGCTCGCCACCTGGGGCATCCCGGGTGCGACCACAAGGCTGAGCATCTGGGTGAACTCCTGCGGCCCCGAGAAGTTGCAGACGGCCGTGCTCCCGTAGGAGCTCGGCGTGGCCTTCATCACCTTCCAGCCGACCACCGCCTCGATCTCTTCACCAGTAACGAGAGAGCAGGGGTCGATCTTCGGGCCCTGTGCCGCCGCTTTGGGCTTCGCCGCGACTGACGCGGCGTTCGCCTTCGGGGCTGGTCCTTCGCCGCACCCGGCGCACAGGAGTACCGCCAGGAATAGGGTCGGTGTCGCGTCTTTGTGGAACATGGTCAGATCTCCTCTGCCGGCGTTCGCTCACTGCATTCGTAGCACACTCGCCTGCGCACCTCCCGGCCTGACTTCGCCGTCGCCGGCCGCGAAGACCCGCTCACCCGGGACGCCCAGGCTGACCAGCCAGCTCTTGAGCGCGACCGCTCGAAGCTCCGCCAGCGATCTGATGTCGGCAGTGCCCGGCTCGGCCCGCCCCTGGAGGAGAAACGTGCCATCCGCAGCGAGGAGCACCCGCGCCAGCGCATTGAGAGTCGGCTCCGATCCCGGATCCAGGGCTTCGCTTCCCGGCTCGAAGGTGACCCCCGTAAGATCGGCCTGTCCGGCCGCGAGTTGTTCCTTGAGCAGGCCCTCCTCCTCGGCGACCGGGTCGGGCCCACGACCAACGCGACCGACTGCGGCACCGGCCTTGGAGCCGACCTTCCCCGCCACGCTGTCCACCGGGGACATGATCCGCTCGAGGGCGGAGTCGGCCGGCTCGGTGGCCCGGGTGACCAGGGTCTCCTCCGTCTGGCGCTTCCGCTCCTCCACTTTCTGCTTGATCCGGTCCTTGACGATCCGGGTGAACTGCGCGTCGGCTGAACGCGGGACCGCCGCCCACAGCAGTCCTATCATGAAGAGCGGGCCTAGGGTTGTCGAGCCGGTCATCCGAGCCTCCACGCTGGGTCCTACCCCGGCAAACGGATCCTCGACGCGAGCGGGGCCATTCCCGACTACTCCGGCGGCCCGCTGTGTCCCTTGACCGGACCGGCCGCGGTGGTAAAGGCCAGCATCGTGCCATCGATCGCAGGGCTATCGGGGCAGATCGACTTGGCGGTGACGATGCCATACTTCGCAACCGCATGGCGATGCTTGGCGTATGCCTGGTGGTTGGCGTTCACCGTGAGCCGCAGCGACTCCAACGCGCCCTTGAGCCGGCGCACCTCAATTCGAAGGGTTTCGACCTCGGCCTGGAGCGGTGTGATCAGAGTTTGGGCCGCAGTGGCGTCCAGCTGAACGGTGGTGCCCGCACGCGGCGGTGGCGCTGGCTGTCGCTGGGCCTGGGCGGGCGACGCGTGGCCGATGACCGCCGCCGCCATCGCCAGGGGAGCCAACGTCCGTCGAATCCGGTGCATGGAGGTCTCCTCTCTGGGTTCACTCTGAGAAACGCGGTGGGCTCCACCACCGGGCCACGCGGCGAAGGGTCAGGTTGCTTGCTACCCCTGGTGCCCCATCGTAGGTTCGACCTGACCCTCGGGTTTCCCGGGAGGCCTTCCTGTCTGTCGACGCCGACATCACCGGGTTGCTCGCGGCGTATCGCGAGGGCGAACGCGGCGCGCTCGACCGGCTGTTCCCACTGGTCTACGCCGAGCTGCGTGAGCGGGCGCACCACCAGCTTGCCCGGCGTCGCCCGGGTGATACTCTGTCGACCACCGCGCTGGTCAACGAGGCCTACCTCAAGCTCACCGGCAGTGCCCACCAGTCTTACAACGACCGGGTCCACTTCTTCGCGGTCGCTTCCCGTGCCATGCGCCAGATCCTGGTCGACTACGCGCGCCGGACCACCGCGGCCAAGCGCGGCGGGCTGGTCGTCAGTCTCGATCCCGATCAGCTGGGCGACCCCGGCCGCGCCGAGGAGCTGGTCGCCCTGGACGAGGCCTTGGCCCGGCTTGAGCGCCTGGACGGGCGGCTGGCCCGCACGGTGGAGCTGCGCTTCTTCGGTGGCCTCTCGGTGGAGGAGGCGGCGGACGCCCTCGGTGTATCGCCTCGGACGGTGAAGCGCGACTGGAGACGGGCCCGCGCGTTCCTCTTCGAGGCGATCCGGGCTGGGGATGGCCCCACCGGCGGCTGATTCACGTTTACCAGGGCGACGATGGACCCTCTAGCCTCGGAGACGCGGTTGGGTCCCTACCGCGAGGCGGACTCGGTGCGGAGGGAAGCGCTGGCAATCCGTGAAGCCAAGCTCGATACGAGCGATCCTCGCGTCTCCGAGACACGAGAGGCACTCGGCCTCGCCGCGGCTGCCCAAGGCCGCTGGGAGCAGGCCGAGCGTCTGCTCACCGCTGCCTGTGAGGCATTCGCGGCGCATCGCTGGTCGGTGAGGCAGGCTCGCGCCTGCCGGGCTCGTCTCGCTTCGCTCCCAGACCAGGTGGCCCCGGTGCCGGGGAAGCGTCGGTAAGCCATGCGGCATCTCACTCCCGCGCGCTGGCAGCGTCTGGCGCTGATCTTCGATGACGCGCTCGAGCTCGCGCCGGATGCGCGCGCGGCCTACCTCGACCACGCCTGCGCCGGCGACGCCGGGTTGCGCGCGGACATCGATGCCCTCCTCGCGGCCGACGCCGATTCGGGAGGCCTGCCCGAGGCGGCGGAGGCCTACTTCCCCTCGCTGATAGCCGCGGCAGCGGACTCCGTTGAATCCGTGCCGGAAGAGCTCTCGACCGGTACGATGATCGGCCCGTACCGCGTGGTGCGGGAGCTGGCCCGCGGGGGCATGGGCGTCGTCTACTTGGCAGAGCGGGCTCAGGGGGAGTTCGAGCAGCGAGTCGCCCTCAAACTGATCCGCGGCGGCCTGAGCTCCGACGAAGTGCAGCGTCGCTTCCTCGCCGAGCGTCAGATCCTGGCTCGGCTCGATCATCCCAACATCGCCAAGCTGCTCGACGGTGGGATCGCGACGGAGGGCAGACCCTGGTTCGCCATGGAGCTGGTGGACGGGGCTCCGCTGCTTGCCTGGTGCGACCAGCGCCGGCTCGGCGTCGTCGACCGGCTGCAGATCTTCGAGGCGGTATGCGAGGCCGTGCGCTACGCCCATCAGAACCTGGTGGTACACCGCGACCTCAAGCCGAACAACATCCTGGTCTCCACCGACGGCCGGGTGAAGCTGCTGGACTTCGGGATCGCGAAAGCGCTGGAGGACGGACAGGCCGGCGGGCTGACCGGCGGCCAGGAAGCGCCGCGGACCCGGACCGAGCTGCGGATCCTGACGCCGGAGTATGCCGCGCCCGAGCAGGTGCGGGGCGAGCCGGTGACGACCGCGACCGATGTCTATGCCCTGGGCGCCGTCCTGTACGAGCTGCTGACCGGCCAACGGGTCCACCGCTTCGACCGCCACACGCCGGCTGAAGTGGAGCGGGTGGTCTGCGAGAAGGATCCGGAGCCGCCCAGCGCGGCGGCCACGAGGGATGTGTCCGCCAGCGCGGCGCGGAGCACCGAGCCTCACCGGCTGCGCCGCCTGCTGCGGGGCGATCTCGACACCATTGTTCTCACCACGCTCCAGAAGGAACCGGCGCGGCGATACCCGTCGGCGGAGATGTTGCTGGATGACCTCCGGCGCTACCGGAGCGGGCTGCCGATCAAGGCGCGACCGGAGTCGAGGATCTATCGCCTGGGGAAGTTCGTGCGCCGGCACGGGGTCGGGGTGGCGGCCGGCGCGGCGCTCCTGCTGGCGCTGCTCGCCGGCATCGGCGGTACGCTGTGGCAGGCGCGGGCCGCGGCCCGGGAGGCGGTGCGGGCGGTAGCGGTGAAGGATTTCCTGGTTGGGCTGTTTCAGGAGTCCGATCCGGCCCAGGCGCGCGGCCGGGACATCACGGCGGACGAGCTGCTGGCGCGCGGCATCCGGCGGCTGGACAGCGCGCTCATCCGGGACCCGGCCGTTCAGTCCGAGCTGCTGGGCGAGCTGGGCAAGATTCATCGCGAGCTGGGTCTCTTCCCCCGCGCCGACTCATTGCTGGAGCGGAGCGTGCGGCTCGCCGGGGCGGCGCATGGCGAGCGCAGCGGCCCATACGCGGCGCGGCTCAGCGACTGGGCCACCGTGCTTCGGCGCACCGGAGATCTGGCCCGGGCGGAATCGCTCGGGCGGCGGGCACTCACGCTGAGCCGCGCGGTGCATGGGGAGGACGATCTCCGCGTGGCCCAGAGTGCGATGGAGCTCGCCAGCACCCTGGCCGCCCGGGGAGAGGTCGAGCCCGCGGAGTCGCTCTATCGTGCCGCACTCGCGATCGGCGTGCGACTCTATGGTCCCCACCACTTGGAGGTCGCTCCCGACCTCGAGAACCTCGGCGCGCTGCTCGGTGAGGGAAAGGGGGATTATGCCGGAGCCGACTCGGCCTACCGGGCGGCGCTGGCGATCTTCGAGCGGCATCTGGATCCCGACCACCCGAAGGTGCTCAACGTCCAGGGAAACATCGCGGCAAACCTGGGCAATCAAGGCCGGCTGGCCGCGGCGGAAACGCTGGCCGGGGACGTTGCCCGCCGATACCGCCGCATCCATCCCCAGGGACACCCCGATCTGGCATGGGCTCTCCATCTCCAGGCTGACGCGGTTGCGGGCCAGGGGCGTCTGGCCGAGGCCGAGTCGCTCGAGACCGCAGCGCTCGCCCTCCGGCGGCGATACTTCGGCGATGACCACAGTGAGACGATGTATTCGGTCAACAATCTTGCCATCATTCGCTACCGCGCCGGGCGGCTCGCCCCGGCCGAGTCGGCGTTCCGGGAGGCGCATGGTCTGTTCCGAAAGGCCCTCGGCGCAGATCATCCCATCACCACGACGGCGCTCAACAATCTAGGCGCCGTGCTGAGCGAAGAGGGCAAGTACTCGGAGGCCGAGCCGGTGCTGGACCAAGCCCTGAAGCTGCGCCGGGCCAAGCTTGGCGACTCGACGCCGGAGGCGGCGATGACGCTCCGGAATCTTGGCGTGCTGCTGCACCGGACCCGCCGTCCGGACCAGGCGGAGCGGGCCTTCCGCGAGGCGCTCGCGATCTACCGTGGAAAGCTGCCGGAGGGTCACTTCCGGACCGCCGAGGCGCTTGCTGGGCTGGGCGTGGTGCTGGTCTCCCAGGGCCGTGCCGCCGAGGCCGAGCCGCTGCTGCGGGAGGCGCTCTCCATCCGCCAGCAGGCGCTCGATGCAAAAGACGTTCGCCTGGCCGAGACTCGGCGCGACCTTGGTCTGGCGCTCGCGGCGCTGGGACGCCGTGCCGAAGCCAAGCCGTTCCTGCTGGAAGGTTGCCGGGTCTTGGTGGAGGCCCGCCCCGCCGTACGGCGCTCCAGGGAGTGCCGGGCCCACCTGTAGCTCGTGCACGCCGTCGAGCGCGCTGGTAAGCACAACGGGCGCCGGTCGGGGCGCCCGTCGTCCAGGAGCTGCCGGCGATCAATCGGGGATCTGGACCGTCGCCTTGGTGTTGTCCGCACACGCCAGCGCCACCTCGGTACCGTTGAACAGCTTTGCGCCGTGGACCGGACTCACGGTCCTCACCCCGGCTGAGAGCGGCCCCTTACCCCCTCGATACAGACGCAGCCAGTCGTCCCACCAGAGGGTGGCGTTGTAATGGCCGGGCACTGCGAACGGCTTGTAGCGGCTGAAAACCAGCGTCACCTCCAGGGATTGCCCCAGCCCCAACGGCGGGATGTCGCTTTCCGGTGCCAGGAAGGGATTGCCCTGCAGCACCCCGGGCTTGTGGTCCACCCCGTACAGGTTGCCGCCGTCCCAGTGCGTGGTGAGTGAGAGGTCGGCGCTGAGCCGGCACGCCGGCATGGAGAACGGGGGATTCGGCTTCACTCGCGTCACCCGGACGGTGACCGTGGCCGGCTCGGTGACGGCGCCGGTGGCGGGCCTGACCACAGCGCCGGTGTACTTACTGAAGCAGGGAAGTGCGTGGCGCCCGTGCTCGTTGGCCGTCTTCTCGTCACCGCAGCCAGGCTCCTTCGCCGCCGTCGCGATTCCCCACTGAATCTGGTCGATCCCTTTCTGGTAGAGGTCCTTCAGCTTGTCCTTCATCTCCTGGGTGCAGTATCCCCCTTCGGTCTCGAACTCCTTGCAGGTGTAATCCACCGCGACGTCGACCACCTTCGCCTCGGCCGCTCCCTTCAGCTCGCTCAGGTTCGGCAGCGTGGGCGGCATACCCGCCGCCGCGAGGCCGGCGGACATCGCGCCGGAAGAGACCTGCTCCACGAAGTCCTCACAGGTTCCCCCGAGCTGGTCCCCCAGCTCCTCGCACGGTGCCCATTGCGCGAGCTTGCTGGCAATCGCCGACTTGGCGTCGTCGTAGAACTTGGCGAGGATGTCGTATGCCTTCGCCCAGCCGGAGATCACGTCCCACACATCGTCCGCCTGGTCGCCCTGCCCCTTGTACGGCTTGCCGCAGTACTCCTGGCCCGGGTGGTAACCGCCGAGAGGATGGGCCGCTATGGCCGTCGGACCGACCAGCTTCGCGTAGGGGTTGCTGATCACAAAGACGCACCCCCAGCGGTTGGGATCCTCGAAGATCATCGGCCGGAAATCGAGCGGGCTTATCTGGTACATCTTGGCCGCCACCTGCATCTCGGCCAGCTTCTTCTCCCGCTCGGCAACTTCAGCCATCGCACCGCGGATGCCCTCGTTCATGTGCTGCGCGACAGGATCCGGACCCGGGAGGTAGTGCGCGATAGCGACGTTGGAGGGCGGGCCCACCGGCTTGCCGTCGACGACCGGGAGGATGCGGATGTAGAAGTTGCGAGGCCCGTCGGGCAGCTGAGGACCGACGGCGGCGTGTCCTTGCGTGCTTCCCCCGGAACCAGGTGGGACGACCGGGCCAGCTGCGGCTCGGGTCCTTGAGTTCCGGCTCGAGGCGCGCCCCTGGTTAGCGCCGGATGAGGCCGCACCCGCGATCACCGGGCTGGCCGTCGCCTGCACTGAGCCGGCGTCCTGGGATACTGGCCCCGTGCCCAGCGGCGGGAAGTTGCCCAGAGGGATCCGGAAGTGGTCCGGGGTCGCGGGACCTTCGGCCAGGAGCCCCGGTGGCGACACCGTCGGGCTCATTTCTCTGTGGAACGGCTGGCTCAGGACCTGCCAGCGGTAGGGTACGGTCACGTTGCCGGCTACGCTCCACGCCAGCGTGATCGTGAGGTGGGGGCGATAGACGTTCTGCTCGCTCGGTCCGAGCCTGGCGTCAGGTCCGTCTGCCGTGAAGCGGGCGAACGCGAGCCTGGCCCGGGGGATCTGAGGCCCGGCTACCGCTATGGGAGCCGTGACCTGCGGCGTCGTATTGCTGGTCGACCGGCGCACCGGCGGCGCGGTGCGGTCCGCCAGTTTGGTCGTCTCCGATGGCGGGATGCGCCCCGGCGGCAGCGTGCGCGCCCTCAGGCCTTCCTTGACCTGCTTGGCGGCGTTCCGGCCCTTAACCGGCTCCAGATCGATCCGGTCGAGCCCCACGTTCCAGCCGGAAGACTTCCCGTCCTTCATCGCCACCTCGATCAGCAGCTCGCGGAGGCCCGGGGTGAGGTCCAGCATGCCGAGTAGCGCGCGGTCGCGGCTTACTTTCGGGGCGTAGCCGTTGATGGCGCGGGGCGGCGCGCCGTCGAAGCTGGCCCGCACGAAGGCGTAGTCGGGCGCGCGGGTGAACCGGAGATAC
>DATBJC010000104.1:0-23953 GCA_036556625.1 Gemmatimonadales bacterium
GGGCGTTGCGGGCATGACGACCTCCTAGTTCGGCGGCCTGGGCCGCTTTGGAGCACGCAGAAGGCCAACGCCCGCCGCGATCAGTCCGAGGATCAGTAACGGATAGATGAGAAGCAGGTCCACTCGGATGTTGCACTCGCCGCTACAAAGCCAGCGCTGCTGCATGCCGGTTTCGTAGACCGCATAGAGGAGCCACATGATGCCGACTCCGATTGCTCCCCGGCGGTGACTCCGGCCGCCGAGCCCTACGAGGACGAGCCCGATAGCCGCCGCCAGGAACGGATGCTGAATGAAGAGGCCCACGATCGGCTCAGGTGGCGGGACAGGGGGCGAGCTCGAATCTACTGTCGGTCATGCGCTGGTCCTCCGGGCCGTGAGGTAGCGGCCTGCACGGCGTCCGTGGCTGCCCTCGGTCGGCCGCACCTAATCCAGGGACGGAACGTCGGTATCACTCTCCCCCCGTCGCAAGTTCTCCCGTGCGCGCTCGGCCAGACGCGCGTAGCCCGACCTGATCTGATTGAGCTCATGCTCCTCGAGCTCCTCCAGGTCCAGCAGCGCGTTGTGCGCCCCTTTGGTCGTGCGGAGCAATTCGTCCAGCTTGACCTGGACGGCTTCGGCATCGCGGTACTGCGTGTTCTGAATGAGGAACACCATCAGGAAGGTGACGATGGTGGTGCCGGTATTGATCACCAGCTGCCAGGAGTCGCTGAACTGGAAGATCGGTCCTGCCATCAGCCAGGCGATGACGATGCCGCCCGCGACGAAGAAGGCGGCGGGGCTTCCGGCCGCGCGGGATGCCGATTTAGCGAAGCGGCCGAACCACGATCGCGACGAGGTGGAGGACATGGGTCGTTCCGTGAGTCGAAGATGCACGGAAGTTAAGGCCGACCCCGCCGCCCGGCGGAATCGGGTGCGCTCGCCAACGCGGCGGGGCGCGGGCTCAGGACCTCGTCCGGGCGGGTGTCCCCCGACTTGACCCGCTTGGGAGGAAATCGGGCCGCCAGCGTCCAGCAAGATGTGGCCGAGCGAAAGGAACAATCCGGTTCACCCTGGGGTGCCGAGCGGGAGGGCTGGACGTTGGCAGCGCATCCGCAGAGCAGGCCGACACCCAAGGCCAGGCGCATGGTGGACAAGAGTGGCATGGCTATTCACTCCCTACCCTCGGCCCGCTCCGCTATCCTGGGGACCTACAGGTTATAGAAGGCGAGCGTGTCGACGATGTTACCGATCGTGCGGGACAGCCGCGGATGTGATACTTCGAGCTGCCTCACCCGATCGGCAAGGCGGTCGCGCAGGTGGGCTTCACCGATGAACGATTCCCCGGTCGAGCCGTGAAGCGCGGTATCCACCTCCTGGGCCAGTCCATGCAGCACCTCGCGAGTATCCCCATCGAGGTCGTGCGCATGGGCCAGCTCGGACCGCAGCCTCGCCACCAGGACTCTGAGCGACTCTTCCGACATGCCTGCCTCCGCCGAATGGGAATAATGGCGCTGACTACGGGAGCCGCGCCATCACCCGGAGTAGCAGCATCACCAGCATCGTCACCGCCAGGATAAGCGCACCTGTCGCAATCACCAGGATCACGCGCACTCGTCGCAAGGCCGCCTGTTGCAGCCGGATGGATTCCTCCTGGTTGCGCAGGGCCTCGCCATAGCGCTCACCGTGGTGCCGTTGAAGATCCCGGATCTCTTCGAGCAGTCGAACGATCCGCTCGTCCGTCATACGACCTCGGCGGAGTGGCGCCTTCGGCTAGCGGATACTCCGCAGCCGACGCAGCAGGACGAATGCCAGTCCCGCGGTGGTAAGCTCGATCACCGCGAAGATACCCATCAGCGGACCGGCGCTTCCCTCGACCGTGATGCCGAGCAGTCGGCCCCCACCGAAGCCGGCCGCCGCGAGGCCCAGAGCGGCGAGCCCGGGACGTATCCACTCGAGCCGCCGCGCGCAGAGTGCGAAGAAGAGTCCCACGGCCAGATCGAAGCCGCCATACGTGGCGCGCAGGTCGGTCCGGGCGGTGGCGGTCGGGAGCGCGATCTCGACCACTGAGGCCCACGAGACCGGCGCGATCAGGAAACCGAGCCCGATCAGGACGAACACGACAGCGGCCAGGATCAGGACTGCGCGAGCGAGCATCATCGCTTTGCCATCCGTGGCCTCACTGCTCCCCGACATGGAATCGGTGGAGCACCCGATGGAACACGGGTGTGACCAGCAGGCCGGCGATGATCAGGAACATCAGCCCGGCATACAGCGCGTAGCCGGCGGCGAAGAGCTTGCCCGAGCTGGGCCCGAGGTCCCCGACCGGCCCCATGCCGCCAAGGAGCATGGCGGCATTCAGCAGGGCATCGATCCAGACCTGTCGGGAGAATGTATGAAAGCCGAGGGTACCCATCACGAGCGAGATGCCGACCAGGAGCGCAGCCCAGAGTCCCTGTCGGCCCAGATGCAGCCAGAAGTGATGCTGTTGTTCGATCTGCTGGGTGGAACGGCTCATACACGGACTCCTCGAGTATCGGCCGAGCTCCCACTCCTCACTCGGCTCGGAGGAGCCCGACCAACAGACGCGCCAGGAGGACATAGAACAGCCAAGTCAGGATGATACCGGCGATCAAAGCCAGCAAGCGGATCTGGGTAGCATCGTCCTGACTCACCCAACGATCCAGCGCCACCAGAGGCCATGCCAGCACGGCATCCAGCGGTGCCGGGGCGGGCACCGCGAGAATGACGGCCGCCGGCGTGGCCCCGCTGCCGAGCAGCAACGCTGCGATCCAAGGATGTCGCCTCACGAACGGTTCGTCATCCGACACGGCTACTCGAACCTTCCCCAACCTGGCAGCCAACTAGACCGGCTGCCGACCGAGTTGCTCCAGGAGCCGTTCCACCAGATCCTGCCGCTGGACCATCAGGTGCCGCAGCTCGTGCTGCTCGGTCCGTGCCACTTCGCGCCTCAGCGCAGGCAGGTAGTCGTCCAGCAGATCGCGCAGGATGACGGTTTCGTCGTCAGAGAGAAGGAGTTGCATACACGGTGCTCCGCATCAATGGAGTTCGGTAGCGCTCGCCGGCGGATGTGACGGAACTCACGGACCAGCCCACCATGAGAACGTACGGTGGCACCAGGATTAGGCTAGTCGGCACGCCCTGGAGGTCTCTAGTCGGCACGCCCCTGGAGGTCTCGATGAGTGCGCAAAACCACAGCTCCCAGTCGAAGGCTCGCCCCCGCCGTTATGAACCCACTGTAGTGTACGCCCTCGCGGAGCGCTTGAAGCGGGAAGGCGTGGAGCTCCACAAGGTTGCCGGGCCCTGGCGTCCCGCACGGCGACGCCTTCGTCGGTTGGGTCGCAACGCGGAACGGCACATTCCCCTGGTCACGAACGGCGTGGTGGAGATCGCGGTGGACACGGCGGAGCATGCCGTCGACCTCTCCGGCTTTCTGAACTCGTCGGGAGTCGACCACCTGGATCCCGTGCCGAACCTTCGGCCGCCCGAAGAGGACCTGGCGCGCGACTGAGTGGTACAACGCTGACCATGGTCAAGTCGGCCGCTGGGAGACAGCGAGCAGATGTGCGCTGCTTCCCAGCACCGACGGATCCGTCTCCAGCATCCGGGCCACCCGCATCAAGGCCTCACGACGATCCGGGACGGCCATGCGCTGGGGTACGTCGGGCAGGATCCAGCCCGGCCCTTCCACACCGTAGACACCCCTCAGGCGCAGCCCCGCCGCCCGAATCTCGTCCGCCAGCTCGTCGGGACGATGAAAGTAGGCCGTCGTGAAATAATCCAGCCGCTCGGTCGGATTGCGGTGCTGACCGTCCCGGAGATCCTGCTCTACGATCTGCGCGAACCTGGGATCCTGAAGCAGATCCCGGGTCAGGCCGTCCAGAGCCGACGCCAACCGTGAGATGGCGGCGGCGAAGAGCCAGCCGCCCGGCTTGAGCACCCGGCCGGCCTCGCGGAGCGTCTGGTCCCGAGCTCGGGGATCGGTCAGGTGATACAGTGGCCCCAGCAGGAGCACCACGTCAGCGGTGTCGTCGCCCATTCCCAACGACCGGGCATCGCCGACTCGACAGGAGGCCAGCGGCCGCACCGCCGCCCGACTGCGACGCTCGGCTTCCGCCACCAATCGTGCCACCGCATCCAGCAGATGCACCGCGTATCCCTGGTCGGCCAGCCACAGCG
Organism: Gemmatimonadales bacterium; assembly: GCA_036556625.1. Classification (GTDB taxonomy): domain Bacteria; phylum Gemmatimonadota; class Gemmatimonadetes; order Gemmatimonadales; family GWC2-71-9; genus CAVVWJ01. The sequence continues at coordinate 4,177 of DATBJC010000104.1, forward strand.
CATACGCTCCCGCCGCGCCCCCGACATCCACCACGACCCCAGGCGGCGGGGGAGCAAACCGCTGGATCAACTCCCGGGTTCGCGCCTCCTCGAGGAGGAACGGCCCCTGCTGGAGGCGGTCTTCTTCGGGCGCTCGGTCGTAATACGCGGTGATGACCGGATCCATCATCAGTCGCCCGATCCCGGGAGTCGCTCCAGCGATGTCAGCCACGCCAGTCGGAGCTGCTCCAGCGGCTGGCCGGCGGCGGAATCCAAGGCTCGACGCCAGGTGCCCCGGGGGATGGCGGGAAAAAGCGCCACCAGCGTGGGCAGCCCGACTCGCCTCACTACGTACTTGGTGAAGGACTGGGAGCAGGCGTAGAACACCGGCGCCACTTGCGGACGATCGGTGGTGAAGAGGGCCTCCAGCCTACCGGTAGCACCGACCCGATCCAGGATGTCGGTGCGATGGTTGCTCGCGGCCAGCCGGGACGCACAGGTACTGTCGGCCTTGGCCAGCCCGCCGATGGTGAACACGTCGCCTTCCGGAAAGCCGGTCGCGGCGGCGCTCGTTTGCGCGAGATAATCTGGCAAGCCCTCGTTCAGCCAGTAGGGAAAGCTCGCGGCGGCCCGTTCCGCCTCGAGGGAATCGGGGTAATCGAATGGAACGAACGGAGGCGGCGGCTCCAGGAGCTCATGCGCCGCCTCATGGAGGAACGGGGCATCCCGCTGGCGAACCCGGTGGAGCGAGATGAAGACACCGCCACGCCCGTCGGCGTGAGACACGAAGCGGCCCGGGCTCAGATAAAATCGGATGGGTTGGGAGCCGAGTCGTTGCCAGTCGTGGGGGCCTCCGATGAGCGACTTGAGCCCGGCGACCCCGGCAGCCAGGGAATCCGTAAAATGCCCCAGCCACTCCGGGTCGAGCGAGTCGCGCGGCGCCCAGACGATGACCGGGAGGCTGGTATCCGCTCGGCCCTGGGCGGTGAGAAAAGCGATCCGCGCGGAGTCTTCCGCCGACCAGTCGATCGGGGCCGGCGGCTGGACCTGGGGCCGGCCCACCGCCGGCAGACTGACCAGCAGAACGAGGACACCACGGCTCACGGGCAATGGGGACGGATGCTCCGGCGTCTACTTCACCGCCAGGTTGCCGAACATCAGGACTTTGCGGTCGGCGTCGAACATCGCATTCGAGCTGCGGGCAAAGAGCTTCACCAGCACGTCGGCGTCTTCAGCCGTGGGACGGAGCACGTATTCCGCCGCCCCATTGTCGAGGATCAGCTGGAGCGTGAAGGCGCCGGGTGCACCGCGCTCCTGCTCGGTCCATGAGGCTTGAACATGAGTGACCTGACGAACTTGGATCTGTCGCTCGGTGCGGGGGGTGGGTGATCGGGGCATGGCGACCTCTTGGTTCGGGCTAGTCGGCTCGGGAAACTTACGTCTGTCGCGAGCGACCGACGAGTGCACAGCGGCGGCCTCCGTCAGCCGGGCTTCGCCTCCCCTGCACGTCTGGTCCATTGCCATAGGCCGGCTGTCACCGCCGGGGGAAGTCGGTAGCCCAGCGCCCGCGCCACCAGCACGATTTGACCGCGATGGTGCGCTTCGTGAGCCACGAAGTAGGCCAGCACATGCCCCACGTCGAGCGGCAGATTGCGCCAGATGTAGGTCGAGGCGGCCGGAATCGTGCCGCCTCGATCCAGGCCGATCGTCAGGAGCTTCACAATGCCTCGGCTGCTCCGCTCCAGGGCGGGTACCAGCTGCTTCCGGCCGGCCCGCCGCCGGTCGACGCCGCGGGGCACGGTGATCCCCAGTTCCTGGCCCAGGGTCTTGATCCACATGCAGCGCGCGTTGTGAAGGTGGCCGGCGATCATGCGGATCGTACGGCGGGGTGCCCCCGGGATCGCAGAGGCCCACAGCTCCGGCGGCAGGTGTTCCACCAGGTACACCGTCACCCGGTTGCTGGTCCGCCAGGTGTCCAGGATGATTTCCCGAAGGTCGGGGATCACCGGCCAGTCATCGGATGGTTGTCTCCCTGACGCCGCGTTGGCCACGCTCCCGGCTCGAGCTACGTCGCGTAATGGTCCGCGCCCAGGAAGTGCAGCGACACGTAGGGCTCGTTACCCACGACCCAGCTATCGTGCGGCTCGGCCGGAATATGGAAGAGCTGGCCGGCGCGGAGCTCCACCACCCGCCCATCAGCGAAGGCAGCGGTCGCGGTGCCCGCGAGCACCAGACCGACGTGCTCGACCGTGCAGTGCGTTGCCCCTACCGTGGGGCCGACGTGCGACGACCAGCGCCAGCCAGGTTCATAGGTCGCTCGCCCGATGGTCACTCCGCCGAGCCGCACCAGCTCGAACCGCCCCTTCGCCATCTCTCGAACTTCGTCGGGCGCTTCGAATCGCTTGAGAACGACCTCGTACATGGTATGGTTAGCCTCTCTGGTATCTCTCGCGTTCCCCGGAGCCCGGGTGACTGTCGAGCACGATCCTCAGCGCTCCCGTTTCGTCGGATCTCTCCCCGACGGGGACGCCGAGCTGTTGTATGCACCGTTCAGCGAGGACATCCTCGAGCTCCAGCATACGGAGGTGCCTCCGATGGACGCATGGCCCAGCACGCGAGCCGACATCGCCGGTGTCCCTCCAGCGCGGTCCGACATTCTCACGGTCTTCACCTTAGCGGCCGCCACGTCCCACACTGCTGGGTTGTACCAGAAGGATGATGAAAAACAGGAAGAACATCACAGCGAACCCCAGGAGGAGCCACTGGTCACGGCTCACTCTTGCCAGTCGGCGGGCAAGGTGGCGGATTCGATGGACATGACTGACCATGTGGCACTCCCCAGAAGCTCATTGAGCGTCGCGCATCACCAGCAGGCGGGCACACTCACGTCAGAAACCGGGCTCGCTGCTCCGGTGTGGGGACCAGGCAGTGCTGCCCGCCGCGGCCGAGCTGATGCCGATGACGGGCCACCGCGTCGTAGAGCGCGTCTCGCAGGCATCCGGGAATCAGCCCCGCGACAGCGGCGAGGCGCCAGGCACCTCCAAGGTACTGGGCCACGCGCAGAGCGGCCGCTGATCGCGTGAGAACCAGTTCATCCGCGGCGCCCCGGGCGGCCTGGTACCACACCACCGAGTCCACCGATGCGAGTTCCGGGTGCCGCGCCAGAACCGCACGGCCGAACGTGCTGTCGAGGGCCGCGAACTTGAGGTCGCCGCGGCGGTCGTGCCGGAGAACGAGCTGAACGCTGTCCGCACAGAATCCGCAAGTGCCATCGTAGAGCAGAACTGGTCCCGGCGAGTCCACCGCGCTAGACCAACCCGTCCAGGTCGGGAAGCAGCACGATGCCTGCCTGGTCGTCCGCTGCCGAATGAGCCACCAGGGCCCGGCAGGCGGCTCCCGAGCGGTTGAGAACCAGGTGCGGCGTGTCCGCCGGGATGTAAACGTATTCGCCTGCGCGTGCGCGCAAGAGGTGCTGGAGCCGGTCCCCGAAGTACATCTCAGCCTCGCCTTCGAGAACATACACGCCGGTTTCGATACCCTGATGCAGGTGGGTCTTGGCACGGGCGCCGTCCGGCAGCGTCAGCACGGTCATGCAGAGTGCGCGGGAGCCTGCCGTGGTGCCGGTGAGCCCGGTGAGGTAGGTGAAGCCCTGCTGCCCGACATAGCTCTGACCCGGCCGAATCACCTTGCACGTGGGGGCAACCACCCTGCTCACCTCCGGCTGTCTACCGGGCTTATGCCTATGCCGCCTGGGCGGCGGGCGTGGAGGGTTCCACGCGGGCACCCACGATCAGCAGCCAACAGCATGAAGGACACCTCACCGAAGAGGATTGTCGTGGCGATCGCGGTTCAGGTTCGCGTGGGAAGCATCGACATGCCGAGCCCACCACGCTCGCGCCCGATCCTGGGTCCAGGCGCTCTCGCCTCGCACCTGGGCCAACTGATCCGACAGCTCTCGGGCAGACTGCGGTCGGTTCGCCGGGTCTTTGGCCAGACAGGCCAGCACGAGGGCATCGAGCCTTCCGGAGATCGGCTGTGCGGTCCGAGCTGAGGGAGGCAGCGGCTGAGCCTGGGCGTGCTGCAGGAGCAGCGCCATGGGTGTTTCCGCGGTAAAGACGAATTGCCCGGTCAACAGCCAGTATGCGACACAGCCCGTCGCATAGATGTCGGCGCGACCGTCCACCTCGGCTCCCATTCCCTGCTCCGGGGCCATGAACGCCGGCGTCCCATGAAGCAGGTTCTCCCGGGTTAGCGCGCGGTCGGTATCCACGGTCTCGCGGACGGTCCCCACGATCCCGAAGTCCAGCACCTTCACGAAGTCGTACTCCTCGCCATAGCGACACAGGAAGATGTTGGCCGGCTTGATGTCGCGGTGCACCAGGCCGCATGATTGCGCCTCCGAGAGCGAGTGACAGACCTGCCGAAGCAGGTAGATCGCCCGTTCTGGCGGGACGGGCCCGAAGCGCCGAACCAGCGAGTCGGCGTCTAGGCCATCCAGCAACTCCATGGCGTAGTAGAAGGCGCCGTCCTCGGCGATGCCGAAATCGAAGAGCTCCACCGTGTGCGGCGAGCGAAGCCGGGCGATGACCTGCGCCTCGCGCTCGAAGCGTCGGACGGCCTCCGCCGGAACTCCGAGCTGCCCATCTCCCGCGAACACGGGCCGGATCAGCTTGATGGCCGCAGGTCGGGCCAGCATCCGATGCCGGGCTCGCCAGACCTCGCCCATGCCGCCCTGGCCGAGCTTCTCTTCCAGACGATAACTCCCCAGCTCCCGGGCGCGCTTGACTTCGGTGCCCAGCTGGTACACCACCCGGGCCCCGACATACGCCATTCCCACCACCAGGAGATACGGGAAGACAAGGCCGAAGAAGAACTCTGCCGGACCCAGCCGCTTCGAGCCGGTGGTCGCGAGCACGAGTCCAACGACGATCGGGACGGAGCTGACCGATGTCAGCGCGGCCACGACCGCGCGACGTGGAGGGGTGGGCACCACTACCGTGAACAGCACGACCCAGACGGCGACCCAGGAAAGCCCTAGGAAGCCGCTGTGGGTCTCGAGTGGCGCTGGGTCGGCGAACTCGGCAGCGGCGATGGCGTAGCTGCTGGCGACCTCGAATGCCAGTCCGAGACTCATCGCGCTGGGGAGCGGCAGGCGCGGGCTCCGGACGAGGACCGCGACGAGCACCGCGACCGCGATCCCGATCGCACTCGGACCCCAGAGAACGAAGTCACCGAGAAAGTGTGCCCGATCGAACACCAGGGCGGGCAGAACTCCCGCCATGAAGAAGACGAATGCGTACAGGAGGGCGAGCACCCGGAGCCGCCCGGCAGACTGGCTGAGCAGATCGGGCGGCAATCCGGCCGAGATCTCTCGCGCAGTCGGGTGCCGCACGTCAGGCGGCATGAGGGTGACGTGCTCGTGCATGCCCAGGCTCAAATGATGGCGGAGCTAGTTCAATCCGTACCGACAAACATACGGTTCCGCTGTTGGGCCACCAGGACCTTCCCCATCCCGTCGCTCCGGTTTTACATACCACCTCTACTCTGGCACTCCGAGGCGCCGTGCCCGAAGCCAAGCCTGTCATCCTCATCGGCGTCGACGCGATGGAAATCGACGTCGTCGAACGGCTGGTGGCGGCCGGACGGATGCCGACCGTGGCGAAGCTGCGCCGGCAGGGCCGCTGGGGCCGGTTACGGACCGAGCCGCCTCACTTCCTGAGCCTGGTGTGGTCCACCTTCTTTTGCTCCGCGCGCCTGGGAGATCAAGGGTGGTACTTCAACAAGATCTGGAATCCGGATCGGCAGCGGCTGCAGTACGTAGACCCCTCATGGCTTCCGCTCCGGCCCTTCTGGCTGTCGCTCGACCAGTCGTACCGCGTCGCCCTCATGGACCTGCCCTACGCGACGCCCCAGCCGACGAGGCCCAACATGACGGTCCTCAACGGCTGGCAGTGCCATGACGACTTTGGACAGAATTGTGCTCCGGCCGGGTTGTGGGCCGAGCTCTCGGCGCGGCACGGCAGGCCCCGGATGTCGCCGGAAGTCTTCGGCCCGCAGGACGCGACCACTCTGCTGGCGCAGCGTCAGGAGGTGCTGGAGGGCAACCGTCAGTTCGCTGAAATCTGCCGCGATCTCCTGACTCGCGGGCACTTCGATCTCTTCCTGGCGGTGTTCGGCCTGGTGCACCGCGGCTCGCACTATCTCTGGGATCTATCGCAGATCGATCGCACCGCGGTAGACGGGTCGATGGCCGCCGTCCTCGAGGGAAGCCTGGACCAATCCTACGTCTCCGCCGATGAAGCGCTGGGCCGGGTGCTCGAGGCCGTGCCGTCCGACGCGCGCGTGATCGTCTTCGCGCTCCACGGGATGGGGCCCAACGACGGCTGGTACGAGATGCTGCCTCGTATCATCGAGCGGATCCACGGCGGGGGGAAGAGCGCACCGGCCAGGCACGGGATGCTTTATCGCCTGCGGCAGGCGCTGCCCTGGAGGCTGGTCCGCCAGGTGACTCGCCGGCTACCCTCCGCCTGGAACCAGGCGCTGGTCTCGCTCTGGTCCCGTCGCATGCACCACTGGCCCAGCACGAAGTACTTCGCGCTGCCGATGGACTACAACGGCTACGTCCGGCTGAACCTGAAGGGCCGCGAGAAGGAGGGCATCGTGGACCCCAAGGACGCCGCTGGCGTGATCGCCGAGCTGGACGCCGCGCTCAGGGGCTTCCGCGACATCGAGAGCGGCCGGCCGGTGATCCAGGGTACGGTCAATGTAGACGAGCTGGTTCCTCCCGATGCGCCGCGCCGCCGTTTTCTTCCCGATTTGATCGTCCTGTGGGACCCGCCGCACCCGGTAGGTGACTCCAGTGGTGTGGTCTCCGAAAGCTTCGGCGAGATCCGCTGGCCCAAGGGTCGCAAGCACGCCTCGGGCCGATCGGGGAATCACACGCCCCATGGCTGGTTCATCGCGAAGGGCCCGGGCATCCTGCCGGGGGCGAGCAGCCGCACCTACGACACCGCCGACCTGATTCCGACCGTATTCCGCTGGCTGGGCGCCCCCGAGCCACCCCACTTCGCCGGCCGGCCGATCGAGGAGCTGCTGGACGATTAGCGCTCGTCTCTGATGGCTTCCCGGTAGACCTCCTCCAGCCGCGCTGCGACCTGGGCCCAGGAGAAGTCACGCCGCGCCTGCTGCCGTGCCGCCTCGCCCAGTCTCCCCGCCAGCTCGCGATTCTCCAGCAGCCGCTCGATCGCCGCGGCCAGCGCCGACGTATCCCCGTCGGGGACGCGCAGACCGGTCACCTCGTGCTGCACCGGTCCGGCCGAGCCGTCGAAGGTGGCGATCGGCATGCCGGCGGCCATGTAGTTGAGCAGTTTTTGGGGGATCCCATCGCAGCGGACCCTGGGGTTCACCGCGACCGCCGCCGCCGCCATCAGCGCCGACTGCTCGGGAAAAGCCGCCCGGTGCAGCTCCACCGCGTCCCGCACGCCGAGGCGCCGGGCCAGCGGCTCGAAGGGGGCGAACGGGGAGTCGGTGACGATCATCAGGCGCACGTCGCCCCGACGCTCACGCAGCTTGGCGAACGCCTCCAGCAGCAGACTCATACCCTGATACGGCGCGAGGTTGCCGGTGAAGATCACCCGGCACCAGTCATCCGGATTCCGAGGCCCGGTCGGGGAATGCTGCCACTCGACACCATTGGGAATCACATGCAGTCGCTCCGGCCGGGAGGCGCCCAGGGTCACCAGCGCGTCACGGATCGCCGGGCTCACGGCGATGGTGCGGTCGGCGCGGCGTGGCAGGTGGCGGTCGAGATGGGGGGCGATGGTCCGCAGGAACCGCCGAGGCAGGCCCAGCCGGTAGGTGGGCAGCTCGCCGGCCAGGAGGGTATGTGCATCGTAAACGATGGGCGCCCCCCGCACCGCATGGGACGCGACCAGCAGGCCCTCGTAATGGTGGGCGTGCACCAGATCGAAGCGCAGCTCCTGGTGCAGGCGGCGCAGCAGGCGGGCGAGCATCGGGTCCAGCTGGAGCAGCTTGCGGACGGTGGGGCCGGGATCGGTCCGACGATAGCCGGGAACGTCGCGGATCCGGTGCAGATGGAATGGAGGATCCCTCAGGTCTTCCCCCAGGTGGTAGGTGGCCACATGGACCTCGTGTCCCCGCTGCGCGACGGCCTCAGCGATGCGGTGGATCCGGATCGGGGTGCCCCGCGGCCAGGGGAACGGACAGGCCGCGACCATGGCGATACGAAGCGGATCAGGCATCGCGAATCACGATGGCAGTCTCCAGACGCTGCTCCGGCTCGACCGCCACCTGCGAGTGGCGCGCCACGCTTCGATAGACGTCGGCGATCAGCCACAGGGCCACGAAGGTCTGGGAGGCCACGGTGACCCAGGCCGCACCCAGCATGCCGTACCGGGGAATCGCCACCAGGTTGCAGGCCACGTTGAGGGCCACGCCGAGTGCCACGATCAAGACCGCCCGCTTTTCGCGCATGGTGGATGAGGCCAGCAGTGTCGCCACCGTCGCCGTGTACAGCCCGGGAACGCTCAGGTAGAGGATCCGCAGCACCAGGGCCGAGTCATCGTAGGCGGAGGTGTAGACGACTCGGATAATCGGCACCGAGAGCAGGGCCACGAACCCCCACGTTGCCACGCCGAGCAGGGCCATCCCGGCAAACATCTTGTTCATCACTCGACGGAGATCCCGCCATTGCTGGCGGGACGCGAGTGCCGCGCACACCGGGAACAGGATCAGCGCCAGCGGCCGCACCATGAACTGGGAGGCCTCGAGCAGCTTTGCCGCCGCCTGGTACCGCGCCACCTGATCATAGGGCTGCATGTAACCGAGCATGAGCGTGTCGGCACCGAAATGCACCAGCCCTGCCGCCGAGAGAACGAACAACCAGACGGATCCGCTGAACACACGCTTCATCCGGCGCCAGCCGCATCGGAGCCGGATAGGGCCGAACCTGAACCGCATGATGCCCACAGCGACCCCGAGTACCACCACACCGCTGAGCACGTGAGCACCGGTCATCCATGCCAGCCCGCCATCCGTGGCGACACCCAGCGCCACTGCGGCGACCAGCACAATCAGGGAGCTCCCGAACGCGATGATCGTATCCCCGACTCGGTGCAGCCCCAGGAAGAGGGAGGAGTAGCTGCGGTACACGTCCCGGCACACGCCGAAGACGGCGATTGCCGCGACCACGGCCAGCGCGTCGGGCTTGGTGAGCGCGGTCCATGCCGGCAAGAGGACGAGATACGCCGCGAGCAGCGGCAGGCGTGCCGACAGCACCGCTTCGAGTCGGCGCCGTGCTCCGGCGGGTGCGGCGGCGACTCGCCGGGACAGGTCGGTGCTGGCACCCAGGTCAGTGACGAGGACGGTCACGCCGCAGAGCGTCAGCGCGAACATCAACTTTCCGTAGTCCGCCTGCGACAGCTGCCTCGCCATCAGGGCGAGCACCGCAAAGCCGAGGAGCTTGAACCCGAGCTGCGAGATGAAGGCGGTCAGCAGGTCGCGGCGGGTCTTGCTCAGGTTCATGGATCGCGCCCGCCGGCCAGGCGCCAGTTGAGGGCGGCGATCAGGTCGAGGGCCCGCCGCGCCCCGCGCTCAACCCGAGACACGGGCCACGCCTTGTTGAAGGGAAAGGGCCCGGCTCTCAGTACCTCCAGGTCCCCCCGCCGCCGGCTCGACCGCATGGCGCGACGGACCTGCAGCACATGGGGCAACATGCGGGTGGTCGATCCCGCCGCCCAGAGCCAGTGGCCCAGCCAGCCCTTTCTGACCACACCGAGCAGCTGCAATGTCTCGAACACCGCCAGCGCCGGGGCGAACCGGAGCAGCGTCCGGATCTGGTACAGCATCAAAACCGTCAGCCAGCGGTTGCGGACGGTATGGCGTACTCGCACCGGAGTGAACCGACCGGTCTGGCGGAGGGAGACGCCGATAGTGCCAGCCCGGTGCAGGCAACGAGCCGCGGGCACCGTGAGGCAGTCGTATCCCTGGAGACTGGCCCGCAGGCCGAATTCGTGATCCTCGAGGTAGAAGAAGAGGCGCTCGTCGAACCAGGGCCGGTCGCCGAAGCGGGCCCGGTCCACCATCACGCAGCAGGTGATGGCCGTCCCCACCACTCGTACGGCGTTCTCCAGCCCAACCGTGGGAGTGTCGGCCTCCAGCAGCGCGGGCGCTCCCAGGAAATGGGGCAAGGCCCCGACATATTGGACGGTGTCGGGTGCGCGCTCGTAGAGCACCGCCGCCATCGCCAAAACCGCGTTCGGATGATCATCGAGGGCCGCGGCCAGCGCCTGGACGCTGCCTGGTTGGGGCTCGACGTCGTTGTCCAGCAACATGACCCGATGATGTTTCGCCTCCCGGATGGCTCGATTGCGGGCCGCGCCGGGGCCGAGATTGGCTCCGAGCTCGACGACCCGCACCCGGGGGAAATGTTCCCGCACGAGAGCCGTGCCGTGGTCGGTGGAGCCGCTGTCGATCAGCAGCACCTCCTCCACCGCCGGGCCAAGCCGCTCGATGGCACGGAGCGTCTGCATCAGGTACGACTCTCCGTTGTGATTCACGATGCCGACCGAGATTTTTCCAGCGGCCACAGATCCTCACATCGCACGTTGACGCGCATTCCGGGGGCCATTACCGTCGCGCCATGATTCTGGACGCGAAGAAGGGACCGCCGCAGGAGCTGCCGCGCTACCACCTCTGTATCGTGGGCGCGGGCCCGGCCGGGATCACGCTCGCGCTGGAGCTCCAGGCGACGGGCCGGCGCATCTGCCTGCTGGAAGCCGGCGGATCGAGCTACGAGGGCCCGACACAGCGCCTGTACGAGGGGCACGCTGCGGGGCAGCCCTATCCGCTCCTGCGGGACACCCGCGTGGGCGCCCTCGGCGGCTCCACCACCGTCTGGGCGGGCTGGTGCCGGCCTCTGGAGGCACTCGACTTCGAGCGGCGGGAGTGGTGCGGCGCCTTGGGCTGGCCCTTCGGCCTGGAGCAGCTACGCTCCTACTATGCGCGGGCCCACGCGGTCTGCGGGCTCGCCGACTTCGATTACGACCCCGAGCGGTGGAGCGGGGTGCTCGGATCCAAGAGGCTCCTCGCTCAGGATACCACCTTCGGCAACGAAATCTTTCAAATCAACATGCAGAACTTCGGCGAGCGCTATCGCGCGCGACTCCGGCAGGCGGAGAACATCGACCTGATGCTGCACGCCCCCGTCACGCGACTTCACCTGGAGGGGACGGTCTGCACCGGGGTCCAGGTTCGCACGCTCGGTGGGCACGAATTCGTGGTCAACGCAGACCACGTCGTGCTCGCCGCCGGGGGCGTCGAGAATGCGCGGCTCCTCCTGCTCTCTGCCGCGGAGCCGAGCCAGGCCCCCGGGAACCGATTCGGGCTGGTGGGCCGCTATTTCGCCGATCATGCGTTCGTGGATCCCGGCTGGCTGGTGCTGCGGGCGCCGGACTCGCTGGAATTCTATCGTCTGCGGCCGGCGGGCTCAACACGGAATGCCAGTTCGGTCCGCGGCGTTCTGTCACTGCGCCGCGAGGTCGTCGAGCGCGAGCGCTTCTTCAATGTGGCCCTCTCTTTCCACCCGAGGTACGAGTCCCACCAGGCCTTCGCCAGCGAGGAGGTCAAGGCCTTCCTCGTGTTGTGGAACAAGCTCAAGAGACGAGCGGTGCCGGGGGCGATATGGCCTTATGCCAGACTGGCCGCGAGGGCTCCTCACCGCCTGGCAGTGGCCATGGCGCGGAAGGTTGCCGTGGGACACGGACCGGAGCGACGCTGGCGCATGCGGCTCGCCTGCGAGACGGCGTTTCGATTCGACAACCGGGTGATGCTGAGCGACGAGCTGGATCCGCTGGGCCGGCGCAAGGTCCGGATCGAGTGGCGGCTGGGTGAGGCGGAGATTCAGAACATGCGGCGGGTCATGCAGCGCTTCGATCAGGCGGTGCGGCAGGCCGGCCTGGGTCATTTCGAGGGTGCCTTTCCCGATGAGCCGTCAGCCTGGTCGCAGGCGGTCGAGGCCGGCAAGCATCACATGGGGACCACGCGGATGCAGGTGGCCCCGGAGCAGGGCGTGGTGGATGAGAACAGCCGGGTGCACGGGACGGTGAACCTCTTCGTGACCGGCAGCTCCGTCTTTCCGAGTGGTGGCTATGCGAACCCGACGTTGACCATCGTGGCGCTGGCCGTCCGGCTGGGGGATCACCTTTCCAGACTGCCCGCGTACGTCCCGCATCTGTCAAGATGACGCTGCCTGGATGGCAGTCGGCCCCCGCCATCCGACATTCTCACGCCGCCGTGGCTGCAGCAGAGACCCGCATGTGGGGAACCGAAGCGACAACAGCCAGGTAACGACCGCAGGCGCGGTTGCAATGGCGGCACGAGACCACATCGACGGTGGCGAGACCGCCGTCGCGCCGGACGGGGCGGCACTCGTCTCGCCTGTGGCAGCAATAGGCCATCCGACGCCGGCCCCGAGCGGTGCGACATCGCCATCATCGCGACAGACGCCGACGTCGCGCCCGACCGCCGTCCCGCTCACTGTGCAAGGGATTGAGGTTCGGAAGAAAATGCCCGGGGCGGGATTCGAACCCGCACGGGGTTGCCCCCAGGGGATTTTAAGTCCCAAGCGTCTACCAGTTTCGCCACCCGGGCGGGCAAGGCTCCCAAATATACCCTGCCAACACGGTCCTACCCTGCCCTACGCCATCACCGTCTCGCGACGAACACCCGACGCCGCTCGCGTGCTCCACACGGCGGGCGTCCGGCGGAAGCGGTCGGCAAATCCCCGCAGAATCTCGGCCACAACCCGTGCGCTCCCGTGCTCCGCTGTCAGTACCACCACGGCCCCGCCCCAGCCGGCACCCGTGAGCCTGGCGCCATAGGCGCCATGATCCATCGCGAACTCGACGATGGCGTCTGCTTCCGGAAGGCTGGAGCGGTAGTCGGTCCTCAATGACTCGTGTCCTTCCACCAGCAGCCATCCCACCTGCGCGAGATCGCCGCGGGCCAGTGCGTCGGCCGCCACCCGCGTGCGGTGGGTCTCGGTCACCACGTGCCGCACCCTGGCCGCGAAATCCGCCGGCAGCCGAGCCGTCACCGTGCGCAAGTCGTCGGTGGACAGGTCCGCCAGATGTACCAGCCCCGGCCACAGGCCGCGGCACATCGCCAGCGCCTCCTCGCACTCGCGGCGCCGCTGGTTGAGCTCGCCGCCGGAGAGCCGGTGGGACACGCCGGTCTCCACCACCCAGAGCGGTCCAGTGAACGGTACCCGATGCAGGGCCCCGCTCCCGGTCTCGAACAGCAGCGCCGAGCCTCGGGCCGCGTGTGCCGCGATGGTCTGATCCATCCGGCCACAGCGGACCCCGACCTGGTCGTGCTCCGCCCGGTAGGCCACCTCGACCAGCTGCGGCGCCGTCAGCCTGCGTCCAGCCAGCAGGCTCAGCGCCTTGGCCGCGGCGACGGTGAGCGCGGCCGAGGAGGACAGGCCCGCTCCGACCGGCAACGTGCTCGCCACCGCGACTCGGGCGCCGGACGGTGCCGCCCCGATCGCCCGCAGCTCGCGCACCACACCCACCAGATAATCGGTCCAGTCCTGCCGAAGCGGCCGCTCGATCTCCACACCGCGCACTGTGCCGTCGAGCGATGAGACGAAGAACCACCCGTCCTCCCCTGCGGCCGCTACTGCCGTGCGCCGCTCCACGGCGAGCGGCAGCACCGGGCCTCCGTTATAGTCGGTGTGCTCGCCGATCAGATTCACCCGGCCCGGCGCGGACGCCGCCACCGCAGGATGGCTGGAAAACCAAGACTCGAACAGCGAACTTGCCAGTCTCACTGACGACAATCGCGTCACGGGGGTCGGCATCTCTTGGAGGGAACGTGGGGTATGGCGCGCGGTGCCTGGGAGTCCTCGTCTGTCTGGCGGCGCCCTCGATGGCGCGGGCTCAGCTCCCGCCCGTGGGTACCCCCGGCGGCGTGCTCCGGATCGAGCTGGACGGCACCTTCGATTCTTGGGACAAGCGCTTTCGCGACGGGACCAGGCAGAGCCTCGGCGCCGCCGTCTCCAGCCCGGCGCTGGGCGGCGATCTCGTCTCCACCCTGGCATCCAGCGACACGATCCTCCAGCGGGTCACCGGACTCCCTGGCGCCGGCATCAATTTAGGCTCGCTCACCACCGACGCGCAGGCCGACGTCACCGCCGCAAACCTCGGCCTCACTCTCGGCATCACCCGCTCGATCGCGGTCTTCGGCCGGCTGCCCCTGGCTCGCGCCCGGATACAGACCGATCTCGATCTCAGCACCGGAACCTCCACCACCGGCCTCAGTCCCGGTTCCGACGCGCAGGACCCTTTCTTCGACCAGTTCGCTTCCGCGCTCGGCAACCTGGAGGCCGCGATCGCGGCCGGCACCTACGACGGCGATCCGGCCCGCCGGGCGCTGGCCGATGCCACGCTGGCCGACGGGAGCGCGCTCTTCGACGACCTGTTCACCCTGATGGCCGATCCCGCCACGGCGTCTCCGTTCCTACCCTCGGCCGGCAGTGCCACCGGCACGGCGCTCACCGCTCGCATCGCCGCGCTCCAGACCACGCTGGGGACCGACCTCGGGATCGGTGGCTTCGCCACCCAGCCCGTCCTCCCCACCGCGGTCGCAACGGCCGACGAGGTGGAAGCGGTCATCAGCGATCCCCTCGGGCCCATCGGGGTCCGCACCGGCGAATCCGAGGTGAGCTACCGAGGCGATGCGGAGGCCGGGCTCGCGCTGACGATCGCCGACCGCTGGGACACCGGCCCCCGGCGGGGCGGCTTCCGTGCGGCCGCCGAGGGGCTGGTGCGGTTTCCTACCGGCGTTCGGCCTCGCCTCGATCGCCTGCTCGCGCTCGGCACCGGCGACGGACAGACCGATGTGGAGCTGCGCGGGGTGGTGGATCTCGGCGCGGGAAACATCGGCCTGCGGCTGGAAGGCGGATACAACCGGCAGCTGGCCGACGACATCGTGGCCCGAGTCGCACCGCCCACCCAGCCCTTTCCGGCTCGCAGCCTGGAGACCTTCGTGCGGCTGGATCCGGGTGACGTCACCACGCTGGCGGTCCGCCCGTTCTTCCGCCTCGCGCGCACCTTCGCGCTGATCGGCTCGGTCGAGCGATGGTCGAAGGGGCAGGATGCGGTGGCGTATCGATCCACTGCGGATGCGATTCAGGGGGTGGACCCGACAGTGCTCCAGCTGGAAACAGAGGCCAGCGCGGTGGTAGCCGGTATCGGCCTGACCTACTCCAACCCCGGCTCGCTGCGCCCGGGTGGAACCGGGCTGCCGGTGGATGCCGGCTGGACCTACGAGCGGGTGGTTTCGGCCTCCGGGGGGATCCTGCCCGACACCCACCGGATTCGGGCCCGACTCCGGCTCTACTTCGACATCTGGTGATGGCCGTTCCGCCTGTTGGCCGTTCCGCAGTGCAAATTTCTGCATAATATTCGAGGGATGACTTCGAGCCATCGAGCCGGTCCATGAAGGGGGCAGGCGGCACTCCGGGCGGGCTGGGCAGCTTTCTCGCCGGCTTCGCCATGGTGGTGGCGGGTGGTTATCTGTTGCTCACCCGGGTGACGGTCACCTCCGGACTGTGGCAGTTCTGGGGCTACAATGCATTCGGGCTGTCGCTGGTGCCGCTTCTGATCGGGATCGGACTGCTCTTCTTCGACGGCCGGTCGGTCGCGGGCTGGCTGCTCGCGGCAGCCGGGACCATCATCATCCTGGCCGGCATCATCGCAAATCTGCAGGTCTACTTCAGGCCGACTTCGTTGTTCGACACCCTGCTCATCCTGGTCCTTCTGGCCGGAGGACTCGGCCTGGTGGCGCGCTCGCTGCGGCCCCAGGGCGAGGCTGCCGCCGGGACCTACCCGGCGGCCGACTGAGTATGGTGAGCCTTCGCGGCCCTGCCGAGCACACTGCCGAAGACGCCACCCCCGGCGAGCTTCGGCGCTCGGTGCTGATCCTGCTCCTCATGCTGGCGGCGCTGGCCCTCCTGGTGGCGCCGTTGATCAAGGATCTGCCGATGCTCGGCCGCAGCACGCGGACCGCGATCTTCGCCTGGCTTCTGGTTGGGCTCGCGCTCTACTGGATGTACGCGGGGATGGGGTACCGGCCGCTGCTCCTGGTGCAGCTGCTGCTCTTCTCCGCCGCGGCGGCACTGCTCAGCGTGAAGCTGCTGCTGGTAGCGGTGACGATCGAGAGTCTGACGGTGCTGCGCTGGATGGCCCGCTATCTCATCATGGCGGGGGCGGTGTGCGCCGGCGCCAATCTGACCGCCATGCTGGTGGCCCTGACCTGGCGACAGAAACCCGGAGCCCGCACCTAGCGGCGGACCGACCGCTCTTTTCTCAGCAGCGCCTGCGCGTGGCGCCGCGCCGCCTCTCCCTCCCCGTCTCCCAGCATCCGCGCGATCTCGGTCACTCGATCCTCCCCGTGAATCACCTGTACGTCGCTGGTGGCAATGCCGCCGCGCGCCTCCTTCGACACCACCAGGTGCCGGTCGGCCCGGGCCGCGATCTGCGGAAGATGGGTGATCACCAGAACCTGATGCCGCTCCGCAACTTCAGCCAAGGCACCCCCGACCTGCGCGCCGATCTCCCCACCGATGCCCTGGTCCACTTCGTCGAAGACCAGCGTGGCGATGGCGTCGTGTCGAGCGAGCACCACCTTGAGGGCCAGCATCAGCCGCGACAGCTCGCCGCCCGAGGCCACTCGAGCCAGGGGCTTGGCATCGAGTCCCACATTGAGCCGGACCGTGAGCTGCACCGCCTCGTGGCCATGGGAGGACGGCTCCGGCCACCGGGCCAGCTCGACTCCCAGCTTGCCGCGGGGCAGGCCCAGCTGAGGCAGCAGGCGGTTCACTCCGCGCGCCAGCCGATCACCGGCTTCGCCCCGGCGCTCCGAGAGCGCGGCCGCGGCGGATGCCAACGCTCCTTCCGCGGCCGCACGCCGGGCGGCGATGGCGCGGAGATCCAGGTCGGCCGTATCGAGGAGCTCCAGCTCCGCTGCCGCCTGATTGCGGGCAGTCAGAACAGCTTCCACCGTCGCCCCGTACTTCTGGGTCAGCCGGAAGAGCTGGTCCCGGCGACGCTCCACCTCCGCGAGACGGTCAGGGTCCTCCTGCACCTCGTCCGCGTACGCCGCGGCGAGACGGGACAGCTCCGAGAGGTTGGCATAGCCGGCGTCGAGCAGCTCCCGCCAACCGGAGACCGAGGGATCCGCCTTCTCCAGCGCCCCCAGCGCGCGGTCGGCCAGGCTCAAGGCCCCGAGCGCGTTGCCGCCGTCGCCTTCCAGCGCATCGGCGATCCGCTGCGCCTGCTCGACCAGCGCGCCGGCCTGGCTCAGCCGCCGGGCCTCGACCTGGAGCGCCTCGTCCTCGCCTGGCTTGAGCCGTGCCCCGTCGATCTCGCCCACCACGTGGCGCAGGTAATCGGCTCGGCGGCGAACCTCGTCGAGCTTGGCAGTCAGCGCGGCTTCGTCGGCCCGAAGCTGATGCAGCGAGCGGTACGCCTCAGCGACGGCGGTGCGCTCCCCTTCCGCGTGGGCGAAGGCATCGAGGATGTCGCGCTGGGCATCCGCGTGGAGCAGCGACTGGGTCTCGTGTTGCCCGTGGAGGTCCACCAACAGGGCGCCCAGCTCGGCGAGCACCGTGGCGGTGGTGGGGCTGCCGTTCACCCAGGCCCTCGACCGGCCTTCAGCCGAGACTTCCCGCCGGATGACGAGGCGGCCTTCCTCCTCGAGATCGAGGCCGAGATCCTCGATCCGGTGGCGGGCGGCCTGGTCCACCCCCTCGAACGCCCCCTCGACGATGGTCTTGGCGGCGCCGGGACGGACGCTGCCGCTGGCGGCGCGCTCTCCGAGCAGGAGGGCCAGGGCGTCGACCAGCATGGATTTGCCGGCGCCGGTCTCGCCGGTGAGCACGTTGAGGCCGGGCCCGAGCTGGAGGGTGACATCGGCGATGGTGGCGAGGTCGCGAACCCGGAGCTCGGTGATCACGGCGCCGCCTCGCGATCGGACAAATCCCCCCAGTGGAGCTTCTGCCGCATCCGCCCGAAGAACCCGTCGCCGCCCAGTCGAATGAGGCAGACCCGGTGATCCGCCCGCCGCACGTCCACACTTTCGCCCGGCGCCAGCGTGGTGCCGGTCTGTCCGTCGAACGACACCAGCAGGTCGTCGGCCCATCCTGCCATCGGCTCGATGACGATGCGGTACGTCGCCGGCACCACCAGGGGCCGGACCGCGAGCGTGTGCGCGGCGATCGGTGTCACGACCATCGCCTCGACGCCGGGGACCACGATCGGCCCGCCGGCGCTGAGCGAATACGCGGTGGAGCCGGTCGGCGTCGCTACGATGATGCCGTCGGCGCTGTAGGGCCCGACATTCTCGCCGTTGATGTAGACGTTGACCCGGACCACCCGAGCCACGCCGCCCTTGTGCACCGCGACGTCGTTCACCGCCATCTGCACCGAGCGCTGGGTGCCGGCCCCATCCCTGATGGCGGCCTGCAGCACCTGGCGGCGTTCGGTGACGTAGCGGCCGGCCACCAGCGAGTCGAGCGCCTGGTCCAGGCCATTTCGTGTCGCCGCGGTGAGGAAGCCGAGCCGGCCGAAGTTGATGCCGAGGATGGGAGTTTCCCGGCCGCCCAGGATGCGGGCGCCGCGGAGCAGCGTGCCGTCGCCGCCGAAGGTGAGCAGCGCATCCAGCTCGATGGAGGAGAGCGAGGCGAATTCCCCGCTCCAGAACGCCGAGAGCCCCTCCTCGGCGTACAGGCGCATCCCGCGCTCCGGTCCCTGGCGGAGCACATATTCCAGCACCGGCTTGAGGTCGCGGTACCTCGGGTTGCCGACGACTCCGACCTTCATCGCGCCTCGAGGCTTTCCTCGTGCTGGAGCGCGGCGATGCGGCGGGCGATGCCGGCGGCGGTAAGCCCGTAGAGCTCGAGCTGCTCGGCCCGCGGGGCCTGCTCGATCAGCCGGTCGGGCACGCCCAGGGCCACGACCCGGACTTCGGGATGGGTGGTCTGAAGCGTCTCGGCGAGGTTGGCGCCGAAGCCGTTCACGATGGTCCCTTCCTCGACGGTGACCAGAATGCGGTGACGTTGCGCCAGCGACTCCAGCATCGCGGAGTCGAGCGGCTTGAGGAACCGGCAGTTGACCACCGCACAGTCCAGCCCGTCAGCGGCCAACAGCTCCGCGGCCTGCACCGCGGGAGCCACCATCGTGCCCACCGCCAGAATGGCGACCTCCCCCTTGCTGTTGCGCAGCTGCTCCCAGGTGCCGTACGGCACCTCCGGAGCCCGGGCGGGGTCTCCCGGCTCCGACGGCGCCTTGTCGCGGGGGTAGCGGGTGCAGAAGGGGCCGGCCCGGTGCGCCAGGGCCGTCCGGAGCAGGCCGACCAGCTCGTCCCCGTCCTTCGGCGCGGTGACCGTCATGCCCGGCACCGCCAGCATGTAGGCGATGTCGTAGAGGCCCATGTGGGTCTGCCCATCCTCGCCCACCAGGCCCGCACGGTCCATGCAGAAGATCACCGGCAGCCGCTGCACGGCGATGTCGTGGATGACGTTGTCGTACGCCCGCTGGAGGAAGGTGCTGTAGATGGCGACGACCGGCCGGATCCCCTGGGTGGCCAGCCCTCCGGCGAAGGTCACCGCGTGGCCCTCCGCGATCCCGACGTCGAAGAAGCGGCGGGGGTGCTTCTTCTGAAAGATGCTGGTACCGGTGCCCGAGGGCATGGCGGCGGTGATCGCCACCAGCTCCGG
>DATBJC010000105.1:0-5866 GCA_036556625.1 Gemmatimonadales bacterium
TTCCTCCTCGTGATTGATCCACTGCTTGATCTTGTGCCGCGCCCGGGCTGTGCGCACGTGGCTCAGCCAGTCGCGGCTGGGCTTGGCCGACGAGCTGGTGAGGATCTCGACCGTGTCGCCGCTCTTGAGCTCGCGGTGCAGCGGCGCGATACGGCCGTTGATCTTGGCCCCCTGACAGCGAAGTCCCACCTCGGTGTGCACGTGGAACGCGAAATCGATCGGGGTGGAGCCCTTGGGCAGCCGCTTCACGTCGCCATGCGGCGTGAAGATGAAGATCTCGTCCTGATAGAGATCGACCTTGAGGAACTCGAGGAATTCCTCGGGGCTGTGCGTGTCCTGCTGCAGCTCGAGCAGCTGGCGGAACCAGCCCAGGTGCTGGTCCAGCTCGTCGGGCTTTCCGTCGCGCTTGTAGAGCCAGTGCGCCGCGATACCGAACTCGGCGGTCCGGTGCATCTCCTGGGTGCGGATCTGCACTTCGAAGAGCTGCCCCCCGGGGCCGAAGATCGTGGTGTGGAGCGACTGGTAGGCGTTCGACTTGGGGCTCGCGATGTAGTCCTTGATCCGCTCCTGGATCGGGGTCCAGTTGTGGTGGATGACGCCCAGCACGTGATAGCACTCCGGCACCGTGCGCACGATCACCCGGATGGCCATCAGGTCGTAGATCTCGTCGAATCCCTTGTTCCGCTTCCGCATCTTCTGAAAGATGGACCAGAGGTGCTTGGGCCGGCCGGTGACCTCGAACCACTCGATGCCGGCGCGCTTGAGCTCGTACTCCAGCGGCGTGCGCAGCTTGAGGATGGTCTGCTCCCGCGCCGCCCGCTTGGAGGACACCTGATGCACCAGATCGCGGTAGTCGTCCGGCTCCAGGAACTTGAAGGCGAGGTCCTCCAGCTCCGCCTTGATACCGGCCATGCCAAACCGGTGCGCCAGCGGCGCGTAGATCTCCCGAGTCTCCAGCGCGATCCGGTGGCGCCGCTCGGGCGGTAGGTGCTCCAGGGTGCGCATGTTGTGCAGCCGGTCGCCCAGCTTGATGATGATGACCCGGGCGTCCTTGGCGATCGACAGCAGCAGCTTCCGGTAGTTCTCCACCTGCTCTTCGGCGGAGCTGCGGAACGTCAGGCTGGAGATCTTGGTCAGGCCATCCACGATCCCCGCGATCTCGGCGCCGAACTCGCGAGCGATGTCTTCCTGGCGGACGTCGGAGTCCTCCACCACATCGTGGAGCAGCGCGGCCGAGATGGTAGCGGTGTCGAGGAGCTGCTCGGCCAGGATCTGGGCCACCGCGATGCTATGGGAGACGAAATCCTCGCCCGACATCCGCTTTTGTCCCCGGTGCGCGGACGCGCTGAAGCGGAGGGCCCGATCGATGAGATCGAGGTCCAACCGGTCGGCGTGCCGGTCGAGCACGGCCGACAGGGCAGGAGCGAGTTCGGGCAGCGTCGAAGTCACAGTTCCCCTGCGGTTGCTCCCTCCAAGAATCGTAGCCGCGGCCGAAGCGACGGGCGGTCGGCACAGGGACGGCGAACGATCCTCGCCGCCACCAGTCATCCGGTGGCGGTGCGCGATTGCCCTTCCATGTGCCGGAGATTGCGATGCGGCCCGGCCGTGCGAGCCGTTCGCCTCATATCAGGATGGGGCCAAGTCGGAGGCCCGTCAACGCTTAGGCCCGAGACCGCGGAAGGCGGCGGCTCCCGGGCCCGGCTCCTGGCAGCACCTATTCCTCAGTGGTACTGGAACTTACCTCACTCTGCCACGAGCGCCTGGCAGAACTCGGTGAAGACCTCCACACCACATAGCGGTTGACGTCCCCGTCGGTGTGCTGGGCCGAGAGCGTCTACTGCTCCTCGTCGCCCCGGGGGCCATGAACACCCCGATTGAGCAGCGATGCGAATTAGGCCGCGAAGAACTCCAAGTATCCATCGTAGGTGCTGGGATTCCGGAGCGGTCGCCGGCGGGTTGGCACCCCTGGACCGGAAGAGTCCGCTTTCGAGCTCGTTCGAGACACAGCTAGCGATAAGCAGCTTCGCGTAAGCTGGCTGGCGGCACCGGCGAGAGCGATATTGAGCACTCGCCAAAGCCTGAACACCCGACACACGGAGCGTGAACCGCGTGGCCGAGCCGCTCGGGCGCCTGACCACTGCCCTTGCCGACCGCTACCGCGTTGAGCGGGAGCTCGGCGCGGGCGGTATGGCTACGGTCTTCCTCGCGCACGACTTGAAGCATGATCGCAAGGTCGCGATCAAGGTGCTGCGACCCGAGCTGGGGGCTTCCCTCGGCCCAGAGCGCTTCCTCCAGGAGATCCGGGTCGCAGCGAAGCTGCAGCACCCGCACATCGTCGGCCTGCTCGACTCGGGCGTGATCACCGGTGGAGCCGGCCCGGAGGTGCTCTCCTACTACGTGATGCCCTTCGTGGAGGGCGAGACGCTCCGCGAGCGGTTGGCCCGGACCGGACGGCTGGCGATACCCGAGGTCGTTCGGTTGACCGGTGAGATCGCCGACGCGCTCGCCAAGGCCCACAAGGCCGGCGTAGTCCACCGCGACATCAAGCCGGAGAACATCCTCCTCGCGGACGGCCACGCGCTGGTGATGGATTTCGGCGTTGCCAAGGCGGTGAGCGACGCCACCGGCCGCCAGGGGTTGACCACTGCCGGCCTGTCGCTCGGCACACCGGCCTACATGGCGCCGGAGCAGGTGGCCGCCGATCCGCGCATCGATCATCGGGCCGATCTCTACGCCCTGGGGCTGGTGGCGTACGAGATGCTCGTCGGCGGCTCGCCCTACGAGGCCACCACTCCGCAGCAGCAGATGGCGGCGCATCTCACCCAGGCCCCATCGCCGATCCACCTCAAGCGCCCGGATTGCCCGCCTGCTCTGGCCGCGCTGGTCATGCGGTGCCTCTCGAAGAACCCCGCCGAGCGCTGGCAGTCGGCGGAGGATGTCCTCACCCGGCTCGGGGCCGTCGAGACGATGACTCCGCACCGAGTGTCGTGGTGGACCCGAGGGCGTATCGCCGTCCTCGTCGGGGCGGTCGTCCTCCTCGTCGCGGTAACGCTCGGGGTCCGGCGTCTGGCCGGCCCGCCGAGGGACACGGCATCGAGCAACGTCCTCGCCGTGCTCCCGTTCACCGTACGCGGCAGTCCGGCGCTCGAGTACCTCGGCGAGGGCCTCGTCGCGCTGCTCAGTGCCGGCCTCGACGGCGCGGCGGGCATCCGGAGCGTCAACCCGCACGCCCTCCTCGGCTTCGTGGGCCGGGAGCGGTCGGCCATCAGCCTGGAGCGCGCCCGCGGAGTGGCGGAGCACTTTCAGGCGGGGCTGTTCGTGGTCGGGGACGTGCTGGAAGTGCAAGGCAAGCTGCGGCTCAGTGCCTCGCTGTTCGACCGCACTCAGGGGGACCGCCCGCTGGCCGAAGCGACGGTGGACGGGGAGCCGGGCGACGTCCTCGCCCTGGTCGATCTGCTGGCCACACGCCTGGCGGCGGACCGATCCGCTGAAGGTGGAGCGCGCCTCACGCGGACGGCCGCGGTGACCACATCCTCACTCCCGGCGCTCAAGGCCTACCTGGCGGGGGAGCAGGCACTTCGGGCGGGGCAGTACGCCGTGGCGGTGCGCGCTTTCCAGGAAGCCGTCGCGGCCGACACCGCGTTCGCGCTCGCCTTTTACCGCTTGAGCATGGCCCAGGAACGCCTCGCGTGGGCCGAAGAGTCGCGCCGCTCCGCCGAGCTCGCGTTCCGCCACAGCAGCCGGCTCTCGGTGCACGACCGGCGGTTCCTCGAGGCGGTGCTGGCCATGCGGCGGGGGCGGTCGGGAGACGCCGAGCAGCAGTTCCGCGCGATCGTCCAGGCCTATCCGGACGATGCGGAGGCGTGGTATCAATTGGGCGAGCTCCTCTTTCATGGGAATCCCCTCCGCGGCGTCTCGATGACCGCCGCCAGGGAGCCGTTCTCGCGGGCGCTCTTCTTCGATCCGGGCGATCTGGGGGCCCTGTATCACCTGGTCCGCATCGCGGCGCGCGACGGGAACCGGAGCGAGCTCGACTCTCTCGCGGCCCGGTTCTATCAGCTGAGCCCCGCCGGCGACCGCACGCTCGAGCTCCGTGCGCTTCAGGCATACACCACGGATGACTCCGCCGGCGTGGATTCGGTAGTGGCCGAGTTCGGCCGGGCGCCGGATGGGATCCTCCCGCTCGCCGTATGGTCGATCGCCGTCTTCGCCCAGAACATTCCGGGAGCCAGGCGTATCGCCCGTCTCCTGACCGAGCCGGCTCGGCCGCGCGATGTGCGGGCGCAGGGGCACGTCCTGCTGGCGCATCTCGAGCTGGCTCGGGGACGCAGGAGCGCGGCGTGGAATGAGCTCGGGGCAGCCGGCAAGCTGAGCAGTTCCGAGCGCCCGCTGGTCGATGCGTGGTTCAGGGCGCTGCCGTTCGTCACTCAGTCCCGAGAGGAGCTCCAAGCCGCCAGGTCCCGACTGGTCCAGTGGGACGCAGGGGAAGCCGTGACCCGCAGTCCTCAGCCCAGTGCGTTCTACAGCGCTCACAACGACGTCCATCGGGTCCTGAAGGCCTATCTCCTCGGCCTGCTCGACACCCGCCTGGGTGACACCGTCCGCGCGACGGCGCGTACGGCGGAACTGGACTCGGCCGGCCGTACCGCGGATGGCCCCCCGCTCGCCCGAGAGCTGGCCCAGGGTCTCAGGGCGCAGATCACGCTGGCGAACGGTCGGTCCGACAGCGCCCTCGCCGATCTCGAGGCGTTGCGCATCGAGGGGTGGTACGAGCTGACCTTCGTCTCTCCGTTCTATTCGGGAGCGATGGAGCGGTTCACTCGGGCGGAGCTGCTTCGGGCGAAAGGCCGTGGCGAGGAAGCGCTCGGATGGTACCGCGGAGTTGGGGACAACACGACGCAGGAGCTGGCCTTCCTCGGACCGGCGACCCTGGCCCAAGCGCGCATCCAGCGGGCACTCGGGCGCCGGCGCGAAGCTGCCGAACTCTACGACCAATTTCTTGCTCTCTGGCGGGAGTGCGACCCGGGGCTGAAGCCCATGCTGGACCAGGCGGCGGTGGAGCGCGTCTCTCTCTCCGAGCAGACCCGATAAGCGACTTGTCTACCCCGCTGGGCCGGGCAGCAGGACTCCCGCGAGGAGTGGCAGCCTCCTGACGTGCACAGTCCACCGGCTCGCCCAGGCCGGTTTCACCCCGCCGACAGCGCCTGGCAGAACTCGGTGAACACCTCCACGTACCGGTCGACGTCCCTGTCGGTGTGCTGCACCGACAGCGTCCATTGCTCCTCGTCGCCCGGGGTCATGAAGATCCCCCGGTTGAGCAGCCACGGATACGAGGCGGCGAAGAGCTCCGGCTTCGTCTCGAGGAAGTCGCGGTAATTGCGCATCGGCGACGGACGATAGGACACGCAGCCCTTGGCGCCGAGGTCGATCGTGTGGGCCGGGATGCCATAACGATCGATGGCGGCTTGGCATCCGCGGACCAGCCTGGTGCCGAGCCGGGCGAAGTGCTCGTAGGCCGACGGGGTCAGGACCTCCGTCAGGTTCACCAGTCCCACGTGCGCCACCAGCGGATTCCCGTTGTAGGTCCCCATCTGGGAGACGCCGCGCTCGATGAGACGCATCAGGTCTTCCCGTCCTCCGAACGCCGCAGCGGGCAGTCCGCCAGCGACGGCCTTGGCCAGACAGACCAGGTCTGGACGCACGCCGAAGCGCTCGGTGGCGCCTCCGGCCGCGATGGTGCAGCCGGTCTTGATCTCGTCATAGATGAAGACGACGCCGTGCTTGGTGCAGAGCTCGCGCGCCCGTGCCAGGTATGCCGGCTCGGGCACGACGATCCCGATGTTCATCATGGCGGGCTCCATGATGA
>DATBJC010000106.1:0-8373 GCA_036556625.1 Gemmatimonadales bacterium
CGAGCTCTTGGGCTCGCGCCCGCTGCGAAAATCAATCATGAGTCCCTCTTATTCGTCGCCGGCTTCGGTGGTACCGAGCGTGACCTTCAGGCCAAGCGCCTGCAACTCCTTCACGAGCACGTTGAACGACTCCGGGATGCCCGGCTCGGGCAGGTTCTGCCCCTTCACGATCGCCTCGTAGACCTTGCTGCGACCGTTCACGTCGTCCGACTTGACCGTGAGCATCTCCTGCAACACGTGGGCGGCGCCGTAGGCCTCCAGTGCCCACACCTCCATCTCGCCGAACCGCTGGCCGCCGAACTGGGCCTTGCCGGCCAGCGGCTGCTGGGTCACCAGGGAGTACGGCCCGATGGACCGGGCGTGGATCTTGTCGTCCACCAGGTGGCTCAGCTTCAGCATGTAGATCGAGCCGACCGTGACCTCGCCCTCGAAGAACTGGCCGGTCCGGCCGTCCCTGAGCCGCGCCTTCCCCGCGGGGGTGAGCCCGGCGCTCCGGAGCAGCTCGTCGGCCGCGCCGTCCAACTCACCATCGGCCTTGCCGCCGAGCAGCGCCGCCAGGTGCGGCCGGCCGGCCGCGATCAGCGCCTCGGCGGGTGTCGCCGCGGCGGCCTTGTCCAGCTCCTTGTGCGCCTTGGCGATCGCCTTGGAGTCCTTGCCGTTTTCCCGCTCGGCTTCGGCCTCGTGGAACGCCGCCTCCTGGCGCCGCTGGGCCAGCTCACGCTCGCCCAGCTCCTTCGCGGCCTCGGTGAGAAAGGCGCGCACCTGGTGGAACAGCTCCCGGGTTTCGGGCGAAGCGCCCCTGGCGCCCAGCATCCCGATGCCGGCCGCGAGCACGGTGGCGTGTTCACCCTCGGGCACCACCTTCTTGAGGTCCTGCACCATCCGGCCGATCGCCGGAGCGTTCAGCACCGGCGCCGCCTTCCGGAGCCGGAGGCTCTCCGCCGCCCAGCGGAAGCCGGCCAGGCGAAGCAGCACGCCGATCTCGGCCTCGTCCGCGCCCCGGAAGACCGGGGTCTTGGCCTCGAAGCCGAGGATCCGGGCCGCCCAGCCGAGGTGGGTCTCGAGGATCTGGCCCACGTTCATCCGGCTGGGCACGCCGAGCGGGTTGAGCACGATGTCCACCGGAGTGCCGTCCGGCAGGAACGGCATGTCTTCCTCGGGCACGATACGGGCGACGATGCCCTTGTTCCCGTGGCGGCCGGCCATCTTGTCGCCCACCGAGATCTTCCGCTTCTCGGCGATGTACACCTTCACCAGCTGGATCACGCCGGGGGGCAGCTCGTCCGGCTGGAGGATCTTGTCGATCTGGTCCTCCGCCTTCTCCTCCACCTTGGCCCGCTCCCGCGCCGCCATGTCGATGGTGGACCGGATCCGCTCGTTGGCGGACTTGTTGGCCACCCGGAGGGTCTTGAGGTCGATGTCTCCCAGCTCGAGATCCTTCACGGCCGCGGCGGTGAGCTTGGTGCCCGCCGGGAGATGCTCCTCGACGGTGCCGGCCTTCAGCATCAGGGCGACTTCCTGGCCCTGGAGCAGGTGGCCCAGCTCCTCGAGCATGACGGCGTTGATCCGCGCCTTCTCGTCGTTCTCGATCCGGCGCACCTCGCCGATCCGCTCGCCCCGGTCCTTCTCCACGACCTGATCCTCGATCCGGCTGAAGATCTTGACGTCGATCACCACGCCGGCCATGCCGGGCGGCACCTTGAGCGAGCTGTCCTTCACGTCCTTCGCCTTCTCGCCGAAGATCGCGGTCAGCAGCTTCTCTTCCGGCGAGAGCTCGGTCTCACCCTTGGGCGTGATCTTGCCGACCAGGATGTCGCCCGGCTTCACGTGGGCGCCGATCCGGACGATGCCCCGCTCGTCGAGATCCACCACGCTCTCGTCGGAGACGTTGGGGATCTCTCGGGTGATTTCCTCCTGGCCTCGCTTGGTGTCGCGCACGTGGAGCTCGAGCTCCTGGATGTGGATCGACGAATAGACGTCGTCCTTCACCAGCCGCTCGCTGAGGACGATGGCGTCCTCGAAGTTGTGGCCGTACCACGGCATGAACGACACCAGCACGTTGCTGCCGAGCGCCAGCTCGCCGCCGTCGGTGGCGGCGCCGTCCGCGATGATCTCGCCCGCGGCCACTTTCTGGTTGAGCTGAACCAGTGGGCGCTGGTTGATGGCGGTGTCCTGGTTGGTGCGCCAGAACTTCTTGACCCGATACCGGTCGTGCTGGTGCAGCCGCGCCAGGGGCTGGTCGGCCGGCGCGGAGCCGTTGCCGCCCGAGTCCACGATGATCTCGTCCGCGGTGACCCGGGTGACCGTCCCGGCGCGCCGGGCGACGATCACCGCGCCCGAGTCACGCGCGACCTTCTCCTCCAGCCCGGTGCCGACCAGCGGCGCCTGGGGGAAGAGGAGCGGCACGCTCTGCCGCTGCATGTTGGAGCCCATGAGCGCGCGGTTGGCATCGTCGTGCTCCAGGAACGGAATCAGGGCCGCGGCGATGGAGACGAGCTGCTCCGGCGCCACGTCCATGAAGTCGATCCGGTCGGGCTGAAGCAGCGGGTAGTCGTCGCCCTTGCGGCTCAGCACCAGCGCCTCGGCGAAGGTCCCGTCGGTGTTGAGGGGCGCGTTGGCCTGAGCCACCGCGTAGTCCTCCTC
Source organism: Gemmatimonadales bacterium (assembly GCA_036556625.1). Classification (GTDB taxonomy): domain Bacteria; phylum Gemmatimonadota; class Gemmatimonadetes; order Gemmatimonadales; family GWC2-71-9; genus CAVVWJ01. The sequence continues at coordinate 2,644 of DATBJC010000106.1, forward strand.
GTCGCTGGCCGAGAGCCAGCGGATCTCGTCGGTCACCTTGCCGTTCTTGACCACCCGGTACGGCGTCTCGATGAAGCCCAGCTCGTTGATCCGGGCGTAGGTCGAGAGGCTGGTGATCAGGCCGATGTTGGGGCCTTCCGGCGTCTCGATCGGGCACATCCGGCCATACTGCGAGTAGTGCACGTCGCGCACCTCGAAGCCCGCGCGCTCCCGCGTGAGGCCCCCGGGACCCAGCGCCGAGAGCCGGCGCTTGTTGGTCAGCTCGGCCAGCGGGTTGGTCTGGTCCATGAACTGCGAGAGCTGGGACGAGCCGAAGAACGCCTGGATGACGGCACTCACGGTCCGGGCGTTCACCAGGTCGTCCAGCGAGATCTTCTCGGGATCGGAATTGATGCTCATCCGCTCCTTGACCAGGCGCGCCATCCGCGACAGACCCACCGAGAACTGGTTGGCGATCAGCTCGCCCACGCTGCGGATCCGCCGGTTGCCGAGATGGTCGATGTCATCGGTGAAGCCGCGCCCGTCGTGCAGATCGATCAGGTAGCGGATGATCGCGATGAAGTCGTCCTCGGTCAGGACCGTGTGGTTGGGATCGGTCTTCAGCTTGAGCCGCTGGTTGATCTTGTAGCGGCCCACCCGCCCCAGGTCGTACCGCTTGGGATTGAAGAACAGCTTCTGGAGCTGCTGCCGCGCGGTGTCCAGATTGGGCGCGTCCCCCGGCCGGAGCAGGGCGTAGATCTGCTCCAGGGCCTCGGCCTCGCTGTGGGTCGGGTCCTTGGCCAGCGTGTTCTTGATCAGCGGCGACTCCGAGCGCCCGTGGGGCAGCAGCACCTCTACCTTGTGCACGCCCGCCTTGATCAGCTTCTTGCGCAGGGCGTCGCTCAGCTCGTGCCCCGCCGAGGCCAGCACCTCGCCGGTGTCGGGCTCGGCCACGTCGAACGCGAGCACGTGGTTGTGGCGGTCGCGGGTGGTGGTAGGCTGCTCCTCTTCCCGCACGTCGAGGGTGGTGTACCCGGCGAACACGGTCACCGTCTTCACGCCCTTGTGCCGCATCTCGTTGAGCCGCTCGGGGGTGAGCTCGTCACCGATCCGGGCCAGCGGCTCGCCCCGGAGATCCTCGGGGTTGGGCACGTCCTCGGCCACCAGCGCGCCGATCACCTCGCGCTTCTCCTGCCGGCCCTCCAGCTTGCCGGTGATGTTCAGCTCCTTGGTGGCGAAGAAGAGCTTCAGGATGTCCGAGTTGTTCCCGTGGCCGAAGGCGCGCAGCAAGGCCGTGGCCGGGAACTTCTTCTTCTTGTCGATGTGCACGTAGATCACGTCGTGGATGTCGATCGTGAACTCGACCCACGAGCCCCGGAAGGGGATGATCCGCGCCGAGAAGAGCCGCTGGCCGTTCGGGTGGGTATCCTCCTCGAAGACCACGCCCGGCGAGCGGTGCAGCTGGCTCACCACCACCCGCTCGGCCCCGTTGATCACGAAGGTGCCCAGCGGAGTCATGATGGGCAGCTCGCCCAGATAGACTTCCTTCTCGATGGCGTTCTTGAGCCGCTTCTGGCCCTCGACCTCTTCGTAGACGTCGAGCCGGAGCTTGGCCTTGAGCGGCGCCGCGTAGGTCATGTCGCGCTCGATGCACTCCTCGACCGCGTACTTGGCCTCGCCCAGCGAGTAGCCCAGGAACTCCAGCTTGTACTTCTCGTTCACGTCGGTGATCGGGAACAGGTCCCGAAAGACGCGCTCGAGACTGACGTCCTGCCGGGCACCGTGGACGTCGTCGGGGACCAGGAGCGTCTCGAAAGCCGCGGTCTGGATGTCGAGCAGGTGCGGCATCGGCATGCCGCCCTCTCGCTTGCTGAACGTGATTACGGATCGGGTCTGAGTCATCAGTCACTCACTCTCACGCGACACGCACGCCGGCGGGTTACCATGCGTGCAACACAAATGGCCCCAACGCGGATCCCCCGTTCCGGATACCCCCACCTCGGGGTGATCGGACGGGGTGACCTACGGGGCTCGGCAAATTCGAGGACTACCGAGAGCGTCGAGCGTGTCATTCGTCTCACTGAAATAGGTTGAAGCTGCAGGTCCCTCGTCCGCGCCGGACCCTGGGGCCCGGCGCCTCCTCGGGAGAGCGCTTCGCGCTACTTCAGCTCGACGACCGCGCCCTGCTCTTCCAGCTTCTTCTTGATCTCCTCTGCCTCCGCCTTGGTGACGCCCTCCTTGATGTTGCTGGGGACGTTGTCCACGGCATCCTTGGCTTCCTTCAGGCCCAGGCTGGTGACTTCCCGGACCACCTTGATGACCTGGATCTTCTTGGCCCCGCCCTCCTTGAGGACGACGGTCCACTCGGTCTTCTCCTCGACCGGCGCCGCCGCGGCGGCCCCGCCACCTCCGGCGGCCCCCCCGGCGGCAACCGGGGCGGCAGCGGCGATGGTGACATTGAACTTGGACTTGAACGCCTCGATCAGCTCCGCCAGCTCGACGACGGTCTTGTTGCCGATCGCATCGAGGATCTCTTCGTTACTCAGCGTGGTGGTCGCCATGGTGTCGGTCTCTCTCCGGTTAAGAAGCAGCACTACGCTGCGCGCGAAGCGCCTCGAGGGCGCCGATCATCTGATACAGCATCGCGTTCATGGCGCCGGCGAACTCCGCCATCGGCGCCTGGATGTAGCCCGCGAGCTGGGCCAGCAAAACCTCCCGGGACGGCAGGGCCGCCAGGCGCTTCACCTGGTCCGCCGTCAGGGGCTTGCCGTCGACCAGCCCGATCTTGATGGCCGGCTTCTCGAACTCCTTCGCGAAGTCGGTCAGCACCTTGGCGCCGGCGACCGGGTCCCGGCCCGAGAGGACCAGACCCGTGGGGCCGGCGAGGTGGTCGTCCAGCGCGCTCACGCCGTTGGCGGCGAACGCGCGCTGCGCCAGGGTGTTCTTCACCACCACGTACTCGACACCGGCGCCCCGGAGTCGACGCCGCAGCTCGGTCATCCGGAGCACGTTGAGCCCGGTGAAATCGGTGACGAACACGTTGGGGGAGCCCTTGAGCAGCTCGGTCAGGGCGTCCACCGTCGTTTGCCGTTCGGCCTTGCTCATCGGTACACCGCCGTCTCCAGCCGGACCCCCGGCCCCATGGTGCTCGACAGGGTGGCCGAGCGGATGTAGTGCCCCTTGGCCGCCGACGGCTTGGCCCGGACGATGGTGTCCATGAAGGCCTGGACGTTGTCGGCCAGCTGGGCCGGCGTGAATGACACCTTGCCCACCGGCGCGTGCACGTTCCCGGTCTTGTCGACCCGGAACTCGATCTTGCCGGCCTTGATCTCCCGGACCGCCTTGGCCACGTCCATGGTGACCGTGCCGGCCTTGGGGTTGGGCATCAGCCCGCGGGGGCCGAGGACCTTACCCAGCTGACCCAGCTGGCCCATGACGTCGGGCGTGGCGACGATGACGTCGCAATCCAGCCACCCGTCCTTGATCTTCTGGACATACTCGATGCCGACGAAGTCGGCGCCCGCCGCCTCCGCGTCGCGCACCCGCTCGCCCTGGGTGATCACCAACACCCGAACCGACTTCCCGGTTCCGTGCGGCAACACCACGGTGCCCCGGACCACCTGGTCGGCATGGCGCGGGTCCACTCCCAGCCGTACGGCGACATCCACGGTCTCGTCGAACTTGGCGAAAGCGGCTCCCTTGACCAGGGACACGGCCTCCGGGATCGGGTACTCCCGGGTGCGGTCCACCTTGCCGACCGCGGCCTTGAACTTCTTGCCCGGGGCCGGCATCAGTCCACCACCTCGAGGCCCATGGAGCGGGCGGTGCCCGCGATCATCTTCATGGCGCTGTCCAGGTCGGCCGCGTTGAGATCCGCCATCTTGATCTCCGCGATCTTCTTGACCTGTGCCCGGCTGACCTTGCCCACTTTGGTGCGGTTGGGCTGGCCGCTCCCCTTCTCGATGCCCGCCTCCTTGAGCAGGAGATTGGGCGCCGGGGGCGTCTTGGTGACGAAGGTGAAAGTCCGGTCGGCGAAGATGGTGACCACACAGGGAATCACCATCCCGCTCTGGCTCTGGGTCCGGGCGTTGAACTGCTTCACGAACTCCATGATGTTCACGCCGTGCGGACCCAGGGCAGTGCCCACCGGGGGAGCGGGCGTCGCCGCTCCGGCCGGGCACTGGAGCTTCACCACTGCCTGGATCTTCTTAGCCATGCATCTCCTCTGAGCGTAGGCCCGTTTCTCGAGCCAACTGCCGCGATACCGCGCGGTCGCGGATTGGGCGGCACTCCGCCCGCTGCCCACCCACCCGGCGGTCCCCCGCCGTTCCTCACCACCACCCAGGCGGTCAGGCGGAACCCCGCCACCGCCATTCCAGCCACTTCACCGATCCTCCCGCCGTGCTAACCGTCCGCCTGACCGCCGGCGGGGTAGAGCGGAGCGGCTGGGGTCCGCCAGTCCGCCCGGGGCGGGTCAGTGCCCCCGGAGCTGGAGGTAGTCCATCTCCACGGCGGTGGGGCGGCCAAACAGGCTCACCGTCACCCGCACCTTCCCCTTGTCGGCCAGCACCTCTTCGACAGTGCCGCTGAAGTCGGAGAACGGGCCCTCGGTGATCTCCACCACCTGGCCGACCATGAAGGGGATCTCCTCTTTCGGCTCGGCCTCGGTCACCGCCTCGGCGATGCCCAGCAGCCGGTTGACCTCGTCCTGGCGCAGCGGCTGCGGCATCTTGCCGGTGCCGACGAACTTGATCACGCCCTGGATGCTGTTGACGACGTGCAGCGCCTCCTGGCTCATCCCCATCTCCACCAGGACGTAGCCGGGATACAGCTTCCGCTCGACGTTGACCTTCTTGCCGTTCTTGATCTCGATCACTTCCTGGACCGGCACCAGCGCCTGCCGGATCAGCTTCTGCTCGACCGGACGGGGATCGTCGGCGATCCGCTTCTGCAGCAGATTGCGCACCTTGTTCTCGTGCCCCGCCGTGGTCTGGATTGCGTACCAACGGTATTCCATGGCTTCACCGCGCGAGCCGCGCGATCCCCTCGACGAAGATGAGCTGCAGCAGCCAGTCCATGAGGCCGATCACGATGCCGAGAATGATCGAGAGCACCACGATCATCCGCGTCGCCTTGATCAGCTCGTCGCGGGTCGGCCAGGTGACCTTGCGCATCTCCTCGCGCACCGCCACCAGGAAATCCCGGCTCTGGCTGACCCAACCCACGACCCGGTTGGGCCGAGGCGCCACCTGCGCGCGGTCCATGGCTACTTCGACTCTTTGTGCACCCGGTGCGTGTCGCACCGGGGACAGTACTTCCGACGCTCCACCCGCTCGGGATGCTTCCGCCGATTCTTATCGGTGAAGAAGTTCCGGCTTTTACATTCGGTGCATTCGAGCGTGATCTTGTCTCTGGGCACTACTCGCTCCTTCGTCGCTCGTCGGCGGTCTCCTCGCCACTCTGCCCTTCTGCCCGGCGGTCCCGCCCTACTTCAGGATCTTGGTCACGACTCCGGCGCCCACCGTCCGGCCACCCTCCCGGATCGCAAAGCGCAGTCCCTCGTCCATCGCGATCGGCGTGATCAGCTCGATGGTCATCTGCACGTTGTCTCCCGGCATCACCATCTCCACCCCCGCCGGCAGCTCCACACTCCCCGTCACATCGGTCGTGCGGAAGTAGAACTGCGGCCGGTACCCCTTGAAGAACGGCGTGTGCCGACCCCCCTCCTCCTTGGTCAAGACATACACCTCG
>DATBJC010000107.1:0-28897 GCA_036556625.1 Gemmatimonadales bacterium
GGCCGCGAGCGCCGCGTTGTGCCAGGTCTGCCGGTTGGAGAATCCTTCGTCGAACTCACCGATGAGGTTCGCGGCCTCGTCCGCCACCGCGCTCACGCCTTGCTCCAGCGCGGGATCGAGGGTGCCGGCCTCGCGCAGGAACACCGCCGCGGCGAGGTAGTTCGTCACCCAGATGGACTCGAGATAGGTGGAGAAGAACAGTCGGCTGGGCCCCAGGACGTTGTCGCGATTGGGAAAGTCCGCGTAACGCCTGGCATACGAGGCCAGGATACCGGCCGCAGCCTTCGCCGCATCCGTCCGCCCGTCCAGCACGCCGAGGACGGCCAGCTCCACTGCCCGCTCCGCGAGCCAGAGATGCTGCCATCGGGCCCAGGCACGATCGTGGCGCTCGCCGGCGTGCTTCCGTCCACAGGTCGGGCAGCGATGCGAGCGGGGACACCAGGGATCGAACTCGAGCGGAGACCGATCCTCGGAACAGAACCCTCCGTCCGCAGTCAACTGCGCCTTGTGCTCGGGGGCCTCCAGGGAGCGGCGCAACAGGGCGGTGGCGCGGGTGGAGAGTCGGGCGAGCAACGCCGACAGATCAGCCGACTCATGCACCAGGCTTCGCCGGGATTGAAGCTGGTCCGCGCTCAGCACGGGTGCACTCCCATGAGGGCCCAGCGCACCGGCAGCAGCTGCATGCCGAGGCGCGCGACGGCGGCCCGGGCCTCGCGGGAATCGTCGGGCCCGAGGAAGAACATCGATCCCCCCGCCCCGGCGCCGGCCGCCTTGCCGCCCAAGGCACCTGCGTCCAGCATGGCGCGCTCCAGCCGCGCCATCTCGGCGGTGGACATTCCCGGGTCCAGCACCTGCTGCAGCCGCCAATTCTCGCTCAGGAGCGCACCGACTCGGGAGATGTCACCGACGCGGAGTGCGTCGGCCATGTCTTCGGCCACCCGACGGAGGCCATCGAGCGCACCGGCGATGGCCGGCTCGCCGCGCTCGTAGGCCCGCATCACCCGGCCGATGGTCGCGCCGGAGAAGCGCGAGGCGCCGGTGTAGCAGAGCAGCATCCGGCGCTCCAGCTCGGCGGCGAAGTCGGGATCGAGCTGGAGCGGCTCCACCGAGGCGTCGGGATCTCGAAAGGTGAGCCGGAGAAAGCCGCCGAAGGCGGCGGCGAACTGATCCTGCCTGCCGCCGGGAATGCCCGCCTCGATTCCTTCCAGTCGGCAGGCCAGATCGGCGATCTCGCGCACCGACGCGCGACGCCCAATCGCCGCGGTGAGCGCCGCCACCAGCGCCACGTCGATCGCCCCCGAGCTGCCCAGCCCGCTTCCCGGTGGAGCATCGGACCTGGTGACCAGCCGGCAGGGCCCGGCCTCGAGCAACCGGAGACCGGCGCGCAGCAGCGCCAGCGGACCGTCGCCCCGAAGCGCGGCGAGGCTCACGAACTCGGCGGCCTCTTCCAGGTCCTTGGAGATGAGCAGGTAGCCCGACTCGCGCGGCTCGTATTCGGCGTAGGCGTGCAGCTGCACGGCGGCGGCCACCACGACGCCGCCTTCGCGGGTGGAGTACGGCGGCACGTCGGTCCACCCGCCGGCCAAGTCGAGCCGCACCGGCGCCGCGGCGCGAACGCCCCTCACGGCGCGACCCACCAGCGCTGCAAGCTGGGCAGCTCGCCCCGGAGATCCATCTCCACCCCTTTCACCCGCCGATTCGCCCCCTGAAGCCCACCCGCGTGATACAGGAATGCCACCGGCATGGAGTCCGCGAAGAAACGTTGGGCCGCCGCGGGATCGGCCGGCGCCGTCATGCCGGCGACCTCCGCCAGCGAGCTCAGATAGCCCAGTCCGATGTCACCGGCGATACCCAGCACGGCGGCATCGAAGTCGCGCTCGGGACCGTAGACCCGGGCCAGAAAGGCGGAGAGCTCGAGCTGTCTGATGGTGACTTCGAAGCCGGTCCGGGCCAGCCGGGCCTGCACCATTTGCTCCAGCGGAGCCTCGCCGCTGCCCACGGTCAGCAGCTCGAACCGTCCGGCCTCACTGCCACCAGCGAGGCGTGCGGCGGCCGTGGTGGTCTGATTCACCGGAAGATATCCGGGCACCCCCGGTGGCACCGGTCCTATCGCCGGCGTGCCGAAGCCGTAGAGGTACCCCTGGACGATCTCCCGGCGATCGATGGCCGCGCTGACCGACCGTCGCGCCGCCGGATCGTCGAACGGCGGGCGCCTGGTGTTGAGCACGATGCCATACGTGAGGAACAGCGGAAAGCTTCGAACCTCGAGCGAGGGATCCCGGCGCACGAACGCCGCGTGGGCGGGCTGGATCCCGGCGAAGTCGAGCTCCCCCGAGGTGAGCGCGGCGAGCTTGGTGGTGGGCTCGTCTACGACGACGACGATCAGTCGCTCCAGCAGCGGCGGACCGCCCAACGCATCCGGAAAGCTGCTGTCGGCGGCGAATACCCAGCGGCGATTCGGCTCGTGGGCGACGAAGCGGAACGGTCCATTGCCCACCGGCCGCTGATTCCAGGCTGCTTGCCGGAGCCGGGCCGGTGGGACGGAGTCCAGCAGGTGCGCCGGCAGGATCGCGAGGTCGGTGAGCACGTCGGGAAAGCGTGGCTGCGGCTGTCCGAAGCGGAGCACGACGGTCGAGTCATCCGGCGCCTCCACTGCTTGCAGAGCTGCGAGCTCGGTCAGCCGAGGGTAGCCGGTGGCCGGATCGCGGGCGCGGGACAAGGTCCACGAAACGTCGCGGGCGGTGGTTGGAACGCCATCATGCCACCGCACCACACGGTGGAGGGTGAAGGTGAGCCGGCGCCGATCCTCGCTCCAGCGCCATTCCCGCGCGAGGTAGGGCTGGGGCGCGAGCGCGCTGTCGTAGCGGGCCAGCGTCGTGAGCAATACGTAGCGCTGGACCTGGCGGGCCAGCGGATGCTGCGTCAACAGTGGATTGATGCTCTGGAGATCCGCGCCCGAGGCGAAGAGCACGGTGGCGCCGCGCCGACCGGCCTCCGGCTGGCAGGCCGGGAGCGCCAGCGCGACGAGGAGCGCATGGAGTGAACGTCGAAGCACGCCGGAAGCTATATCGGCCCGGCGCGGCACGCCCGAGCGCGCTGGACGATGCGCGCAGGCGGGTACTTCTTATGGCGATGCTCGCGCTCCGGCGGCCCTCTCACGCGATCCTGGCGATCGGCGCGTTCGCGCTGTTCGTGGGGCTCGCCATCGAGCAAGGCGTCGAGGAGCGGGTGGGGCATGACTTCCATGTGTTCTGGCAGGCGGGACGCAACTTCACCAGCGGAGCGCCGCTCTATCACGACTACCTGCCGGGTGCCCGCCTGTTCAAGTACCCGCCCTTCGCCGCGATGGTATTTCAGCCGCTCGGCCTGTTCCCCCTCAAAGTCGCAGGGGTGCTGTTCTCGTTTCTCAATCTGGTGCTGTGGGTGCTGGCGGTATGGCTGACACGGGACATTGTGGCGCGGACCTCGATGCCGCGCCCATCCACCTGGATCCCGGTGACCCTCGCGACCCTGCTGTCCGCCCAGTTCTTTCTGGACAACTTCCACCACGTCCAGATGAATGGGGTGATCCTGGTGCTGATTCTCCTCGGGATCCACGCCCATCTGCGAGAGCGGGACCTGGCCGCCGCCGCCTGGCTGGTTGCCGCGACCGCCATCAAGGTGAGCCCGATCTTCTTCCTCGCGTGGCTCTTCATCCGGGGGCGACGGCGAGCCTGGCTGGCAGCCGCGCCGCTCGCAACCCTCTGCGTCGTGCTGCCGCTCCTGCTGCGCGGGCCGGCGACCGGCGTGGCGGAGCTCCGGGAGTACTACGACTCGTTCCTGTCGGGACACCAGCACGGCGAGGTCCGCGAGTACATCCGGGGGCACAACATCGCATCCTGGGTGAACCGCATGGTGGTCCAGAAGCAGACCGATGAGGCCACCCCAGCGCGGGAGAGAGAGGTTGTCGAGCAGAGGGCCCAGCTGATCTATCGGGGGCTGTGGATAGCCGTGCTGGTGGCCTTCCTGACGAAGCTGGTGTGGCTGCGAGTTCGGCGCGCCCCGCTCACGGCGTTCGAGCTGAGCATGACCTTTCTGGTTTGCCTGCTGCTCTCGCCGATCACGTTCACGGCCAATCTGGTGTTCCTGCTCTTCGTGTTCTGCGCGTTCCTCTGGATTCCGCTGGAGCGGCTTCCTGGGTGGGCCCGGCTCCCGGCCGCTGTGGTGTTCGTCCTGATGCTGATGACCGGGTTGAGCGGCAAGGACTTGGTGGGCAACGACGTCAATCAGTTCATCAAGCTGCAGGGCATCTTCGTGCTGACGATGCTGCTGCTTTTCGTCGGCACGCTGGTCGTCGCTGGGCGCAACTTCAAGCCCGCGCAGCTCACCGGCTCGGCTCAGCCGTCAGACGGCTGAGGGCCGCACGCGCTTCAGCGACCACCGGCTGTAGCTCGGCGTCGGCATGTCTCCAGACCTGGGCCACGAGGGAGTAAGCCTCGACGGCTTTCTCGTCCTCGCCGAGCCGATCGTTGACCCGAGCGCGCTCCAGCGTCCAGACGACGTCCAGTGCATCGGGGAACGGCGAGATCGGGATGTCCAGCAGAGCTGCCGCCTCCCGGTCGCGGCCCTTGGCACCCAGCAGACGTACCCTGACGAGCCGCTCGAAGGCGCACACGTCGCACAGCGAATCCGGCAACGCCATGAACTGCTCGAGGGCCAGAGTAGTGTCCCGCCGCGCGAGGCTCAGGTAGGCGAGTTCGGCTTGGGCTCTGTGGGGACGCATTTCAGCTGGACGCCGCAACAACGGATCCTGTGAGGTAAGGACCTGCCGGACAAAGGAGGTATCACCCCGGTCAGCCCACCACCAGAGCGAATGGGAGACGACTCCGAGTTGGTCCCGTAGCCAGCGCCGGAATGTGAGCGCTGCGGAGTCGGCTGGGATCGCCCCGAGCAATACCGCCTGGAGGTATTGCCCACGTTGGCGACCTTCGTCGGGGTCGCCGATCGTGGCGCGCGCTTCCTGCAGATGACCGCGGCGCAAAAGCTGTCTGGACAGATGGTGACGCCCGGTTGCCGCCTCGCTCCAGGGCTTCTCGCCCGGCCGACCTTCAGCCATGAGACGAGCCAGCCGGATCGCGGCCTCAGCCGAATCGGGTACCCGCCAGAATGTGAGATAAGCGCCGGAGAGCGTGTTGGCGGACGCGGTGTCCAACCAACGATCGAGAGCCGGTGAGGAGGTCGATCCAGGCGCGAGCATGGCGCCGACCAGGCGCATGCCGCCGGCGTGCTTGTCTTTCGGACCCAGGGCGAGGTAGGCGTCCAGGTACCGGAGAGCCCTGGTAGGGCCCTCGAGGAGGAGAGCGAGTTCCACGGGGTGGATGTACGCGGGCGCGAACGCCGAGTCCAACTCGATGGCACGATTGAACGCCTCGAGTACCCATGAATCCCAGGAGTCAACAGTGCCCAAGGAAAGGCCGAGGTGCCCCCGTGCCTCCCCGGCGATGTTCCATACGAGCGGGTCGTCCGGGTACCTGGCGGCCGCCTCGTCTACCGTGCGGAAGAGTCGGCGAAGACGGGCCCAATACTCGAGTCCGGCGGGCACACTGGCGAACAGCGACGCCATCAGGGAATCGGCGGCGATCATGAGGCTCTCGCGAGGGGCAAGGCCGCGATTCAAGGCACCCGCCCTCATGGTATACGCCTCCGAGAGCGAGTCGTACGCCGTCCGCTGCCAACCCAGAATGGCCCCCAAGCGGCTGTAGGACAGAGCGAAGCTCGTGTCGAGCTCGATGGCCCGCCGGTAGTGGATCAAGGCCGAGTCCCAGTTCGAGCGGCGATACTGCTGCTCGCCCTGGAGAAAGGCCTTGAGCGCCGGAAGCGAGGCCGATGAGAACGTGGCCAGTCGGGCGGCTCCGATCGGTCGGCTGCGACCAAGGTCCCGCAGCAGCCGAACGGTCGCCGAATCGGCCAGCCGATCGATCATCGTCTTGGGCCCCCGGAGGTCGGCCTCGCCAAGGGTGGCGCCTCGGCCCACATCGTACAGACTCGCACTGAGCCGGACCGAGTCCCCGCTGGTAGTGACCATCTGACCGAATACGACCAGCCGCGCGCCAGCGGTGCGACCGAGTTCGGACGCGGATTCGGGATCAGCCCGGCCCCGCCACCGGCGGATCACGGTCGTGGGTGAGACGGTGCGCACCGGGCCGGCGCCATCGAGATTGCGCGCCAGGACATCCACCAACCCCTCACGCCAGAGCTGGAGGTCCGAGCCGAGCACATCGAAAGGCGCCACGGCGATGAGATCGGCGTCGAGCGCGGCGGCGGGCCTGGATCGGAGCACGCTCCACGCTCCGATTCCCGTCAGCGCGAGCAGCAACGCTGCCGCAGTCACCCGCAGACGGCTGGAGATAACCGGGCTCCGCTCCGCCATGACGGCCGGACGGGTGGCGGCCGTCGCATCCCCGCTCGTGACGGTCTCCAGCCGCTGGAGCAGCTCCTCCGCGCTCTGCCAGCGGTCGGCAGGTCGCTTCTCCAGACAGCGCATCACGAGCGCCTCGAGTGCGGGCGGCACGCTGGGACGAATCTTGGTAACGGCCGTGGGCGTTTCGGTGAGTTGAGCGGCCAGCACCGCCTGCGGGGTGGGTCCGGTGAAAGCCGCACGTCCGGTGAGCATCTCATAGGCCATGGCGCCGACCGCGTAAATGTCCGCGCGATGATCGGCGTGCGGATCGGCGGCCGCCTGCTCCGGCGCCATGTAGGCCGGAGTGCCCAAGGCCATGCCGGCGGAGGTCAGGCCGATGTCGTCCGCGGCCGCGCTCAGTGCTTTCGCCACGCCGAAATCAGCGACCACCGCGTGATGACCCGAGAGGAGCACGTTGTCCGGCTTGATGTCACGATGCACCACGCCGTGCTGGTGGGCGCTCGACAGGGCATCCACGACGTCCCGAAGCAGCCGCACCACCTCGGCCACGGGCAGCTCGCCTTCACGAGCGAGACGAGCGCGGAGCGACTCGCCCTCGACGTAGGGCATGGCGAACCAGAGCCGGTTGCCCGCCTCACCGGAGTCGTGGACCGGCAGAATGTTGGGATGCTGTAGTCCAGCGACGACCTTGATCTCGCGAAGGAAACGCTCCGCTCCCTGGGAGCCACCGAGCTCAGTCTGGAGCACCTTGATCGCGACCAGCCGGTCGTGCTTCAGATCGCGCGCCAGGTAAACCGTAGCCATCCCGCCGCGGCCGAGCTCGCGCTCCAGCCGGTAGCGGTCACTGAGCGCGTCTGCCAGTGGGGAGTCGGTTATGGTCACGAAGCTGCCGGTTGGGAAGGTGCAGGGAATGTGCAGCATAGGGACAGGGAAAGCCATGCAGGCGTAGATTCCGCGGATGACCTGGTTGCTCCTGCGACGAGCGCTCAGCGGCGCCGCGGTGATTTTTGGCGTGCTGACGATGATGTTCTTCCTGCTCCGGCTCGCGCCGGGTGACCCGGCGCGCCTCCTGGTCGGTCCGGCGGCCACCGAGGAGCAGGTGGCGGCGCAGCGCCGAGCGCTGGGGCTCGACCGGCCGGTGGCGGTGCAGTACGCCGCCTGGCTCGGCCGGTTCGTGCGGGGCGACTGGGGCACCAGCATCGCCACCGGCCGGCCGGTGGCGCGCACCCTCGCCGAAGCCTGGCCGGCCACGGTGCGGCTGGTGGGGATCTCCCTGGTGCTGAGCTACCTGTTCGGCATCGCCATCGGCGTGATCCAGGCGATGAGAGGCGGCCGGCTGGACACGGCGCTCTCCGTGGCCACGGTGACATTGTTCGCCCTGCCCGGCTACTGGCTCGGTCTGATGCTGGTGATGGTCTTCACTTATCAGACCCGGGTGCTGCCCGCCTTCGGCTCGGCCGGCTTCGATTCCGACTTTCTCACCGGCTGGGATCGATTTGCCGATCGGCTTCGCCACCTTGCCCTGCCGCTCACCACGCTGACCCTGATCGGCATCGGCGGCACCGCCCGCTACGTGCGCGGCGCGATGCTGGACGTGGCCGGCGCACCCTTCGTGGCGATCGCGCGTGCCAAGGGACTCTCCCCCACGCGGGTCGCCGTGCGCCACGTGCTCCGGAACGCGCTCATCCCGGTCGTGACTCTGCTCGGGCTCTCCCTGCCGGCACTGTTCTCCGGCGCGGTGTTCATCGAGGCCATTTTCGCCTGGCCGGGTGTGGGGCGGGTGCTGGTCGAGGGGGTGGTGGCCCGCGACTATCCCGTGATCATGGCCTCGACCGCGGTCAGCGCCGGACTGGTGGTGGCCGGCAACCTTCTGGCGGAGCTGTTGGTGGGCTGGGCCGATCCGCGGGTACGTTCGGACGCCGAGCCGGGGCAGCCGGCATGAGCCGCGGACTGTGGCGCGACCGGAGAGCAGCCTTCGGGCTCGCCGTGCTGGCGCTCGCTGTGGCCGTGGCGCTGCTCGCGCCGGCCGTCTCGGGGGATCCGATCGCCCAGCAGGACATCGTCGCGACACGGTTTCTGCCGCCGATGAGCTCCGATGTTCACGGGACCTTTCACCCGCTCGGCACCGACCGTTTCGGTCGCGACGTGTGGGCTCGCCTGGCCTACGGAGCGCGGGTCTCGCTCGGCGTGGGGTCGCTGGCCGTCCTGGTCTCGGTGCTGGTGGGCGTGGCGGTGGGAGCGGCAGCCGGATTCTGGCGGGGATGGCCCTCCACCCTGCTGCTGGGGCTCACCGACTTTGCCCTGGCGCTGCCGCGGGTGGTGTTGCTGCTGCTCCTCGCCTCTCTCTGGCAACCCAGCGCGGGGCTGGTGATCCTGGTGCTCGGCCTGACCGGCTGGATGACCATCGCACGCCTGGTGCACGGCGAAGTGAGAGCGCTCGCGGTCCGCCCCTTCGTCGAGGGAGCCGTGGGGCTCGGCGCATCGGATCTCCGGGTGCTGGTCCGGCACATCCTGCCGAATGCCATGACCCCGGTGATCGTGACCGCGGCCCTGGGGCTCGGCAATGCCATCATGCTGGAAGCCGGGCTCTCGTTTCTGGGACTCGGGGTGCAGCCCCCCACACCGTCATGGGGCAACCTGATCGCGTCGGGACGAGACACGCTGGTGAACGCCCCCTGGGTGGCCGCAGCGCCCGGGGTGGCGCTGGTGCTGGTGGTGGTGGGTGCTACGCTGCTGGGGGATGCAGTGCGCGACCGGCTGGACCCGTCACTGGCAGTGCGGAGAACGGAGTAGTGCCGGTGCAGCATCCGAGAGCGTCATCCCGAGCGAAGCGAGGGATCGGCTTGCGCATGAGCGTGACGCTAGATGCTCACTCCCATGCCTGGAGCGATCCCTCGCTCCGCTCGGGATGACCGAACATAGTCACTCCCGCCCGGTCCACTGATCCGTGCCCGCCACCTCATCGATCAGACGCTCCAGCCGCGCGAGCTCTCGGGGGGCCCCATGGCACCCGTAATCGTGCCGGATGGACTTGGTGCGTCCTCCTGAGGTGACCGAGGTGTTGACGGTCGGCGAGTCGGTGGCGTACGGACCACAGGCGGGGGAGTCCATCACGTAGGCATCGGCGAAGTCGAAGTACCCTCGCTGCTCCAACGCGTGCAGCAGGCTGTCCACCCGGGCCTCCGGAATCTCGGCCGTCGCGGCACCCTGGGTCGTGACGTGGTGCTTGCCCACGAAGCGCACCGCACCGGAGCCCATGATGGACACCTGGTAGACCGGACAGGTGCCGAAGCAGGGCATGCGCTCCAGCGTGACCACGGGCGCTGCACTCGCCGCGGAATCGTACGGGGTGGGCGAGCCGGCCGGCGCCGATGGCGAGCAGGCAGTCATAGCGATCGCCAGCAGAGCCGTGCCGCGGGTCACCGGGATAGCACCCTCACCCGCAGGTCCCGGCTCCGCACCTGATCGGAGATGCTGAGCGAGAGATCGTCGCGGGCAGTGACCACCTCGGCGCTTCCGCCCCGGGCGAAGGAGAGCACGTCTCCGGTGACCGGATCGCGCACCATGATCATCGGTGCCTTCCGAGCATCCCAGCGCAGCCCGACCCGTCCCGCCGGCCCCCTGGTCACCGCCACGTTCACCGGCTCGCTGGATGCCTGAGTCATCGAGGCGCGCAGGCCCTGGCCCTGGAGCTGAAGGGTGGCGATCCGGGCGGCCCGCTCCGGGCGGAGCGGCACCACGAACGTGAAATGCTGGGAGCCCCGGGGATCGTCCGCTACCTCGAGAGGTGCGAAGTCCAGGGCCATGATCCGCTCACCATCGGCGGCGCGAGCCTCCACCCGGTATGGACCGGGGCGACGTGGCAGGGACGGCCGAGCGGTTACCCGAAAGGCCGGCTCCAGCACGGCCCGGCCATCCACAATCCGGCCCCAGACCAGCAGCCCGGACTGGATCGCCTCGCCCATCCCGCTCACGAATACGGATTCGGAGCTGCGGTACGTCATCACGGCGTTGTAGGTATAGTCGCTGATCCACTCGTTGTTGCAATAGCCCATGAGATCGTGGGAATCGGCCGGCTTGAGATCCCCAGCCACCAGGTCGTAGCCGACTACGCCGATCTCGCCGCCTGCATACGGATAGCCGGCGTCGGGATTCGCCGGGTTGCCACACGGCGCATGATTCCGTCCCCAGTTGTGACCCCACTCGTGGGCGGCCACCGAGCTGCCGCTGGGCAGCTTGTCCCACCCGATGGCGACGCCCCCGCCGATGTAGCCCATCCCGGCGACCCCGCTGCCGTAGCCGGGGTTGACCACCCCATAGTAGTAGCGCGATTCCCCTACTGCGCGAAGCCCGGCGATCTCCTGCAGGATAGTTCCCCAGGCATCGTTGGCATTGTTCGATTGGAGGGGATCATTGGTCGTGGTCGTGTACGGGACCCGGACGTCGGCGGCGAAGCTCGCCAGCGGGTGCATCCGCATCGTGGCATCGAGAAAGCTCTGGTGATTCGCCGCCGTGACGTTCCCCTGGCGGTTGTCGGCTTTCGTGATCACCGGGACGAAACGCACACTGAACGGGTCGGTGGTGCGAACATCCATCGCGAGCGGCGTGCCGGATGCCGGGAACACGTTGTCCGCCTCGTTCCCCTCCGCGATCGCGTTGCCGGGATCCACCTCCACCACGATGGCGAGGTTCGGCTGCACCAGGGTCCGGTCCACGTCGAGATTCCAGGTACTCCCCAGGCTGCTCTCGTCGGGGCCGAGCGGCGTGGTGAGTCCCGGTGCCGGGATGGTGTCGACCGAGACCGGCAGGCCGCTGTGGTAGAAGGTGACCCGCACCGGCGGAGCGGCGGCGTTCACCTGATTCGCCGTCACGAAGACCCGGAGCAGCGCGTCGCGGTCCTTCACCAGCGGCACGCCGCGGGCGTAGGTCTGCACGCTCTGCACCAGGTAGACCCCATCCACCCGCAGGTTGAACCCGGCTGCGCCGCCGGTCGAGTAGTTCACCGTGGCCATGGCGGTGCCGCTGCCGACCGCCACGGTCTGGCTCGATGGCGCCGGCGTGTACTGCTCGCTGCCATCGCTGACCGCCAGCGCGGTGACGGTGTACTGGCCCGGCGTGAGGCCGGTCATGGTCTCGGTCGCCGTCACCGGGTGGCTGAAGCCGTTGGGTCCCGAGACGGTGACCGCCGCGTCGGAACCGGGGGGGAGGCCCGCGATGGTGAGGGCCAGGGCACCGCTGGCCACCAGGTAGGCCACTTCGGCGCTCACCGTTCCGCCGTTCACCTCGACGGTCTGCGACGATGGCAGGGCCACATAGTGTGCCGACCCGGCCGACACGCCCGCCGCCGACAGGGTGTATCGGCCGGAGGCGAGCTCGGACAGCGTCTCCGATGCCGTCGCCTGGTGGGTGAACCCATTGGGGCCGGACACGGTGATGTCCGCCGCGACGGCCGCGGGAAGGCCGGAGACATCCAGCACCAGGCTGCCTGTCGAGGGACCCGTCGGCCCCCCGCCGCAGGCGGCCAGGAGGGCGGAGAAGACGAGCGAGATTCGAGGGTCCACCCGGCGGCTGGGCATGCAGCACCTGGCAGTTTCGAGGAAGGGCCGACGTCCGGCGGATCGGACGCGAGGCTGGCGTTCTGCACCGCGGCGCAGGCGGCGGCCCGGCCCTCGGATTGAGCGCGTAAGCCTTTCGGCTGGCTTCAGTTAATGAACGGAGTCTGGCCGGGGGATCGGCGAGCGCCGGCCGGGACGGAAATCAGGATGGCAACTGGCGCGCCAGCCCGACGGTATTACCAGGAGCGCCAGGAACAGTATGTTTGGGGGGTAGACTGCAATCTCCCGAGGCACTTGAAATGGAAGAGACACGTTCGCGACAGCTCCCCGATCGTCCGGTCGAGGAACTCGCTCCCCAGACCTACTGCCAGCGAGCGGCACTCGAGCTGGCGGCGCTGATTCGTCACCAGCGCAAACCGACGCACGGCACCCGGCGGGATTCCGCGCTCCTCCGCCGTTGCATCGAGCAGCTGCTCAGCACCGAGGCCGCGAGGGCCGCGGTGTCCGGACCCTGGCAGACGGATACCCGGCCGCTCAGGCGAGTGGGCCGCGGTGGTCTCAAGTACATCCCGCTCGTCAAGCGAGGAAAGACCACCATCATGCTCTCCACCCCCCACGAGGCGGAGGAGCTGGCGGCGTTCCTGAACTACTGCGGCACCGAGGAGCTGGGAAGCTAGGTTCTGACCGGCGAGGTCAGCCGAGGCAGCTCGCGTTCAATCTCCCCCCGTCGCGGCTCCAGCCAGGGCGGAAGGATGAGCCGCTCCCCCAATGAGTCGACGGATTCGTCCACACTGAAGCCCGGCCCGTCGGTGGCGACTTCGAACAGCGCGCCGCCTGGCTCCCTGAAATACACCGACCGGAACCAGAATCGATCGATCACTTCGGTCGGCCGGCCGCCGGCCGCGCCGACCGAGCTCCGCACCGCGCGCTGACGCTCGTTGTCGGGCACCCGCCAGGCCACGTGATGGACGCTGCCCAGGCCCCACTCGCCGCGAGACGCCTCCGGCAGCACCTGAATGTCCAGCGCCCGTCCTGACCCGCCTCCTTCGATCGTGAACCGGTGCCAGCCGCGCTCTTCTCCCTGCGCGGTAAAGCCGAGGCCCTCCGCCAGGAACCGGGCCGTCGGTCCCAGGTCGCGCTGCGCCAGCCGCACCGCGTGAAGGCCCCGGATCTGCTGCGAGGACTCGACCGGGCTGTCGGCCCAGGGCGTGAACTCCCGGGAATCGGCGGTCTCCACCAGCGCGAGACTGAGACCATCGGGATCGCTGAATGGGAGCGCGGGCTCACCGAACCAGCTCGTCCGCTCGCCGGTCCGCACTCCGGCCGCGCGCAGTCGCTCGGCCCACCATCCCAGCGTCCCCGAGGGCACCGCGAGCCCGACCTCGTTGGTGAGCCCCACCCCGCGGCGGCCGGGTGGCAGATGAGGCCAGGGGAAGAAGGTGAGATCACTGCCCGCGTGGCCCTCCGCATCGGCGTAGAACAGGTGATAGGTATCGGGCACGTCCTGATTCACGGTGCGCTTCACCAGCCGCATGCCGAGGCTGCCGGTGTAGAAGTCGAGGTTGCGCTGGGGGTCGCCGGCGATGCAGGTGACGTGGTGAAGACCGGTGACGGCGGAAGCAGATCTGGTGGGCATGACGGCTACTCTGTCTCTCGGGTACGCGTAGACGGGGCGCCCCCATGACGCCCGGCCGGATACGAACAGAGATAGCCGATCGGCGGTTCCGCGCAACCGAGGGTCGCGACAGCCGTGGCTGGACGGGAGACTGAGCCTGATGCATGTTGCGCCTCCGGCCGCCACTTCACCGAAGGTGCTCATGAGCTGGACCACTGTCACCGAGCGGCTGCGAACGCTGCTCCACCGGCGTCCGCGCTCCGCCGCTGAGCGAGCGGGCACCGTGGGCCGGCTCGCCCTCGACGGCATCTTCACGGCGACAGCGGTGGAGGCGGATTGGCTGGCCGCCGCGGCGCGGATCGCGCCGCTCGGCATCTCGGCGGAAGCGGGCATGAACCCCGGCGACCGGCGGGCGCTCTATTATCTGGTCCGCCATCTTCGGCCGGCCCGGATCCTCGAGATCGGCACCCAGGCCGGCGCTTCCACCGTGCATCTGGCAGCCGCATTGGCTGCAGCGCATACCGGCGCCCTTCAGCCCAGGCTTCTCACCGTGGACATCAAGGACGTGAATCACCCGGAGACGGCGGCCTGGCGGGCGTTTCGGCTGCCGCAATCTCCCCGTGACGCCCTGGATCGGCTGGGCTACGGGAAGCTGGTCGAGTTCCGCATGGCTCGCTCGCTCGAGGTGTTACATGACAGCGGCAGCGAGTACGATCTGATCTTTCTGGACGGTGATCACCGCCTCAAGACCGTCCTCAGTGAGATTCCGGCGGCCCTCGAGCGCTTGCGGCCGGGTGGCTTCATCCTGCTGCACGACTACTTCCCGGGGCAGCGACCCTTATGGCCGGACGGCAAGGTGATCGAGGGACCGGAGCGAGCCGTTCAGCGGCTCCGGCGCGCCGGCTGGCCAATCGAAGCCCGTCCCCTGGGCGAGCTCCCCTGGCCCACCAAGCACGGCACCTCGAGAACCAGCCTGGCGGTGCTGGGACGCAGCTCGGCCGGTGAGGCCGGCGGCTGAGCCTCCCATGTGGCCGGCCGCGAGGAGCGTGGAGGCGAAGAGCGAGGCGCTCGGACCGGGTATGTTCTTACAGCAAGGGCTTGACATGGCGGCTCCTGGGGCTGAATTGACTCCTCAAGAACCGCCCGAGGGCGTCAAGCGGATGTCAAGCGGCTCCGCTCGGCACCCGGATTCACTGGCACGGTACCTTTCCGCAGGTCGCATCCATGCAACGACGTGAGGCCCTCCGCATCCTCGGCCAGCTGGCGGTGCTGCCCGCCTTCTCCCGGCTGCCTCTCGATCGGCTCGACGGGTTGGGGCGCGAGATTCACCAGCGCCTGGGTGACCAGCCGGCCCTCCGCCTTCTGGACCCTCATCAGCACGAGCTCGTGGCCGTGGCTGCCGAGCTGATCGTTCCCGAGACCGACACGCCAGGGGCCCGGGCCGCAAGAGTCGCCGACTTTATCGACCTGATCGTGGCGGAGTGGTACACCCCGGAGGAACAGAAGCGTTTCCTCGATGGCCTGGCCGATCTGGATCGGCGGAGCCAGTCAAGGCTCGGACGGGTTTTCCTCGACGCGGGGCCGGCGGACCGGGAGCGAACGCTCTCGGAGCTCGAAGCCGAGTGGCTGGCCTTCCGCGTGTCGGCGGCCAAGCCGGAGGAGCACTTCTATCATCAGATCAAGTACCTGACCATCTACGGGTACTACACCTCGAAGGTGGGGGTAGAGCAGGAGCTGCACTGGAGTCCCGTTCCCGGCCGCTACGATCCCTGTCTCGCGACCGGCGTGCGCAGGAAGGAGTCACGCTGATGCCGGCGAACACTTACGACGCGATCGTCGTGGGCTCCGGCATGAGCGGGGGCTGGGCGGCCAAGGAGCTGGCCGAGCGGGGCCTCCGGACCATAGTGCTGGAGGCCGGTCGCAACATCGATCCAGCGGTCGACTACCTGGAGCACCGTCCGGTCTACGAGTTCAAGTTCCGCGGGCTGGGCGATCGCAAGCACGAGCAGACCCGCCAATTCATCCAGAGCCAGTGTGGCCCCTACGAGGAGGAGACCAGGCACTTCTTCGTGGATGACGTCGACAATCCCTACACCTTCGATCCGGCTACGCCCTTTCTCTGGATTCGGGGACGGCACCTCGGGGGTCGATCACTCATGTGGGGCCGTCAGACCTACCGCCTGAGCGAGCTCGACCTCGAGGCCAATGCCCGGGAAGGCGTCGGGGTCGACTGGCCGATCCGCTACGCCGATATCGCGCCCTGGTACGACTACGCGGAGGAGTACATCGGCGTGAGCGGAGACGCCCTCGGTCTCGCCCACCTGCCGGACGGCCGGTTCCTGCCACCCATGGAGCTGAACTGCGCGGAGCGGCTCGTGCGGGACCGCCTGGCGGCGCATTTCAAGGGTGAGCGGATGCTGACGATCGGCCGCTGCGCGATTCTCACCCGCCAGCACCGGGGCCGCGCGGCGTGTCACTACTGCGGCCCATGCTGGCGAGGCTGCACCACCCGCTCCTACTTCAACGCGATCCACGTGACGCTCCCAGCCGCACGGGCCACCCGCCGCTGCACCATCCGACCCAACAGCGTGGTGCACAGCGTGATGTTCGACGAGCGCACTCGCCGGGCAACCGGCGTACGGGTGGTGGATGCGGTGACCATGCAGCCGCTGGAGTTCCGCGCGAAGCTCGTGTTTCTCTGCGCCTCGGCCCTGGAATCGGCGAGGATCCTGCTCAACTCTCCCACCAGGTCGTTCCCCACCGGGCTCGCCAATTCGAGCGGACAGGTGGGCCGGAACCTGATGGACCACATCATGGGTGGAGGCGCGACCGGACGGATCCCGGGCATGGAGGACCACGAGACCTTCGGCCAGCGGCCCAACGGCATCTATGTGCCGAGGTTTCGGAACATTCGCGCTCGTCACCCGGACTTCCTCCGCGGATACGGGTTCCAGGGCGGCGGCTGGAGGGAAGGCTGGGGCCGGGGCGCGAATGAGCCCGGCTTCGGCGCCGCCTTCAAGCACCGGCTGCGCAGCCTGGGACCCTGGCACTTCACGTTCTACGGCTTCGGCGAGTGTCTGCCGCGGGCGGAGAATTACGTGGAGCTCGACCCCACGGTCAAGGACAAATGGGGAGTTCCCGCGCTCCGAATCCACGCGACGTGGAGCGACAACGAGATTCGGATGCGGAACGACATGTCGGTCGCGGCAGCCGAGATGCTGGAGGCGGTCGGGGCCACGGGCATCGAGCCATTCGTGGAGGAGAATCAGCCCGGCAGCTCGATCCACGAGATGGGCACGGCTCGCATGGGTCGCGATCCCGGGAGCTCGGTGCTCAACGGCTACTGCCAAGCGCACGACGTGAAGAACCTGTTCATGACCGATGGCGCCTGCATGACGTCGTCGGCGTGCCAGAACCCCTCGATCACCTACATGGCGCTCACCGCCCGCGCCGCGGCCTACGCGGTCGAACAGTCGAAGCGTGGTGAGTTGTAGGCTCCAGGTAATGCCACGATTGTCTCGTAGAGACCTCTTGATCGCTGCAGCCGCCGGGCTCGCCTTCCCAGGGCCTCGGACGGGCATCGTCGAGGCGATGGCTGAGGAGAGGTTCAGCACCCCGCCCGGCCGACTGAAGCAATCGGTGTCGCGCTGGCCCTTCGGCGATATCCCGCTGGCCGACCTGTGCCGCGCGGCGAAGGGGATGGGGCTCGCGGGAATCGATCTGCTCCAACGGGAGGATTGGGCCCGGGTGCGGGACCATGGTCTGGTCTGCTCGATGGGATACCCGACCAGCCGCCGGGATTTCATCGAGACCGGCTTCAACGATCGGGCCAACCATCCGATGCTGCTCCGCGAGCTGGAAGCGACGATCCCGTTCGCCGCTGGCCTGGGCGTTCCCAATGTCATCGCGATGTTCGGTAACCGGCGAGGGCGCAGCGACGAAAGGGCGATCGAGAGCTGTGTCGCCGGCCTCGCTGCCGCCGCGCCGCTGGCGGAAGAGCATCGGGTCACCATCTGCCTCGAGCTGTTGAACAGCAAGGTGGACCACGCCGATTACCAGGGAGACCGTGCCGCTTTCGGGGTGCGAGTGGTGGAGGCAGTCGGCTCGCCCCGGGTGAGGCTGCTCTATGACATCTACCATATGCAGATCATGGAAGGAGATGTGATCCGCACTATCCGCGCGAACCTCGGGCACATCGCCCACTTTCACACCGCGGGCGTGCCCGGCCGCCATGAGCTGGACCAGACGCAAGAGCTCAACTACAGCGGCATCGCCCGGGCTATCGCCGATGCCGGATTCGATGGCTACCTGGCTCACGAGTTTCGGCCCACCCGAGACCCTCTCTCCTCCCTTCGCGAGGCCGTCGCGGTGTGCCGGGTGTGACCAGTCTGCTTCCTCGCCCCAAGGTCTATGACGTCTGCATCGTCGGCTCGGGCGCCGGCGGTGGGATGGCGGCCTACGCGCTCACCCGGTCCGGCGCCGACGTGGTCCTCCTCGAGGCGGGGCCCACCTGGGACAACGCCACCGACGGAGCCATGCTGCGCTGGCCCTACGATTCGCCTCGACGCGGCGCCGCGACCACAGAGCGGCCCTTCGGAGAATTCGACGCCTGCCTGGGGGGGTGGGAGATCGAGGGCGAGCCCTATACCCGGGCGGCCGATACCGAGTTCAACTGGTGGCGCGCCCGGATGCTGGGAGGCCGGACCAATCACTGGGGACGGATCTCGCTGCGCTTCGGCCCCGACGATTTCCGCCGGCGGAGCCTCGACGGGCTGGGCGACGACTGGCCCATCACGTATGACGACGTGAAGCCCTACTACGATCGGGTGGACCGCCTGGTGGGCGTCTTCGGCAGTGCCGAGGGACTCCCCAACGACCCGGACGGGATCTTCCTTCCCCCACCCAAGCCGCGCTGCTACGAGCTGGTGGTCAAGCGAGCCTGCGACCGGCTGGGCGTGACCTGCATTCCGGGGCGACTCTCGATCCTGACCCGGCCACACAACGGCAGACCCGCGTGTCACTACTGCGGCCAGTGTCACCGGGGGTGCCGGACCAACTCCAACTTCTCCAGCCCCGGGGTGCTCCTCGCGCCGGCGCGGGAGACCGGGCGGCTTACGGTTCTCACCGGCGCGATGGCGCGTGAGGTGACGGTCGATCGCCATGGCAGCGCCTCTGGCGTGTCGTTCGTCCGCAAGGCCACCGGCCGGGACGAGCAGGTTCGCGCTCGGATCGTGGTCCTCGCGGCCAGCGCCTGCGAATCGGCCCGGCTGCTGCTCAACTCCAGGTCCTCCCGCTTTCCCAGCGGGCTCGGCAACTCCAATGGTGTAGTCGGCAGGTACCTCACTGACACCACCGGAGTGGAGGTCGCCGGGTTCGTTCCCGCGCTGATGGATCACGTCCCTCACAACGAGGACGGAGTCGGCGGGGGGCACGTCTTCATGCCGTGGTGGCTGGACAACCGGAAGCTGGACTTTCCCCGCGGTTATCACATCGAGGTCTTCGGCGGGCTGAACCTGCCGTCGTACGGCTTCGGGGCAGGCATCCACCGGTATCCCGCGGGTGGCGGCTACGGTGTACGGCTGAAGGAGGACTACCGGCGGTACTTCGGCGCCACCATCTATCTCGGCGGCCGCGGGGAGATGGTGCCCAGCGAGGCGTGTTACTGCGAGCTCGATCCCGACGTTGTGGACCGATGGGGCATTCCGGTGCTCCGCTTCCACTGGAAGTGGAGCGATCACGAGCGCCGACAGGCCCGGCACATGCAGCAGACCTTCCGCGACATCATCGGTGAGATGGGAGGAGAGGCGCTCGAGCCGATGCCGGGGCCGGAGGAAGACTATGGACTCGCCCCGGGCGGCGTGATCATTCACGAGCTGGGCTGCATCAGGATGGGGAACGATCCCCGCACCTCGGTCGTGAATCAGTATGGCGGCCTGCACGAGGTCAAGAACCTGTTCGTCGCCGATGGCGGCACGTTCGTGTCGCAGGCCGACAAGAATCCCACCTGGACCATTCTCGCGCTCGCCTGGCGAACCGCGGATCACATCACGTCGGAGCGGAGACGGGGACAGCTATGAGCCGGAGGTCGAGTCCATGCCCGAGATGAGCCGGCGCGAGGTCGTGGGCTTGCTCGCGAGCCTTCCCCTGACGGTGTCGCTGCGCTGGTCGCCGGTGCAGATCGAGCGCGCCCTGCGGGTCCTGGACGGCGCTGGAACCGGAGGGGCTCCGTACCGGCCCGGATTCTTCACCCCCGCGGAATGGCAAACCGTCCGGCTGCTGGCCGATCTGGTCATCCCGCCGGACCAGCGCTCCGGCGGAGCCACCGATGCCGGCGTGCCCGAATTCATGGACTTCATGATGCTGGAGCGGCCGGTCGAGCAGCTCTGGATGAGGGGAGGTCTGGCCTGGCTCGACGCCGAATCGACGCGCCGGTTCGGCCGGCGCTTCACCGAGGCGGACGATCGGCAGCGCCGCTCGCTGCTCGATGACATCGCCTGGCCGGCGCGAGCCGCGCCCCGGCTCAGTCACGGGGTCGCCTTCTTCACCGCGTTCCGCGATCTGACCGCCTCGGGCTTCTGGTCCAGCCGGATCGGCGTCACCGACCTGGAGTACCGGGGCAACACGGTGGTCGTGGAATGGACGGGATGTCCGCCCGAGGCGCTCGCCAAGCTGGGCGTCGCGTACGAAGGTGGTCGGTAGTCATGGCCCGGCCCCGGAGCCGCACGCGACTCGGCATCGGTATCATCGGCAGCGGCTTCAACGCCAGGTTCCACCTCCAGGCTTTCGTCGGCGTCCGCGATGCCGACATCGTCGGCCTCTGGAGCCCCAGCCAGGCCAACGTGGCCAAGGCCGCCGAGCTGGCCCGCGGCCTGGAGGTCGGCCCGGCCAAGCCGTACCGCTCGATCGAGGAGATGGTGACCGACCCCGCCGTGGACGCGGTCTGGCTCTGCGGACCGAACCACGCACGGATGGAGAACCTGGAGCAGATCGTCCAGCCGCTGGAGCGCGGACGCGGCGAGCTGCTGGGGATCGCCTGTGAGAAGCCGCTGGCCCGGAACGTCACCGAGGCCACGCGGCTGGTGGAGCTGGTCAAGCGGGTGGAGCTGCGCCACGGCTACCTGGAGAATCAGGTCTTCGCGCCCCAGATCGCGCAGGGACACACCATCATGTGGGCCCGGGGCGCCCGACTGAGCGGCCGGCCCTACCTGGCGCGGGCCGCGGAGGAACACAGCGGACCGCACGCGCCCTGGTTCTGGCGCGGCAGCCTGCAGGGTGGCGGCGTGCTGAACGACATGATGTGCCATTCGGTGCTGCTGGTGCGCCATCTGCTCTCGGATCCCGCCAAGGGTCCCTCCTCGCTGCGTCCTCTCCGGGTCACCGCGCACATCGCCAGCCTCAAGTGGACCCGACCGGAGTACGTGAAGCACCTGGCGGCCGCCATGGGCCAAGGCGTGGACTACGGGGCCACCCCGTCAGAAGACTTTGCCAGCGTCACCATCGAATTCGCGGACGCCGACGGCACCCGGGTCCTGGGCGAAGCGACTACCTCATGGAGCTTCGTGGGGGCCGGTCTCCGGCTCTCGGCGGAGCTGCTCGGCCCGGAATACTCGATGTCGTGGAACACCCTGGACAGCGGGCTCAAGCTGTTCTTCAGTCGAGCGGTGGTGGGTACCTCGGGAGAGGACCTGGTGGAGAAGCAGAACGCGGAGATGGGACTCATGCCGGTGGTGGCGAACGAGCCGGCGGCCTACGGATACGAGGCGGAGGACCGCCACTTCGTGCGGGCATTTCTGGGTCGGGAAGCTCCCCTGCTCACCTTCGACGACGGGCTCGAAGTCGTTCGCCTGCTCATGACCGCGTACATGAGCGCCGAACAGGGGAGGACGCTGACGTTTCCGCCCGCGGGGCTGGATGCCTTCGTCCCGGCAGTCGCCCGGGGGGAATGGAAGCCCTAGACCGAACCTGGTAGAGTGAGCGTCATGCTGGGATGGAACGATTACTTCATCCCGAGGGAGCGAAGCGACCGAGGGACCTTGCTTGCATGGCTTGAGCCATTCCGGGGCAAGGCCCCTCGCGTTCGCTCGGGATGAAGTACCGCTGACGGCGGGGCTTGCGCCCTCACCGCGCGCGCACCCCCACCGGCTCCGCCGCCGGCGCCCGAGCCGTCGGCCGGAACAAAGTGGCAAACAGCAGCAGGATCGCACCGGCGCCGGCGGCCGGCACCAGCCAGATGGCGCGCCAATCGTGGCTGACCGGATCGGTGCCCCCGGCGAATGCCTCCACCACGTTGCCCGATACGATGCCGCCGATGAAGAGTCCCACGCCCAGCGTGACGAACGCGATGAACCCCTGCGCCGCGGCCCGGATCCGGGGCGACGCCTGCTGATCCACGTAGATTTGGCCGGTCACGAAGAAGAAATCGTAGCAGATGCCGTGCAGCAGGATGCCGGCGTAGAGCATCCACGCCAGTCCGCCGGCATCGCCGTAGGCGAACAAGACGTAACGCAGCGCCCACGCCACCATTCCCACCAGCAGGATCCCCCGCACGCCGAGCCGAATCAGAAACCAGGGCATCAGCACCATGAAGCCCACTTCCGACATCTGGCCCAATGTCATCTTGCTGGCCGGCTCCGGCATGCCGATCTCGTTCAGGAAGAGGTTGGTGAAGGCGTAGTAGAACTGCAGCGGGATGCAGAGCAGGAACGAGCCGATCACGAAGATGGCGAACGACCGGTCCCGGAGGAGCGACAGCGCATCCAGCCCCAGCACGTCACGGAGACCCAGCGGCCGGCCGGCCGCATGGGGAGGGGTATGCGGCAGGATCAGCGAGTAGCCGGCGAGCGCCAGCGAGGCCGCCGCCGCGATGCGCATGGGAACCGGGGTCGGCTCCAGGCCTAACCGTCCCACCACGATGCCGGCCACGATCCAGCCGATGGTTCCCAGGACCCGAATGCGGGGAAACTCCCGCGCCGGATCGCCGGCATGGTCGAAGCAGATGGAATTGGTGAGCGCGAGCGTCGGCATGTAGCACAGGGCATACCCGATGAGCACCGGGTAGAGGAGGCCGAAGTGCTCGATGGTCGAGGCCCAGGCCAGCAGCGCGGCCCCCAGCAGGTGCAGTAGCGCCAGCAGTCGCTCGGCGGCGAAGAAGCGGTCGGCCACCATGCCGACGAAGAACGGCGAGATCATCGCCGCGACCGCCGTGCTTCCGTACGCCAGGCCGATCTGGGTGCCATCGAACCCGCGCGTGGCGCCCAGATAGGTGCCCAGGGTGACGAACCACGCCCCCCAGATGAAGTACTGGAGGAACATCATTCCGCACAGCCGGGCGCGGGTGCTCACCGAGTGACGGACGGGCTCAGGGTCCGGATCCTGATGTTCCGGTACGCCACCCGGTCACCATGGTCCTGCAGAGCGATGTGGCCGGCCGGCTCGCGGCCGTAGCGGGGCAGCTTGGCGAACTTGCTCCGTTGCAGCCGGCGCTCCCAGTCCGGGCTGTCCAGCTCGTACTCGACCACCTTGCTCCCGTTCAGCCAGTGCTCGACGTGCCTCCCCCGGACCAGGAGCCGCACCTGGTTCCATTCTCCCCCCGGACGGGAGATCCCCCGGGGCGCCGGGTACATGTCATAGCAGGCACCCGCCGAGGTCTCGGGGCGCTGGCCATCCTTGTGGCCCTTGTCGTCCAGCACCTGCATCTCGGGGCCGCTCTCCCAGACGGCCTCCAGCTGGGGGGCCTCGCTCACCCGGTAGAAGATCCCGCTGTTGCCTCCCGGCTCGACCTGCCATTCCAGCGCGAGCTCGAAGTCCTGGAACTCGTCATCAGTCACGATGTCCCCTGCCTCGGCCACTCGAGTGAGCGCGCCGTCGATCACCTGCCAGCCCGCCGGCAGGTCGGGGCGCTTGAAGCCGCGCCAGCCCGCCGTCGTTTGGCCGTCGAAGAGAAGCCGCCAGCCGGCCTTCTGCTCGTCCGCTGTGAGCACCACCGCCTCCGGAGTGGGAGCCGCACGCGAGCAGGCCAGCCCCGCGGCAACCACACTGGCCAACAAGCTACTGCCGGCTACCGGTGCACGCATGATCATCTCCTTGTCCTCGCCATCTCGACGAGCGTGGGGTTCGTGTCATATAGTAGTCGGGAATCCCTCACGACTGCTGGAGGTCACGATGGCCAGGAAGATCCTCATGCTGGTGGGCGACTTCGTGGAAGACTACGAAGTCATGGTCCCCTTTCAGGCGCTGCAGATGGTGGGGCACACCGTCCACGCGGTCTGCCCGGGGAAGAAGCAGAATCAGTCGATCCGGACCGCGGTACACGATTTCGAGGGCGACCAGACCTACAGCGAGAAACGGGGACACAACTTTACCCTGAACGCCACCTTCGACGACATCCGGGAAGATGACTACGACGCGCTGGTCGTCCCCGGCGGTCGCGCGCCGGAATACATCCGGCTCAACCCGCGGGTGCTCGACATCGTCCGGCACTTCGAGCAGAGCGGCAAGCCGATCGCGGCGATCTGCCATGGCCTGCAGGTCCTCGCCGCGGCCGGCGTGGTCAGGGGGAAGGAAGTGACCGGCTATCCCGCCTGCGCGCCGGAGGTCATCCAGGCCGGTGGAAGCTGGGTCGACGTCGAGCTGGACCAGGCCATCGCCGATGCGGGAGTGGTGACCGGCCCGGCCTGGCCGGCGCACCCGGCGTGGCTCGCCAAGTTCCTGGAGCTCCTGGGCACGCGGGTCGAGCACGGAGTCGCCACAGCCGTGTGACCCAGTCACCACCCCTCTGACCGGAGGTCGTCGTGCCGCCATCACGTTGCCGAGGCTTGCTGCAGCTCCTCGCCGGACTGGTGGGAGTTTTCCTGCCGCAGGTCCTTCACCCGCAGGTCCCCCCTGCGGAGTACGCGGCCCGACGCGCGTCGCTGGCAGCCGGCATCGACTCGGGAGTCGTGGTGGCGTTCGGCGGGGTGGAGCCGGCGGATTACTGGCCGACGTTCTATCAGCTCCCGGCATTCTACTATCTCACCGGATTCAACGAGACCGACGCCGCCTTCCTGATGGTGAAACGAGGCGGCGCAGTCTCTGCCACCATGTTCGTCCCGACCCGGACGCCCATCGAGGAGCGCTGGGTCGGCCCGCGCACCCGGCCGGCCCAGCTCGAGGCCCGGATCGGCATCGCCGGCCGCGACCTCGCCCAGCTTCGTCCCGCGGTCGACTCGCTCGCAGCCAGCGGTCTTCCCTTCTACGTGGTTCCCGATATCCGGTCCGCCGACTATACGGCGGAGGACTCGCTCACCAGAGGCTCGCGGTTCCTCTCCCAGGTCCGGCTCGCCTACCCGTATCTGGTGATGCACTCACTGGACGACTCCGTCAGGCGGCTCCGGGCCAGGAAGAGTGCCGCCGAGATCGCGCTGCTCCGCCGGGCGACCGAGATCAGTGTGCGGGCCCACCGGGAGGCGATCAAGGCGACGGCGCCCGGCTGTGGGGAGTACGAGATCCAGGCGCTGCTGGAAGGGGCGTTCCGCCGCTTCGGTGCGGACCGGCCGGGCTACGGCAGCATCGTCGGCTCGGGCCCCAACGCCACCATCCTCCACTACATGGAAGACTCCCGCGTCATGCGGGACGGTGAGCTCCTCCTGATCGACGCGGCCGCGGCCTTCGCCCACTATTCGGCCGACGTGACCCGGACCTTCCCGGTCAACGGGCGGTTCACGCCGGAGCAGCGGGATATCTACCAGATCGTGCGCGATGCGCAGGAGGCCTTCGTGCGCCAGATCAGGCCCGGCGCCAAGGTCGCCCTGGCCAGTGATTCAGGGAGAGCCGTGGTGGCGAAGGGTCTGACTCGCCTGGGCCTGATTCAGTCGGCCCGAGGGACCATCGACGCGCCGGCGGGAGCGCGGTGTCCGCCCGGTGGTTGCCTCGAGGCCCAGCTCTTCGCGCTGCACGGCTACGGTGGCCATGGGATCGGCCTCGAGGTGCACGATCCGGCGCAGTACTACGAAAGCGAGGGGGAGTTCGGCGTGGGAGACGTTTTCACCGTCGAGCCGGGACTCTACGTCAGCCCGGACCTGCTGCGCAGCCTGCCCAATACGCCGAAGAACCGGGCCCTGCTGGCCAGGATCCGGCCGGCAGTCGAGAAGTACCGCGGCATCGGCGTGCGCATCGAGGACGACTACGCGCTGACCAACAGCGGACTCGAGCTGCTCTCCGGAGGAGTGCCTCGGGAGATCGCCGAGATCGAGGCGCTCATGCGTCAGCGCGAGCCCGAGCTGCCGGGCGGCGGCACCTGTGGCCGCCCGCGCACCTAGCTACTCCCGGCGCGCGACCTGCGGCGCCTCGGCCAGCTGGCGGACGGCCTCGGCGAGCATCCGGATCTTCGCCGGGTCACGGCCGGATCCGGCGCTCGCCTGCAGCCGGCCGGCCAGCTGCGTCAATCCATCGCGCCGCTCGGCATCCGAGCCCTTCTCCGCCGCGGCCAGCGCCTCGCGGTCCGCCGCGATCTCCTCGGCGGGCATCCCCTTCGAGCGTTCCAGCTGATCGAGGTACGCCCCCGCCAGCGCGAACGTCGGCGGCCAGCTGATCTTCGACTGTCCCTGCACGTTGAAGTAGTCGAGATGCACCGAGCGGGCGGCGTCGATCTCGTTCTGTGAGAGGTACGGGCTGGGCGTCAGCTCGAAGATGTCCAGGCCACGGGCCATCTCGGAGCCGTAGATGAAGCCGTTGTACCAGTAGGTGGACCAGTAGCCGCCGCTCGCCAGCCTGGTGGAGTCCACCGGCCCGCGGTCGAAGAAGGCGATCTCCTTGGGGTGCGCCGCGTCGGTCCAGTCGAACACCGACAAGCCTCCCTGATACCAGGCCTGCACCATGATGTCCCGACCGGGAACCGGGATCAGCGACCCGTTGTGGGCCACGCAGGTCTCCTGCGCGGTCTGTGGCGCCGACAGCTTGTAGTAACTCTTGAACTGCAGCTGCCGGTCTTCGATGGTGAAGATCGCGTCGGCCCCCCACTCCGGTTTGTCGGTGGCCCGGCACTTCGGTTGGGAGCCCCCACCCCACTCGTCCGAGAAGAGGAGCTTGGTGCCGTCGTTGTTGAAGGTGGCCGAGTGCCAGTAGGAGAAGTTGGAATCCGATACCGCCGCGATGCGGACCGGACCGACCGGATCGCTGATGTCCAGCAGCATCCCGTACCCCTCGCAGGCGCCGCCGCCGAATCCGATCGCGGGATACAGCGTGATGTCGTGGCACTGGGTCGGCCCCGCCATGCTGTCCGGATCGGGGCCGATCATCATGGAGGCCATCATCGGCAAGGCCTGGCGCAGCATCGCGCTGTCCTGCGCGGTGGGCGGGCCGCTGCCCTGCCGGGCCTGTACGATCTCCTGGAGGATCCCGTCGACCTCCTCATCGGAAAGAACCACCTCGTTGTCCCCCAGCTTCATGATGAAGCGCCCCGCGGCCTCGGCCTCGGCCAGCTCCCTGGCGTCCGCGGCGCTGTCGGCCGGGGTTTCGCCGTGCGCCGGCGGGGCCTTCAGGTTCTGGAAGATCCGCGGCGAGCTGACGATCGCGGCCTGCTCCGGGTGATCGAGCGGCACTTTGATGACTTCAATGCGGAACCATGCCGTATTGGTATCCAGCGCAGGCATCGCCGCCACACAGCCCGCCAGCTCGTTGGGCGAGCGGACTACCGAGGAGCCGGAGATGTAGACGTAGACGTTGGCGGAATCCTCGGGATCGACCAGCACCGAATGGGTGTGGGATCCACGGCAGGTCTGCACGTTGCCGACGTTCCGGGGATGGCGAATGTCGCTGATGTCGAAGATGCGGAGCCCGCGCAGCCGCTCGCTGCTGACGGTGTCCGTCACGCCCTGGGTTCCGCAGTCGAGCCGGGCGGCGAGATCTTCCCCCGACACGAACAGCAGATGACGGTAGATGGAGACGTCGCTCTGGGAGGCCGGGCAGACGTACGCCGTCGTGAGACTGGGCCGGGACGGGTTCTCGATGTCCCAGACCTGGAAGCCGTTGTAGTTGCCTTGAATGGCATACTTGCCGGTGAAGCCCAAGTCGGTGTTGCTGATCCCGGCGAATTGCTCGGGCGAGGGATTCTCCGACACCACCCGCAGGTTCCACACCGCTTCGCCCGCGTCATGCAACCCGGCGTGCAGGCCGATCCGCGGATCGGGACTCGGCGGCGGACCGCTGGTGACGGTCGACGACGTCGAGCCGCCACAGGCGACCAGCAGCACCAGGGCGACGCAGGATGGGAGCGACGGGAAGCTGACGGGTCTCATGCGGAGTCCTTCCGGGTTCAGGAAGCGGGCTCGGCGCCGGGGAGCGCCACCAGCATGCGCTCCATCCGGGCAATCTCGGTGGTCTGATCGACACTCACGTCATTGGCGAGCTTGAACACGGTCTGGTTCTGGGCGGCCCCCGGCGTGGCGAACAGCTGCTTCACCATCGTCACGGCACCGCGGTGATGCTGGATCATGAAGGTGAGAAAGAGCCGGTCGAATCCCGGCCCCTTGGCCTGGTCGAGTTGCCGCATCTGAACCTCGGTCAACATCCCCGGCATCGCATGCGCATGTCCAGCGTGATGGGTATGGGAAGGCTGGCCGTGATCACGGAGCCACTGCTGCATGCTGGCGATTTCGTCCTGCTGGCCGTTGATGATCCGCTCCGCGAGGCGCCTGATCGAGGGGCTGGCACCGTGAGTCGGAGCCCAGCCGGCCATGCTCAGGGCCTGCTGGTGATGGCCGATCATGGCGGTCATGAACTTCACGTCCGCCTCGGTAACCCGGTAGCGGGTGGCGGGCTGGGGAGAGGACGGTGCGGGGGCCCGACTGGTGGCGGCGCAGCCGGCCACGGTCAGAAGCAGCAGAAGAGCCGTGGCGACAGGGCGGAATACCATGGCTGAAGGATATCACCTGACCTCGATGGGCACGACCTGCGCATTACTATGAGGACGGAAGCGATCCAACCCCATCCTGCGAGCGGCCTATGTCAGCTCATTCCACCGCTACCCTGCCTCAACCGCCCGGCCGGGCCCTCAGCTCGGGCGCAACTCTGGACGCCACCGCGGTCGACGCCCTTCGATCGCGACTGCGCGGCCCCCTGATCCGGCCCGACGACTCCGGTTATGACGACAGTCGCGCGATCTGGAACGGCATGATCGACCGCCGGCCCGCGCTGGTGGCCCGCTGCCTGGGGGTTGCCGATGTCGTGGCCGCGGTCGGCTTCGCCCGTGAGCACGGCCTGCCGCTCACGATCAAGAGTGGCGGCCACAACATCGCGGGGCTCAGCCTGGCGGACGGCGCTCTGACCCTGGATCTCTCGCTGATGCGCGGG
>DATBJC010000108.1:0-14963 GCA_036556625.1 Gemmatimonadales bacterium
GCTGAGCGCCGTGGCGCATTACCGGGCCGCCAACGATCGCGACTGCCTCCGGCGGATTCGGGAATACATCGGGCGGCTGCCGCGAGCGGAAGGCGTGGGTCATCGCGTCCTGGCCGAGCGGCCGCCGGCCCGTCCGCTCACCGATCTCTATGACATCCTTCCCCACGATCACCGACTCTCCTATGACATGCGCCACGTCCTGGCCTGCCTGCTGGACGGCGGAAGCCTGGACGAATTCCAGCCCGAGATGGCGAAGGAGATGATCTGCGGCCACGCCCACATCGGTGGATGGCCCGTCGCGGTGATCGCCAACCAGCGGGGAGTCATCAAAGGCCAACCGGGCGAGCGGCCGCGGTTCGGCGGGATCCTCTACACCGGGAGCGCGGAGAAGGTCGCCTACTTCATCGAGACCGCGAGCCGGGAGCGGGTCCCTATCGTGTTCGTTCAGGACGTGAGCGGGTTCATGGTGGGGCCCGAGGCGGAGCAGTCGGGCATCATCCGGGCCGGCGCGCACTTCGTGGAGGCGATGGCCACCGCGGTGGTACCCAAGCTGGTGCTCACGGTAAACCACGCGTCGGGCGCCGGATACTATGCGATGGCCGGCCAGGGGTTCGATCCCGATTTCATTTTCTCCTGGCCGACCGGCCGCATGGGTGTGATGGAAGGCGAGTCGGCGGTCATGGCCGTGCACGGGCCGGAGATCGAGCGCGCTCAGAAGGAACAACGGGAGGTGACGCCCGAGGTGCAGCGCTCCATCGAGTCCATGCGTGCCGACTACGACGCGCAGCTCGACGCCCGCCACGCAGCCGCCCGCGGTCAGGTGGACGCGATCGTCACGCCGGAAGAAACCCGGGAGCAGCTCGCCTTCGCACTCCGTATCTGCGCCAACTACGCCGGTCCCCACCTCGGCCCCTTCGTGCTGCCGCCGCTCGACGCGGCCTCCCGCTGACCGACTGATGCGGCGGACGGCGATGGTGGCCGCTGCGCTCCTGATGGCCTGCACCCGGGCATCCCAGGAGCCGGCGCCCACGGCACCAACGCCTCGGATAGACCCCGCTCCAGCGGTCAGCCCTCCGGTGCGGGTTCCACCACCGGAAGAACGGATCGAGCGACTCGCGCCGCCCGCGGTGGCGTATGCCCACGACTGGATGGCGCTCGCGAGCACCGGCGCGGATCGGTTCCTGCGGGAGCACCCCACGTACGACGGACGCGGGGTGCTGATCGCCATTCTCGACACCGGCGTGGATCCTGGGGTTCCCGGTTTACGCAGCAGCTCCACCGGCGAGCCCAAGCTGGTGGACCTGCGCGACTTTTCCGGCGAGGGATCGGTGCCGCTCTCGCCGGTCTCGCCTCGTGGCGACACCGTGCGGATCGCCGGGCGGACGGTCGCCGGCTTCGGCCGGGTGGTGGCACTGAACACGGCCGGTCCGTACTACGGCGGTGCGCTGATGGAGCGCTCGCTGGGATCGCCTCCCGCCTCCGATCTCGACGGCGATGGCCGGTCGTCCGACACCCTGGCCCTGGTCGTGACCCGGGCCACCGATGGGTGGGTTCTGCTGGCGGACACCGACGGAGATGGATCCCTGGTCGGCGAGCGGCCGGTGCACGACTACTCGCTGGGTCGGGAGATCTTCGGCTGGGCCGCGCGGGGTCAGTCTCCCGCGGTGAACCTGGCGGCGAATTTCTCCGGGCGAGGCAACCAGCCGGCGCTCGACCTGGTGTTCGCGCTGGACGCCCACGGCACTCACGTGGCCGGTATCGCCGCGGCTCACGACCTGTATGGCGTGAGCGGCTTCGACGGGGTGGCTCCCGGGGCTCAGCTCCTCGCCCTCAAGATCTCCAATGGCGCCAACGGGAGCGTCTCCACCAGCGGCGCTATCCTGGCTGCCATGGACCATGCCATCCGGTTCGCCTCGGCGCGGCGGATGCCGCTGGTGATGAACCTGAGCTTCGGGGTGGGGAATCAGGACGAGGGCGAGGCCCGGATCGATCAACTGGTGGATTCCGTGCTCGCCGCGCATCCCGAGCTCGTGCTCACGGTCAGCGCGGGGAATCACGGGCCTGGCCTCTCCACCATCAGTTTCCCCGGCTCGGCCCGTCGGGCAATTTCCGTGGGCGCCTCGCTGCCGGCCGTCTTCCTGCCGCCCGACCGCACGGGTGCCGCCACCGACATGGTCGCCGACTTCAGCGCCCGCGGAGGCGAGCTGGCCAAGCCCGACATCCTGGCGCCCGGTGTGGCGTACAGCAGCGTACCGCTCTGGAATGCGGGAGACGAGGTCAAGCAGGGCACCAGCATGGCCGCACCTCATGCCGCCGGCCTGGTGGCGCTGCTCCGATCCTCGCTGGCACAGGAAGGACGGAGCGCTGACGCCGCCACTCTCCGCCAGTCACTCATGGTGACGGCGCAGCCACGGCCCCAGGGTGGCTATCTGGACGAGGGAAGAGGCCTGCCGGATGTGGGCGCGGCGTACCGCTGGCTCTCTGGTGGCGGCCGGGGGCCGGACATCGCGGTGAATGTCACCGGTCGTCGGACCACCGCCGCATGGGTCATGGCCCGCTCGCCCGACGCGGTCTCGGGGACACAGCGGTTCGAGCTCCGGCGGCCCCCCGGCATTTCGCCGGCGACCTATACGCTCCGCAGCGACGTTCCCTGGCTCACCGGGCCCGGTACCGTCACCCTGTCGGATCAGCTCACGGTCGTGACCCTTCGCTACGCCGGTGAGCGGCTCAGGGCACCCGGTGCGTACACCGGGGTCGTGTCGGGCTGGCCTGCTGACACCCTGGCTGGTCCGGCGTTTCGTCTGGTGACCACCGTCGTGATCCCGGCAGGTCTCGCCGATGACGCCGTCACGTTGTGGCAAGCCTTGCCGATCCACGCCGGCGAGGCGGCGCGCGCCTTCTTCGCCGCCGACAGCAATCGGCCCTTCGAAGTGCGGGTCTCCGCGAGTGCGGGCCAGCACGGCACAGCGTACTTGCATGAGCCCGGCGGGGCGCCCTTCCGCGAGGGCGGGTCGCGGCCACTGGGTCTCGCTGCTCGGGACGCGGTCTTTCGGGTGGACGCGCGAGACGCGGTGCACGGCGAGTATCAGCTGGCGGCGTCGGCGGCACCGGGCGGCCGTGTTTCGCTGTCGGCCATTGTGGTACCGGCGCCGGTGACGATCGGCGCCGGCCGTTCGGGCGATACCGCCAGCGCGAAGCTCCACAACGTGACCGGCAAACCCGTCACTCTCGGTGTCGAGCTGCGGCTGCGCGGTGCGGAGCGGCGGAACAGCGTTCGTGCCCGTGGCTCTGCTCCTCAGCACATTCCCTTCGTGATCCCCGGGTGGGCCACCGGTGTCGAAGTGGATCTGGCGATGGATCCCGATCAATGGGGCCGCTTCACCGACTTCGGGGTCACGATAGCCGACTCGGCCGGGGGCCAGGTAGCGCAGGATCCACTCAAGTACGCCTTCGACCGGCTCAGCACCCTGCTCGCTGGGGGGCACAGCGATATCGCGGCCGATCTGGTGCTGTTTCCCGGCTTCGCGGATTCCACCGATGGGCGCCCTTGGTCGCTCACGGCGACCATCCGGCTGTATGCCGACTCGGCGATTGCCGTGGCCCCATTGACCCCGAACGCCGGCGAGCTGTCCATCCCGGCCGGTGGCGCCGCCGCCGTGCATTTCGGGTTTCCGTCGTTGCCCTGGCGGATGCCCCAGGGCTTTTCACCGCTGGGTGTCGTGCTGGTCCGGAACGGGGAGCAGGTCTGGACCCGAGAGAGCGGCTTCGCTCATGGGGCCAGGCGGTGACCGAGCGGGTCGTACGCATTGCGGCCGGCCAGGGCTTCTGGGGAGATTGGCTGGAGGCGCCGGTGCGGCAGGTGCGGGGTGGCCCCATCGACTACCTGATGATGGACTACCTCGCCGAAGTCACCATGTCCATCATGCAGAAGCAGAAGTCGCGCGATCCACGGGCGGGCTACGCGCGCGACTTCGTTCCGCTGATGGAGCGCATTCTTCCGGACCTCGTTCAACGCGGCATCAAGGTCACGTCCAACGCCGGCGGGGTGAATCCCCGAGGCTGCGCCGAGGCGGTGCTGGAGGTGGCACGCAGGCTTGGTCTCGCCGGCAAGCTGCGGATCGGCCTGGTGGTCGGCGACGATATCCTGGACCGACTCGACGAGCTCATCAGTCGAGGCCACCCACTCGCCGACATGGAGACCGGCCGACCGCTGTCCGACGTCCGCGATCGCGTCCTCTCGGCCAATGCGTATCTGGGCATGGCGCCCATCGTCGAGGCCCTGCGGGGTGGGGCGCACGTGGTGGTGACCGGGCGAGTGACCGACACGGGGCTGACCCTGGGTCCCATCTTTCACGAGTTCGGGTGGTCGCCGGAGGACTGGGACAAGGTCGCTGCCGGGACGGTCGCGGGCCACATCATCGAGTGCGGGGCCCAGGCCTCCGGCGGCAACCTGCTCAAGGGCTGGCGCTCGGTACCAGGGCTGGCGGATCCCGGCTTTCCCATCGTGGAGGCATCCTCCGACGGCAGCTTCGTCGTGACCAAACACCCAGGCACCGGCGGCGTGGTCTCGGTCGCGTCGGTGACCGAGCAGCTGGTGTACGAGATGGGCGACCCCCGGAGCTACATCACTCCCGACGGCGTGGCCGATTTCACCAGCATTCGGCTGCGGCAGGCGGGGAAGAACCGGGTGCGGGTGGGCGGGATTCGCGGGGCGCCCAAGACCGGCATGCTGAAGGTCTCCATCGCGTACTTCTACGGGTACAAGGCGGTCGGCACGTTGGTGTACGCCTGGCCCGAGGCCTACGAGAAGGCAAAGGCGGCTGACCGCATCCTCCGTCGGCGCCTGGCCGACCTCGGCCTGGAGTTCGAGCAGATCCTCACCGAATTTGTAGGCGTCGATGCGACTCACGGCCGGCTGAGTGGAGAGCCGAACCCCGAGGTGCCCGAAGTGCAGCTCCGGATCGGGGTGCGCGCTCGGGACAAGGCGCCGGTCGAACGGTTCACCCGCGAGCTCGCGCCGCTGGTGCTGACCGGCCCGCCGAGCGTCACCGGTTTTGCCGGCGGGCGACCTGCGGTGGAGGAAGTGGTGGCCTACTGGCCTGCGCTGATCGACCGGCGAGAGATCGAGCGACACGTGAAGGTGGAGATTCTCGAGGCATGACCGACGGCGGAACGGCGGAGCGGCGGACCGGCGGACCGGCGGATCGGTTCCCAGGGCAATTTCTGGCTCGGGCGGGCTGAGATGCCGCGCGGAACCAAGGGAACGGCTCGCCCCCGAGCGAGACCGGTCCGCCGGTCCGCCGGTCCGCCGCTCCGCCGGGTCCAGCTGCGCTGGCTCGCCCACGGCCGCTCGGGCGACAAGGGCAACACCGCGAACGTGGGTCTGATCGCTCTCGAGCCCGAGTACTATCCGATTCTGGTGGCCGAGGTGACGACCGCCCGGGTCGCTCGACACTTCAAGGGGATGGTGAGTGGGGTGGAGCGGTTCGAGCTGCCCAACCTGAACGCGCTCAACTTCCTGCTCCATGATGCCCTGGACGGGGGCGGCACCATCTCCTTGAAGACCGACGCGCAGGGCAAGGTCTACTCCACCGCGCTGCTGCGGATGACGATCGCGGTGCCGGCCGCTCTGGCACGACGGCTCGAGCCCCAGTGACGCCAATGGCCGCGCTGCTCGACTCCCGCCGGGATGCCGGAGTCCTCACCCTCACGCTCAATCGTCCGGACAAGCGCAACGCGCTGAGCGCGCCGCTCATCGAGACGCTCCATCAGGCGCTCGAGTCGGCCGATCTCGATCCCGAGGTCCGGGTGGTGGTGATCACCGGGGCCGGCAAGGATTTCTGTGCCGGCGCCGACCTGGAGGAGCTCCTCGCCTCGGCCGATGCCGCTCCCGAGGCGAACGAGGCGGCGGCGTTGCGCCTCGGCGGGCTCTTCGGCCGTCTGCGACAACTGCCCAAGCCGGTGGTTGCCGTGGTACGAGGGCGGGCGGTGGCGGGTGGCGCCGGCCTCATGACCGCCTGCGATATCGTGCTGGCCGGCGCCGGCGCACAGATAGGCTACCCCGAGATCCAGCGGGGTTTTGTGCCCGCAATGGTGATGACCATGCTGCGTCGGCTGATGGGAGAGAAAGCGGCGCTCGATCTGGTTCTGACCGGCCGGCTTCTGAGCGCCGAGGAAGCGCTCGCCCGCGGCCTGGTTTCCCGGGTGGTGGCGGACGACGCGCTGGATCGTGA
Source organism: Gemmatimonadales bacterium (assembly GCA_036556625.1). GTDB lineage: Bacteria > Gemmatimonadota > Gemmatimonadetes > Gemmatimonadales > GWC2-71-9 > CAVVWJ01. Next base: position 6,234 of record DATBJC010000108.1, read on the forward strand.
GGCCCGGGATCTGGTGAGCAGCCTGGCGGCGGCTTCGCCGTCGGCGCTGGCGTTGACCAAGCGACTCTTCCATCAGTTGGACGACCAGAGCTACGAGCAGGGCATCGCTTTGGGGGCCAGAGTCAACGCGCTCGCGCGTCAGACCCCTGACTTCAGGGCCGCGATCAGCCGCTTTCTCGCCAAGACATGAATCTCACCCGGATTCGGCTCGTACTTTCGTTGACCGGCATGGTCGTAGCGGTCGCCGCCATCATGCTCGACGACCGGCGGGTGGTCTGGGGGGCCATTGCCCTGCTGGCGGCTTCGCTCCTGCTGCGGCTGATCCAGCGCCGGCAGGGCCCCCGGGCTGGGGAGTGACCCGATTGTGATCTAGATCACACGTGCCGGTGACCCGGTTGGCTAGTTTCCCGTCGCAACACAGGGGCCAGGAAGACATCACATACCAGAGAGGGGTTATGAGCGCGATCAGGAGCGTGGTGATGGGCGCGGTTCTCATGGCGTCGGCGGGAGCCGGCTCGGCCTGGGCGCAGGGAGCCGAGTTTTCGCTCGGAGGCGGGCTGACGCTGCCGTTGGGGGACTTTGACGATGCCTCCAAGATGGGCTGGCACGGAACCGGTGCGGTCTCGTTCGTGCCTGAGAACGTGCCGGTGGGGTTCCAGATTGACGGCACCTTCAGCCGCCTCAGTGACGACTCGCCCCTGGACATCAAGTCCCAGCTGATCTATGGGACGGGCAATGTCGTGTACAAGTTCAAGACGTCCGAAGAGACCAAGTTTCGACCGTATCTGATCGGCGGAGCCGGGGTGTACAATCTCGACGTCAAAGGCGATGACGTGCCCCCCGGTGTGGAATCCGTGACCAAGTTCGGCCTCAACGGTGGTGCCGGATTCGATTTCAAGGCGGGCGCGGCCGGCATCTTCGTCGAGGGCCGGTTCCACAACGTCTTCACCGAGGGCAGCAACACCAATTTCATCCCTCTCACGGTGGGCGTGAGGTTCGGCGGGAGCTGATCCCAGACCTGCTGACCTGAGCGCGAGCGGCGCACCGACAACGGTGCGCCGCTTTTGCGTGGCCCCTCACTCCGGTCAGGATGATGCGAGTGAACGGGCGACGTGCGGCGTTGCCAGGATCCTCCAAGTCGAGGCCGAGTCGCCCATCATGGGCCATGTCCCGGAGTATGCAGCAGGCCAGAGCGGTCCTGAAACGGCATTTCGGCTACGCCGACTTCCGTCCAGCCCAGGCGCCTGTGGTGCAATCGATCCTCGCCGGCAGCGACACACTGGCGGTGCTGCCCACCGGAGCGGGGAAGTCGGTCTGCTTCCAGGTGCCGGCCATGGTCCTGGGCGGTCTCACGGTGGTCGTGAGCCCACTCATTTCCTTGATGCAGGACCAGGTAGCCGCCGCGGAGGCTCGAGGCATCGCCGCCGCCGCTCTCACCAGCGGCCTCACGCCCGAGGAGCAGGCCGCCGTTCAGCAGCGGCTGGTAGAGGGACGGCTTCGGCTGCTCTACCTCTCACCCGAGCGACTCGAGCGCTTCGCCCCCCAGCTCCGCGCCGCTGGCATTCGTCCCGCGCTGCTCGCGGTTGACGAGGCCCACTGCATCGCGGAGTGGGGCCACGATTTTCGGCCCAGCTATCGGGCTCTGCTCGCGGCACGCCACCGGCTCGGCCGGCCTCCAGCGGTGGCGCTCACCGGGAGCGCCACACCGGCGGTACGGCAGGAGATTGCCCGTGCGCTCGGGTTCGGAGCGGGAAGGTTCACTGAGCAGTTGGGGTCGTTCGATCGCGAGAATCTGTGGTTCGGCGTGCTTCGGGTCGCCGACGACCGCGATCGTCTTCAGGCCTTGCGCCGGCTCGTGGCCGGAGACGACCGCATGGCCATCGTGTACGCCCCTACCCGGAGTATCACCGAGAGTGTGGCTCGGGCACTGGTCACCGCCGGGCACCGGGCTGCCCCGTACCACGCGGGTCTCGACCGCGCCCGGCGTGCCGCCATCCTTGACGCATTTCTGGCCGATCGGATCGATGTCGTGGTCGCCACCTGCGCCTTCGGGATGGGGATCGACAAGCCCACGGTGCGGCTGGTGGTGCACTGGACCCTGCCTCCCACACCGGAGTCGTACTACCAGGAGGCGGGGCGCGCCGGCCGCGACGGCGAGTTCGCCCGCTGCGTGCTGCTGTGGCACCCGCGCGACTCCGCGCTTCACCGGCGCCAGCTGGACGTGACCTTTCCGCCCCGACGGACGCTGGAGCGTGTCTGGCGCGATCCGAACAAGCTCACCGGCATCCCCGCCAACGTCAGAGAGTCGGCCCACCGTTTGAGCCAAGAGCTCCGGCCCGAGGTCGGACCGGTCAACTGGGAACCGGTGCGACAACGCCGCCGGCGGGCGGAGGAGCGGCTCCGGACGATGGATCGCTATGCGCGCGGCACCGGATGCCGTCGGCGGGCGCTGGTGGGTTACTTCGGAGAAAAGCTGGCCCGATGCTCGGGCTGCGACCGATGCCGCCCTGAGCCTTCGGTTCGGGCGCTTCCCCCATCCGTGGCGGCCCGGGTGGTCCGCTTGCGGCAGGCGCTGGGTGGCAAAACCGGTCCCTGGGGTGGGTGTCTGCTGGAGCCCGACGTCCTGCTGCGGCTGGCGCGCAATCCTCCAACCACCGCCGCCGCGCTCGCCGATGTGCCGGGAGTGGGCACGATGATCGCCCAGCAGTATGGAGCGACCATTCTGGGAGCGTTGGGTGTCGAAAACGTCAGTGGTCCCAGCGAACACCGGACGGCCACCGAACGCGCGCTGGAGGAGTGGCGGGTGGCGGTGGCGAAGGAGATGGGGGTGCCCGCCTACGTCGTGCTGGGCGACCGCGCACTGGCGCAGCTCGCGGCGGGGGTTCCCGGACAGGCTCGGCCCACTCAATCCGCGGCAGGGCCGAGATTCCGTGCCAAGTTCGATGCGGAGCTGCGGCGCCTGCTGCAACGTCTCGGCCGATCGGCGACTACTTCCCCTTCGACGCCAGTTGGCTGAGGTTCATGCCCTCCAGAATCTTCTTGCCGGCCCCCTCGCCCAGCCCGCGGGTGTCCGCCTTCACGATGAACCGATCGCCCACCAGCGCCACCGCATCGCTGTTGCCGCTGCGGTTCCATTTCTCAAACGCCGGAAAATCGCGGATTCTGGTACTCCGCTCGTAGCCCTCGGTGCTCTCACTGGCCACCTTCATGTTGAGAAACATGTTGAACGGGACGTAGAGGAAGGGAATGTGGGCGTAGTCGAAGATCCCGACCTCGACGCCGCGCTGCCCATCCGCGCTCTCGAAGCGCACCTCCGCCTGGGAATACTGCCAGCTGCCGGCCTTGGTGGTCTCACCCTTGGGCTCCTGCCGCTTCATTCCCGCCATCTGCTTGGGGAGAAAATCGATCAGCTCGCGGAACGCCACGGGCGGCACCGGCTTCCGGTTGCTGGTGAGGCCTTCGGCCGCCTTCTGCATCTGCTCGGCTGCGGCGGTGAGCTGCGCGAGGGGACTGTTGGCGTCGGGCTGGGCGTCGCCACAGGCGGCGAGCAAGACGATCGCGAACGGGACAGCCGTCCAGCGGGGCATGGAAACCTCCGAGATGCTCGGACACGTCGGATGATGTCGTAGCGTGCTCGAAGATCAGGCGCGGATCGGCACCGCGCAAGCGCCGACCGGCTATATTGTGCTCCGACCCGGCCCTTGGGCACGCCCCCTCCGGACACACACATGGACGACTCACTTTACTTCACCGAGCATCACCATCAGGTTCGCGACATGGTCCGGGAGTTCTCCCGCGACCAGGTCGCGCCGGTCGCGCGCGAGCTCGACCGCACCTCGGAGTTCCCCTGGGAGAACATCAAGGCCATGGGCGAGCTCGGCCTGCTCGGCGTGCCCTGGAGCGAGGAGCTCGGCGGCGCCGGCATGGACCAGCTCTCCTACTACATCACCATCCACCAGATGGCCAAGGTGGACGCCAGCCACGCGCTCACCGTCAGCGCCCACACCAATCTCGGCACGTCGCCGATCGTCGAGTTCGGCACCGAGGAGCAGAAGCGCCGGTACGTCCCGCTGCTGGCATCGGGCAAAGTGCTGGGCGGCTTCGGACTCACGGAAACCGGCGCCGGCAGCGACGCCGGCGGCACCGCCACCACCGCCGTGGACAAGGGTGATCACTACGTCCTCAACGGCTCCAAGGTCTTCATCACCCATGCCGGGGTCGGTGAGATCTTCTCGGTAACTGCCCGCACCGAGTCGGGCCGCAGCAAGAAGGGGATCACCAGCTTCATCGTCACCAAGGACACCGTGGATCTGGAGCGGTGCCGCCAGATTGGCGTGGGCCACGCGGAAGAGCTGCCCAAGACCAGGGGGGTGCGGGCCGGCAAGAAGGAAGAGAAGATGGGCTGGCGTGCCAGCGACACCCGGGAGCTGATCCTGGAGGACGCCGTGGTTCCCAAGGAGAACATCCTCGGCCAGCCGGGGCATGGGTTCATCAATTTCCTCAAGACGCTGGACGGGGGCCGCATCGGCATCGCGGCCCTCTCGCTGGGGATCGCGGAAGGGGCGTACGAAGAGGCCCTGCGTTACGCCGGCGTGCGGAAGCAGTTCGGGCGGTTCATCGGGAGCTTCCAGGCGGTCAGCTTCCAACTGGCCGATATGGCAATGGAGATCGAGGCCGGTACCCACCTGCTCTATCATGCCGCCTGGCTCAAGCAGAACGGCAAGCCGTTCAAGAAGGAGGCTGCCATGGCCAAGTTGTACTGCTCCGAGCTGGCCATGCGCGCCACCACCAAGGCGGTGCAGATCTTCGGCGGCTACGGCTACACCACCGAGTACCCGGTCGAGCGCATGATGCGCGACGCCAAGGTCTGCGAGATCGGTGAAGGCACCAGCGAGATCCAGCGCATCGTCATCGCGCGCCAGATCCTCGGGGAGGTGGTGGATTAACCGAAGCCCCAATACCCAACCCCCCCTGACCCGAGGTATCTTTTCTCCCCAACAACGACGCGCCTGGAGGCGCGTTTGCATTGCGCCTCCGTCCTTGCGAGGTAGAGACATTTGAAGCGCGAGATCCTGATCAACGGGAGCCAGCGGGAAACCCGTGTGGCCATCCTGGAAGACGAGCGCCTGGTCGAGCTCCTGGTGGACCGGCCCGACCACCGGCGTACCGTCGGGGATATCTACCTTGGTCGGGTCGAAGCGGTGCTGCCGGGCATCCAGGCGGCGTTCGTGGACATCGGGCAGGAAAAGAGCGCGTTCCTCCACGCCTCGGACCTGCTGGAGCCGGACGAGGACGAGGAGCCCGAGGAGGAGGTCGAGAGCGAGGAGGAGATCGAGTCCGCGGCGGGCGACCCGGCGGCGGCCGAGGCGACCGTCACGGAGGAGGGGGCTGGGGATCGCCGGGCCGGGTGGCGCGGGCGAGATCGGCGGCGCCGGGGCAGGGGCAACGGCGGACAGGCGAACGGTGGCGGCGAGGGACGGCAGCGTGAGATCTCATCCCGCAGGGCACTCCCGAATATCCAGGACATCCTCAAGAAGGGTCAGACTCTCCCCGTCCAGGTGACCAAGGAGCCGATCGGCACCAAAGGGTGCCGGGTGACCGCGCAGATCTCCCTCCCCGGTCGGTTCCTGGTCTACATGCCCTACGCCTCCAAGGTGGGGGTGAGTCGCAAGATCGAGAGCCGGGAGCAGCGCGCCAAGCTGCGGGAGACCGTCACCAAGCTGCTGCCTAAGGACGCCGGGGGCGTGATTGTCCGGACCGTCGCCGAAGGAGTGACCGAGGAACATTTCCGCCGCGAGATCGAGTCGCTCCTGCAGCTCTGGCGGAAGATCAATCGCAAGAAGACCTTCGTCCGCCGCGCCCCGGCCTTGCTTCAGCGCGAGACCAGTCTCACCCGCGGCATCATCCGTGACCTGTTCAGCTCCAAGGTGGACGCGCTCCACGTGGACTCCAAGGAGCTGTATAACGAGATCGAGCAGTATCTCAATCAGATCGATCCCGAGCTCATGGGGCGGGTGCATCTCTACAGCGAGCCTACCCCGCTGTTCGACAAGTTCGATATCGAGTCCGAGATCCGCGATCTCTTCAAGGCCCGAGTCGAGCTGCCCACCGGCGGATCACTCATCATCCAGCCCACCGAGGCGCTGATCAGTATCGACGTCAACACCGGCCGATATACCGGGAAGAAGGACCCGGAGAAGACCATCCTGCGGACCAATCTGGAGGCCGCGCGGGAAATCGCCCGCCAGATCCGACTCCGCGACATCGGCGGGATCATCGTCTGCGACTTCATCGACATGGAATCCCGCTCGAACCGCGACAAGGTGCTCCAGGAACTGCGGACTCACCTGGGCCGGGACCGGGCTCGGACCAAGGCGCTGGCGGTCTCGGAGCTGGGATTGGTGGAGATGACCCGCCAGCGGGTGCGTCCGTCCCTCTGGCACTCGATGACTACCGACTGCCCTACCTGCGCCGGCGGAGGGCGGGTGTTCACCCCCGAGGTGGTGGCCCGGCGGCTGGAGCGGGCGCTCAAGCGAGCCGGCCACGAGCACCGGGAGCGGCAGCTGACCATCCGGCTGCATCCCGAGGTGGCGTTGTACCTCCTCGAGGAGGAGCCCCGGCTGCTGCAGACCCTCTCCAAGCTCACCAACCTGGACCTCGAGCTGCGGGACGATCCCATGATGCGACTGGACGAGTTCCGGCTGATGAGCCGCCCGGCCGGGCGGGACGTCACCGAGCTGTACGCCGTCGCCTAGCCGGCGTAGGTGGGCCTGCGGCTGTCACCCCGAGCGCAGCGAAGGGGGCCCATCCACGGAGATGGCCCCCTTCGCTGCGTTCAGGGTGACCGGTGACAGCTCTTGACCCGCCCGATACGGCTGACCGCTTGACATGTCGCAACGGGTTCTTATCTTTGCGCCCAGCGTGATTAGCACTCTGGATATCTGAGTGCTAACTGCCTGATCTGATTGAACTTACTAATACCAGAAACCCGCTGTGGAGGTTCCACGATGGCGACTGCGACCAAGAGCAAGCTCAAGATCCAACCGCTGGAGGATCGGGTGGTCATCGCCCCGGCCGAGGAGACCGAGTCGATGCGGGGCGGTCTCTACATCCCCGACACCGCCAAGGAGAAGCCGACCCAGGGCGAAGTCATCGCGGTGGGCCCCGGCCGCTTCGAGAAGGGCACCCGGGTGCCGATGGAATTGAAGGTCGGCGATCAGGTGATCTACGGGAAGTACAGCGGCACGCCCTACACCTTCGAGGGTGACGAGTACGTCATCATCAAGGCGTCCGACGTGCTGGCCAAGCTCAACTGATGGCGACCAGTCGCATCTACTCCAAGGAGATTTGACAGATGGCTGCGAAGGAGCTGCAGTTCAACACCGACGCCCGGGCCAAGCTCAAGAGGGGCGTCGATCAACTGGCCGAGGCGGTCAAGATCACCCTCGGGCCCAAGGGCAGGAATGTCGTGATCGACAAGAAGTTCGGCTCGCCGACCATCACCAAGGACGGGGTGACGGTGGCCAAGGAAGTCGAGCTGGCCGACGCGATCGAGAACATGGGCGCGCAGATGGTGAAGGAGGTCGCCACCAAGACCTCCGACCTCGCCGGCGACGGCACTACCACCGCCACCGTGCTGGCCCAGGCAATCTTCCGCGAGGGCCTCAAGAACGTCACCGCCGGCGCCAATCCGATGGAGCTGAAGCGGGGCATCGACAAGGCTGTGGAAGCGGTCGTCGACCAGCTCAAGGCGCTGTCGGTCCCATCGGCCGGCAAGAAGGAGATCGCCCAGGTCGGCACCATCTCCGCGAACAACGACAAGGAGATCGGTAACCTGATCGCCGAGGCGATGGAGAAGGTCGGCAAGGACGGCGTCATCACCGTGGAAGAGGCCCGCGGCCTCGAGACCACGCTGGAGACCGTGGACGGCATGCAGTTCGACCGCGGCTACCTCTCGCCCTACTTCGTGACCGACCCGGAGAAGATGGAGGCGGTGCTGGAAGACGCCTACATCCTGATCCACGACAAGAAGGTCTCGGCCATGAAGGAGCTGCTTCCCATTCTGGAGAAGGTGGCGCAGAGCGGCCGGCCTCTGGTGCTCATCGCCGAGGACGTGGACGGCGAGGCGCTGGCCACCCTGGTGGTGAACAAGCTCCGCGGCACCCTGAAGGTCGCCGCCGTCAAGGCGCCGGGCTTCGGTGACCGCCGGAAGGAGATGCTGCGCGACATCGCCGTGCTCACCGGCGGCCAGGTCATCTCCGAAGAGGTCGGCTTCAAGCTGGAGAACGCCACGCTCAACGACCTCGGCCGTGCCAAGCGGATCGTGGTGGACAAGGACAACACCACTCTGGTGGACGGCAAGGGCAAGGAGAACGACATCCAGGGCCGGATCAACGAGATCAAGGCCGCGATCGAGAAGACCACCAGCGACTACGACCGGGAGAAGCTCCAGGAGCGGTTGGCCAAGCTCTCCGGCGGCGTGGCGGTGATCAACGTGGGCGCCGCGACCGAGACCGAGATGAAGGAGAAGAAGGCTCGGGTCGAGGATGCGCTCCATGCCACCCGCGCCGCGGTCGAGGAAGGCATCGTGGCGGGCGGCGGCGTTGCGCTCATCCGGGCGCAGGCCGCGCTGGAGAAGATCCGCGGTACCGACGACGAGAAGATCGGCGTCGACATCGTGCGCCGCGCGCTGGAGGAGCCCATCCGGATGATCGCCCAGAACGCGGGCGC
>DATBJC010000109.1:0-8007 GCA_036556625.1 Gemmatimonadales bacterium
CGGATAAAAGGTACGCTGGGGATAACAGGCTTATCGCGCCCGAGAGTTCACATCGACGGCGCGGTTTGGCACCTCGATGTCGGCTTATCACATCCTGGGGCTGGAGAAGGTCCCAAGGGTCCGGCTGTTCGCCGGTTAAAGCGGTACGCGAGCTGGGTTCAGAACGTCGTGAGACAGTTCGGTCTGTATCCGTCGTGGGCGTGGGAGTGTTGAGGGACGTCGTCTCTAGTACGAGAGGACCGAGACGAAGCGACCGCTCGTGTACGGGCTGTTCCGCCAGGGGCAGCGCCCGGTAGCGATGTCGCGCGGGGATAACCGCTGAAAGCATCTAAGTGGGAAACCCTCCCCAAGATGAACACTCCTGGACCACAAGGTCCCTGAAGGGCCCTGGGAGACTACCAGGTTGATAGGGCGCAGATGCACGGAGGGCAACCTCTTCAGTCGAGCGCTACTAATCGCCCGTGCAGTTTGATCTCTTCGATCGATTCCCCGCATGGCTCATCATCCATCCGTCGCTTGTCGCACCATACGGCTGACGACTAGCGCGCAGGGGCCACACCCGTTCCCATTCCGAACACGGCAGTTAAGCCCTGCAGCGCCGATGGTACTGCCACTGAGAGGTGGTGGGAGAGTAGGCCGTCGCCAGCCTTTCCTTGAGCGCGGGCTCTTTCGAGAGCCCGCGCTTTTTTTCTGGCCATGAATCGCCGGCGATTGACGCTCTCTGGCTCGGCCATAGATTCATCTTGAACCCCTTCGCCCTTCTTTCCGCTCCATGTCTCGGCTCTCGGCATCAGTTCCCAGAGGTGCCCCCAAGTCATACCAGGCCGGCGCCTCGAGGTAGGAGGAATAGACATGAGCAGGCGTCGCGCGGAGAAGCAGGCCCGCCCTCCGAAGCAACCGGTCCCGGGCCAGGAGCCTCGGGGCCAGGAGCAGTTGAGCGGGTCGAGCGACCGTAGCTGGCCCCAGCCCGGCCTTGATGCATCGGCTGCCGCGGGCACCACTTCCGTGATCCACGATTTCTCGAGGGTTCCCATCCATCCTCCCTCTCAGGCCCCGTCCCCCGACGCCGGTCCTGAAGAGCAGGTGGCCCAAGTCGCTGGCTCGGCGATTCAAGGTCCCCCTGCCAGCTTCCCCTTTCGCGAAGAGATCGAGTCATCGTTCGGACGCCCGATTCCTGCACTCGCCCACTTCGACCGCGAAGCGGCCGAAGCCTGCGACCTCCTGGACGCCAACGCCTTCACCTCCGCCGGGCATGTCGCGTTCGGGACCAGCCAGCCTTCGCTGCAGCTTGCCGCTCACGAGGCCGCGCATGCGGTGCAGCAGCGGGATGGCCGGGCTTCGTTTGAGGGGCTGGGCCGCTCAGGCGATATCCACGAGCGCCACGCCGATCAGGTCGCCGCCGCGGTGGTGGCCGGACGCCCCGCTGCGCACCTCCTCGGGTACGCTATGCTCCGAGGCAGCGGCGGCCCCCAACCTGCCGTCCAGCTGGAGAAGAAGAAGGACGACACCAGCTTCGTGGGTGGCGAGGAAGGAAGCGCCCTGCAGGGACCCGACGACACCGAGTGGGTCCATCCCGGCGAGGGTGGCTATGCCCGCATCATGCAGGCTGCGACCGGCCAATTCGCGGGAGAGTTCAAGGAGCTCACCGACACGGTGCGGATGAAGCCCGTGGCCCCCAAGCTGGGGAAGATCGACCGGGCGGTGGCGATCGCAATCCATGAGCGCGACTGGTACAAGAAGCAGGACTCCGGCTTTGCCCCGGGCTCGATCAGGCGGTTATGGAAGGACCGGGTCAAGTATGCCGATGACAAGGCGACCCAGTACACCGAGGACAAGCGCCAGGAGCAGGCCAATTTCCGCTCCTACAATTCCTTCATATCGCTGGGGAACTCCCTGATCGAGCAGATCGCGCGCATCGAGGCCCAGAAGTACATGATGGGAATCAAGGACGATGCGGCCATGACCGCGGCGCTGACCGAGCGGATGGAGGATGCCCGGAAGGTCGCGGGCCGTGCTCAGAAGGCCTACGACAAGAACAAGAAGGAGGGAACCGAGGAGGTGGAGGCCCCCGCCGCCACCACCAGTGTGGATGGCGCCGCCCAGAAGCTGCGGGGTTCGGCCCGGGACCTGGATTCGTCGTACCTGGCGTTCCAGGAAGCCGTCAGCCTCGAGCAGGAAGCCGCCGCCATCAAGGAGTCCGGCGCCGACGCGCAGAAGCGGTTGGACGAGATCAACGAGATCAAGACCTTCCTCAAGAACGTCGGCAAGACGGCGGACTTCGCTCAAGGTCTGGTCAAGAAGGCGCCGGAGCAGATCGCGAACTGGGTAGAGAAGCCGACCAGTATGCTTCCCAGCGCCGAAAAGGGCATCGAACTCATTACCGACTTCATTTATTGGGAAGAGGTGAACAAGCTCACCACCATGCTGGATACGCTGAACGGCATGATCGAGAAGAAGAAACTGGTGAAGGAGTTCGCAAAGGTATCGTCGGTGTCGAAGGCGTACCGGTCCGCGTTGCTGAAGTTCGCCGAGGCCGCCGTGGAGATGCAGCGCGCGTTGCACGAGCGGCGGGCTCAGTACCGGCAGCTCGGCACCAAGCTGGATCGGTTTGCCCAGGACGATCCAGCGTTGCGCAAGGAAGGCCTGGCTCCGGCAGCCGGAGGAGATCGGTATGCGACCAGCATGGCGCTGGTGGTGGAGCTCCGGCAGGCCGTAGCGCTGGCACGCTTCGTCAAGGACGGTATGCCCCCCCTGGAAGGAGGACCCGCGGCCGACGTCGGCAGCAAGGCCCCCGCATGGGCGACCTGGGCCTCAGGGGTGATCCAGCACCGCGAGAGTTACGCGAGCTACCATCCCAATCCGACGCCATTCGATATGCCCGAAGACGAGAAGCAGGCTTTGGAGCAGGCGTGGAGCTTCCTGGACCTGTCCGATCGGGCCTCGAAGGAGACGATCAGCCGATTCGGGCCACTGGACCAGAGCGCCGGGGAGCTGATGGCCGCTCTGGGAGGCATGAAGGGCGTCTGAGACTCGAACGTCAGCCGCGACGCCTCGGATTCCACAGCCCTCCTCTCACCATGCCCCGAACCGGCCATGTCGCCCTCGCCGGCGCCCCCAACGTCGGCAAATCCTCGCTGCTCAATACCCTGGTCGGCACTCATCTGGCCATCGTGAGTCCCAAGGCCCAGACCACCCGACTGCCGATCGTCGGACTTCGAACCGAGGAGGACACCCAGTATGTCTTCCACGATCTGCCGGGACTGTTGGAGCCTGCCTACCTCATGCAGGTGCGGATGCGCGCGCTGGCGCTCGACGCGCTAGGCAGAATGGACCTGATCCTCCACCTTCACCCCGCACCTGACGGACCGGCCCCGCCGTTCGCACAGCTGGCTGGCCTCGCCACCCCCCCGTCGGCGCCAGTGCTCAAGGTCTACACCAAGTCCGACCTGGTTCCCGCCCGGCGTCGGGCAGAACTGGAGCGCGATGGTGTGGTCGTCTCCGCGACCACCGGTGACGGCATCCATCATCTGGTCGACCGCATCCGGGAGCACCTGCCCGAGGGCGAGTTCGCCTACGACCCGGACGATATCGGGACCCAGCAGCTCCGGTTCTTCGTGGTGGAGTACCTCCGTGAGGCGGCCTTCGAGCTCCTCGGCGAGGAGCTGCCCTACAGCTTCACCGCCGAGGTCGAGGAGTTTCGCGAGGCCGAACGGCCTGTGTACATTCGGGTCACGCTCTTCGTGGAGCGGGAGTCGCAGAAGGGCATCGTGATCGGCAAAGGCGGCCGGACGCTCGGCGCCATCGGCGCGCATGCCCGCGCCCGGCTGGAAGAGCTGCTTGGTCACCCCGTGTATCTCGATGCCTGGGTGAAGGTGCTGCCCAACTGGCGCAGGAACGCCGCCGCGCTCACCCGGTTCGGTTTTCCCGAGCCCAACCCCGCCGTGTCGGCCGCTCGGCCGCCTGGCCCGGAGTCCCCATGACCCTTGCGCCCGACCTGCTGGAGATCCTGGTCTGCCCCAAGTGTAAAGGCGACCTGGAGTACCGGACCGATCCCGAATCGCTGGTCTGCCATGCCTGCCGGCTGGTCTACGCGGTCGAGGACGGCATCCCGATCATGCTGATCGAAGAAGCCAAGCCGCTCTGAGCTCCGATCCTACACCCCGAGTCAAGCCCCACACGCTGAGCGCGAGCGCCGAGAAGGTGCTCGCCCAGGCGCGGGAGGAGGCCCTTCGGCTGGGGCACCAGTCGATCGGCGCGGAGCATGTTCTACTCGCCTTGCTGGGTCCTGGCGGCCCGGCCGAGTCGGTGCTGCGGCGGATCGGCCTCTCGCCCGCCGATGTCCGTGCCCGTCTCGAGGCAGGTGGACGCCGAGGCCGCGCCCGACGCGCCGGTGAGGAACCGGCCCACACATCCCATGCGAAGCGACTGATCGAAATCGCTTCCAAGGAGGCCCGCGAGGCCGGCTCGGAGCTTACCCCGGAACACCTTCTGCTCGCCGCCCTGCACGAGCCCCGCGGCGCGATGGCTCGGATCCTGAGTGACGCAGGCATTTCGGCGGCACAGGTGCGCGGTGAGCTCGACCGCCCACCGGTGGCGAAGAAGTCATCTGGCGGGCGGGTATCCCCGGAGCGCAGCGAGCCCGGGCGCGGGCCCGAGGGCGCACGAGCCCATCCGGGCCTTCCACCGCACCTCCAAAAGACTCGCGCTCCCCGCTGGAGGCTGGTGCTGCTGCTGGCGGTGCCGGTGAGCATCGTCCTGGAATACCTCTTCCACGCCCCTGCTGTCTGGATCTTCCTCACCGCCTGCCTCGGGGTCCTGCCCCTGGCGGGATACATGGGGGAGGCCACGGAGCATCTGGCCCATCGCACCGGGCCCACGATCGGCGGGCTGCTCAACGCGACTTTCGGCAACGCGGCGGAGCTGATCATCGCGCTGGTGGCGCTGCGTGCCGGGCTGGTCGAGCTGGTCAAGGCGTCCATCACCGGGAGCATCCTGGGCAACCTGCTCTTGATCATGGGGCTCGCCATCATCGCAGGTGGCCTCAACCGGTCGGAGCTGCGCTTCAACCGGACCAATGCCGGCATGAGCTCGGGGATGCTGGCGCTCGCAGTGGTCGCTCTGGTCTTTCCCGCGCTGTACCACGCGGTGCATCCGGAGGCCGCGGCGCGAGCCGCCGAGCTCCACATGTCGGAGGCGGTCGCCCTGATTCTCATCCTGACCTACGGCTGCTCGCTGCTCTTCACCCTGCGGACTCATCGCCGGCTCTTCGGAGCGGAGGCGCATCCGCTGGAGGGGGCGGTCTGGAGCGTGGGCAAGGCGCTGCTCATCCTGGCCGGAGCAACCGTGGGCGTGGCCATCGAGTCGGAGCTGCTGGTCCATGCCGCCACCGAGGCCACCGAGGCGCTGGGCCTGTCGCCGGTTTTCCTGGGCCTCATCGTCATCCCGATCATCGGCAACGCGGCGGAGCACGCGGCGGCCGTGGTCCTCTCGCGAAAGGGCCAGATCGATCTGGGCATCCAGATCGCACTCGGGTCCAGCACCCAGATCGCCTTGCTGGTGGCGCCGGTGCTGGTGTTCGCCGGGGCGCTCATGGGGCAGGGGATGAACCTGGTGTTCCGTCCCTTCGAGGTCCTGGCTCTGGGCATGGCGACGGTGGTGACCGCCATCATCACCCTGGACGGGGAGTCCCACTGGTTCGAGGGCGTGCAGCTCCTGGCGGTGTACCTGATGGTGGCCGTGGGGGCCTACTTCCTCTGATTGACTTGCGGTAGCTGGGTTCCTAAGTTAGCCAGTTGTAAACCCTTACGAGAGGCAAAGGGTGCGGACTCGCCCGACGATTCTCTTCTACTCGCCGGACGGCTCCCCGGTGCCGGCATTGGTCCGCCAATGGGCGGCGGCCAATGCATTCCCGCTCCTGGTGTTCAGCCGTCCGGACGAAGTCGAGTCCATCGTGTTACGCGGACATCCGAGCCTGCTCTTCGTGGACGGCAACGGAACGCGGAACGAAGGGGTCGCGCTCGTCCGTCGGCTGAAGAGCGACGCGTTCACCGCGATCGTGCCGGTCACTGCCCTCGCCGCCGATCACCATCCCGAGCAGGTTCAGGCCTGGTTTTCCGCCGGGGCGGACGAGGTCATCAGCAGTCTGTTCTCACCGGCGGAGCAGCGGTCCCGGCTGGACGCCATGCTGGTGCGGACCGAGCGGGATGTCTCGGTCCATCCCTCCACCCGGCTTCCCGGCACCACGGAGATCGAGCGGGAGATCCGGCGGCGGCTGGAGTCGGACCAGGAGTTCGCGGTCTGTTACGCCGATCTGGACCACTTCAAGGAGTTCAACGACCGGTACAGCTACTACGACGGCGACCGGGTGATCTATCTGTTGTCGCGGATCCTGCACGATGTCGTCAAAGGACTGCTGGGCGCCCGGGGCTTCGTCGGGCACATCGGTGGCGACGACTTCATTTTCATCGTGCCGTCCACCGAGATCAGCAACGTCTGCAGCGAAGTGCTCGATGTGTTCGACACCCTGATTCCGCTTCAGTACAACGACCAGGACCGCCGGGCAGGCTACTTTTTCGGCAAGGATCGCCGGGGGCAGCTCCACCGGGTGCCGCTCATGACCCTGTCCATCGGCATCGTCACCAACCGGCACCGGAAGTTTGCGCATCCGGCTCAGGTAAGCGAGCTTGCCACCGAGATGAAGAGCTACGCCAAGACCCTTCCGGGATCGGTCTTCGTGGTGGACCGGCGCCAAGGCACCGACGGCGAAGAACGCCAGGGATCGGCAGCCAGGGAACTGTCGTGAGGACTCTGCGATGAACGTCACCTGCCCCAACTGCGCCACCGTCTATCGGGTAGACCCGTCCAAGGTTCCGGAAGCCGGGGTGCGGGCCCGTTGTGCGGTCTGCAGCGCGGTCTTCCCGGTGAGCCGGGAGGGACGCGAGGCCCCGGTGGCGCAGCCCCCGCGTCAGCCTGCTGCCGGTCAGCCCACCATGGCTGCGGCGGCCCCCCCGCCGCCACCGCCGGTGGCAGCACCAACAGCTCAAGCGGCGGCGCCGACGGCTTCACCGGTTCATGCACCGCCGATGAGCCCTCCCGCACCTGCGGCCGCTCCGGTATCACGGCCGGTGGCGCCGGCCGCTCCCTCGCGCCCGGTGACTCCGCCTGCGCCCTCCTTCGCGGCCGGTGCCCCCCCGCGTCCGGCGAGCCCGGCGCGCGTTCAACCGCCTGGGTCTCCCTCCACGCCGCCGCCGGCTTCCCCTCCGGCATTCTCCCAGCAGGCGCCTCCCTCCCCCCCCTCGGCGCCGCGTCCCACCGCTCCCGCGGGTACCGGCGGGCGGCCGGCCAATCCCTTCCTCTCCCAGGATCCGTCACTCAAGGCCCGGCGTCTGGCGCGGGCGCTCATCTCCGACATCGTGGTGTACCATCCGGCCAAGCGGCAGGAGGGGATCCGCGACGGCAACCTCAAGGAGCTCTTCGAGGAGGAGATCAAGAAGAGCTGGGAGGAGTACACCGAGCAGGTGGGCCGGGAAGTGGCCGAGTCCACCGGCTTCTTCCGGGAGGCGCTGAACGAGATCCTGGCCGGGGGACGACAGGTGTTCTAAGCGGGACCGGGGGACGGCGGGCCAATTAGGCTGACCAGCGGGCTTCCAGAGGGCCCAGCAAACCCGTCCCGCCGTCCCGCGGTCCCGCTTACCTTTCCCTGCAGACCATCCCTTCGAGGGGCCTTCATGACCGATCTGCTCGACCGGCTCACCGAGCTGCAGCACCGGGTCACCGAACTTCGAGACTTTCTTTGACCTTCCGGCCAAGTCCGAGCGCCTGACCGCGCTGGAAACCCGGCAGGCCGAGGCCGGATTCTGGGCCAACCCGGACGCGGCCCGCGCCTCGGTGCAGGAAATCAAGACCCTGAAGGCCTGGGTCGTCCCCTACGAGAATCTCAGCCAGCGGATCGAGGGTGCGGTGGAGATGGCCCGCCTCCTCGAGGCCGAGCCCGATCCCTCCATGGAG
>DATBJC010000110.1:0-5221 GCA_036556625.1 Gemmatimonadales bacterium
CCGCACCGGGTGCCCGCAGGCGCGCGCGATGCTGCGCCAGCGCCGCCCCGGCCGTGGGATCGTGGCCCGCCCGCCGCTCCAGCGCGGCCACCGCCCGCTGGGAGGTCGCCTCGGCCCGAGCGACCGGCACCGTCTGGGCCACATGCCGCCGCACCAGCTCGTGGGCGAACTGGTAGCGGCCCGGCAGCTCCGCCTCCCGAATGAGCCGGTGCAGCATCAGCTCTTCCAGCCCGGCCTCCACCGCCACCGGCGACTCGCCTGCCACCTCGGCCAGCAGCTCGCGATCGAAGGGCAGCGCCAGGATCGCCGCGGCTTCCAGGACGCTGCGGCCTTGGGGAGACAGCCGGGCCACCCGGCGGCCGATCACGGCCCGGATGCTGGTGGGCAGCGGCAGCCGGTCGCCCGTCGCCGTCAAGCGCCAGGCCCCGCGCTCGGTCGGCGCCAGGGTGCCTTCGTCCGCCAGCGCGGAGACCAGTTCGACGATATAGAAGGGATTGCCCCCGCCCTGCTGGTGCAGGCGGGTGGCCAGCTGATGCCGCTCGTCGGGCGGCAGCTCCAGGATCGAGCCCAGCAGCAGCTCGACCTCCGGCCGCGCCAGGGGTTGGAGCTTGAGCCGGCGCAGCCGGGCATCGGAGCGCAGCGCGAGCTGGGGCTCCTCGGGGCCGGTGCGGGCGGTGAAGAGCAGCAGGCATCGCGCCGGGACGTGCTGGGCCAGGGCCAGCAGCGCGGTGCGGCTGGCGGGATCGGCCTGGGGCAGGTCGTCGACGAAGAGCAGGGTGGGGGAGTCCTCCGCCACCGCCGCTACCGCCTCGCGGAGCGCCTCGGCCACACTCGCGAGGGTGCCCTCGGCCGGGGGCAGGGTGGGAAACCGCTCCCGGATGGCGGGAGCGATCTGGGCCAGGGCAGCGAGCGCCGGGGCCGGAGCGCCCGGCAGGCCGGCCGCGCCGGCCAGCCCACCGGCGAGCCGGCGGACCACCGCGAAGTCCTCCGGCGCGAGGTCCTGCCGCGCATGTGCGGTGTACAGCGAGGGCCGCTCCGACCGAGCCGCCAGGCCTCGCGCGAACTCCTCGCAGAGCCGGGTCTTCCCGATGCCGAGCTCACCCTCAACGACGACCACCGAACCGGTTCCCTGGAGCGCGCCGTTCCAGGCATCGTCCAGCTCAGCCAGGGGCAGCCCCCGGCCCACGAGGTCGGGGCTGAGCAGGACGGCGGACGTGGCTCGCGGGCGCTGAGTCGCGCTCTCGGCCCGACCCAGCACCTGGGCCAGCTGGGCCAACTCCGGACTTACGGTCAAGCCCGCTGCCTCGAGCTGGACTCGAAACGCGGCGTCGCGCGCGAGCGCCTCGCCGGTTCGCCCATCGAGATGGAGGAGTTTGAGAAGCTGGAGATGGGCCTGCTGGTCCAGCGGCAGCTCGGACAGCCAACGTTCCGCCCAACCGATACCTTCCCGCCAGGCCCCGAGTTCCTGTGCTCGGTTGACCAGCCCACCTAAAACGGTGCGCAGTCTCCGCCGCAGACTCTCACGCTCGGCCTCCAGCCAGGTCCGCAGCTCCTCGCCGCCGACGTCCTCCGCCCCGGCCAGGAAGTCGCCCTTCCATCGCTCGACCGCTTCTTCCCAGCGGCCGCCGTCCACCTCCCGCTCAAACA
Source organism: Gemmatimonadales bacterium (assembly GCA_036556625.1). Lineage (GTDB taxonomy): Bacteria > Gemmatimonadota > Gemmatimonadetes > Gemmatimonadales > GWC2-71-9 > CAVVWJ01. Next base: position 1,648 of record DATBJC010000110.1, read on the forward strand.
GCGCGGCGTCCAGCTCGACCGTGTCAGGGTCGAGCCAGATCTGATCCGTATCCGTCCCCAATCCCTCGCCCACCAACCGCCGCAGCTCCAGCACCGCCTGCCGCAGTGACTGCCGGCTGCGGCGCTCGTCGCGGTCTTCCCAGAGCAGCGCCGCTGCCTGCGCCCGCGAGAGCGGCCTCGGGCTTCGCCGGGCCAGGTAGGTCAGCAGCATGAGCTCCTTGCGCCGGCTGGAGAGCGCGGGACTTCCCTCGCCGCCGAGGCGAAGCTCTCCGAGCGTCTGGAGACGGACCATGGCCGGGGCCTTCCGGGCGACGCCGATGGGGGGGCAGTCCTACTCTACGTGCCCGCGAGAGGTGGATCAATGCCTCCATCAAAGTATGTCGGCTCAGGGAGTTGACGGGCCGATTGACAGGGTTTTCGCGGCTGTTTGGTAGCGTCCACCCATCGCTGGGGAATGCCGGACCCGCGCGGCAAGGAGCAATGGCTGAGCGACTCGATCAGGGGCAGAATCGGGGCGCCGGGCGGCGTGGTGAGAACGAACCCAGCGTCCCCGCGTCTGACCGACAACACCACCACTCAACTCAACGCCCCCGAGGGCACGGAGCCTGACATGTTCGCTCGTATCGCAGTGGTTCCCAGCATTCTGGCCGCGTTCGCGACGCTGGCGCTCGGGGTGTCACCCGCCGCGGCCCAGCGTCTGTCGCTCTCTCCGACGATCGGCGTCTATATCCCCACCAGCGAGCTGGTAAAGGCGGCCGAGGGCGAGGAGTTCAAGCAGGAGGTCGCCCTTTCGGTCGGCGGCCGGCTCGGCGTCACCATCAGCCCGCGGTTCGGGGTGGAAACGTCGGTCAGCTACGTCCCCAGCAAGCTGCGCTTCACGCTCGATCAGACTCAGACCACCACGGATGCGAACCTGCTGCTCGGCACCGTCCGCGCCACCTTCCACGCGATTCCCATGACCAGCCCCGTGTGGCTCACCCTCAACGGCGGCGCAAGCATGATCCGCCGGGGCGGGGATGCCTATGCCGAGGCTGAAGATAGGAGCGATGTGGGCGGGGTCGTCGGCGCTACGGTGGGTTTCCGGCTGGGCAGCATGCTCAGCTTCTATGTTGCGGCAGAGGACTACATCTACGGCACTCGGGTCGAAAGCAGCGGCCTGTCCGATGAGAGTGTCACCCAGAACGATGTCCAGGTGGCGTTCGGGTTCGGGTTTCCCGTAGGCCGCTGACCGGTCATCAGAATCTCGCCTGCGCGCCTCTCGGTGGTCACCGAGGGGCGCGCAGTGACCCTTTCCCCCCTCATTGTCCCCCGTCCTGGGCGGCCGTCTCGCGGCGCAGCGCTGCGAGCCGAGTGCGAGCGTCGTCGGCCAGCGGTCGGAGCTCTGCGTCACAGCCGCTCCAGAGTACCAGGGCCGCCTCGTAGTGGCGCCGCGACTCGGCCGGTTGCCCGAGGCGTTCGGCGATCGAGCCGCGCCGCAGGTGCGATGGCGCGAGGAACACGAGGTCGAAGATCGAGCTCGCCGAGAAGGAGCCGTACCAGTGCGCGGCATCCTCCAGCCGCCCGGCCGCCTCGAGCAACGAGGCGTAGATGAAGCGTTCGAGCCCCTGCGAATAGTACGGCGACGACCCCACCTGATCGGCTCGAGCATCGATCGCCTGCAACTGCTCCAGCTCCTTGAGCGCCACGGCCGGCCGGTTCGCCGAAACGGCGAGCTGGGCGCGCAAGCTGGCTGCCAGATCGTGGACCACTGCGTTCGAGGGGAGCCGGCGCGACCGGGCCTGCAGCCGGTCGCGTCCCTGCCGTGCCGCCATGACGTCGCCCGCCCGCAGTGCGAGAGCCGCCGAGAGATATGTCGCGATGTCCTGCTGGATGCCGTCGTGCGCCGTCGGCCAGGGGTTCTCCCGCGGCGGCGCAGGCCGGTGTGTCGCGGCGAGTCGAGACGCCGAGTCTCGCAGCGCGGCGAGCTCGCCTGGAGCGGGGGACAGGAACGGCACCAGCGCCACGACGCCGCGATACTCCAAGGCCATCACCGGGTCGAGCGCGGCGGCGCGGCCCAGCTCCTCGCCGGCCGCCCTCAGCCGGCCCTGGGCGAGCGCGAGGTACGCCAGACCGATATGGCCGAAGGCGCGGACTCTCGGGGTCCGAGTGGCGTCGGTCAGGATGGTCACGAGACGACGGGCACCCGCGATGTTGTTGTCATGCGCCAGTGCGATATAGTGCGCGCCGTTCCACGACCGGCCTTCCGGCTGGGTCCGCAGGCTCGCGAGCACGGCGTCGAGCGCACCCGCATCGCCGCCTATGAAGGCGAGGTGCAATCGAGCTTCCGTCGCCCACTCGCCGGTCGCCCCGATCCTCAACGCGCGGCGTGAGAGTGAGTCGAGATCGCTCAGCCGGCCGTCGGTAGCGGCGATCCGCGAGAGGTGCATGATCGCGCTGATGTGTTCGGGCTCGAACTCGACCACCCGCTCGAACGCGGGCCGTGCCTCCGCGACCGCCCGGCCGCGACGCGGCCCCGCGTGGAACAACAGCTCGCCGAGCTGGAGCCACGCCTCCACATGCTCGGGCTCGTCGCGCACGATGGCGCGATAGATCCGTTCGGCGCCGGGGGCGTCGCCGCGGAGGAAGGCCTGCCATCCGTCGAGGATCCGCCGATCCTGCGGCCGGAGTCGGCTGCTGAACCGCACGGCCGCGGCCGCCGCCTGGTCCAGCGTCGCGGCGTCGTCGGTCCACCAGGCGGCGACCGAGAGCCAGTAATAGGCGAGCGCGAACGTGGTATCCTCGTTTGCCGCGTGGCGGAAGGCCCGGGCCGCATCTTCGAACGAGCCGGCGCGGAAGTGCCGCTCCCCCTCGAGAAAGGCCTTGAGCGCCGGGAGCGACGACGTCGTCGTCGCGGCAATGCGGGTGAGCTGCTCGAAGGGACCCTCGCTGAGGCCGCTGAGCAGCCGGCCGGCGAGGTTGTCCACCAGCCCGAACAGTTCCGCCGTAGGTCCTTCCACCTGTGCGCGCGCGACGGGCTGGGAGTCGCCGGGGCGGTGAGCGGTCGCCTCGATGAGAAGCCGACCGCCGGCCTCGATGATGCTGCCGCGCACGTAGGTGCCGGCGCCCACTCGCCGCGCCACGGTGACGGCGGGATCGCCCCCGCCCGCGGCACCGGAACCTCGCCCGTCGGCGCGCACCTGAGCCGCCACCCCGAGCACGGCTCGCGGATCGGCGCTCCGGAGAGTCCCGCCGCCGTCCAGCTGGGTGCTCAGCAGCGTGACGATCCCCTCGCGCAGGTAGGCGAGGTCGGCTCCGCCGCTCACCGAGAACGGGAGCACGGCGATGGTCGATGCGGGTGGCACCCCGCCCGCGTCGCGGCGGAGCAGTCCGGCGCTCGCCAGCGCGCCGACCGCCAGCGCAGCGGCGACGGCGACACGCCTGCGGCGGTGCCTCGCCGCACCGGGTGCCCGCAGGCGCGCGCGATGCTGCGCCAGCGCCGCCCCGGCCGTGGGATCGTGGCCCGCCCGCCGCTCCAGCGCGGCCACCGCCCGCTGGGAGGTCGCCTCGGCCCGAGCGACCGGCACCGTCTGGGCCA
>DATBJC010000111.1:0-2767 GCA_036556625.1 Gemmatimonadales bacterium
CCGGATCCGCCTCGGGCGCGGCATCAAGATTCAGGGGGTGGATGGCCTCATGGTCCGCTACGCCCAGTGCTGCCAGCCGGTGCCGGGCGATTCGGTGGTGGGCTACGTCACCCAGGGTCGCGGCATCTCGATCCACCGGGCTGACTGTCCCAATCTCCTCACCCTCTCGGCCGAGGAGCGGCGGGTGGAGATCGATTGGCAGGAGAGCCAGGGCGAGTCGTTCGCGGTGCGGCTGGCCGTGACCGGGGAGGACCGCCGGGGTCTCTATGCCGACATGATGGAAGCGATCAGCCAGACCGGAACCAACATCCGCGCGGCCGACATCAGGACCCGTGACGGCACGGTGTTCGGCACGATCTTCGTCGAGGTGGACAACCTGCCCCACCTGGCCAAGGTCCTGAAGGCCGTCCGCCGGGTGAAAGGCGTGACCGAGATCGAACGGAGGGAAGCGCCGACCACCTGAGCCCTGGGAGGCCGAGGTCGAACCGAGACAGGACATCAGCTGCTGGATTCCCCGCACGCCAATTCTTGCACTCCATCACTGGCATACAAACTGCAAAATCTTGACGTGGCGGCTTATTAACCCGGCCCCGGAAGTGTACTTGCGTCCCCCTCAGGTCACGGCGGTGCTGCGTTATGCGAGACATTGCAAAGCGCTTGCGGTGGACGGCTGCCTGGGTATTCACCCTCGGAGCCGCCGTCCCGGCATGGGCGCAGGAATCCTCGGATGGGTCCGATTTGCTGGGAGAGGCCGCGCTCTTCCAGGAGGTTCCCACCGTCACCGCGGCATCCAAGTACGAGCAGGACCCGCGCGAGGCGCCCGCCTCGATCACCGTCATCACCCGCGACGAGATCGAGCGCTTCGGCTATCGCACCCTGGCCGAGGCGCTCAACAGCGTGCGGGGCTTCTTCACCAGCTACGATCGCAATTACACCTACGTCGCGGTCCGCGGCTTCACCCTTCCCGGCGACTACAACACCCGCATCCTGCTGCTGGTGGACGGTCACCGGATGAACGACAATGTGGCCGACGCGGCCTATGTGGGCACCGAGTTCCCGCTGGATCTCAGCACGGTGGACCGGGTCGAGATCATCCGGGGCGCCGCCTCCTCGCTGTACGGCACCAACGCCTTCTACGCGGTCGTCAACGTCATCACCCGCAGCGGACGCTCGCTCCAGGGCGGCCAGTTCCAGGTGAACGCTGGCACCTTCGGGGCCTACCGGGCGCGGGTGATGCACGGATCCAAGGCTCGCAGCGGCCTGGAGTGGCTGGTGGCCGGCGGGTACTACGAAGCCGGCGGCGCCGACCTCTATTTCCCCGAGTTCGACTCTCCCGAGACCAATAACGGACTGGCGGCCGGACTCGACGGCGATCAGGTCGGCAACGGCTTCGCCAAAGTTTCCTTTCAGGGATGGAGCTTCCAGGCGGGGATCCAGGAGCGCCGCAAGGAGGTCCCGACCGCGTCCTTCGGCACGACGTTCGACGACCCGCGGCTGATCACGAAGGATGGCCACGCCTTTGCCGTGGCGCGGTACGATCGTCCCTTCGCGGATCTGTCCAGCATCAACATCTCGGTGGCCTACGACCGTCACCGCTACCGGGGCACCTATCCCTACGACGGCATTCTCCAGCGCGACCTCCAGAGTGGCGACTGGGCCACGGTGGATGCGCAGTACGTACGGCCCCTGGGACAGCGGCACAAGGTCATCGTGGGCGCGGAGTACCGGCTCAACTTCCGGCAGGATCAGGCGCTCTACGATGAGGCGCCGTTCCAGAGCTATCTGGATGACCAGCGCAGCTCGCAGGTGTGGGCCGTATTCGTTCAGGACGAGTTCCGGATCACGCCCAGGCTGCTGCTCAATGCCGGGCTCCGGCATGACTCGTACGAAACCTTCGGCGGGACCACCAATCCTCGTGCGGCGCTGATCTACTCGCTCGACGATGCCACCACGCTCAAGGGCCTCTACGGTCGCGCGTTCCGCGCCCCCAATCTGTATGAGCTCTTCGCACAGGACGGGGGCCTGACCCAGAAGCCCAGCCGGCGACTTCGCCCCGAGACCATCGAGAGCTACGAGCTGGTCGGCGAGCGGCGTCTGGCCCGGGGGCTTCGGAGCACCGTCTCGCTCTATCACTTCACGGCCTCGAGGCTCATCAGCATCTACACCGACCCGGCCGACAGCCTGCTGGTGTTCGGGAACCTGGGCCGGGTGGGGTCTACCGGCGTGGAGCTGGAGTTCGAAGGCTCCTCGGGTCCTCTGTCGGCCCGGGCGAGCTACGCGGTGCAGCGGGTGCGGGACGAGTTGTTTGATCGGGCCCCGGTCAACTCCCCGACCCACGTGGGCCGACTGGGCGTCTCCCTCGGCCTGCTGGGTGAGCGGGCCCGGGTGAGCAGCGAGCTCCGGGTGCTGAGCGGACGCCGCACGGTGACCGGCGGCGAGGTGCCGGCCTATGGGCTGGTGAATATGACGCTGCTGTCTCGGCCCTGGCGCTCGGGGCTGCAACTCTCGACCAGCGTCTACAATCTGTTCGACCATCACTACGGCGATCCGGGAGGCGAGGAGCTGGCGCAGGAGGTCGTGGCGCAGGATGGTCGGGTGGTGCGCGTCGGCCTGCGGTATCAGTTCTAGGGCCTTCGGTGCCGTTTCTGGCGAATTTCCCGACGCTGGCCGCCCTGATCGGCCTGGTGCTTCCGGTGCCGGCCCCACGGCCACCTCAGCCGCCGCGGCAACTCGCCCGGGTGCTGGTCGTCGTCAGTCAGGACGGCCC
>DATBJC010000112.1:0-2186 GCA_036556625.1 Gemmatimonadales bacterium
TTCCTGCGCGAGGCCGGCACCCTCGATCCCGCGCTGGAGCAAGGCGTGAGCGCGGTGGCGGACGAGGCCGCGAACCTCATCGGTGAGTTCGACGAAGGATTCTCCAACCGGCAGACCTGGCACAACGCGGCGCTCGCGGCCATCGCCGTCTGGTTCGAGGATGAAGAACTGGCCGGCCGCGCCGTCGAAGGGCCGACCGGTGCCATCGCCCATCTGGTGCGGGGCTTCGGCAACGACGGGATGTGGTTCGAGGGTGAGAACTATCATCTCTTCGCGCTGCGAGGGCAGCTGCTCGCGATGGGGTGGGCCCGGCAGGCCGGGGTGGACGTCCTCGGCGATCCGCGGCTGGCGGCCAGGCTGGAGGGCGCGCTCCGGGCCCCCGCGCTGACCGCGCTGCCCGACTTCACCTTTCCGGCCCGGAAGGATTCGCGCTTCGGCGTCTCGCTGGCGCAGCCGATGTATCTCGAGCTGTGGGAGGTCGGGCTCGCACGAGTGGGGCAGACCGATTCCGATCTGTGGGACTGGCTTCGCGCGCTGTACACTTCACCAGCTCCCCGGGCCGAGCGCTTCGACTCGTACCTGCACGAGACCGGCGAGGAGCCGCCGGCCGGCCCGCGCACTCGGGCCGATCTCTCCTGGTGGGCGCTGCTGGAGATGGCTCCCGCACTCGCCGCCGGCCGGGGAGCCTGGCGGCCGGGGAACACGCTGCTGGAGAGCCAGGGCCTGGCCATCCTCCGCCGCCAGGATCGCTACGCGAGCCTGGAGTGCGGCCGGTATGGCGGGGGCCACGGCCACCCCGACCGGCTGCATCTCACGCTGCACGCCGATGGCCGCCACTGGCTGCCCGATCCCGGCACCGGCTCCTACGTCTCCCGCGACCTCTTCTGGTATCGCTCCACCCTGGCCCACAACGCGCCGCGGCTCGACGGCACTTCCCAGCCGATGCGGGACGCGGAGTGTCTCGCCTTCGGAGAGGCGAGCGACTGGGCCTGGACCCGCGGCAGGTACGACAACTTCATTCGCACGCTGGTCGCCGGCCCGCACTATCTGCTCGATGTCCTGGACTTCTCCGCGCCCGAGGAGCACCTCGTCGAGCTGCCCTGGCATCCCGACGGTGCGCTCGAGGTGCTCACCGCGGGAGGCTGGGAGCCGGAGCCCGCCGGGGGGGAGTTCGTGAGCGGCGTGGAGCGGTTCGTCCCGGCGGGGAACGGCGCGGTGAAGCTTCGGGCCGGAGCAGCCAGCGGCGCCTCCTGCTGGCTGCACCTGGATCCGGGAACCGAGCTGCGGCGGGCGATCGGTCCCGGATTACCCGGCACCTCTGAGCCGGCGACCTTCTACCTGCAACGAGCCCGGGGAGCCGGCGTTCGTCTGGTCTCGGTGATCGAGCCGGCGGCGAGCGCACCCCTGGTGCGCGGGTGGAGCGCCCGGGGTGACGTCATCGAGGTGGAGACCGCGGCGGGCGCCGACCGGCACGTGAACGGCAGCGACGGCTGGGAAGTGACCACCGGGGGAAACCGGGTGGCTCTCCGGGGGATGCGCCGCGCGCCCGTGGGCCCGGACGCTCGTCCCCTCATCGACCCCAATCGGCCTACCCCGGCCAGCGGGCTGGCCCTCGCCGTCCATCAGCAGCCCACCCTCGACGGCACGCTCGATTCCTTCGACTTCTCCGCGCCACTGGAGCTCGATCACGAGGATCAATACCGGCGCAGCGAGGAACCGTACGCCGGTCCCGAGGAGTTCTCGGCTGTGGCCGCGGTGGGCTGGGACCGAGAAGTGCTCTATCTGGGCCTGGAGGTGCGGAAACCCGAGCTGGTCATCAGGAGCGACGACGCGCCCTCCCTCCGGCTGGACAACGACCCCGACGATATTCACGCAGATGGCATCCAGCTCTACGTCCGCACCGCGCCCGACCAGCCGGTGTACGGCTTCGTCATCGTTCCCTCCAGCGAAGACGGCGGCATCCGGGTGCGGGCCGCCGGTGGCACGTCGGGCGATCCCGGATCGGTGCGAGGCGGCTGGCAGCCGACCGAGCAGGGCTACCGGATGACGGTCGCCATCACCTTGTCCGGTTGGGAGCCGCGTCCGGAGAACGTGATCGCGTTCGATCTCCTGGTGAATCGCATCGAGGCCGGACGTGAACGGCGCTCGGGACAGCTGGTCTGGAGCGGCGGCGGCGGCTGGGTGTA
>DATBJC010000113.1:0-43965 GCA_036556625.1 Gemmatimonadales bacterium
ATCGCCAAGGTCTCGAAGTCGCGGGAGGACGAGCTTCAGGGGCGGTTGGTCGGATTCACCCCACCGGCGACGAGCACGGCGGTCAGGTTCGAGCCGGTACGGTTCGTCAAGCTGAACGCGATCGCCTCCGCGGCCCTCGACTTCGCCAAGACCGGCGCGGAGATCGCGATCGGGCTGGTGGGCGTCCTGGCGCTGTTCCTCGGCATCCTCAAGATCGCGGAGGACTCGGGGATCGTGTTCGCGCTGGTGAAGCTGGTCCGGCCCATCCTGCGCCCGCTGTTTCCCGACGTGCCGGCCGATCACCCGGCGCTCGGCATGATCGCGCTCAACCTGACGGCCACCCTGTTCGGGTTGGGCAACGCGGCCACTCCGTTCGGCATCAAGGCGATGGAGGAGCTCCAGAGCCTGAATCCGTCGGAGGACACCGCTACCAACCCGATGGTCATGCTCCTGGCCATCAACACCGCCGGCATCCAGCTGGTCCCGCCGGTGCTGCTGCTGGCGCTGATGGGCACGCAGATCAACACGCTGATCTTCCCGATTCTCACCACGACGGGGTTGGGTCTCATCGTCGCCATCGTGGCGGTGAGACTGCTCGGCCGGCTGCCGGGCTATCGCGCCTCCGACCCCAACCGGAAGGCCTGAGGCCGCCATGGATACCGCGCGCGACGTCATCAGCCTGCTCTCTTACTTCGTGCTGCCGATCATCCTGGTGGGATTCCCGCTCTATGGCCTGTACCAGCGGGTGCCGGTCTACGAGAGCTTCGTGGAAGGAGCCAAGGAGGGATTCCAGGTCGCGGTGCGCATCATCCCCTACCTGGTAGCGATCCTGTTCGCCATCGCGATGTTCCGGGCCAGCGGCGCGATGGAGGCGCTGACCCGGGCGCTGGATCCGGCGCTCGGTCTGATCGGGTTCCCGGCCGAGCTGTTGCCGATGGCGGTGATCCGCTCGCTCTCCGGCTCGGGCTCGGCCGCGCTGGTGGTGGACATGATCAACCAGTACGGGGAGGACTCGATCCTGGTGAAGATGGCGGCGGTGATGTACGGATCGAGCGAGACGACTTTCTACGTGATCGCGGTGTACTTCGGGGCGGTGAACATCCGGAAGACGCGGCACGCGGTGCCGGCGGGGCTGCTGGCGGATTTCGCCGCCATGGTCATCGCGGTGTGGACGGTGCGGCTGCTGTTCCCTGGGTGAGGGGACATTCCCATGACGCCTCGTCGGCCGCATAGCCGATGCGCGGCAGCAGCTGCTCGGCCGCCAGCACCGTTCCCCAGAAGAACAGGATGAGTGACAGGATGTGGGCCACCGCGCTGCGCAGCTTCCAGGTAGCGATCCCGACCCAGGAGGCGGCGAGTAAGACCGTGAAGACGGCGCCGAGGTAGCCGAGCAGGGGCCAGCCGCAGCCGTGGGGGTAGGGCCACTGGGTCATGAGTCCCCCCAAGGCGACGGCGAGGAAAGCGCGGGCCCAGAGAGCGGCGACGTCGCGGCGACTTGGGAGAGCCACCGAGGCCGCAGCCGTGCGATGCAGGATGACGGTGGCCGGAGCGGGAGTGGCCCGTTGCTCGGCACCCGGCAGGTTCGCGGAGCCGAAATGGGAGAGCTGAGCGAGCAGGCGGTCCACCTCTCGCTCCATTGGCTGCGGCTGACGTCCGCTGAGTGGTTTGTGCATGGAATCCCGGCCCCCGGGACCTTCAGCGCGGCATTTGTCGTACCAGCCACTCGGCGGGCGGCAACCTGGCCTGTGAAGACCAATTACCTCGCTTTTCATCCGCCTGCGGGCAGCAGAGGGAGGCAGTTTCCCGCTAGGCAGGGGGGCATGCGCTGCAAGTTGCTGCGCGCACCGCTGTGTGGAGGGCTCGAGCTGTCCAGGCTGCGTTTCAGGATCTCGCTGCAGTCCGACGCTGTGAAGCGCGCTTGACAACGGCTTGATGCTTCCCGCCAGCGTCCCGTGGAGTCGGTGAACCGGGACCCTCGCAGCGGAGGTCACCATGCCGCGCCATCTCAAACCTTCTATCCTGCCTGCCCTCGCCCTGGCGGGGTGCGCCTCCGAACAAACGCCGGCCGGGCCGCCGGGGCCCCCGGAGCGGGTTCCGCCGCCGTTGGGGCCGCCCTCTCGTTCGGGCCCTTCCCCGGGCGGACGACGGTGTTCGTCGACGTCGCGAACCGGACCGGGACCGAGGACGGCAGCCGGGCGCATCCGTTCAACACTCTGTCCGAGGGACTCGCCGCCGCGAAGGACGGCTCCGTCGTAGGGTTGGCGCAAGGTGTCTACGCCCAGAGATTTCCCTCTCTCACGCCCAATCATGTGATCGACAAGCTCCGCAACTTCGCCCTCGTCGGTATGGGTCCGGAGCGGACCATCATTCGAGGCGACCACAGCTTCAGTCTTATCCGGGTTCAGAATGGCGCCTCGGGACGGATTGAATTGCTCACCATCGAGCGGGGCGGGCGGATAGCAAACTCGGAGGGAGGCGGCATCCAGGCGCTCGGGCTCACCGCCCCGGTGTCCCTCATCGTCAGCCGGGTGGTGTTCCGCGATAACCAGGCAGTGAACGGCGGTGCGATCGCGGCCGAGGGTCGGGTGACGCTGCGGCTGGTGATCCGGCGGTAGACCACGGGACCGACGTGGACGCGCCGCGGACCGATATCCGCGGGTTCCCGAGGCCGCACGACGGCAATGGAGACGGCATCGCAGTGACGGACATGGGGGCCTACGAGTTCGGAAAGATCTTCACTGCCGCTGACCAGGCGCCCTCGGCGCGGCAGTGAGCATAGGGGACAACCGGGACCCCATCGAGTTCACGGGGAAGATGGCCGAAAGCCGAGCCGGCGACGCCGCGGCGCCGTCAGCGGCAGCCCGTCCAGGTGCCTGCGGAGATCAGCCGAAAGCTCCTCGACGGAGGGATATCTGCGGTTGGGCTCCTTCTCCAGCGCCTTGAGCGTGATCGTGTCCAGGTCGCCCCGCAGCCGCCGGCCGAACGGACCACTCGCCACCCGACTGGGCGCCTCGGGCACGAGCTGGCACACGATCCGCTCCATGTCGCCTGGCGCGCGTACCTCGATGCGCTGCGCCCGCTGGCCGGTGAGCAGCTCGTAGAGCACCAGTCCCAGGGCATAGACGTCGGTCGCCGCCGTCACCGGCTCTCCGCGCACCTGCTCGGGTGAGGCATACTCCGGCGTCATCACCCGCACGCCGGTCGCGGTGAGCCCGCCATCAGCCGTCCCGGGGTCCTGGCTCAGCAGCTTGGCGATGCCGAAGTCGAGCAGCTTCACCTGGCCGTCGGGCGTCACCAGGATGTTGGAGGGCTTGAGGTCGCGGTGCACCACCAGGTGCAGGTGGGCGTAGCGCACCGCCTCACAGGCCTCGAGGAAGAGCCGGAGTCGCGCTTCGACATCGAGTTGCCGTTGGCCGCAGTGGGTGGTGATCGAGGTTCCTTTCACGTACTCGATCGCCAGATAGGGCTGCCCCTCGGCGCTCATCCCGCCGTCCAGCAGCCGGGCTATGTGAGAGTGCGCCAGCCGCGCGAGGATCTGCCGTTCGGCGAGGAAGCGCCGGTGGATCTGCTCCGAGTTCATTCCCCGCCTGATCAGCTTGAGCGCCACCCGCTCCCCGGAGGCCCCGTCGGCCAGATAGACCACGCCCATGCCGCCACGACCCAACTCGCGTACTACGCGATAGGGGCCGATCATCCGCCCCACCGCCGCTTCCTCCGGCTCCGCCAGCAACGGCTCGGCCATCTGCCACCCGCCGCGCTCCAGGAAGTTGCCGGCGGCTGCGTCGGCCTGGAGCAGGGCCTCGACCTGCTGCCGGAGGGCGGCGTTGCCGCCGCAGCGCTGCTCCAGCCAGCGCCGGCGCTCGGCGGGCGGCAGCTCGAGCGCCTCCTCGAACAGCCGGTCGGCCTCCTCCCACGAAAAGCCGTCCGCGGTCAGGTACTCAGCTCCTGATAGAGCCAGGCCTTCGCCCGGCGCCACTGGCGCTGCACCGTGCGCAGGCTCGCGCCCGTGGCCTCCGCGGTCTCCTCTTCGGTGAGGCCGGCGAAGAAGCGGCACTCGACGACCTGGGCCAGTGCCGCATCGTGCGCCGCCAGTCGGGTGAGCGCCTCATCCACGGCGAGGAGGGCGTCGGCGCGCTCCTCCGCGGGCACCAGCCCCTCCTCGAGCGCCTGTACTTGGACCCGGCCTCCCCGCTTCACGGCGCCGCGGCGCCGCGCGTAGTCCACCAAAATCTGCCGCATCGCGCGGGAGGCCACCCCGAAGAAGTGCGCGCGGTCGCGCCACTCGACCCGGCTCTGGTCCACCAGCTTGAAGTACATCTCGTGCACCAGGCCGGTGGTGCCCAGGGTGTGCTCGCTGCGCTCGGCGCGCAGGGCGTGGTGCGCGATGCGCCGCAGCTCGTCGTAGACCGACCGGAACAGCCGGTCCATGGTGTCGCGATCGCCGGCGCGGGCTTCCAGCAGGAAGCCGGTGATGGCGGCGGAGGTGGTGCTGTCGACCGGGCCGCTCATTGGCTGCCTCGGAGCTGGGTGGCTGGGGAAAACGTAGGGCGCGTTCCGCGGGGTGGCAACGCCGACTGGCGGGATTTCGGCCGGACCTGCGCATGTGGGAATGCGGCCCCCCTTCCCCAGCTAGCTCAGGGGGCCCACCACCCTGATCCGGAGGTTCCCGTGCTCGCCCGCTCCTCGGCCGTCGGCCTGCTCGCCACCATCGCGCTCTCGCTGCCCGCGGATCCAGCCGCGTACTTCGCCCTGGAGTCCAGGGGCGCCCTCTCGCTCGCAGTCAGCAGCGACGAGGCGCGGTACGGCATCGTTCACGACCCCGTCAGCCAGCGTCCGGTCATCGCCATCTCTCTCGGCGCTACCCGGGCCAATGCGGCGCTGCTGCTGTACACCTACGCCGACGAGCCGCTTCGCCCGGGCCGGTATCCGGTTCGGTCCTCGCTGCCGGAGCAGCCCTTCGCCGGGCGGCACTTCCATCCCTGCTTCATCGCCGGCACGGTGGAGCGCCCGGAAGGGTTCTTCCACGGCGAGTCCGGCTGGGTGACGATCACCGCCGTCGAGTCCGGACGAATCTCGGCCGAGTTCGAGATGCAGGCGCGCGGCTTCCTGGCGGCCAAACCGTCGGCCGAAGACCAGTGGGTGACGCTGCGCGGCAAGTTCACCGCGGCGGGCGACAGCACGGTCACCGGGGTCGGGGTGGTCTCCCTGGAAACGCAGTGAACCGGAAAGGAGTCTGCCCCATGCGTACGCTCCACGCCCTTTCACTCCTGGCCGGCTGCGCCCTGGTCGCAGCCGGCTGTAGTGGAGACCAAGCCACCAGTCCGACGACCGACCTCGCCAGCCTGGCCCAGGCGCTTCCCGACCACGACGCTCTTCGGGCCCAGCTGCGCCAGGTCTTGGAGGAGCAGAACGGCGGCCTGGGCTTCGAGATGTGGGCGACCATCCTCGATCGAAACGGCCGGGTGGTCGACCTGGTGTTCAGCGGTGAGGGCCGCGGCGACCAGTGGCCGGGCAGCCGGGTGATCTCGGCCCAGAAGGCGAACACCGCCAACGCGTTCAGCCTGGAAGGCTTCGCCCTGGCCACCGCGAACCTGTTCGCCGCGGTGCAGCCGGGCGGTAGTCTCTTCGGCCTGCAGGAGAGCAACCCGATCGATACCAGGGTGGCGTACAAAGGTCCCGCCTCGGCCTACGGGGCCCGGAACGATCCGATGATCGGCGAGCGGATCGGCGGCATCAATGTCTTCGGAGGAGGTCTGGCGCTCTACTCGCCCACCGGCAGGCTGCTGGGTGGGATCGGCGTGAGCGGCGACACCTCGTGCACCGACCACATCGTCGCCTGGAAGCTCCGTCACGCGCTGAACCTGGACAATGTGCCCGCTGGTCCCGACGCCGACAGCAATACCGATAACATCATCTTTACCGTGGGCACGGTGGACGGCTTCGAGCACCCCAGGTGTTTCGACACCGATGGCCAGGGGAACCATGTGGCCATCGGCAACGCGCTGCCGACCACGCATCCGGTGGGGCCGGACGAGTAGTCTGGCCATCCTGAACCCTTCGACTGCGCTCAGGGCAGTCGAAGGGCTCCGGATGACACGGATCGGCGTCTACAGCCCGCGAATTGCGCGTTCTCTTCCCACGACGTACGTTCTCCGCGTCTCCCCCACAGCTTTCGTCGGTACACCTCTGCCTGGAGGTTCTGATGCGCCGCCTTGCGCTGTGCTGCTGCGCGGTCCTGCTCGCGAGCTGCAGCAAGTCGAAGGAGCAGCCTGCCGAGGACGCGATGGCCGACGCCGGTGCTGCGGCGCCGGCCGCCGCCCCGATCGCCCTGAGCGATGTCGCCGGCAAGTGGAATGTGCGGTTGATGGCCGAGACTGGTGATTCCACCCTCCGCACCTACCAAATGGTGGCTACTGCCGACACCATGGGATGGGAGATCCATTTCCCGGACCGGCCACCGGTTCCGGTGCGCGTTCTCGCCGTAAACGGCGACAGCATCGTCACCGAAGCCGGTCCCTTCGAGAGCGTCGTGCGGAAAGGGATTCAGGTGACGTCCCGCAGCGTCAATCGGCTGCAGGACGGCAAGCTGGTATCCGTGATCACGGCGCATTACCAGGCCAAAGGGCCTGATTCGGTGAGCACCTTCCGGTCCGAAGCGACTCGCGGGGAGTAGTTGCTAGCGCAACCAACGCACCACGGAGACAGACATGCGACCGGTACTGTTGGCGGCGGCGCTCGGCGTCGCCCCCGCGATCTCGGCATACGCCCAGGACGCCGTGGCCGTCGATCCCAAGCACTATAAGGTGGAGTTGGAAAACGATCAGGTGCGGGTGCTGCGGATCCGCTATGGGCCTGGTGAGAAGTCGGTGAGGCACCAGCACCCCGCGAGTGTCGCGGTGTTCCTGACCGATGGCCAAGTGAAGTTCACCACGGCGGACGGGAAGAGCGAGGAGGCCACGGTCAAAGCCGGAAGCACCATGTGGGGCGATAGGGATACCCATGTGCCCGAGAATGTCGGCGCCAAGCCCTTCGAGTTGATCCTGGTGGAGTTGAAGGGGAAGGCGATGCCCGCGAAGTGAAGGATGGCTCGGGGCAACTCGGTATCTCTCTTGACCAGCGCCGTACCGAGAAGCACGATTGGGCACTGCGATGTCTGCCGATGAATTCCTCGACTTGTAGGTTGACTGATCACTCGGGAGCAGCAGTCTTAGGCTGGTTGGCCATTGTGTGTTTGGGGGCTAGCGGCTTTACGTCGTGCGGGGGTGGGAGTGACGCTAGTCCCCTTCCCATCGAGGTGGATCCTTTCCGGGTCGAATGGACGGTCGAGATCGGTGACCCCATGACTCAGTCCCGCAGTGTCAGTGTCACACAGGCTGAAGGCCTGTCAGTTACGGTCAGCTACGACGGACAGCCACCAGCCGACTGGCTGGCTGCAGCAGTCACGACCACTGGGAATACGCGCACGGTTCTGCTTACGGCATCTCCCCAGGATCTCGGTCCAGGCGTCTATAATGGCTTCGTGACAGTCGCTGCCCCCGAGTACCAGTCGGCAAGCATCGATGTATCACTGACGATCATCCCCTAGGTTTCCGCGCATTACGGCAGACTGATCACCGCGAATCATCAACGGTCGAAACTTCCCCTCCCAAAACCACGCTGCAATTCGCTGACCGGCGGATCAGCCCGCCCAGCCCCGCGGCCTGTAACGCGTGCCCACGCCACCTGGTGAGACGGTAGTCTATGAGCCGGTCTCCGGGGGGATCGGCTCCACCGATGCGCCTGACGCGACCGAACAGCACCTGCCTGGAGTTCAGGCAGTAGGAGACATCGGCGAGTGGCGTCTCTCCAATCCTTCTCCGAGCTAGGAAATCGATGCGTTCAGCCTGCCCGCGTGCGAGCTCTATCATCGGGTTGGCTGCGAGCGCGAGTACGGCGGCAGTCGACGGCTCGAGTGCGCCGCCGGATGAGGACGAACTCGAGGTACGCTCGATCCACGATCGAGCTTCGGTCGCACTCGTCGTCAACCGTGCGGTGCTCTTGAAGACAACGGTCAAGACGACCGACGCGATCAACGTGAGGACTGATGCGAATAGTGGAGTGACGACCGGAAGTAGCCAAAGTGGAACCAGAGGGCGAGAAGCCGGGGCTTCCCGTCCAGCCGAAGTAAGCCACACGGAAACCAGCTCTCTGGGGATATGGAGGACTGACGGCGTGCCAAAAACCTTGTGATCACGGCGGGAGGATCCCGGCATGCGGCGCCACATTATGACGGTCGTACCAAAGGCGGCCATGAGCGCGAGGCCTGGCAAGCTCCACAAGGCAAACACGTCCAGCAGGCCCAATACCGGGGCCTCCTCGGACCAGGGGACGTACGCGCCGAGGTACAGCCACGCGATAGGAACTGTCAGCGCCAGTAGCGTGGTCGTGACCCACAGAATGGACAGGACCCGCCGCAGGCCAAGGATCGAGGCACGATCTGTCTCCGACAGGAGAGACTGATGGCCTGTTCCGTTCACCAGGTCGCTGGTATCGCCGCGGTCGTCCCACGCCACGTCAAACAAGGTTCCCACCGGATAACCGGCCCGTGCCCCCTGGCGCAGCCTCACGGCGAGTTGCCAGCTGCGTATGGTCAATACAGGAAGCTGAACCAGCAGCGCTATGAACGTCGCATCCAACATGAAATACCAGACCGACATCGCATCCGGGTCATCGAGATGAATCGGGGTGACATACGAAAGATGCTTGAGCACGTTCCAGAGAAACGAAAACTCAGGCAGGTGCCAGCAGCATGGCCTGCTGACGCTGGGCTGGATCATCAGCTCGATGAAGAACAACGTCGCCGTGAGCGCCACCACACCTGCAATCCTCGCCCAGGTCGCACCGAATCCGCGGAGTGGCTCGAGTCCGGGAGGAGGCCATTCAATCGGCGACTTGAGAGCCGGCAGCAAGGCGCGCGTGAGATCCTCAGCGCTGGGTCTCCCTTCCGGTCGCTTGCCAAGGCACCGATCAACCAACCCGGAGAACTGCGGATCAAGCTCAGGTCTTCTGGTACTCACCTTGGGAGGTGGTTTCAAGACGTGAGACGCAAGCATCTCCATCGAGTTGGCGGTCTTGAAGGGCGGCTCACCGGTGAGCAGCTCATATGCCAAGCATCCCAGGCTGTACACGTCGCTCTTCCCGGTGACTTCCAGACCGGAAGCCTGCTCCGGGCTCATGTATCGCGGCGTCCCAATACGTACGTGCTCCGACGTGAGAGCTGCGCCATGCTCAGCAGCAGCGTCCGGGGCGGATAGAACGGCGCTGATGCCGAAATCGAGCACCAGGTACCTTCCGCTGTCGGGGTCGAGCATGACGTTGGCTGGCTTGATGTCGCGATGCACGACGCCTATCCGGTGTGCCGCAGCCAGGGCGTAGGCAACTTCGCCGAGGCAACGGCGTACCTTCCCCTCGGCGGTGGGGGTGCCGAGCGGGAAGACGTCGCTCAGCGTCTTTCCGCTGATGTACTGCATGACGAAATAGCTGGTGCCGGAGCGTGGGAGCTCACCGACCTGATAGACACTGACGATGTTGGGATGTGACATCGCCGCCATCGTCTCCGCTTCACGAGCGAATCTGAGGCGAGCCGTCTCATCGCGGGCGAGTACCGGGGAGAGGACCTTCACGGCCACGAGGCGCTTGAGTGCGGGATCGCGTGCCAGATACACGAGCCCCATGCCGCCCTGGCCAAGAAGCCGTACCAGCAACAGGTGGGGAGCCAGCGCCTCTGCCAGTTCGTGAAAGAGAAGCGAACTCTCTTCGGTCTGCGTCTCCAAATTCGCCGCCAACTGAATTCGGGAGATTGATCGCGTTCATGGGAAAGCGCAGCGCCCATGCGCGAATCGATCGTTGGTGGAGTGGTGTACGAATCTAACGATTGAATGGTGGGTGGCGAGACAGCAGGACCGTGCGCTGGCCGGGCTGCCGTCCATCCGCAGACCTGGGCGAGGGGTGGCTAGATTCTATGATCCCCCAACCGGTCCGACACCATCCCTGACCTTCGTTCTTCTCTGCAGCGCACCCTCGCGGGTACCTACACCATCGAGCGCCAGCTCGGCGGCGGGGGCATGTCCAGTGTCTTCGTGGCCGAAGAGACCGCGCTCGGCCGCCGGGTGGTGATCAAGACCCTGCCGGCCGAGCTGGCCCACGCCGTGAGCAGCGAGCGGTTCCGCCAGGAGATCCGTTTCGCCGCACGGCTCACCCACCCGCACATCGTTCCACTGCTGACCGCGGGGGAGAGCGAGGGGCTCCCCTGGTACTCCATGCCGTACCTCGAGGGCACCACTCTGCGGGGCCGGCTGGCGCAGGGGCCGCTTCCCCTGGCCGAAGCGGTGAGTCTGCTGCGCGACGTGGCGCGGGCGCTGGCCCACGCTCACGAGCATGGTGTGGTCCATCGCGACATCAAGCCGGAGAACGTGCTGCTCACCGGCGGGACCGCCATGGTGACCGACTTCGGCATCGCCAAGGCACTCACCGCCGCCACCGGGGAAGACCGGGCCGGGCAGACCACTCTCGGCGTCGTGCTGGGAACGCCGGCCTATATGGCGCCGGAGCAGGGCGCCGGTGATCCGGCCACGGACCATCGCGCGGATATCTACGCCTTCGGCTGCCTCGCCTACGAAGTGCTGACCGGGGCGCCGCCCTTCACCGGCCGATCGCCGGCTGAGCTGATTGCCGCGCACGCCATCCAGCGGCCGGAGCCGCTGACCCGGCGGCGGCCGGACGTGCCGCCGGCGCTGGCTGCGCTGGTGATGCGCTGCCTGGCCAAGCTGCCGGCCGATAGGCCGGCGAGTGCTGTGGAGGTGGTGCGGGCGCTCGATGGTATCCCGCTGCGGGCCGGCAAGGCGCGCCGGCGACTCGCGGCTGTGGTCGCCGGCATGCTCACCCTAATCCTGGCGCTGGGTGTGGTGTTCTCACGGCGTGAGACTGCGGTGCCAGGTGGCGGCAAAGACAACCCGGCCGGCCCGATCCACTCCGTCGCCGTCCTTCCTTTCGTCAACACCGGTGGCGATCCCGAGGACGAGTACTTCTCCGACGGCATGACCGACGAGCTGGCCCACGCCCTGGCCGGACTGCCGGATATCCGGGTGGCGGGACGCACCTCATCCTACGCCTATAAAGGAAAGGCCGCGACGGTGCAGGAGATCGGCCGTGAGCTGGGAGTCGCTGGGGTGATTGCCGGAACCGTACGGCGTGCCGGCGACCGGCTGCGGGTGACGGTGCAGCTCTCCAGCGCAGCCGACGGCTTCCAGCGCTGGTCACACGAGTACGAGCGGCGGTCGTCCGACGTGTTCGCGCTCCAGGACGAGCTCACCCGTGCCATCGTATCGGAGCTGGAGCCCACGCTTCGCGGAACGGCCGCGGTCGTGGCCGGCGAGCGAAGGGGCACCGCGGACCCGGTAGCATACGAGCACTACCTGCGGGGCCGCTACTTTTTCGCTCGGCGAGGCGCGGCCGGCCTGCTCAAGGCGATCGACGAGTACCGGGCGGCCATCGCACGCGACTCCGGTTTCGCACGCGCCTGGGCCGGGTTGGCGCTGGTGTACGTGGTAATTCCATCGTACGAATCGTTGAACGTGGACTCGGTGACCGGCCTGGGCATCTCGGCCGCCAGGCGATCGCTGAGCCTCGACTCCACCATCGCCGATGCCCATCTGGCGCTCGCCACCGCGCTGGGCAATCAGGTCAAGCTGGCCGAAGCGGACGCGGAATTTCAGCGAGTGTTGGGGCTCGCGGCCAACGACCCCACCACCCATCTGTGGCACAGCGCTATCCTCCAGGGGCAGGGCCGGGTGGACGACGCGCTGGCCGAGACCACCCGAGCGATGGAGCTGGACCCTCTCTCCCCCGTCATCCGGACCGATCTGGCGGTGATCCTCCTCTCCGCACGGCGCTATCCCGAAGCGCTTACGGCGGCCCGCCGGGCTCTGGAGCTGGACTCGACGTTCACCTATACCCGTGTGGTCCTCGCGTGGCTTCATGGTCTGACTGGCCATCCAGACAGCGCGCTCGCCCAGCTCGGGCTCGATCCGCCGTTGGCTGCCGGCCTGACCTGGCGCGGCGCCGGGTGGCGCGGTGTGGCCGCGTGGACCTATGGCCGGGCCGGCCGATTGGCGGATGTCAGGCGCATCGGTGCCGAGGTCGCCGGCCAGCCGGGTGGCGGTGACGCCTACGATCGGGCGATGGTCGCGATGGCGCTGGGAGATCTGGAGGGTGCCGTCAAGCAGCTCGGCGTGAGCCTGGAGCGCCACGAGCTGCTCGGAAGGGACCAGAGCCCCGGCTGCACGCCGGTGCTGGATCCACTGCGAAAGCTGGCGAGCTATCGGCGACTGATGGGGCGGTACGGCATCCGAATCTGCGCGGGGTAGCCATCCTCGCGGAAGGCTGTGCGCTGCGCCACGGCGACCACCCCTGGGCCGGAGACAGGATTACGCTATACAATGGAGGGAGCGCCCTGCGATGGTTCGCGCGGCGCGGGCAGGCCGTACCATTCGCAGGACGGAATCTTGCGCATCGCGATGATCTCGACCCCCTTCGTGGCGGTGCCGCCTCGGGACTACGGCGGAACCGAGCTGGTCGTACATGAGCTGGTGGAAGGACTGCTGGAACGAGGGCACGAGGTCACCCTCTTCGCCACCGGTGACTCCGATACCCGTGCGTCGCTCCGCGCACTGTACGATGCGCCCCAGTGGCCACCTGAACCATACGCCGACCTGGACCATGTCTCCTGGGCGCTGAGCCAGGTGGCCGAAGGCGACTTCGACATCGTGCACGCCCATTCGCCCTGCGCGCTCGCCCTGGGCCGGCTGGTGCCGAGCGCGCGTCTGGTGTACACACTGCATCACGCCCGCGAGGAGCCCCTCTCCCGCTACTATCGCAGATTCCCCGAAGTGGAGTTCGTGGCCATCTCCAGGGATCAGTCGCGCCGTGAGACTGGTGTCAGCTCCAGTGCGGTGATCCATCACGGGCTGGATCCCAGTCGGTACCACCTGAGTGAGCCCGAGTCCTACGTCTGCTTCGTAGGGCGCTTTGCCAGCGAGAAGGGTCCCCACACGGCGATCGAGGCCTCCCTGCGCGCGGGGGTACCGATCCGCCTGGCGGGGGACGTGGACCCGACCGACCGGGAGTTCGCCGAAGCCGGAGTGCTCCCGCTGCTCCAGGAACCCTCGGTGACCTATCTCGGCCTGGTGGGCACCGGGCAGAAGGCGACTCTCCTGGCCGGCGCGCGAGCCCTGCTGGCGCCGATCGAATGGGACGAGCCGTTCGGCCTGATTCTGATCGAGGCGATGATGTCCGGCTGTCCGGTGGTCGCGTTCCCCCGAGGCAGCGCCCCGGAGCTGATCGAAGAGGGCGTCACCGGATTCATCGCCAGCTCGGTGGAGCACCTGGCCGACCTCATCCGACCGGGTGGTGCGGTAGATGAGCTCGATCGAACCCTCACGCGGGCGCACGCGATTCAGCGGTTTCATCGCCACCGGATGGTGGCCGACTACGAGCGGCTGTACCAGGCGGCACCCGCCCGGACCAGGCGCGCCGGTAAGCACCCGATCACCGCCGCATGAAGACCGCCATCGAGAGCGATCTCCGGCCGGTACCGATGGAAGAGGCTGTGGGCTACTCGGGCATCGCCCGGGTGCAGTCCATGGCCGAGCGGGCACTGGTGCTCAAGCACGACCGCCTGTTCCTGCTGGTGAACTCGCAGGGCGACATCACACCCCCCGGCGCCAGCTCCCTCGGCCTCTTCCAGGACGATACCAGGATTCTCAGCCACTCCCGGCTCTCGGTCCGGGGCGGTCCCCCCACGCTGCTCTCCGCGCAGGTGCCCAGTGCGTACGGCGCCCAGGTGGACCTGGCCATCAACGATCTCCCGTTCGGCGGCGATCCGTGGGATCCCCGGAACGTGATTCACATCCGGCGGGAGCCGCTGCTCACCGACCATCTCGCCGAACGCGTGTGTCTGACCAGTCACCTGCGGGCACCGCTGGAGTACTGGATCGAGCTCGCGCTGGGGGCGGACTTCGCGGACATCTTCGAGGTGCGCGGCTGGGTGCGGGAGGCGCGGGGTCAGTACTTCGCCCCCGAGGCGCGAGGCGACGTGCTCGTCTTCGCCTACCGCGGACGCGATGGGAAGCTGCTGCGAAGCATCGTGCGCTTCGGTCGCCGGCCCGACCGGCTCAGCGCATCGGGCGCGCGCTGGGCGCTGCGGCTGCAGCGGGAGGATCGCTTCGAGCTGGAATGGGAGGTGCTCACCGAGGAGGGTCCCGAGCGGTCCGTGGTACCGGTAGACGGCTTCGATCGTCAGCGGGAGACCCTGGCCCGCACCTACCGGGGATGGCAGGAGCGGTGCAGCCGGTGGACCACCGACGTGAGCGACTTCGACCACCTTCTGCGCCGGGCCAGCGACGACCTGCGGGCGCTCTATGTCGAAGTGGATGGAGAGCCGGTCATCTCGGCCGGCATTCCCTGGTATTCGACCATCTTCGGCCGCGACTCCATCATCGCCTCGCTCCAGGCACTGCCGCTCAACCGCGAGGTCGCGATCGCCACGCTGCGCTACCTGGCGACCCGGCAGGGCAACCGGGAGGACCCTTACACCGAAGAACAGCCGGGCAAGATCCTCCACGAGCTGCGCCGCGGCGAGATGGCGCGGACCGGCGAGATCCCCCACGTGCCGTACTACGGCACCATCGACGCGACTCCCCTCTGGCTCATCCTGCTGCACGAGACCTGGCGCTGGACCGGCGACTCGGGGCTGGTGCGCGAGCTGCTGCCCAATGCGGACCGGGCGCTCCAATGGATCGCCCGATACGGCGATCTCGATGGGGACGGCTTCGTGGAGTACGCCCGCACC
Organism: Gemmatimonadales bacterium; assembly: GCA_036556625.1. GTDB lineage: Bacteria > Gemmatimonadota > Gemmatimonadetes > Gemmatimonadales > GWC2-71-9 > CAVVWJ01. The sequence continues at coordinate 14,888 of DATBJC010000113.1, forward strand.
TCCGAGAAGGGACTGGTGAACCAGGGCTGGAAGGACTCCGGCGACGGCGTCCCTTATCCCGACGGCCGATTGCCGGAGCCGCCGATCGCGCTGGTCGAGGCTCAGGGCTATGTGTACGACGCCAAGATCCGGATGGCCGAGCTGTACCAGCACCTGGGACAGCCGGATCGCGCCTCAGTGCTGCGCCAGGAGGCCAAGGACCTGCGGCGGAGGATTCGCAGCGCGTTCTGGAGCGAGGAGCTGGGGACGTTCGCCCTGGCGCTCGACCGGGACAAGCGACCGATCGCGACGGCCACCACCAACGCGGGCCACCTGCTGTGGAGCCGGGTGCCGACGCCGGAGCAGGCGAAGCGGATGGCTGCCGGGTTTCTGCAACCGGACTTCTTCTCGGGCTGGGGCATCCGCACGCTGAGCGCGGCGCACCCGGTGTTCAATCCGATGAGCTATCACAATGGCTCGGTCTGGCCTCACGACAACGCCATCGTCGTGCTCGGCATGGCGCTGTACGGACACGCCCGGAGCGCGCTCCCGGTGGTGCGCGCGCTCTATGATGCGGGGATCCACGCGGACTTTCAGCGTCTGCCCGAGCTGTACTGCGGAATGCCCCGCTCGACCGGCTATCACCCGGTGTCGTATCCGGTGAGCTGCTCGCCTCAGGCCTGGGCCTCCGGGTCGCTGTTCATGCTGTTGCAGGCGATGCTGGGGATCTACGCGGAGGCACCCGCGCGGGTGCTGCACGTGCGGGACCCGGTGCTCCCGGATTTCCTGTACGAGCTGTCGGTGACGGGATTGGGGATCGGGGGATCGCGGGTGGCGCTCCAGTTCCGCCGCCACGGAAACCGCACGCTGGCGAACCTGCTTGGCGTCGAGGGGGATCCGCTCCACGTGCGGATCGAGCTGAGCTGAGGCTGTCATCCCGAGCGGAGCGAGGGATCGGCTCGCCTGCAATCGCGCATCGAGCCTCACTCTCATGCCTTGGCCGATCCCTCGCTCCGCTCGGGATGACACAGCAACGCCAGGCGACTCAGGTTACCGGATCCTATCGCTCCTACGAAGAATCCGGCGTCGCCACCGGCGCCCCAGCGGCGCCCGGTTCCAGCAATCGCCGGAACCGGGGATTGTCGCGCAGCGGCGCCCAGGTCGGGTCCGCCCGCAGCAGGGGGGTCGAGACCAATGACGGAATCGACATGAGGTACTCCAGCCGCTCGATGGCGGCGTCCCCGTCGCCGACGAACGCATAAATCCGGGCCAGCGCGAAGGTCACGAAGGCGCGCTGCATCGGGTCGGCCGAGCTGGGAATCAATTTCTCCGCCTCCACGCCCTCGCGAATCGCGTCCGCCCCGCGGCCCAGCCCGGCATACGCGTAGCCCAGAAAGCCGCGGCGCCAGGGCAGGCCGCGATTGTCGCGCAGCTCCGCTTCCAGCTGGATCCGAGCGGTGTCGCTGTAGGCCCGGACCAGCTTCGGGGCCCCGCGGAGCCGGTACCATTCCACCTTGCATAGCGCGTACAGGGCCGTGTCGTCCTCGAAGTCCCTCGGCGCCAGCTCCTGGAACGCGGCGGCGTGCGGCCCCTCCTGGGGGAGGAAGAACATCGCGTCGGGATTCAAGTAGCCGGCCAGATTGCCGAGGCCGACCGCCGGGATGGCGGCCGCGAGCACGCTGCGCGCTTCCTGGACGTCTCCCCGCCAGGAGACATAGAGCCAGGCCTTCTGGGCATACGGTGCCACCCAATCCGGGGCCAGCGCGATGGCCCGGTCCAGGTGCTGCTCGGCCTCCGGGTACGCTCGCAGGAACCAGTCGATCCTGCCGACGTCGAGCGCGATGTCGGCCGAGCGCGGGTCGAGCACCGCGGCCCGCTTCAGGTGAGCGACGGCTTCCCGCAGCCGGCCCCGCCGCCGCTCCACCAGGCCGGTCGCTTCGGCTACTTCGCCGCTGTTCGGCTGGAGCTGGTCGGCGATCGACAGCTCCCGCATGGCGTCGTCGTACGCCTGGCGCCCCCGGTAGTGGTAGTCGGCCAGCGCGATGTGCGCCTCGGCCAGGTCGGGCTGGAGCCGGAGCGCGGTCTCCGCGGCTGACTTCGCGGTCTCCAGATTCTCATCGGTTCCGAAGATGGTCGAAGCGTAGAGGCTGGAGTGCGCCTGGGATAGCCGGGCGAACGCGAGCGCGAAGTCGGGGTCGAGCTTCACCGCTTTCTGGTACATCTCGATCGCGATGTCGAGCCGCTTGATCTCTCCCCAGCTGCCGATCCGGTAGTCGTTCCCCCGCAGATAGTAGGCGTACGCCTCCATATTGTCGGTCGGGTGGGTCGCCAGCGCCTGCCGCTCGGGTCCGGTGATGGTGAGATCCAGGGACTGGGCGACCTGTTCGGCGATGGTGGCCTGGACCTCGAACACGTTGGCGATCTTCGCGTCATAGCGCTCCGACCAGAGATGGCTGTCGTCGCTCACCCGGATCAGCTGCGGCGTGACCCGGATCGCGCCGCCGGAGCCCTCCCATCGGACGCTGCCCTCCAGCACATAGTCCACCCCCAGCTCGCGGCCGATCTGCCTGAGCGACTTGTTGGTCTCCTTGTACTGACTGGCGCTGGTGCGGGAGATGACGCCGAGGCCCTGGACTTTGGCCAGGCGGCTGGTGATCTCCTCGGCCAGGCCGTTGGCGAAATGCTCGTCCTCGGGGCGGCCGAGGTTTTCGAACGGCAGCACCGCGAGCATCAGGCGATGATCCCCGGGTCGTTCGCCTGGGGAAGTCAACCGGGCGAAGACGCCGGTGAATGCCGCCACCAGCAGCGCCGCGAGAGCCAGAGCGGCCACGGCCAGGCCCGCCCATCTGCGGTTGGAGGACTTGCGGGGTGGAGGAACGGCGGGTTTGCTCCGCATTCGGGGCGGCGCATCCTCGAGATCCGAGATCTCCAGCGATTGCAGGAGGCGCCCCACTTCCTCGGCCGACTCCGGCCGGTCGGACGGCCGCTTGGCGAGGAGCTGCATCACCACTGTGGCGAGCGCCGGCGGCACGCCGGCCCGGCGCTCCGACACCGGCTCGGGATCGTCCGCCAAGTGGGCGGCGATCACCTCCCGGGCCGAGTCGCCCTTGAAGGGCGGCCCCCCGGTCAGCAGCTCGTAAGCCACACAGCCGAGGGCGTAGAGGTCTACCCGATGGTCCACCGGATCGCCCGCGGCCTGCTCGGGCGCCATGTAGGTGGGCGTCCCCAAAACCAGGCCGGTCGACGTGATACCGCCGCTCGCCTGCGGCGTCTCGACCGCGGCCGAGAGCGCCTTGGCGATGCCGAAGTCGATGATCAGGGCGTGGCCTTCGGCGAGCAGGATGTTGGCGGGCTTGAGATCGCGGTGGACGATCCTCCGCCGGTGGGCGTAGACCAGCGCGTCCGCCAGCTCGCGGAGCAGGCGCACGGACTGGGCCAGAGAGAGCGCGCCGATACGATCGATGTGCTGTCGAAGGGACTCTCCCTCCACCAACGGCATGGTGTAGTAGAGGAGTCCATCTCCCTCGCCGGCCGAGTGGACCGGCACGATGTGAGGGTGCTGGAGACCGGCGGCGATGCGGATCTCGCGCTGGAACCGCTCGGTGTCCAGCTCCGCCGCGAGTGACGGCGCCAGCACCTTGACCACCACGCGGCGCCCCAGCGTGGTCTCCTCCGCCACGAAGACGCGACTCATGCCGCCGCCGCCCAGCTCGCGATCGAGCACGAAACGAGCGCCGAGAACCGCCTGGAGGCGCGGAAGAAGATCGGGCTGGAGCACGGGGCGATGGATGCCCGGCTCCAGGAAGTCGCCGGCATCGGTGTCGGCGGTCAGGAGCGACTCGATCTCGCGGCGAAGCACGGTGTCGTCGCCGCAGGCCTGGTCCAGGAACGACGCGCGGTCCTCCGGCCTGCGCTCCAGCGCCGCCTCGAAGAGCTCCTCCACTTCCCGCCAGCGCTCCTGTCGCATCGCGTCTCAGCCGGCGCCGTCGGGGGTGAGCTCACGCCTGAGCCAGGCGCGCGCCGTCCTCCATTCGCGCTTCGCCGTGGCGGTCGAGACCGCCAGGACCTCGGCCGCCTCCTCGATGCTCAGGCCGCCGAACCAGCGCAGCTCGACCAGTTGGGCCTTGCGCGGGTCCAGCTCGGCGAGCTGCCGCAGGGCCTCGTCCAGCTCGATCACCTCGACCTCCTGGCTCCCAGAGTCGTCCGCGGCCGCCAAGGTCACCTGGTGAGCGCCGCCGCCCCGCTTCGAGGCGCGCCGGGCACGGGCGTGATCCACCAGGATGGAGCGCATGGCCTTGGCGGCCACGCCGAAGAAGTGCGCCCGGCTCTTCCAGTCGATGGGCTCGCGGCTCACCAGCCGGAGGTAGACCTCATTGACCAAAGCCGTAGCCTGAAGGGTGTGGCCGGCGGGCTGCCCGCGCATGTAGCGCTCGGCCTGACGATGCAGCTCGCGGTACACGACGGGGACCAGCTCCTCGAGGGCCGTGCGGTCGCCGTCGCTCCAGGCCCGGAGCAGCGCCGTAACGTCGGGAGTTGAGGAAGGAGTCATACGGCCGGCGCGTCTGGCGGGCGGGGGATCCGTGACGCGCTCCACTGCCGACGATACCGACGGCGGGTCGGCCAGTCAAGCAGTCGGCGCGCTAAGTCTCGCCCATTTCTCCAGTTCCCGCCTGATGATCCAGTTCGGCTCGGTTTTCCGTGTACCCGGATGAGACCGCACTTCCGCGGTCTCCCGCGACCGAACCGACGCCCGACACGCTTCTGGATCTGGGAGAACGGACAATGGATGCCAGGACTGAGCCGCTGAGCCCTCTCGGGCTTTGGATCCTGCAGGCGCAACGCGAAATCCTCCTCCGGCATAATGCCGGCGGGCGCGCGGATTCGGCGACGGACCACAGGGTCTCCCCCGGCAGGAGGAACGTATGAAGCGCTACATGATCCCCATGGCCACGCTGGCGCTGGTCGCCGCATGTCAGGATTCGACCGGCCCCGGGCCCGAAGCGGCGTTGGAGCGCGGTCTCCCCCGTCCCCAAGCGGCGGCGCCGTCTCTCGAGCCGACCGGCTCCGGCGCGGCACTCACCCAGCGCCATCTCTGGGCGGTGGTCAACCTGAACGGCACGCTCGCCAGCGGGAGCCGGGTCACCAGCGTGACCTACCTGGGTGTCGGGCGCTACGAGGTCACCTTCGACCGCAATGTGAGCGGCTGCGCCTACATCGCCACCACCAAGAACGCCTACAGCCAGGCGCTGGGCATCTTCACGGCCGGCGGGCACCTGAGCGCCAACGGCGTGTACGTCGAGACCAAGAATCAGGGTGGTGGTCTGACCGATGGTCCGTTCAATCTGCTGGTGGCCTGCGGTCCGCTCAGCACCCGTTTTGCCGTGGTCGGGTACTCGGCCGACCTGGTTCGGGCCACCGCGGGCACGACGCTCACCCCGCTCGGCTTCGGCCGGTACAACGTCCGGTTCCCCAGCTCAGTGGCTGGCTGCGCCTACCTGGCCACCGTGGCTGATCCGTCCAACGCGCTGGTGTTCAACCCGTCGGGCGTGTACACCGGAAAGGGCCCCGATGCCCGGACCGTCTACATCGAGACCAAGAACCCCGGCGGTGGGCTTCAGGATGGAGTGCCGTTCCACCTGGCCATCATCTGCCCGGGAACCAGCTCAGCGCGGTTTGCCGTGGTGAAGGCGAGCGGCCTACCGCATCGGGCGTCGATCGGCAGCTCGACCACCCGGACGTCGACCGGCAACTACCGGATCACGTCTAACATTGACATCAGTGCCTGCGCGGCGCTGGCCACTCGCGGCTCGGTCAACACCGCGGTGCCCTTCTCTCCGGCCACGGTCGAGATCCTGCCGGGACCGACCCCCAAGAGCTTCGCGGTCCAGGTGCGGCAGCTGCTCTTCTTCGGCGGCGCCCTGGCGAATCAGGCGTTCCATACCGCGGTGATCTGCTGATCGAGCACTCGTCACCGGTGTCGTCACCCTGAACAGAGCGAAGGGGGCCATGCTGAGACGGCCCCCTTCACTTCGTTCAGAATGACAGTTCCTTCCTAACCGCGCTCCTCTCGCTGCACCGCTCTCCCCACCACGATCGTGATGTTGTCGGTGCCCCCGCCGTCCAGCGCTTCGCGCAGCAGCGTTTCGCACGCCTGCCTGGCCGAGCTCATCGAGCGGAGCACCTCGCGGATCCGCTCGTTCGGCACGTGCTGGGTGAGCCCGTCGCTGCAGAGCAGCAGCACATGGCCCCAGTTCATGTCGAAGCGGGAGATCACGGGCTGGGTCTGGCTTCCTCCGATCGAGCTGATGAGCGTGTGTTCCAGGCGGGTCCCAGCCACCTGTTCCACTTTCATGATGCCGCGGTCCACCATCTCCTGGGCCAGGGTCTGATCCCGGGAGATCTGCACCAGCTCACCGTCGCGGAGCAGGTAGCAGCGGCTGTCGCCCACCTGGAGCAGGTAGGCACGAGGCCAGATGCCGAGGTAGAGCGTCAGCGTGGTGGCCATGCCCTGGAACTCGGGATCCTCCTGTCCACGGCGGAGGATCTCCTCGTGACACTCCCGGGCGGCCTCCTGCAGGGCCTGGTAGAACTCCTGGTCGTCCTCTCCGGAGCGATAGTAGCAACGCATGCTCCGGGTGACGTACCTGGTGACGCCGGTGAGCGCCACCCGGCTGGCGGTCTCGCCTCGGGCCGCGCCGCCCACGCCGTCGGCCACCATCGCGAGGGAGGCCAGCCGCTCGCTGTCCTCCAGGAGCGCGGCGGCATCAGGGATGCTGGAGTCGCGGACCACGACCTGGCGCCGAAGGGAACAGAGGAGATAGTGATCCTGATTGTCGCGGCGGACCTTGCCGGGATGGGTCACTCCGAAGGCTTCGATCTCGTCCTCGCGCGGCCTTCGGGTGGGAGCGGCGCGGGCGCCGGTGGTTCGGGTGGAGGGCATACGGGAGTCCTACTGGACCACGATCTGTCCGGTCATCTGGGAGGCGTGCACCGAGCAATCGTACTGGTAGGTGCCCGGGGTATCGAACGTGAAACTGTAGGTCTGATCCTCACCGGTGAGCACCGCGCTGCTGGTGAAGCTCGGGTTGCCCTGGGAGCGGACGCTGTGCGACGTGGTGCCGGTCCAGTTCCAGGTGACGGTGCTGCCGGCGGCCACCGTGTCGATGGCGGGATTGCAGGTGCCGTTGCGGTCACTGCGGAAGAAGTTGTTGCCGACGGTCACGCTGCCGGGCGCACCGCCTCCGTTGGTGGAACAGCCGTCGGAGATCCCGTTCGAGCCGTCGGAGCAGGCCAAGACCAGAAGCCACACGCCCATCGCGATGAGAGCTCGCATCCGTAGGTCCTCCGCACCAGGAGCCGTTGCCGCTGTTTTTACCAAGCTAGATGATCGAGCGGGTGAAGGGAATCATCCTCCGATCAGTATCTCCACCGCCCCGGTTCCCAGCGTCACAGTCACTTCTCCTTCATCCTGCCCGGCACGCGCCGCCCTCGCGTCGTCGGACTGATCGGGGTGCCAGGGGGCGTCGTCCACGTGCAGCTCCCGGGCCGACGCGCGCAGGGTCACGCGCTTGCCCTTCCGCACGGTGAGCCGCGGCGCCTCCGCTCCGCCGGCGAGCCGAGCCTCGAGGTATTCCGCCAGCCGCCCGCGCTCCTTCTCGGTGACCGTGACCACGTCGAGCTGATCGTCCTGGAAATCCGCGTCGGGAGCCAGCGGCACATTGGGGCCTACCATGCTCGTATTCATCACCTCCACCAGGAGGTACTCGCCGGAGAGATCCTTGCCGTCGATCACCACCCGGCGGGTCGAGGGCTTGCGATCCAGGACGATGCGATGGAGCAGCTGGAGGGCACGGTCCATCGTGTGGCCGGTCAGGGCGCCGGTATTCTCCTCCACCTCCTCCTTGCCCCGAACCACGAGCTCGGTGAACACGCCCGCGCCAACCGACTCCACGAAGCGCATGGTGCCGAACGGGGCCGAGACCGTCCCCACGGGGAGTCGGATGCGCCGACCGTGCTTCCAGGCGGCGATGAGCTCGCCCACCGAGCCCTTGATCCGAAGCGACTTAGCGATGTTGTTGGCGGTCCCGATCGGCAGGATGGCCAGGGGAATTCTCCGGTCCAGGAGCGCCACCGCCACCTGCTTGATGCTGCCGTCGCCGCCGGCCACCACCACCAGGTCGCCCGGGTCCTCCAGGGCCCTGCGAAAGGCCTTCCTGTCCCGCGGCGCAACCCGCGCGTCATAGCCGGCGTCGGCCAGCTCCCGGAGGATACGCTTGGGAGAGTGGCGCCGGTCGCCTGCGCTCGGATTGTGCACCAACGTGGCCCGCATCACGTACCTCGAGAGGTGGAATCCATACCTTCGGCTCATGCGAATTCTGATCGCGAACGACGACGGCATCTACAGCCCGGGACTGCTGGCGCTCGGGCAGGTGGCGAAGGAATTTGCCGAGGTCCGGATCTTCGCGCCGGACGTCGAGCAATCCTCCATGGGGCATGCGATCACCCATTCGCGCCCGCTCTCGATCCGCCCGACCCCGATCGGCGATTTCGAGGCCTACCGGGTGAACGGTACTCCGGCCGACTGCGTGGCGCTCGGGGTGCATCTGTGGGAGAAGGTCGACCTGGTCCTCTCCGGAATCAATCTGGGCCCCAACCTGGGGAACGCGATGTGGCATTCCGGCACTCTGGCCGCGGCCAAACAGGCGGCGCTGCTGGGGCTTCGCGGCATCGCCCTCAGCACTCCCACCATGGGCACGGAGCCGGACTTCGCCAAGCTGCGGCCCTACGTCCATCGAGTGCTGGAGCTCCTGATCGGCGAGCCTTCTCTCTGCCTGGTCAACGTGAACTTCCCCCCCGAGCCGAGCGGCCTGGTGTGGGCGCATCAGTCCGTACGGCACTATGACGGCAGGGTGGTACCGGGTGAGGACCCGATGGGGCGCCGACACTTCTGGTTGACCGTCGAGCCGATCGAGGAAGTGGAGGAAGCATCCGATCGCTGGGCCGTGGAGCGGGGTCTGGTCTCGATCACGCCGCTCAGGCTCGATCTCACCGACGGCGCCCAGCTGGCCCGCCTGCGAAAGGAGCACCCGCTGCAAGGCGACGCAGGCGTGCCCGACGCTCCCGTCGCGGCGTCGTGAGAGGACTCGCGGTCGTTCCGGTGGTAGTCGGCCCGGCCTGATGGATGACTTCGAGTCGGCCCGGGTCGAGGCCGCCGGGGCCAGCCTTTTCCTGCGCTGGTCCGGCTCCGGATCGCCCCTCCTCCTGCTTCACGGATTTCCCGAAACCCACCTGATGTGGCGCAGCGTCGCTCCGCTCCTGGCCCACGATTTCACAGTGATTTGCCCCGACCTTCGCGGATACGGCGGCAGCGATTGCCCTCCTTCCACAGCCGATCATGCCCCTTACGCCAAACGAGCCATGGCGCAGGATCTGGTGATCGTGATGGAGCGACTGGGGTTTGCGCATTTCTCGGTCGCGGGGCACGATCGCGGCGGCCGGGTCGCCTATCGCCTGGCGCTCGACCATCCCGGTCGCATCGACCGGCTGGCCGTGCTCGACGTGCTTCCGACTGCCGCCGTCTGGGAGCGGGCCGACGCGCGCTTCGCTCTGGGCTACTGGCCCTGGTCGCTCCTGGCTCAGCCCGAGCCGCTGCCGGAGCGACTCCTGGCGGCCGCACCGGAAGCCATCGTGGAGCATGCCCTCGGTGAGTGGGGCTCTCCCTCGAGCGTGGTTCCTCCGGAGGTGCGTGCGGCGTACGTCGAAGCGCTCCGGGACGCTGCTCACATTCACGCAATCTGCGAGGAGTATCGCGCCGCGGCGACACTCGACCGCCAGCACGACCAGCTGGACCGCCTCGCCGGGCGGCGCATCCGTGGTCCGCTCCTGGTACTGTGGAGTGGCGACGGGGCGCTGGGGACCTGGTACCGGGAGGAGGGCGGGCCGGTGGCGCTCTGGCGGGAGTGGGGCGAGGACGTTCAGGGTCATGCCATCGACGCCGGTCATTTCTTTCCGGAGGAAGTTCCGGAACAGACCGCCGAGGTCTTGCAGCGCTTCTTCGCTTAGGGCCGCTCGCTCAGGATGCGCCGCGCCTCGCGAAACGTGCGATACCACATCGCCCGGGTGAGCGTACCGGTGTTGGTGTTCTGCCGGCTGGGATGGTAGCTGGCGATGAACACGGTCCCATCGGGCAGAGTGGTCGCGGTGCAGTGGCCGAAGGCGGGACGCTCGCGAGGTGGGAGGCGATCCCACCATCCCGAGGCCTTGAGCCAGGCCTCGCGAGCGATGCCGCCCAGTCCGATCACCACCCGGACCCGGGTCAACAGCGCGAGCTCCCCTGCCAGCCAGGGTCGGCAACGCTGCAGCTCGAGCGCGGTCGGCCGGTTGTCGGGCGGGGCGCAGCGCGCGGCCGCGGTCACATAGCAATCGGTCAGCCGTAAGCCGTCGCCCCGGCTGGCCGACAGCGGCTGATTGGCGAAGCCGAACCGGTGGAGCGCCTCGTACAGCCAGTCGCCGCTCGAATCGCCGGTGAATACTCGACCGGTCCGGTTGCCGCCATGGGCCGCCGGCGCGAGTCCCACGATGAGGAGTCGCGCCTGGGCATCGCCGAAACCCGGCACCGGCCTTCCCCAGTAGCTCCAGCTCTGGAACTCGCGCTTCTTCTGCTCGGCGATCCGGCCACAGTAAGCCCTGAGTCGCCCGCATCGCTGGCAAGCAACGATGCCGGCTCGAATCATGGGGAGGGTGTCGGGAAGCTCGTCAGGCGAGAGCGGGCTCTTCCTCATGGGTTCGCTACCGTGTCACCCCGCCGACCATCCGGCGCGCCAGCTCGGGATGGGGCCGCCTCACATCCAGCCGGGGGAGGCCGAGCTCCCGCGCCAGGGCACGGGCCTCGGCGAACTCGCGCGACCGGAGACGCCGGTTCAGCTCAGGGTATTGAGCGACACCGACCTTGCCGGCGGGATAGTACTGATCCATGAGGTTGACGTAGGTGTCCGGCCCCAGCCGCTCGGCGATCCATTGGAGGATCGCTCGCGTCTCCTCCAGCGCGTCCGGCATCACCAGGTGGCGGATGATGAGTCCCCGCTGGGCCAATCCCTCGTCGTTCACCGCCAGCGCGCCCACCTGCCGGTGCATCGCCTCGATCGCGGTGCGGGCGGCCTCCGGATAGTTCTCCGCCTTGAGGTAGGTCCGGCTCCGCTCCGGCGACCAGTACTTGAAGTCGGGCATGTAGATGTCCACGATGCCGTCCATCAGCGCGATGCTCTCCGGCGCGTCGTACCCGCTGGTGTTGTACACGATCGGCAGCCGGAGCCCGCGATCGACCGCGACCGCCACCGCCTCGACCACCTGAGGTGCCACGTGCTCCGGGGTGACGAAGTTGATGTTGTGACAGCCCCGGTCCTGGAGCTGGAGCATCATCGCCGCGATGACCTCGGGCCGATGCCCCTCGGGCGCACTCCCCTGGCCCGAGCTGCCCGGCCGGATCGCCTGGCTGATGTCGTAATTCTGGCAGAAGACGCAACGCAGGTTGCAGTGTCCGAAGAAGATGGTGCCGGACCCCCGCCAGCCGCGGAGACAGTCTTCTTCACCGAAGTGGGGAAAATATGACGAGACGATCGCATAGCGGCCGGTCTTGCAGGCGGCCCATTTGTCCTCCAGCCGATTGACCCCGCAGTCCCGGGGACAGGCCCGGCATTGGGCCAGCGTCGCAATGGCTCGACGTGCACGGCGATGGAGCTCGGTACTGCCCAGCGAGAGATAGGCGGGACGGAACATGGAGCCTCGGAACCTCGTCCAGCCCGAAAGGTAATTCGTGCGCTACTGGACGTGGCCAGTACGCCGTGGCAACTTCTCTCCGGCTCCAGAGGAGCATCCCCCTATGGGCATCCTGCACGCGCTCACCTTGCTGTCGGTCCTGTCCGCCTCTCCCCAGCACTACGCGACTCTCGCTGCCGCTCCGCCGGGCCCCTCCTCGCATCAGGTCCGGTCCCTGCGGATCACGGTGCTCTCGACCATGCTCGCGGATATGACGGGCGTCGGCGAGTGGGGCTTCGCGGCCCTGGTCGAGACCGACGGTCGTCGTCTCCTGTTCGATACGGGTGCCCGTCCCGAGACCGTGCTCGACAACGCCCGCCAGCTCGGTATCGATCTGTCCGGCGTCACCGACCTGGTGCTGAGCCACCACCACGGGGATCACACCGGAGGTCTCATCACCCTGCGTCGGACGCTCTCCACGCAAAATCCCCACGCCCTGGCACGAGCCCACGTCGGGGACGGCATCTTTCTCAGCCGCCCGGGTCCGGATGGCAAGGAGAACAATCCGATGATCGCCCGCCGGGCGGAGTATCAAGCGGCGGGTGGCAAGTTCGTGGTGTATCGCCGGCCCCGGGAGATCGTGCCGGGCGTCTGGCTCACCGGTCCGGTCCCGCGTCCCCATCCGGAGCGCAACTGGCCCCACTCCGCTCGTCTCCAGATGCCCGATGGAGTGGTGGAGGACTCCATTCCGGAGGACGCCTCCCTGGTGATCGACACACCCGAAGGTCTGGTCGTGATCAGCGGCTGCGGTCACGCCGGCACGATCAATACCGTGGAGTTCGCACGAAAGGCGGTTCGCGAGGCTCCGGTCTACGCGCTGCTCGGAGGGCTGCACCTGTTTCGGTCCAGCGTCGAGGACATGGAGTGGACGGCGGAAAGGCTGAAGGGTTTCGGACTGGCCCATCTGCTGGCGGCCCATTGCACCGGGATCGAGGCGCTCTTTCGGATCCGCCAGCGCGCCGGCCTCTCCCGCAAGACTGCCGTCGTCGGCGCAGTGGGATCGTCGTTCAGCCTGAAGGACGGCATCGATCCACTCGAGCTGGCACGCTGACCGGCTACTCCGCCGTTATCGCTCGATCGGATCGGAAGGCGCATCCTCCCGTCGAGCCAGCAGCAGAAAGGGCAGGGTCGCCAACTGGATGATCGCACACAGGACGTACGCCGGCGCGTAGCCCCACAGATCGGCCGCCCGTCCTAATGCCGGCTGGGTCACGACGCCGCCGGCGGAGGCCATGAGGTTGTCGAAGGAGAGAACAGTCGCCCGCTGCTGGGTCGGGATGATCCCGTTCAGATAGGCCTGCCGCAGCGGCACGGTGACCGAGTAGGTAAGCCCCCACACGACCAGCAACGCGATGGCGACCCAGAAGCTCGAGGTCGTACCCATCAGCGCCAGACAGACGATCCCGACGGACGAGGCCACCAGGAGTGTGTGGGTGCGGCGAGCGAACCAGCGGCGCACCAGCGGCACGACCCATCCTGCGAGCATCTCGGTCCCCGCGACGATGGCAGCGGCCAATCCCGCGATCCCGAACGCCTGTCGGTTCCCATATAGCTCCAACAGGTAGGGCTGGAGGGCATAGAAGGCGAAGATCATGACCCCTCCGCTGCAGAATCCGGCCAGCATCAGCCAGCGGACCGGAGGGTTCCGCCATCCATTGTCGATCGATGCCCGCAGGACCCTCCCGATCTCCGTCCGCAGGCCCTTCCCGCGCGCCGGCGAGAACCCGAGGTCCTTCATCAGGAAGAGAGCCGCGACGAAAGTGAGCCCCAGAAACGCCGACCGGATGACGTAGGGCACGCCGAGATTGGTGACCTGGGCGATGAAGCCGCCGGCCACCGACCCCGTCAGCATCGCCGCGCCGCCGACGACCTGTCCTCGCGCCAGCACGGACTCGAGCTGCCCCTTGGCGCCGCTGGAGGTGAGCGCGTCGACCAGCCAGGCTTCGGTCGCGCCGGAGAAGAAGGTGAATCCCAGACCCAGGAGCACGGACGCCAGTGCCCATCCCCAGAACGGCGCCTGCGCCGTCCACATGGCCAGGTACAGCAGGGTCGAGACCAACAGGGTGGCGGAGCCCAGCAGATAGGAGACGCGCCGACCCCGGATATCGGCCAGCACACCGGTGGGAACCTCGAAGACCACCATGCCCGCGGTGAAGCAGGCGTTGGCGGCGAAAGCCTCGGCGTTGTTGAGGCCGGCATCCAGAAGGAAGAGCGTGTTGATGCCCCAGATGAGCGAAGCCGCCAGGGTCGAGAGCAGCTCCAGAAGCAGATACGTGCGCTGCACCCGCTTGGCCTGATCCGTCATCACCGCCCCCTTGGTGGTCCGCTATAATGCTGCTATGACCGAGCTGGCCGCCCACCTGGATGCCCGAACCGGAGAGGGGATCCTGGTCCAGCGCCTTCCCGACAAGGCCGTGCGCTGCGTTGCGTGCGGGCACCGCTGCCTGATCCGAGAGGGGCGGCGAGGGATCTGCCGGGTCCGATTCAACCAGGGCGGCACCCTGCGGGTCCCTCGCGGGTACGTCGCCGCGCTGCAGTGCGACCCGGTGGAGAAGAAGCCGTTCTTCCACGTGCTTCCCGGCGCCGATGCGCTCACCTTCGGCATGTTGGGCTGCGACTTCCACTGCGGTTACTGCCAGAACTGGGTCACCTCCCAGGCACTCAGGGACGAGCGAGCCACCACCCAATCGACCGACGTGACGCCGGACGCTCTGGTCGCCCTGGCGGAACGGCAGGATGCGAGGCTGGTGGTGAGCTCGTACAACGAGCCGCTGATCACGGCAGAGTGGGCCGTCGAGGTGTTCCAGCCAGCCCGAGAGCGCGGCTTGCTCACCGGCTTCGTCTCCAACGGCAACGCCACGGCGGAAGCGCTCGACTTCATCCGGCCGCTCACCGACTGCTACAAGATCGACCTCAAGACCATGAACGGTCGGCGCTACCGCCAGCTCGGCGGCGTGCTGGAGCAGGTGCTGGACGCGATCGGGATGGTGCACGAGCGGGGCATCTGGCTGGAGGTGCTGACGCTGGTGGTGCCGGGATTCTCGGACGATCCGACCGAGTTGCGAGCCGCGGCACGATACATCGCCGGGATCGACCGGAGCATTCCCTGGCACGTCACCGCGTTTCACGAGGACTACCGGTTCCGGGGCATGGGGAACACGACGGCGGAGATCCTCTGTCGCGCCTGCGAGATCGGGGCGGAGGCTGGGCTCGACTTCGTCTACGCGGGAAACCTCCCGGGGCGGGTACGACGCTGGGAGCACACCTGGTGCTCCGGTTGTCACCGGCTGCTGGTCGAGCGGCTCGGCTACGTGATCCTGGACAACCGGGTGACCGAGGGCGGTGCATGCCCCGACTGCGGCACTCGGATTCCGGGCATCTTCGCCAATCCTCGTGGGTCGAGCGTTCCCTCGCGCCATCACGGCTCGATTCGGGTGCTGGCCGCCGAGCGGGGGACCACGCCGGTTCCACCGGTCAGCCAACCACCACCTGCGGTGCCATTCCCAGGAACAACCCCGTCTCCACCACCCCCGCCCTCCCCGCCAGCGCCGCCGCTACGGCCCGCGGATCGTCGATCCCGCCCGGAAATCGGGCATCGATGATGTAGTGCCCCTCGTCGGACCGGTACGGCGCATCCACGCCGGGACCAGTCCGCAGCGCCGGCTGGGCGCCGAGCCGGCGGAGAAACTCGAGTTGGGTGCTCCACCCGAAGGGCACGACCTCGACTGGGAGCGGTGCTCGCTCCCCGAGGCGCTGCACCAGCTTGGCCGGCTCCACCGCAATGACCAGCCGCCGGGACTGGGCGGCGACGATCTTTTCGCGCAGGAGCGCGCCACCGAGGCCCTTCAGGAGATCGCCGTCGGGAGCCACTTCGTCGGCGCCGTCGATGGTGAGATCGATCCACGGGTAATGGGACAGGTCGCCGAGCGGGATGCCGACCTCGCGGGCCAACTCGCGAGTGGCATTTGACGTGGGAATGCCGGTGATGTCGGAAAGCCGGCCGTCGGCCAGCCGCCGGCCGATCTCGCGCACGGCCGCCCGCGCCGTGGCGCCCGAGCCAAGGCCGAGGATCATGCCGCCCTGGACCAGGTCTACCGCCCGCCGAGCGGCAGCGAGGCGCGCGGCGTCCGCCTCGGCTCGTTCCTTCACGGCTGGCGCCAGCGGGCCCCGTCGCGCGCGATGAACTCGTCCGCGATCGCCGGCCCCCAGGTACCCGCCGCGTAGTTGGGAAAATGTTCCGGATCCTTCTCCTGGCAGGCCTCGATCACCGGATCCACCACCTCCCATGCCGCCTCCACCGCGTCGCCCCTGGTGAAGAGCGTGGCATCCCCGACCATGCAGTCCAGCAGCAGCGTCTCGTACGCCGAATGGCTCGCCGGCCCGAACGCCTCGGCGTAGCTGAAGTCCATCCGGGCCGGCGCCATGCGGACGCCGATCCCGGGCACCTTGATGTCGAACGCGAGCGAGATGCCTTCTCCGGGCTGCACCCGGATCGCGATGACGTTGGGCGCGATGGTCTGGCCCTGCTCCAGGGGGAACATCAGGTGGGGCGGCTCCCGAAATTGCATCGCGATCTCGGTGACTCGCCGAGCCATCCGTTTGCCCGAGCGGAGAAAGAACGGCACCCCGTGCCATCGCCAGTTGTCCACCAGCAGCCGGAGGGCGGCCCAGGTCGGCACGTCCGATCCCGCGGCCACGTCGGGCTCCTGGCGGTAGCCCGGCACCGCTTCGCCCTTGATGGTGCCAGGGCCGTATTGCCCCCGCACCGTGTAGTCGTGCATCTCGGCCGCGGAGAACCGGCGGATGGCGCGGAGCACCTTGGTCTTCTCGTCGCGGACCGCGTCGGCCTGGAAGGCCACCGGCGGCTCCATCGCGGTGAGACAGAGGAGCTGGAGCAGGTGGTTCTGGAACATGTCGCGCACCACCCCCGCCTCCTCGTAGTAGCCTGCCCGGTGCTCCACCCCGACCGTCTCCGCGGCGGTGATCTGCACGTGGTGGACGTGATGCCGGTTCCACACCGGCTCGAAGATGGAGTTGGCGAACCGGAAGACCATCAGGTTCTGCACCGTCTCCTTGCCGAGGTAGTGGTCGATCCGGTACACCTGGTGCTCCGCGAAGGCCTTGCGGACGGTACGATTGAGCGCCCTGGCACTTTCCGCGTCGTGCCCGAACGGCTTCTCGATCACCACTCTCGCCCAGGGGCGGGCCGAGCGCTGGTTGACCCGCTCCGCCACCCCGCTCCGGGACAGGTGGGTGATGGTGTCGCTGTAGACGCTGGGAGGAATCGACAGGTAGAACAGCCGCCCGTCGTTCCGGCGGCGGGCCGACTCGATCGCCTCGAGCCGCTCGCCCAGCGCGGCGTAGGTGGCGGCCGCGGTGAGGTCGCCCTGCACGTAGCTCAACCGCGGGGCGAAGCGCGCCCAGTCCTCCTCGTCGATCTCGCCGGCGGGACTGGGATCGTCGGCGTCGCGGGCCGACTGGTAGACCAGTTGCCGGAAGCCGTCGTCGGTCATCGCTCCGCGGGCCACGCCGACCAGAGCGAAGTCCTCGTGCAGCAGTCCGTCGCACTGGAGGTGGAAGAGCGCCGGGAACAGCTTCCGCCGCGCAAGGTCACCGGCGGCGCCGAAGATCACCACGGTACAGGCGTCCCCCCGCTTGAGCGGCTGGGCCAGCTCGGGAGCTGCGGCACCGACCGTCGCCGGCACCACCACCGTGGCGGTCACGCCTGCCTCACGGCGTGGCCGCCGAACTGGTTGCGCAGCGCGGCGATGACTTTGGCGGAGAAGGACTCGTCCTGCCGGGAGGCGAAGCGCATGAGGAGCGACAGAGTGATGACCGGCGCCGGTACGCTCTGGTCGATCGCCTCCTGCACGGTCCAGCGTCCCTCCCCCGAGTCTTCCACGTAGCCCCGGATGTCGGCGAGGTCGGCGCCGTCGGCGAAGGCGCGCTCGGCCAGCTCGTTGAGCCAGGAGCGCACCACGCTGCCATGGTTCCAGAGTCCGGCGATCTGGTGCAGGTCGAGGTCGAACTCCTTCGAGTGGTGCAGGATCTCGTAGCCTTCGGCGTAGGCCTGCAGCAGACCGTACTCGATCCCGTTGTGCACCATCTTGACGAAGTGGCCCGCGCCGGTCGGTCCGACGTGCGCGAATCCACCCACGGGCGCAAGGCTCCGGAAGACCGGCTCGGCCCGCGCGACCGCCGCCTTGCTGCCGCCGACCATCAGGCAGTAACCGTTCTCCAGACCCCAGATGCCGCCGCTGGTGCCGGAGTCCACCAGCTCGATGCCCCGGGCCTGCAGCGCGGCGCCCCGGCGGATGGTGTCGTGAAAGTTGGAGTTGCCGCCGTCGACCACGGTGTCGCCGCGGGCGAGCCCCGGGAGGAGCTGTTCGACGGTCTGGTCCACCGGGGCGCCGGCCGGCACCATCAGCCAGACCAGCCGCGGCGCCGGAAGTCGCCGTACCAGGTCGGCCAGATCGGCCGCCCCCTCAGCTCCCTCCGCCGCCAGGTCGGTCACCGCGTCGGGGCTCCGGTCCCAGGCCACGACCTCGTGCCCGCCCCGGATCAGCCGCCGCACCATGTTGCCGCCCATCCGGCCCAGGCCCACCATCGCCAGTCTCATCGCCGCACTCCTTTCTCAATCTGACACGACCCCCAGCGCCGCCAGCTCCGCGGCGAGCCGCTCGCCGGTGGTGAAGTGTATGGTCCGCATGCCGAGCGCGCGGGCCGGCACGAGGTTCGGCTCCCGATCGTCGATGAACACGGCCCGGTCGGGCGTCGCCTGCGAGATCCCCAGCGCCAGCTCGTAGATCCGGTGCGACGGCTTGGTGGAGCCGAGCCAGCAGGAGCTGAAGAACGCCTGGAAGATGTCGCGCAGGCCGAACCGCTCGATGCGGTACAGGTTGAGCTCCAGCGACTCGTTGTTGAGGGTCATCATCCGATAGCGTTCGCCGGCGGCGAGACGCCGGGCCAGCGCGATCGTCAGCTGGTCCGCCCGGCTCTCCGACTCCATGAAGGCGACGAACTCCTCCCGGCTGAAGTCGCGCTCGCGGTAGAACACGGCCGCGTCGAGGTACTCGTCCAGCGCCATGCGGCCTTGCTCGAAGGTGCCGATCGCGTCGCGGTGCTGCTGCTCGAACTCGGCGGCGTCGAGTCTGAAGTGCTCGACCGCACGGGCCCGCTGCGGCGTGCTCCAGGCGTTGGTGCCGAGCACGCCGCCGATGTCGAAGAAGAGGTGGCTGATGGTCACCGCTTCCGGCCGATCGCCGCGAGCAATGCCGCGTAGGACTTCTCGAACTTCTCGATGCCCTCGTCTTCCAGCAGCAGGGTGACATCGTCGAAGTCAACGCCCAGCCGGGCCAGTCGCTCCATCCGCCCACGCGCGTCCTCCTCGTGGCCGGCCAGCGTCGGGGCCACGGTCCCATGGTCCTCGAACTTGCGCAGCGTGTCAGGCGGGACGGTGTTGACGGTGTCGGGGCCGATCAGCGCCTCGAGGTAGAGCACGTCGGAGTAGGCCGGGTTCTTGGTGCCGGTGCTGGCCCAGAGCGGCCGCTGTACCTTCGCGCCGTTCGCCGCCAGCCGGCGCCAGCGGTCGCTCGCCGTGATCCGCTCGAACTCCGCGTAGGCCAGGCGGGCGTTGGCGATGCCGATGGTGCCGGCCAGCTCCTTCGCCTCCGGCTGGTTGATCTTGCCCAGGCGGGCATCCACCTCGGTGTCCACCCGGCTCACGAAGAACGAGGCGACCGATGCAACCTGGTCGATGGGCTCGCCCCGTGCGACCCGCGCCTCCAGCGCCGTGAGGTACGCCTCAGCCACCCTCAGGTAGTGATCGACCGAGAACAGCAGCGTGATGTTGATGTTGATCCCGGCGTCCAGGCACCGCTCGATGGCCGGCCAGCCCTCCGCGGTGCCGGGAATCTTGATCATGACGTTGGGGCGGTCCACCGCCCGCCAGAGCCGCTCGGCCTCCGCGATGCTGCCCCGGGTGTCCCGCGCGAGTCCGGGCGAGACCTCGATCGAGACGAAGCCGTCCCCCCACCCGGTCTGGTCGTACACCGGACGGAACAGGTCGGCGGCACTCCTCACGTCCTCGACCGCGAGCGCCTCGAAGATCTCGGCATCGGTGCGGCCAGAGGTGGCCAGGCGCGCCAAGGCCTCGTCGTAGTCGTCGTCTCCGGCGATGCCCTGCTCGAAGATGGTGGGGTTCGACGTCATGCCCCGAAGGCCGGCGGCGATCAGCTCGGCCAGCTCGCCGGAGCGGATCATGCCGCGGCGCAGGTAGTCGAGCCAGATGCTCTGACCCAGCTCGAGCAGCGCCGGCATGCGGGAGCGGGTTCTAGTGGATGCCGCTGTCATCAGTCCTCCGTATCAGTGATGTCATCCCTGAGCGGAGCGAGGGACGACATCGGTGCCTCACTTGCCGAGGAGCCGCTCGACCCGCGCCACGACGGCGTCGGGCGTGAAGCCCAGCTCCCGGTAGATCCGTTCATAGGGCGCGGAGGCGCCGAAGCGGGTGAGCCCGATGACCTCGCCCTGGTCGCCGACCCAGTGATACCATGGCATCGGATGCGCCGCCTCGACCGCGAGTCGCCGGCGGATGTCTGGCGGGAGCAGCTCGTCGCGGTACGACTCGGGCTGCCGGGCGAACAGCTCCAGGCTCGGCACGCTCACCACCCGCGCGGCTACTTCACGCGCCGCGAGCTTCTCCTGTGCCGCGAGCACGATCTCGACTTCCGAGCCGCTCGCGAGCAGGATGACCTCGGGTCGGCCCCCCGCCGCCTCCGACAGGAGGTACGCCCCGCGGGCGACGCCCGCGGCAGCGCCGTACTTGGTGCGGTCCACCACGCCGAGGTTCTGCCGGCTCAGCGCGATCGCCACCGGGCCATGCCGGTGGCCGATCGCCACCCGCCAGGCTTCGGCCGTCTCGTTCGCGTCGGCCGGCCGCAGGAGCGTCAGGTTCGGAATGGCGCGCAGGGTCGCCAGCATCTCCACCGGCTGATGGGTGGGGCCGTCCTCGCCCAACCCGATGGAATCGTGGGTGAAGACGTAGATCACCTGTCGCTCCATCAGCGCGGCGAGCCGGATGGGGGGCCGCATGTAATCGGAGAAGATGAGGAAGCTGGCGCCGTAGGGCAGGATCCCCCCGTGCAGCGACATGCCGTTGAGCACCGCGCCCATGCCGTGCTCCCGAACGCCGAAGTGCAGGTTTCGGCCGGCGTACCGCCCGGCCTCGTAGTCACCGGCATCCTTGATCAGCGTCTTGGTGGAGGGGGCCAGATCGCCGGCGCCACCCATCAGCTCGGGCAGCCGCGGGGCGATGGCATTGAGCACCTTCTCCGAGGCGTTCCGCGTGGCGATAGGCTTCCCGGCAGGGAAGGTCGGGATGTCGGCCTCCCACCCGGCGGGAAGCTCGCCGCGATGGCGCCGCTCGAGCTCCTTGGCCTCTCCTGGCCTGGCTGCGCTGAACGCCCCGTAGCGCTGGCGCCACTTCGCCTCCAGCGACGCTCCCCGCCCACGGCACTTACGCCATTCGGCCAGCGCGTCATCGGGAACGAAGAACGGCTCCAGGGAAGGCCAGCCGAGCGCCTGCTTGGTAAGCCGCACCTCATCCTCGCCCAGCGGCGACCCGTGCGCCTCGGCGGTGTCGACCTTGTTGGGACTCCCGAACGCGATGTGGGTCCGGAGCACGATCAGCGACGGCCGGCCGGCCTCTGCCTCGGCCGCGGCGATCGCGTGGTCCAGGGCGTCGAGGTCGTTCCCATCCGCCACATGCTGCACCTGCCAGCCATAGGCCTGGTAGCGGGCGCCGACGTCCTCGCTGAACGCCAGCGCGGTGTCGCCCTCGATGGTGATGTGGTTGTCGTCGTAGAAGCCGATGAGCTTGCCGAGCCGCAGATGTCCGGCGAGCGACGCCGCCTCGTGGGACGCGCCCTCCATCATGTCGCCGTCGCTGGCGATGAAGTAGGTGCGGTGGTCCACCGGGCGGTGCCCACCGGCGTTGAACACCGCCGCCAGATGCGCCTCGGCGACCGCGAACCCGACCGCGTTGCCGATCCCTTGGCCCAACGGCCCGGTGGTGACCTCGACGCCCGGTGTCAGGCCGTATTCCGGATGGCCGGGGGTCCGACTGCCCCACTGACGGAACTGCCTCAGGTCGTCCAGGGACAGGTCGTAACCGGAGAGGTAGAGCGCACTGTACAGCAACATCGAGGCGTGCCCCGCCGAGAGCACGAAGCGGTCGCGATCCATCCATTCCGGGTTGGCGGGGTTGTGGCGCAGGTGACGGGTGAAGAGCAGGTAGGCCAGTGGGGCCAGCGCCATCGGAGTGCCGGGATGCCCGGAGTTGGCCCGCTGCACCGCGTCCATCGAGAGCGCGCGGATGGTGTCGATACACAGTTGGTCGAGCGACTGCGTGGGAGAGGCGATGCTATGTGCCATATCGATCCTCGTGACTCGTGCCACAGTATGCTGGTCACAACCAAGCGACCAAGGCCACGCGCTTAATCGAGCAGCGTCCGTACCGCGACGGCGGCGGCGCCGTAAAGCGCCACGTCATCGGTGAGGATGACGCGGACCGGCATCCGGGTGACGACATCGGAAAGGCGGCCTTTGGCCCGGAATGCGTCCATGAATGCCCCCGACCCGAGCCGGCGGACGATCCGGGGGGCGATCCCGCCCGCCACGTACACCCCGCCAGTCGCGAGCACGGTGAGCGCCAGGTTGCCAGCCGCGGTACCGTAGGCGCGGGCGAAGAGCTGCAGCGTCTGCACCGAGAGCGCATCGGTACCGGCGAGGCCCTGGCGAACGATCACCGCGGCCGGGTCGTTCCCCGCCATCTCCGCGGCCACCGCCGCCTGGGCAGGGGCGACACCGGCGGACTCGAGGAAACGGTAGATGCGGGCGATCCCTTCGCCCGACAGGATCCGCTCCGATGACACTCGGCCGAATTCGTCGGTGAGCGAGGCGAGGAGATCGCGCTGGAGGCCGTCGGTCGGCGCGAAGTCGGCATGGCCGCCCTCCGAGGGGTGGACGATGTAGCGGGACCCGTTCCAAATCAGATAGCCCTGGCCGAGCCCGGTACCCGCTCCGATGAGGGCGATGGGGCCGTGCTCGGCCGGGCTTCCTTCCTGAAGGACGGCCACCTCCTCGTCGGACAGGCTGAACAGTCCTTCGCCCACCGCGCGAAAGTCGTTGATGATCGTGGTCCGCCGGATTCCGATCTCGCCGGCCAGCCGGCGCGCGCTGACCTTCCAAGGAAGGTTGGTGGCCTCGCAGTCGCCGTTGATGACGGGACAGGCGATGCCGAAACAGGCCACATCGGGCCGTTCGCCGGCCCCGGCGAGGTAGCGGATCACGAGTGGGGACAATCCGGGCGCCGAACGGCTGGGGTAGCGCGCCTCGTGGACGATCCGGGCGTCCGAGCCGTCTACCTCCACGATGGCGAACCTGGCATTGGTCCCGCCGATATCGCCAGCGAGAACACGCGCACTCATCGTCTCGCCTCCAATTGCGCCGCCGCCGCGGTGTCCACGATCCAGAGGCCGTTCCTGGCCAGTTGCCCCGGGGTTCGCAGGGGGTCGAAGGGACCGTCGATGACCCGAGCGACCGCCGCGCTCTTGTCCGCTCCGGAGACCAGCCCGATGGTGAGCCCGGCGCCGCGGATGACCGGCGGCGTGACGGTCAGGCGATCGTGCGGCGGCTTGGGCGCGGGGACTGCGAGGACTCGGCGGCGGGACTCGGCGAGGGAGGAGGCCTCGGGGAAGAGCGACGCGGTGTGTCCGTCGGCGCCCAGGCCGAGCAACAGCAGATCGAGCCGCTCGGGCAAGACCCTCTCATAGTCGCGAGCGGCCTCGTCCTGGTCGGCTCGCTCTCCCGCCATGCGGTGGACCCGATCCGGGTCGAGCGGCACCAGGTCGAGCAACCACTCCTTGACCATGCGATAGTTGCTCGCCGGATCGCCGGGCGGGACGCAGCGTTCGTCGGCGAAGTAGAGGTCGACGCGACTCCAGAGCTCGCCATCGGGGTGCTCAGCCGCGAGCTGCTGATAGATCGGCCGCGGGGTGGAGCCGCCCGAGAGCCCGAGCGAGCAGCGTGCCTGGGTCCGGAGGACGGCCCTCAGCTCGGCGGCCACCCGCCGGGCGGCCAGGGGGCCGAAGGCGGCGGGATCGAGGACGACGAGCTCGGCTGTCACAACGGGACCTGCCCCGGAAAAAAGGAGAAGCGTTCAGGACCACTTTCGCAACATAAACGCTTCCCGGAGCGAGGTTCGAGGGCGTCCTATTCGCTGGAGAGCACCACCGCGGGTGGGAGTCGTGATGCGCGCCGGGCCGGCATGAAGGTGGCGAGAAGGATCGCCGCGAGCAGCAGGGCCGCGCTGACGAGATAGGTGAGCGGGTCGGTGGGCCGCACCTCGAAGGTCAGGTCGCGCATCGCGCCGCTCAGCCCGAACGCGACGGCGAAGCCAACCGCAACGCCCAGAAGCGCGGTCACCAATCCTTCGCGCAGGACCAGACGCACCAACCGACCCTCACTGGCACCGAGCGCGAGACGGATGGCCAGCTCCCGCCTCCGCTGCGCCACGAACTGGGCCGCCACCCCGTACACTCCCACCAGCGCCAGGGTAAGTGCCAGGGTCGCGAACCCCGCCAGCAGGAATGTCCCGAATCGCCGCCGGGCTCCCGATTCCCGCATCAGCTGCCTGATGGTCGCCACCTCGGCCAGCGGCATGGTGGGATCGACATCGCGGAGGACGCCGCGCAGATCGGCTGCTATCGCCGCGGATTCCCTTGGCGACCGAACCACCAGGTAGAGGGTGGGGGAAGTCTCGGTACTCTGAGCATAGAGCTGGTAGACTTCCGGCTCCGGGGGCAAATCCAGCGATTCGAAGAGCTCGTCCCGCGCCACGCCAATCACCGTGAGGCGGGGGAATCGGAACCCCGGGGGCAGCAGAGATGAAACCATGTGCTCTGGCGGACCCAGCCAGAGAGTCCTGCCGATCGGGCTCGCGCCGGGCCAAAAACGTCGGGCCATCGCCTGATTGACGATCGCGACGCCGGGACTACCGGTCCGGTCTTCCGGCCCGAACATCCGTCCGGTGATCAGCCGCACGCCGAGGGTTCGGAAATAGTCGTGGCTCACCAGCCGATAGCCCACGGTCGGGACCTGATCGGGCGTGGTCGGCAGCGGCCGGTCGGCGAAGGTGACCCGCTTGCCCCACCCGCCGCCGCGCAGCGAGAGAGCTGATGTCAGCGCCGCCGACTCGACCTGCGGCAGAGCCTTGACCCGTTCGAGCAGCTGGTCGGCGAACTGCCAGGTGCGGGTCGCTTCGGGATAGGCGGCCGTTCGGATGGGGAGCGACGCGGTCACCAGATCGGTGGCGCGGAATCCGGGGTCCACCCGGGTCATGGCGACGAAGCTCCGCAGCAGGAGGCCGGAGCCCACCAGCAGGATGAGGGCGAGGGCCACCTGGCCGCCGACCAGCACCTGTCGCAGGCGTCTGTGTCCGGCGAAGCCCGACTGCCGCGCACCGCTGCGAAGCTGGTCGTGGGTTTCGCCGCGGGTGAGTCGCAACGCCGGCAGCAGTGCGAATCCCAGCCCCGTCAACACCGTGACGGCGAGCGTCGCCACTAGCACCCGGCCATCAATGGTCACCTCGTCCAGGCGCGGGATGTCGCGGGGGCCGAAGACCCGGGTCAGGCGCACGGCTGCCCAGGCGACCCCAAGCCCGGATGCGGCACCTGCCGCGCTCAGGAGGAGGCCCTCGGTCAGGAGCTGGCGCACCAGTCTCGAGCGGGTCGCACCGAGGCCGGCCCTCAGCGACAGCTCGCGACGACGACCGGCGGCGCGTGCCAACAGCAGCCCGGCCACATTGGCGCAGGTGATGGCGAGCAGCAGACCGGCCGCTCCCAGCAGGAGCAGCAGGGCGCGGCGTGCCTCGCCGACGGTCTGCTCGTGGAGTGGAATGACCCGAGCCCCGCGCAGCGATGCCTGGGGGTGGTCGCTGGCGACCCGGGCGGCCACGCGAGCCAGATCGGTGCCCGCACGCCCCGGGCTCACACCGTCGCCCAGGCGACCGATCATGGAGACGAAGTAATTGCCTCGCGTGTTGAGCACGTCGTCCGCGGCCAGCGCCATCGGCAGCCAGATCTCCACGCCTCGATCCGGAAACCGGAACGAGGCGGGCATCACCCCGATGATCGTGTGCGGAGCCCCATCGAGAGTGACCGAGGAGCCCACGATGGACGAGTCTCCACCGAAGCGGTCCTGCCATGCCGCGTGGCTCAACAACACCACGCGATCCGAGCCCTTGACCTCCTCCTCGCCCTGGAACGTTCGCCCCAGGATCGGAGAGATATCCAGGACCGGGAATAGGCCCGCGCTGGCGCGGGCCGCGTCGAGCCGCACCGGCCCTCCATCCACCAGCAGGTTCGCCGCGGAAACGTAGTATCCGCCGATGCCCTCGAAGACCGTGGCCTCCTCGCGGAAGGCGCGGAAATCCGGCGGCGAGGTGGCCCAGGGCTCGGTCTCGCCGCGGGTGAGCGACCAGACGGCTACCAGGCGCTCGGCATCGGGATAGGGAAGGGGCCGGAGCAGGACCCCATCCACCACGCAGACCACTGCCGTGGTTCCACCTACCCCCAAAGCCAGCGTGAACACAGCGGAGAGGGTGAAGCCGGGGCTTCGCCGCAGCCAGCGCGCGGCGTAACGCAGGTCGGCGGCGATGTCCTCCAGGAGCCGCAGGCCCCTGGCGTCCCGGTGCTCTTCACGCACCCGCTCGACCCCCCCGAACGCGAGTCTCGCCCTGCGGCGCGCCTCCTCCGGCGACATCCCTCGGTGGATGTTGGCCTCGGTTTCCATCTCGAGATGGAAGCGAATCTCGTCGCCGAGGTCGCGCTCCACGGTGTCTCGCCCGAACAGCGCGCGGGCTCGGCCCCGGAGCTCCGCCAGCCAGGCGGTCAGCCGTATGGGGGACATCAGGTGGTCCGAAGGATCAGGTCGACCGCGCGAGCATAGCGCCGCCAGCTGGCAGCCTCGCGTCGGAGGTGGCGTTCGCCCAGCGGCGTAAGCCGGTAATAGCGGGCGCGCCGGTTGTTCTCCGTGGTACCCCACTCACCGGCGATCCACCCTCGCCGTTCCAGCCGCATGAGGGCGGGATAGAGCGAGCCCTGGCCCACCTCGAGCGCGCTCTGGGAGAGTTGCTGGATCCGCTGCGCGATGCCCCAGCCATGCATGGGCTGGAGGGCCAGGGTCTTGAGTACGAGGAGGTCAAGCGTGCCCTGGAGAACGTCGGCCGACTGGTCGCGGGAAATAGGATTCTCCTATCGATTGTCGACAGGAATCTGGTTGGCTCCTGTCGGATGTCAAGGGGAGGGGTGGGTGGAATGGACCCCGGGAGGGGCTCCGCCCTTTATCCATCCAACGGTTGATTGACGACCGCACAGGCGCCTGGCATCTTAACCGTATGGTTAAACCAAACAGTTCAACCGTACGGTCAAAAACGTCGCAAGCTGCATCGCCGGACGACCTCGAGACCCGGGAGCGCATCCTCGACGCCGCCCATGCGGTCTTCACCCGCAAGGGCACCGCGGCCAGCCGCACTCAGGAGATCGCCGCCGAGGCCGGGGTCAATAAGGCCTTGGTCCACTACTACTTCGGCACCAAGGCCGCGCTGGCCGACGCCATCTTCGCCCGGGCTCTCGGCAACATCATGCCCCGGATCTTCGGGATCCTGGCCGATCCCGAGCGGACCATCGCGGAGAAGGTCCCCGCCATCGCGCGGGAGCAGATCGAATTCCACTCGGCCCGGCCCTATCTCGCGGGCTACCTGATCTCGGAGCTGCACGCCCAGCCGGAGCGGATCGCCCGGCTCATGAGCCGGCAGGGCGGTCGGGTTCCGCTCGACGTGATTCGCCGGCAGCTCCGCGAGGGCGCCAGGGCGGGGAAGATCCGCCCGATCAGCGCCGAGCAGTTCGTCGCCAACCTCATGGGCTTGCTGATCTTCCCGTTTGCCATCAAGCCGGCACTCCGGGAGCTGCTCTCGCTCGACGACTCCCGCTGGCGCGCCTTCATCGAGGAGCGTCGCCGGCTCGTTCCCGACTTCTTCATGGCAGGGCTTCGGCCATGACCCGTGCATTGGCACTCGCCACCGCCGCGCTCGCCGTCGGCGGGCAACCGGCGCCCGCGCAGGACACGCTCACCGTCGAGCGGCTTCAGGAGGCGGCCCTCCGGAGCGACCCCCGGGCCAACCAGCGCGCCTTGCTGCGGTCCGCTGCCGACCTGCGGCTGGCGGTGATCGGCGCGGATCGGCTGCCCCAACTCGAGATCAACGGGCAGGCCACCCATCAGAGCGACGTCACCCGGCCGACCTTCGGGATCCCGGGCGTGACCATCCCCGACTTTCCCAAGGAGCGGTGGCAGACCACGCTCGACGTGGAGCAGCCGCTCTACGACGGCGGGGAAGTGGCCCGGAGGCGGGAGGTGGAAGAGGCGCGGCATGCGGAATCTCAGGCGGCCCTGGACGTCTCCCTGTACGAGCTCCGCTCGGATGTGAACTCCGCCTTCTACGCCGCATTCCTGTATCAAAAGCGGGTGGCCGAGTACGACGCGCTGGTGGGGGACCTCGACGCCCGGCTCGCCGCGGTGCGGGCGCGGGTCGAGGCGGGTACGGCGCTGGGACGTGACGCCGCGGAGATCGAGGCCGAGTGGGTGCGGGCCGGACTCCAGCGGGACGAGGCTCGCGCCTCGCGCCGTGCGTCGCTGGCCATTCTGTCGGATCTCGTGGGCTCGCAAGTCGATACCTCCGATGTGCTGGTGCTGCCGAGCGACCAGCCCGAGCGCACCCACCCGGGTGACTTCGCCACCGTGTCGGCGCTGCGGCGGCGCCCCGAGTTCGACCAGTTCCAACGGTCGCGGGAGCGGCTCGATCGGGAGATCGCGTACACCTCGACGGAGAACCGTCCCCAGCTGTTCGCCTTCGGCCAGGCCGGCGTCGGGTTGCCGGGGCTGGACCAGTTCCGCCAGTCGTCGGACGCCTTCTATCAGGTGGGAATCGGGATCAGATGGCGGCCTTGGACCTGGCGCTCCGCCGGTCGGACGGCGGCCGGGTACCGGCTGCAGCAGCAGATCATCGCCACCGAGGAGCAGGCGCTGGGTCGGAAGCTGGCGCGCGCCGTGGTGACCGACCTGGAGGACATCACGCGGCTCAAGGCCGCGCTGGCGGACGACGAGCGCATCGTCGCGCTCCGCACCGAGGTCGAGCGGCAGGGACGGGCCCAGTTCGACGAGGGGGC
>DATBJC010000114.1:0-16522 GCA_036556625.1 Gemmatimonadales bacterium
CGGAACATCCGTTCCGAGCCAGGGGCCAGGAACCGCTCAACCGTCGGACCCGCGGGGTTCCCCTGGTTGACGTTGAAGGTGCCGAAGATGGCGTAGCGGTTCTGGAACAGATTGGTGACCACGCCGCTCACTTCCCAGCGATCGAACTCGACACCGATACGCGCGTCGGTGACGATGTAGTCGTCCAGCGGAGCGGTGACGTTGGCCTCATCGCCGCGGAGATACTGCGTGCCGGTGTAGCGGGCGTCCAGGCCGAGGTAGAGATAGGGCCCGATTCGGGCGGTGGCTCCTCCCTTGATCAAGTGATCGGGGACCAGCGGCAGGCGATTGCCCGCGACCACATCGTTGGTCGTAGGGAAGGGATTGATCACCGGGTCCTCTCCCTCGCCCTCCAACGAGCGGATACTGAAGATCCCGGCCGGGCTCTGGAACGTCGCCCGGGTGAAGGCGTAGTTGAGATAGGCCGAGTGCCCGCCGGCGAACCGGTACGCGGCGCCCAGCTCCACCCCGACCCGGCGGGTCTCATCCAGGTTGATGAAGAAGCCGTCGATGGTGCCACCTTCAGGCTCTTCCTCACCGAACGGAGTGAGGTAGATGTCGTTCCGGACGTCGGTGTGATACGCCGATCCTTCGAGGGCGAGGTTGCTGGTGGCGTAGCGGAAACCGGCCTCGACGGTGGTGGCTTTCACTGGCTCCAGCGGCGGGTCGTCGCCCAACGCGAAGGGCAGCGGGCAGGGCGCCTCGGGATCGGCGCAGGCATTCTCGATCACGGCGGGCGAGCGGAAGCTCTTGCCCACCGAGGCGAACACCGAGGCGCCGGGCGAAACTTCGACGCTGACCCCGACGCGCGGATTCAATTGGCTGTACTTCCCGACCGTGTCGGCGGTGGGATCGACCAGGTTCTCGAAGGGAATGCGGACGTAGTCGTAACGGGCGCCGACCGAGAACGTGGCTGGTCCGGTGGTGAGGTCGGCCATCAGGAACGGCGCGACGTCCCACAGCGGGCTCCGCACCTGCGTGGTGAGCGACCGATCCCCACCGAATTTGATCGAGTCGGCGAAGATGTCGATCGCCACCCGAGTGACGCTTCCGTCCACTCCGGCTCGGAGGTTCAAGGCGGCGTTTTCGCTCAGCAGTGTGGCCCAGCGGTAGTCGGCAGTGTAGCCGAAGCTGGTGTTGAACGAGATCCCGAAGACATCGGGGTCCACCGGCTGATTGGCATTGAACCGCTCGGCCCGGTGGCGGCGGAAATACACCGTGCCCGACGCCCTTCCGGTTCCCAGCTGGCGATAGCCCTGCACCGAGCCCTGGAAGGCCCAGAGGTCCTCGTAGTCGTTGGCGCTCAGATTGGAGTCGGGATTGGAGGCGAAGATGGTCTCGGGCAGCGATCCCGCGGTCTGGGCGTATGAGTTGGCGTACAGGCCCTGGAAGCGGATTCCGCTGGTCCGCCCCAGCTTGCCCAGGTTGACGAAGCCGCTGTATTCCTCGGCGCCGGTCACCTTCCGCCAACCGTCTTCCCGGTTGTAGTTGCCACCGGCATACCAGTCGAAGCCGCCCTCGGTCAGTCCCGAGACGTTCGCCTCGGCGCGTGCGGCGCCGAAGCTGCCACCGGAGAGCTCCAGGTTCGCCCCCGTCGGCCCGGTGCCCCGCGACGTCACCAGGTTGACCGCTCCGCCCAGCGCGTTCCGGCCGAGCAGCGAGCCGTTGCCGGAGAGCACCTCGATGCGCTGAATGTGATCCATGGGGAGCAGGTCGAAGTTGATCTGTGAGGCTTCCGGCTCGTTCATCCGGACTCCGTCCAGAAATACCGCGACTCCTTGAGGCAACCCTACCACCGGCGACGAGTAGAATCCGCGAGAGGAGAGGTTGAGCTTGTAGGGACTTCCCAGGTCATCGTAGGTCGAGAAGCCGGCTACCTGGCGGACGGCATCGGAGAACACCCGCGGCTCGTACGCGTCCACGTCTTCGGCGCCGAGCGTGGTGATCCTGGCCGGAACGCCGGAGCCGACGGTGGGACCGGCACCGGGCTGAATGCTGCCTACCACCTCGATCGGCGGCAGCTCGAAGGCGGAGGTGTCGCTCGCGGCGGTGTCCCGCACCTGGGCCTGCGCCGGTCCAGCGGACCACAGTACCGCGGTTACGAGCAGAGCACGTCTCATCCACCTGGCTCCACCAATGAGAGATGAACCGGAGGGAGCTACCGAAGCGGAAATCCGGCGGCGCCGGGAGGTCGGTCACTGCCGCCGGGTCGTTCGTAGATCGCAGCCATGACCAGGCGGTCGGGAGGCACACCCAGAATCACCAGGCCGTCATCGGCCGGACCGCCGCCATCGAAGTCCACGCAGCAGTGCTCGATGGTGACCAGCCCCTGGGCGGAGGCCTCGTGCATGGCCGGGTCGCCGTGACGCTCGAGCCGGATCAGGTCGTCGGGCGTGTAGCTGCCGGAAGCATCCCGATCCTCGTAGATGCGGAGCTGGTGCACCTTCGCGTCGCGCTCGGCGAGTACGACGACTCCGTCGTCGGCGTGCCCGCCTCCGTCGAGGTCGTAGCAGCAGCGGTCCACCGTGACCGGGCTGGGACTTCGAAGCTTCAGCGCCACTCCCGCCGCCAGCAGCAGGACCGCGGCAATCACCGCCGCCGCTGTCCTCCGGCCACGAGGAGCAGCGCGGCTCTCCAAGGCCTCACCTCGATGGAGGCGGCCCAGCACCTCCGGCCCCAGCGATGCCCGGGGTTGAAACCTGACGCCACGGAGCTGCTGATCGATCTCCGCCAGGTCGGGCGGCATGCCGGGATCCTGGCTCACCGTGCCATCGCTCCGCGCAATCGGCCCAGCACCCGCCAGAGGCGGGTCCGGACGCTCCCCTCGCTGATGCCCAGGATCCGCGCTACCTCGACCGTGTCCAGGCCGCTCCCGTAGCGGAGCCCGACCAGCTCGCGCTCGGCTTCCGTCAGCGTGGCCACCGCGTCGAGCAGGCGGCCCACCTCCTCCTCCCGAAGCAGCCGCTCCTCGGGCGAGGGAGCCTGGTACACCAGGTCGTGCATCGTGCCGAGGCTCACGTACTGCCGAAGCCGCGCCCGCCGGCGCCAATCGGTGAGGACGTTGCGCGCGACAGTCAGGATCCAGGTCTTGACCGAGCCTCTGGCCGGATCGAACCGCGCCGCGGCTCGAACCACCTTGAGAAAGGTCTCCGCCGTCAGGTCCTCGGCCACCTCGATCACCGGCACATGGAAACGGAAGTAGTTGTAGACCGGGCCTCCGTACACCTCGTACCAGTGGCGACACAGGGCCTCGCCCTGGCCGGCTGGCACGGGAGTCCGAGCGGTGGGACGACGGGGGTCAGCGGACACGGATGGAGGGCTCACACCCTCTGATACGCAGAACCAGCGGGAATGTCACAAGGAACTTGGTGAAACCCTATTGAAAGGCCGCAAGCCCGGTGATCGCCTGCCCCACGATGAGCGAGTGCATGTCGTGGGTGCCCTCGTAGGTGTAGACCGATTCCAGGTTGGCCATGTGGCGCATCGAGTGGTATTCGGCCAGGATCCCGTTGGCACCCAGCAGGCGGCGGGCCTCGCGGGCCGCTTCGCAAGCCATGCTCACGTTGTTCCGCTTGCAGAGCGACACCTGGTCGGGAGTCATGGTACCCGCGTCCTTCAGCCGGCCGAGCTGAAGGGTCATGAATTGGGCCTTCACGATCTCGGTCAGCATGTCCACCAGCCGCACCTGCTGGATCTGGGTCTGGGCGATGGGCCGGTCGAACATGATCCGGCTCTGGGCGTAGCGCAGCGCTTCGTCATAGCAGGCCATCGCGGCGCCGATGGCGCCCCACGCGATGCCGTACCGGGCCTGGGTCAGGCACATGAGCGGGCTCTTGAGCCCGCCGGACTTGGGCAGGATCGCGTCCTTGGGCAGGTGCAGGTCCTGGAGGTGGATCTCGCTGGTATCGCTGGCGCGGAGCGAGAGCTTCCCCTTCTGGTCTCTGCCGGTGTAGCCCTTGGTGTCGGCGGGGACCACGAACCCCCGGATGGACTTGGCGTCCTTGACGTCGCCGGTCTTGGCCCAGATGATCGCGACCGTGGCCTGTGAGCCATTGGTGATCCACATCTTGGTGCCGTTCAGCACCCAGCCGTCCTTGCTCTCTCTCGCCGTCGTGATCATGCCGCCCGGGTTGGAGCCGAAGTCGGGCTCGGTGAGCCCGAAGCAGCCGATCTCCTGCCCGGATGCGAGGAGGGGGAGCCATTTCTTCTTCTGCTCTTCCGATCCGAAGGCGTAGATCGGGTACATCACCAGCCCGCCCTGGACCGAGGCGAACGACCGGATGCCCGAATCACCCCGCTCGAGCTCCTGCATGATCAGGCCGTAAGCCACGTTGTTCAGTCCGGCACACCCGTACTCCTCGGGCAGGTTGGCGCCGAACAGTCCCAGCTCGGCCATCCCCGGGATCAGCTGCTTGGGGAACTTCCCCTCGATGTAGGCCTCGCCGATGATGGGAATGAGGTTCTCGTCCACCCAGGTGCGCACCGTATCCCTGACCGCCCGTTCCTCCTCCGACAGGAGGGAGTCGAGATTCAGAAAATCCACCCCGGTGAACTGGGAGGAGGCGGTGGCGGTGGCCATAAGTCCCTCGTTCTTTGGCGGTTGGCGAGCAGGGGAAAGATAGCCCGGCCGCCGACCCGGCGGCAGACGAATGCCCCTGCTGCCGCCCCTATCCAGACCGCAATCACTTGCGCATCGCACCGGCCCATGTGGTAGTTTCCAGGGGCAAGCCGGTGGCGCCGACCCGACGCATCCTGCATCCCGCTCGATGCGGCCGGTGTACTCGGTGAGACCTTGGTGTGGCCGATCCCGGGGCTGGCGGGTGGGAACCAGCGACTGCTCACCTCTCATGGCGGGCCGTCGGGAGCGCGACCGGCGGAGACGGAGCTGCGGATACAGGGCTTGCCACCGCGCCCCCTGCCCGCTTTGGTGATCCATAGGCCGCGGGAGATCGGTACCCTGCTAGGGAGCTGGACGTGAAGATCCTCCTGCTCGCGCCACAGCCCTTCTTCCAGGGGCGCGGAACCCCCATCGCCACCAAAATGGTGCTGGAGTTCCTGGGCGGGCGCGGGCACCAGATCGATGTGCTCACCTATCACGAGGGGAGCAACATCGAGATCCCGAACTGCCGGATCCATCGGATTCGCCCCGTCCCCGCCGTCCGCAGCATCCGTCCGGGATTCTCCCTCAAGAAGATCATCTGCGACATCGCCATGTTCCGCGCCTGCATGGCCATGATGCGGCGCACCCGGTACGACCTGGTGCATGCGGTCGAGGAATCGGCCTTCATCGCCGCCTGCATGCGGGCGATCACCGGCGTCCCCTACGTCTATGACATGGACTCCTCCCTGGCCGAGCAGATGGCGGAGCGGTTCCCCAGGCTGGAGCTGGCATTCCCGCTCCTGCGCCGGCTGGAGTCGCTCGCGGTCCGCCGAAGCGTCGGCGTCATCACCGTGTGCGCCGCGCTGGAGGACGTCGCGCACGGCCATGCGCCGGGCATGCCGGTCGGCCTGGTGGAAGACCCCACCCTGCTCCCGGCCACCAGCGGCAAGAACGGCCGGCATCTCCCTCCCGCCACCGCGGGCGCCCCGGTCGCGATGTACGTGGGAAACCTGGAGCGCTACCAGGGCATCGACCTGCTGCTGGAAGGGTTCAGGAATACGCTGGACCAGATGGGCGATGCGCACCTGGTGATCGTCGGCGGGCGGGACGACGACATCGCCCGCTACGGTGGCCGCGCCGCGAAGCTCGGCATCCGCCAGGCGGTCCACTTCCTGGGACCCAAGCCGGTCTCGGTGCTCGGCGAGATCCTGCGGGAGGCGGACGTGCTGGTGTCTCCCCGGCTGAGGGGGCTCAACACGCCGATGAAGATCTACTCCTACATGGACTCCGGCACCGCGGTGCTGGCCACCAGGCTGCGGGCCCACACCCAGGTGCTGGACGAGCGCACGGCCTACCTGGTGGAGCCCACGCCCGCCGCGTTGGGCAACGGCCTGGCCGTGCTGCTCAAGGACGACGCACTGCGCGAGCGACTGGCCTCCCAGGCGAAGGACTACGTGCGTCGCGAGTTCACTCCCGAGGCGTCCCGGCGCAAGCTGGAAGCCTTCTATTCCATGATCGAAGCCCGGGCGGCTGGAGGCGGGACCAGCGCGTGAAGCGCTTCTGGAACTCGCCGTCCATTCGAACCGCGGGCATCTACGGCGCAGCCGGCGCCGGATTCGCGGTTGCCAACCTCATTCTGGCCCGGGTGCTCCCGACCAGTGAATACGCGCTGGTGACCCTGGTCCTGGCACTGGTGAACGTGGGATACTCGCTGGCACCTGCCGGGATCGACGGGTTGGTCAACCGCCTGCATCTCGAGCTGGGACCGCCACTCCTGCGCCGCACCCTGCTGTCGGTCACGGTGACCGGAGCGATCTTCGCGCTCATCGGCACCCTGGCCTATGACACCTCCCCGGCCCTCACCGTCATGATTTTCGTCTCCACCGCGGTCGGCGGAGCCCTGGTGGTGGCGGCGTCCAAGTTCCAGAGCGAGCAACGATTCGGCCTGTCGCTCACGCTGTTCCAGAGCCCCAACCTGGTGCTGCTCCTCGCGGCGCTGGTCACGGTGCTCACCGGCACCCGCGAGGCCTGGCCCGCGTTGCTGATCATGACGCTGGGATGGTTCCCTGGGGCGGTCTGGGGATGGGCCATCCTCTTTCGAGAGCGTGCCCGCAAGGCGGCCTCGTCGGCCGAATTCCCCTGGGGCGAAGCGATCTCTTTCGCCGGGGTGCAGGCCTCCGGCGTGTTGCTGATCCAGAGCGAGCGACTGGTGCTGCCCCACGTGTTGCCGCCCCATGACCTCGCCACCTTCGGCGTGCTGGCTGCGATCGCGGGCTCGCTCTTCCGCATGCTCCAGATGGGCGTGGGCTACACCATGTTCCCCCGTCTCCGGGCCGCCGAGGATGTGCGGCAGCGCCGAAGGCTGGTGCTGAAGGAAGCCCGCTTGGTCGGGGCGGTGGTGCTGCTCGGCTCGACCGCCATCTGGCTGGTGACGCCGGTCATCGAGCGGTGGCTGCTGGCGGGCAAATACCATCTGCCCTTCAGCCTGGTGCTCGCGGCAGTGGTGAGCGGTGTCGCCAAGGTGGCCAATGCCTTCACCAGGTCCGCGGCCTCGGCCCTGGGCACCACGCGCGAGCTCTCTTTCATCAATCTCACCGGATGGATCTCGGTGGCCATCGCGCTCGCGGGAGGTGTGATCGGCGCGCGCTGGGGACTTACGGGAGTGATTTACGGGGTCGCATTGGGCTGGATAACGCGCTCGATCGCCACCTTCTACGTGGCTGCGCGGCATCTCGGCCTGGCCCGCGCGGAGCAGTCGGCCGAGCCGGCCGCCGCGCGATAGGCGCGGTGTACGGTTGTCGGCGTAATCGGCAACGCAGGAAGATTGCGCGGTGCGTCGCTAGCCCGGCGTTCGAAAGGTCAGGGTTGGAGGACTGGACTGGTCGCCGGCCGGATCGCCCACCGTCCGGCGGGCACCCGGGAGCACGCCGACCTCCTGCGCCTTGCGTCGGAAGACCGCACCGTGGTCCACAGGCAGTCCGTTTTCCGCCTGCCACTGATGAACCATCTCGTGCAGCAACGTATGCTCGACCTCGGCCCAGGGATGTCGGGCTATGTGGCGGCGGCTGATCGCGATCTCGATGGGGTGACCGGTTCTGAGGTCCACGCTCAGCTCGCCGAGTCGGATCCGCATCCGTCCGGAGAGCCGGATGGGCAGGCTCCCCAGGCTGCTTGCGAAGTGCTGCAGGTTGAACCGCTCGTGACACTGGACCAGCCGGTGGAGGAGGAGCAGATCCCCCGGCCGGGGCCGCTCGCGCCGGCCCGGTCCGGGCGGCGGAGGGGCGTGCTCCTCGACCGGAAAGGCGAGAAACTCGCGTTCGGCCCGGCGCCGGAGGGACCGGGGCAGCCTGGGATCCAGGAAGCGAATGATCGCCTGTAGCACCGAATCCGGCGCGAAGGCGTAGCCGCGATGCAGCCGCAGCTCGCCGTGGGCACCGAGACTGACCATAACCGTTCGATTGGTATGAGTGATGATCCGGCTGCAGCCATGCAGGCCGAGCAGCGCGAGCCGGGTCGGCAGCTGCGCCACCGGGCGATCGAGTCGGACCTGCTCCCCGGAGTGTCTCACAGTCCCTGGTCCCCGCCCGCCACGGACACCGCCACCTTCGCCGCTCTGCTCCGCGCGAAGGAGAAGGCGTCGGAGCGCTGGAACTCGCGGTTCTGCAGGACCCAGCGGTAGTGCTGTATGTGAACCGCCTCCTGATCGATGGTGACCAGATTGAAGACCGATGGCCGGCCCCCCCGGGAACGGTGGCTGTGGGTGCCTGCCGTACTCACCGCCAGGGCGCCCTCGACCTGTCCGGCGCCTTCCTGGTGGTCGTGTCCGCAGAGAATGACGTCGGCTCCGGTAGCCAGGAGCCGCCGGTGGGCCGAGCGCCAGCGCGCCAGGCCCATCCGGCGGGAGGTTTCTCCCACCAGCACGTTGTGATGAAACACCAGCACCCGTGCATCGCCAGGGTTCGCCTTGGCGAAGATGCTCGCCACCCGGTCGGTCTCGCTCCGCGGAAGGTGGCCCTTCACCGCCAGGTCACGGAGATTCCAGGTCAGCGAGCCGAAGGCGACGCCATAGCTGCTCAGCGCGCCCGCGAAGATGGCACCGGGCAGCTCCAGCACCGGCGTGAGCTCCCCAAAGTAACGCGAGTACTTGCGGTATTTGCGCCGCTCTCCCAGAAGTCCGAGCGGGCTGGTCCACCACTCGATGTCATGATTCCCCGGCACGATGAACACCGGCATGTGCGGCCGCAGCCGGTTCACGAACGCGTGCGCCGCCTGGAATTCCCCGTGCCGGGCGCGCTGGGAGAGATCGCCCGCGATGACCGCGGCGTCCACCCCCAGCGTCGGCAGAAAGCTCTCCAGCGCCTCGAGCTGGGCCAGGTCCGCGTAGCCACCGAAGTGGATGTCCGCCAGGTGGGCGATGACGATCTGGCCGGCGCCTGCCCTGAGCGTAGCCGAAGGGCTCATTTCACCATACGATCCTCAGCCGATAGGTCACCGCGGCCTCGCCGCGGGACGGCACTTTCACCCGGAAGCGGGTGCGGGTCGAGGACAGCTTCTCCGCCGGGATCGAGCTCGAGATCACGGCCCATTCACCGGCCCGTTCCTCCACCACGTCCACCGTCGTGCTGCTGTCGGTTGCGTTCCGTACCGTCACCCGGTAGTCGGCGGTGGCGACGGTGCGGATGCCGTGCGCCTTGGTACTGTCCCGCCGGGTAACGTAGCCGGTCTGGACCCGGCGCGCGGTGAGGTCGAACGCAACGCCGGCATCGAGCTTGAGGTCCCGGCCGGCGGGCGTGTGCTCGATGGCGGCCTCACCGATCATCTGGGGACGCCCTGCGCTGTCGGGCTGAAAGATCCGGGCGACACCACCGGGAAGCGGCCGGTGGCCGAACTCGGCCTTGTGTGGCCGGGTCAGCGTGTAGCTCACCTCGACCGGCGCTTCCTCCTCCTGCTCGCCCTGCTGCGGCACGAAGCCCCAATAGGGCACCATCCCTCGCACCACGTAGTTGCGCTCGACCGGCACCTCCGCCGGCTGGAACAGGGCCACCGAGGTGGTGAGGCCGGGAAGGAGCGAGTGCTTGCCGGGCAGGGTATAGAGGTGGAACTCGCCGACCCGTTGCTCCACCGCGGCTTCATCGGCGAAGGCCGCCACTGCTTCCGCCTCCAGTCGCCGGACCAGCGGTCGCGGTGGCGGCTGAGGCCCCTTGTCGGCCCGGCCGACCGAGCCGGCGAGGAGCTGGATATCGGCATTCTCCGTCCGGAGTCCCTGCGACTCCAGCACCGCCAGACCGGCCACCCGCGCCGTTCGGCCGTGCAGCATCACCTGATAGCTCGCCTGCCAGGTGGCGCCGCCGGTGAAGTAGCCCAGCCGGAGCCGCTCGCGGGCCCGGCTGCTCCAGAGATCGACGTTCGCGGTCGGGTCGGCCACCACGACTTCGGCGGGATAGAGCGCTGCGCCCGGCGGCTGGAAGGCCACCCTCCCGTCGGGCAGTTGGAGCCGCAGGGGATCCACGCCCAGCACCAGGGCGCTCAAGGTGTCGTGGGTCTCGGGGAGCCGGAACACGACCCGGCGCCCGACCGAGCGGCGCAGGGCGCTGCCTTCGTCGGTCGCGCCGTCGTAGGTGAGCCGGGTGATGGCGACTCCGGAATCGAGCGGAAACAGCGAGGCCGGCTCGACCGGCCCGATCGCGACCTTGTGGCTCGACGAGCCCTTGGGAACGGTCAGGGACAGATCGCGCCTCACCAGGACCCGGCCGTCGTTGTAGATGGTTATGCTGGTCTGCGCGGCCAAGGGGCCCGCCAGGGCACCTGCCGCCAGCAACATCGAAGTGATCACCCGCTTCATTTCATGATCTCCATGGCCACCCGGCTGGCGATTCGCCGGACGATGATGTACGTCGCCAGGACAGCGACGGCCCCATAGATCCGAGCCATCGGATCGGGGGGCATGCGAAAGGCGACGTACAGTCCCATCAGTAGCGTCGCGGCGAGGGAGATGCGATTGGCGATCCGGGATGCACGCCGGGAGCGCTCCGCCCGGCATTGAGGGCAGAGGTCGCCCCAGGGCAGACCGATGACCCGGCGCCCGCAGCTGGCGCAGGGAACCTCAGGCAGCCCGCCGCGCGACAGCATGGCCGAACTCCTCGGTGGACGCCGTGCCGCCGAGGTCGCGGGTCCGGATTCCGTCCCGGACGATCGTCTCGATCACCGCCCGCCGCACCCGCTCGGCCCGGTCGAGCTCGCCCAGATGGTCCAGCATCATGGCCGCCGCGAAGATCTGGGCCGACGGGTTGGCCAGCCCCTGGCCCGCGATGTCGGGCGCGCTGCCGTGGACCGCCTCGAAGATGGCGGCCTTGGTGCCGATGTTGGCGCCCGGCGCGAGACCCAGCCCGCCCACCAGCCCGGAGACCTCGTCGCTCAGGATGTCCCCGAACATGTTGGTCGTGACCATGACGTCGAACTGCTCCGGCCGGAGCACCAGCTGCATCGCGGTGTTGTCCACGATCATGTCGTTGGATTCCACCCGGCCGGCGTACTCCTCGGCTACGCTACGGCCCACCTCCAGGAAGAGGCCGCTTACCATCTTCAGGATGTTCGCCTTGTGCACGATGGTGACCTTCTTGCGGCCGTGGCGGAGGGCGTACTCGAAGGCGTAGCGGACGATCCGCTCGCAGCCGGCGCGGGTCACGATCGCCATGGACTCGCCCACCGCGCGAGGGTCGTCCCCGATCTGGACGAAGTGCTCGACTCCGATGTACAGCCCCTCGAGGTTCTCCCGCACCAGCACGATGTCCACATTCTCGAACCGTCCGCCGGGCACGATGGTCTTGGCCGGGCGGACGTTGGCGAAGAGCTCGAATTCCTTGCGAAGGCCGACGTTGACCGAGCGGAAGCCGGTGCCGACCGGCGTGGTGAGGGGGCCCTTCAGGGCAACGGCGTTCTTGCGGATGCTGGCGACCGTGGCATCGGGCAGCGGGGTGCCGGTGGCTTCGACCGCCGCCATGCCGGCCAACTCCTCGTCCCAGGTGAACCGCAATCCGGTGGCCTCGAGGACTTTCACCGTCTGCGCGGTGATCTCCGGGCCGATCCCGTCCCCTGGGATGAGGGTGACGTCGTAGGTCACGGCCCGCCGGAGTCGAGCGGAAGCACGGCGGCCAGGGCGGCGTCGAGCGCCTCCCGGGGGTTGGTGCCGCTGCCGTTGGCCACCGAGCGCCACAAGACCTTGCCGGTCCGGGTATCCGCCGCCACCAGCGTGAGGTCGGCCCGGATCAGGCCGTCGGCCTGGCGTCCGAACCCGATCGAGGCCGGCACCATCACGACTCGCCCGCCGACCACCGCCATCAGGTTGCGGAGCGAGGAGCGCAGCGGATCGGGGATCTCCCGCAGCTTGGGCGAGCGGAGCGCGGCCTGACCCATCTGGTCCGGGTCGCCGACGATGCCGGGCGAGCGGCGGGCCACCTTGCGCAGATCCGGGGGCAACACCCAGCGCACCTCCGGGGCCCGGCCGGTGAAGGCGTCGCCGATGAGGGAATCGGCCCAGAGCAGAACCGTGCGGCGATCCCGGTAGGGGGCGTAGACCGTGTCCGCCTGGAGCGCCGGATCGGCCGCCACCAGCGTCATCGGCATCAGTGCCACGTTCTGTCCCACGAACGCCGCCGTCGGCACCGGCAGCACCTGCGACGCCGGCTGCTGGCCGGGACCGGGCCCCGGTGTGCTGGGCACCGGCTGCTGCGCCCCAGCCGCGCAACTGATCGAGAGCAGCGCGATGATGAGAGTGGGGATCGGTTTCACGGCGGGAAAGTAAACGGTCAGCGGTGAGGGTTGAAGCCTGCGGCGGACAGGGAGATCGGCCCAGAGTGTCATCCCGAGCGCAGCGAGGGATCTTGCCCGGACGTGCTTGGGAACCAATCCAGCGCAAGGTCTCGCCAAGCAGGGTTCGTAGTCTCGATCAGCTGAATCTTTTTTTCACGCCTCCATGACTTGAGCTCGCGCTCCCGAGCAACAGCCGCCCGAGCGTTCGGGGTGGAATCCCACCAAACCAGACGGTGGACCCGATATCTGGCCGTGAAGCCAGGTATGAGTCCATGACGATGTTGATCGATCCGATAAAGAAGATGCGATGTGCTGCCGACGTACAACGTATGGGATTTGCTGGCGAGTATGTACACGTAGTAGCAGCGCGCCCGGCCCATGCGGGCAAGATCCCTCGCTGCGCTCGGGATGACAGGATCTGTTAACGGCGGCGGAGAGCGTAATCGCGCACCCCCACCTACTCCAACGACAACCCCCCGTCGACCACGATCGTCTGCCCCGTAATGTGCCGCGCGGATTCCGAGCAGAGGAACGACACCACGTGCGCCACGTCCTCCGGATCCGCCACCCGGCCGAGCACGGAGCTCTTCTGCGCCCGCTCCACCACCTCCGATGGCAGCATCGCCATGCGCTCCGTGCGGATGAACCCCGGGGCGACGGCGTTCACGTTCACGTTGGCCGGCCCCAGCTCGACGGCGGCCGCGCGAGTGAGCCCCAGCAGCGCGGCCTTGCTCGCCGCGTAGTTGGCTACCCCGAAGCCGGGGCGCTTAGCCTGGTGCGCGCTCACGTTCACGATCTTGCCGTAGTGCTGCTGGCGGAAGAACGGGGCTACGGCACGGATACAGTTGAAGGCGCCGGTCACGTTGGTGTCCAGCACCTCCCGCCACGCCTCTTCGCTGAGCCGCCAGAGGGCGCCATCGTTGGCGATACCCGCGTTGTTGATGAGGAAATGGACGCCGCCGAGCTTCTGCTTGACGTCGTTGACGAAGCGATCGACCTCGTCCCGGTCGCGGATGTCGCACCGGCTGGCGTAGACGCCGACCCCCATGGCGGCCAGCGCGGTCTCGGTGAGGAGGGCCTGCTCCACCACGTCGCGCCCCGGCAGGTTGACGAAGCAGAACGCAACCCCGCAGCCCAGCTTCCCGAACTCCATCACCACGGCCCGTCCCAGGCCGGTGGCCCCGCCGGTCACCACCGCCACCTTCCCTTTCCACCCCTTGCGGATCGGTTGCGGCTCCGGCTCCTCCAGGGTCGCGCCGGTGGCCTCGGGAGCTTCGTACTCCCACGACGGCCGATGGCCGAAACCAAAGGATGGCAAGGGCATGGACCTCGAAGGTACGGCGCGTCCAGAGGGAGGGCAAGCAGGATGCGCCGTGAAGCGTAGCGCGGTTCACTTTTCACTCTTCGCCCTTCACGCTTTTATTCCCCCATGCTCTCACGCCTCGGTTGGCTCCTGCTCGCGCTGGCCGGCGCCGCCGCCTGGGGGGTCCTGGCCCTCCACCGAGGCGAGACGATCAGCGCCGCCTGGCTGGTCCTGGCCGCCGTCGGCACCTACCTGGTCGCCTTCCGCTTCTACAGCCGGTTTCTGGCCGATCGAGTCTTCGGCCTGAACGACCGCCGGGCTACGCCCGCCGAACGCCTCAACAACGGCCGGGACTACGTGCCCACCTCGCGCTGGGTGCTCTTCGGACATCACTTCGCGGCGATCGCGGGAGCCGGCCCCCTGGTCGGCCCGGTGCTGGCCGCCCAGTTCGGCTACCTCCCCGGAACCATCTGGATCGTGTTCGGCGTGGTGCTCGGCGGCGCGGTGCAGGACTTCATCATCCTCTTCGGGTCCATGCGGCGGGACGGCAAGTCGCTGGGCCAGATGGCCAAGGAGGAGACCGGTCCGGTCACCGGCCTGCTCGCGATGGTCGCGGTGCTGGCCATCATGGTGATCCTGCTCGCCGTGCTGGCGCTGGTGGTGGTGAACGCGCTGCGCGACAGCCCCTGGGGCGTCTTCACCATTCTCTGCACCATCCCGATCGCCATTCTGATGGGCTACTGGATGAAAGTGTGGCGTCCCGGACGGACCCTGGAGGCATCGGCCGGCGGAGTGGTGCTGCTCATGCTCGCGCTGGTAGGCGGCCGCTACGTGGCGGAGTCCCCGGTGCTGGCGCCGCTCTTCACCCACTCCGGGCTCACCATCGCCTACGGGATGATCGCCTACGGATTCATCGCCAGCGTGCTCCCGGTCTGGATGCTGCTCTGTCCCCGCGACTACCTCTCCACCTTCATGAAGATCGGTACCATCCTGCTGCTGGCGCTGGGGATCCTGGTGCTGCTGCCACCGCTCCAGATGCCGGCGATCACCCGGTTCGTGGACGGCACCGGGCCCATCTTCGCCGGCAAGCTCTTCCCCTTCGCCTTCATCACCATCGCCTGCGGAGCCATCAGCGGGTTCCACGCGCTGGTCTCGTCGGGCACCACCCCCAAGATGCTGACCCGGGAGAGCGACGCCCGCTACATCGGCTACGGCGGGATGCTGATGGAGTCCTTCGTCGCGGTGATGGCGATGTGCGCGGCCGCGGTGCTCGATCCGGGGATCTACTTCGCGATCAATGCCCCCCTCGCCACCCTCGGAGGCAGCGTCGAAGCCGCCGCGGTGACGATCCGGGGCTGGGGCTTCACCGTGAGCCCGGAGCAGATCACCGCTCTGGCCGGGGCCGTGGGTGAGCAGAGCCTCCTCTCCCGCACCGGCGGCGCACCGTCCCTCGCGGTGGGCATGGCGTACATCTTCAGCGGCGCATTCGGCCAGGGACTGATGGCGCTCTGGTACCATTTCGCCATCATGTTCGAGGCGCTCTTCATCCTGACCACGATCGACACCGGCACCCGGGTCGGACGCTTCATGCTGCAGGAGCTCGCCGGCCATATCTGGAAGCCGCTGGGCCGCACCTCGTGGTACCCCAGCATCATCGCCGCTTCCGCGCTGGTGGTAACCGGCTGGGGCTACTTCCTGGTCCAGGGAGTCCTCGATCCCCTGGGCGGCATCAACTCCCTCTGGCCGCTCTTCGGCATCAGCAACCAGCTCCTCGCCGCGGTGGCGCTCTGCGTGGGCACCACCCTCCTCATCAAGAGCGGCAAGGCCCGCTACGCCTGGATCACGCTGCTGCCGCTGGCCTGGGTGCTGCTGGTGACCCTGACCGCCGGCTGGCAGAAGGTGTTCGCGGCCGATCCCCGGCTCGGCTTCCTGGCGCACGCGGCGCTCACCGCCCAGCAGGTGGCCGAGGGCGTGCTGGACCCGGCCCGCGGAGCTCGCCTGATCTTCAACGACCGGCTCGACGCGGTGGTCGCCATCGCCTTCATGCTGGTGACGGTGCTGGTGGTGCTCTCGTGGGCCCGCGAGTGGGTG
Organism: Gemmatimonadales bacterium; assembly: GCA_036556625.1. GTDB lineage: Bacteria > Gemmatimonadota > Gemmatimonadetes > Gemmatimonadales > GWC2-71-9 > CAVVWJ01. Next base: position 15,843 of record DATBJC010000114.1, read on the forward strand.
CTGGTGCTGACCCGGCGGAAGCCGGCTCGGGTGCAGGAGAGTCCCTTCGTGGAGACCGCGTATGTGGGCTAGCAGTGGCAGAGCGCTCCGCCCGGCGATCTCCGGGCTGCTGTCCGCCGTCCGACGGATCGCGGGGATGCCGGACTACGCGGCGCACCTGGAGCACCTGCGCCGCTGCCATCCGGATCGTACGCTCCCCAGCGAGCGGGAGTTCTACGAGGAGTACGTACGCGCGCGCTACGCCGACGGTCCTACGCGGTGTTGCTGACTCCTCCCTCAACCAGCGCAGCGTGTCATCCCGAGCAAAGCGTGTCATCCCGAGCAAAGCGTGTCATCCCGAGCAAAGCGTGTCATCCCGAGCGCAGCGAGGGATCTTCTCCCCAGGCATCGACAACCGCAGGAGAGGTCGAACTCACGCGGCCAAGATCCCTCGCTCCGCTCGGGATGACAGTGGCGGCTTATCGAGTTGACGAGTGCGACAACTCCCCAATCCACTCCGTCAGCCACTTCCCGGTCCTCGACATCACCGCGGAGCTGTCGTTCGCCAGGAAGTCATACCCGCCCCGAGCCAGCTCCGGATCGGCATACACCCTACGCTCCCGAGCCCGTGCCCGTGCCTCCAGCAGCGCCGCCAGGCTCGCTCGCGTCCCGATCCAGAGCAGCGCATCCGATGCGCGCGT
>DATBJC010000115.1:0-40299 GCA_036556625.1 Gemmatimonadales bacterium
GGAGACGGCGCCTTCGAGGTAGGCGCCCTTGATCTTGTCGAAGTCGTAGTAGAGAGCCAGCGACGGCGCGAGCGGCACGTCGAGCCCCACTGTCCCGTACACTTCCCAGGTGTTGCTCTCGGTGCCGAGCCCCCCATTGGAAGTGGCGGTCAGGTCGTTAGGATAGATGTAGCCGATGATGCCCCCGAGCAATGAGGCTTTCCCCGCCGTAAAGCTCACCTCGGCGTAGGGGTTGTACTCCGACAAATTGAACGCCGACAATCCCCCGCTCTCGCTGATGTCGTTTTCCGGATCGTCGTACTTCCCGAGGTCGAAGTTGGCCCAGCTGCCCAACGTGATCGAGGCGTTGCCGGCCGGGAAGCTGACGTACACGTCCGGTTGAACCACCGGCTTGTTGGTCAGGCTCAATCCTCGCCAGACATAGGAGCTGAACACACCCAGCTCGGCACCGATCTCGGCCTGAGCATACGCCTGAGGCGCGTGCGCCGCCAACAGAATGCCGAGCGCAGTCGCCCTCAGCAGGTTCGCGGGCTTCATGGGATCTCCTTGGGAGCTTGGCAGGTGAGACGGCCGAAGGCCGACGCCTTGAGGCAATGTATCGGCCGGGACACGGCGGTCAAGCACGACCGCCGTGCCTCCTGCACTCGGTGATGTCGATGCCGCCAGGAACGTCACTCGCAACATGGTCTCTCCCTTCGGAATGGGGAAAACAAAAAACCCGCCTCGAACGTCGAGGCGGGTCGGTTACGACAAAGGCGTCACAGGTGCGACGGCCCGAGACCTCTACGTGAAGGCGTGGTCGATAGCGAAGGAATTGGGGTTTCGACCGGTCTCGGGGCGCATGAAATCAATGTAGGAATCCACCGGTCTGACCGTCAAGCGGGCGAGCGGCGGACGCAGGCAAATCCTGAACCTGACGGCGAGCTTCGGGCCCGGGCCGGCGTAGTTGCGTGGTTGAGTCCGGAGGAGCACCTTGCGCCCTGGACCCCTCGCAAGGACCGGTCCTGGATTCCCATGCCGTGTTCGTCAAGCGCTTCGGTGACCTGGTGGCGCTGATGCGGGCCGATCCGGGAAACGACGCCGCCCAGGATTTGGCGCTCACCGCCGCCGCGGGGGCCGTGGCCCTGACACCGGTGGAGGTGGAAGCCGTCAGCCACCCGAGCGAAAGCGCCGAAGGCCTGAGCCTCCGGGCCAGGATGCTCGCGCGGCAGGTGGACCGTTTGCGCATCGCGGCCGGCGCGGAGCCCTATGAGCTCGAAGCGCTGGCCCGCGCGCTGGCTCACGATCTCACGCCGATTCCCACCTTCCCTCACGTCGAAGCCGAGCTGATTCGGCTGCTGGCGCCCCCGCCCCGCTGAGCCGCCAAGCTCAGCGGTGCACGTCGAAGCCGTCGATATGGACGTCGAGGTTGTGGTTCACCCGTAGGCCCACGATGCCGTCCAGTGCCATGCCCTTGGCGTCGGTGCCGTAGACCTCCTGCCCGTTCACCAGGAAGGTCACCCGGCTGGGATTCCGCTTGTTGTCAACCTCGAGCAGGTTGGTGGACGAGCCCTGCCCCTCCGGCTGCTTCACGGCCTCGTGTTTGACCCATCCCTTGGACACGTCGGTGGTCTTCTCTCCGTCGCGCCGCTTGATCAGATAGCTCCCGTCCTGTCGGACCAGGAAGTACAGGTACTTCTGCCCGGGGCCGTCGAGGTCCTGGCCGCCCACCAGGAGCCCGTATCCTTCGGCGTGCTCCGACGGCTTGGTCTGGGTGAAGGTGGCCAGGGTATGGAACGGACCGCTGCCCTTGGTGTCCCCTCGATAGAGGATGATGGCCGGACCGGTCGTGACGTGCAGCCCCTTCCCCATGGTCACGATCTTGGCAGTCTTGGCATCCCCCTTGTCGGCCCGGACGGTCCAGCCCGGGGGGACGGCGCCGCCTCCCGGTGCCGCCTTGTCGGGATCGTTGTTCTGGGCGGCGAGCGGGGCGACGAGCATGGCCAGCAAGGCAGCGGTGGACAGCGGCGATCGCATAAGCGGATCCTCGAGACGGGTGATCATTGGAGTTGCGGGAAGCGTCCCGGGAGGCTAACCTCAGCCTCCACTATTTCGGTTCTCCTTGGGAGACGCCTGTGCACTGGATTGGTGTGCTCCTCGCCACCATCGGGGCGAGCTTGATCCTGGGGGCCTTGACCTACGTCTCCGCGCTCATCGGGGTCCTGGTCAACGCGATGATCGTCCTGATGTGCGGGCCCCTCATCGACCGTGTTCTCAGCCGGCGCGACCGCGCGCCATAGCGCGGCTCAACTCTGCTCCGGGGTCGGAGACTCCGGGGTCGTCGCCGCGCGCATGGCGGCCTCGTAGTTGATCTTCAGACTTCCCAGCAGCTCGCGCAGTCCCCGCACTTTCATCTGAAGCCCTCCGCCCCGACGCGTCATGGTGGCCATGAGGCCCGCCGTGTCGGCTATGCCGTTGAGGCTGAGTCCCGACGCGTTGCCCTTGATCTCATCCAGCAGGCGCGCCAGTCCTCGCACGACCGTGTCGTCGGCCCGCAGGGCGGACATCTCTTCGATCACGGCGTGAATGCGCTGGAACTTCGGCGGCAGGGTCTGCAGGTACGTGAGCTGGGCCTGCTGCCGCGAGGAGAGCTTGATGGCCATCGGTGACAACTGGGTGGAAGATGCCGCAATCTAATCACCGGCTGCGGGGACCGTCCGGGCAATATTGACAAATATTCTTTTCAATTGTATTCAGGATCCCTATGACCTCCTCGATCTCCTCACTGGAAACCGTGCGCGACCGGACCCGGGTCGGGACGCTGGTCGAGCACCCGCTCCGCCTGGCCATCCTCCAGGCAGCGGCCTCTCCGCGCTCGGCCACCGAGATCGCCGCGGGCCTGGGGCTGTCCCGGCAGCGGGTCAACTACCACATCGGCCGCTTGCGCCGCGCCGGGTTCCTGGTCCCCGCCGATCGGCGCCGCCGGCGGGGCCTGTTCGAGCAGCGGTACGCCGCCACCGCCCGCGCCTACGTGGTGGATCCGGGGGTCCTGGGCCCGGTCCGCCTCCGGCCCGAACAGATCGCCGACCGGATGAGCGCGGAGTATCTGCTCGCCCTGGCCACCCAGATCCAATCCGACGTCGGCCAGGTGATGGGCCAGGCGGCGGCCGAGGGCAAGCGGGTGGCCACGCTGTCCATCTCCGCCGAGCTGCGCTTTCTCAATCCGGCCCAGCGGGCTCGCTTCGCCCAGGCGATGGAGCGGGCCGTCAAGCGGGTCGTCGGCCGGTTCTCCGCGCCGGCCAGTACTGCGGACGGCGAGCCGGCCGCCGGTCGTCTGTTCCGCCTGGTGATCGGCTGTTACCCGCCACCTGCGTCTCGACCAGGGAGTTGATGCCCGATGTCCGACAGCACGAGCCATCACCGCGCCGATGGGCGCCGCATCGAGACCGAGATCAGGACCAGCGCCACGCCGGACGAGGTATGGCGCGCGTGGACCGATCCGGCTGACATCAGCCGCTGGTTCACCGACGAGGCGAGAGGCGAGGCGAAGCCGGGCGGCACCGTGGTCTGGGTGTTCCGCGGCTTCGGAGAGGTCCCCTACCCGGTCGCGGTCGCCGAGCCGCCGGCTCGGCTGGTGCTCACAGGGGAAATTCCGGGGAGGGGTCCCTTCGCACTGGAAATCCTGATCCGCCAGGCTGGGGGCAGCACGATCGTGCGGCTGGTCAATTCAGGATTTCTCGACGGCGCGGAATGGGACGAGGAGTACCAGGGCGTCCGGTCGGGGTGGTCCGCCTCGCTGGCGCTGCTCAAGCACTACCTCGAGCGCCACCGCGGCAAGCCCCGGCATGCCTCGCTGATCGTGCGGCCGGCCCAGGTCGGCGCCGAGGAGCTGTATTCCCGCTTCGGCGAGAGCGACGCCCTGGCATCCTGGCTCACCCGAACCGGCGCTGTGGGGAAACTCGGTGACTCGGTGTCGCTGGTGCTGCGGGACGGCGCCCAGCTGACCGGAAAGGTGATCGCCGCCACCGGGCGGGAGAAGGCGGTGACCTGGGAGGAGGAGGAGGGCACGGTCCTGGAATTCAAGGGATTCGGCACGCCCCGGGGCCGAATGGTCGGCATCCGTCTCACCACCTGGGGATCGGATGCGGATCGCCTCACCCGGCTCGACCGACTCCTCACCCCGGCGGTGGAGCGGCTGGCCGAACGCTTCGGACCACCAGAGGAACGGCGGAAGGGAGCCTGACACCACGGGAGGGTCGGATGACGAAGGTCCCCGGCATTGTCCTGGCCTGCTGCACGATGGTAGTAACCGTACCCTCCATGGTGACGGCACAAGCGGCCACACCCTCAGGCCGCCCGGGTCTCACCCGGCTGGTGCTCGCGGTGCAGGACGCCGACTATCGCGGTGACCTCGCGCGGCTCCGCTCGCTCGCCACGGCCATGCTGCCCTACGCCGGAGACTCCTCCCTGGCCGCGGCCGCGCGGTACTGGCGCGGGTTCGCGCACTGGCGGCACGCGCTCAACTCGCTCAACGACGGCGCACCTCCGGACTCGGTGGACCGGGACTTCGAGGCGGCCGTCGCCGAGTTCCGCCGGGCCCTGGCGATCGACTCGACCGACACCGAATCGCGAATCGGCCTCGCCGCGGGTCTCGGCAACCGCGCCTACTTCAACCGGCGGGTGCCGGCACGGGCCAACGCGTTCATGGCGGAGCTCCGGCCACTGCTGCAGCGGCTCCGCGCGGCCGCACCGGACAACCCCCGGATGATGTTCGTCGCCTCGGCCAGCCTGTTCTGGACGCCGAAGGACGCCGGCGGCGATCGGGAACAGGCGCTCGCGATGTTGGAGCGGGGGATCCGGCTCGCCGCATCGCGGCCCCCGGGGCCCGACCTGCTGCGTCCCTCCTGGGGCGAAGCGGAGCTGCACATGCTGCTCGGGTGGTTCCTGCTCAACCTCTCGCCGCCCGACGTGGCCAGCGCGCTGGGGCACGCCGAGGCGGCGCTCACGCTTCGCCCGCATTGGCGCTACGTTCGGGACAACCTGCTCCCCCAGGTCCGCGGGCGGCTCGTGCGCGCCCATCTGGCGACGGTGGCCTACCGGGTTCACCGAATGGCTCCCATGGTTGCGTTCTACCGAGAGGCATTCGGCTTGGAGTTCGGGGAGGGGGATACCGGAGGAGATCTGCGCTCCCAGGTCGGCGAGCTGGGCGGGCTCACCCTCAAATTCGTGCCGATTCGGGACGGGGTGGACTTCGAGGGCTTTCCCATCCACCAACTGGGGCTGGAAGTGCCCGATGTGGAGCCGGTCCTGTCGGCCGCGGAGAAGCACGGCGGCCGGGTGCTCGAGCCGCCCCGGCGGAAGGACGGACGGGTGGTGGCCTCGGTACGGGACCCTGACGGGAACACGCTGGAGCTGTACCAGAATCGCTGAGTGACGAGTCCCTGTGTCGATCCGTTGGTCAGCGTTTCGTCAATGTGTCAGGCGGGGCGAATCTCTCCACTCCGGCGTTTCGTAGGGCGACGTTCCACCGGCTGCAGACCGGGCTCGCCTGGCAGTATGTAGGACTACTACTAATCCAGGTACCGAACCATGAAGCTTTCGGACCTCTCCATCCACCGGCCGGTGCTCGCCACCATGCTCAGCCTGGCGCTGGTCCTGTTCGGCGCCATCGGGTACACCCAGCTCGCGGTCCGCGAATTCCCCGACGTGGATCCTCCCATCGTCTCGGTGACTACCGCCCTGCCCGGCGCCAACCCCCAGGTGGTCGAGTCGGCGGTCACCGACATCCTGGAAGAGGAGCTGAGCACGATCGAAGGGCTGCGAACCCTGACCAGCGCGAGCCAGGAGGGCCTGAGCAGCATCACCCTGGAGTTCAACCTCGAGCGTGACGTCGAGGCGGCGGCCCAGGACACGCGCGACAAGGTGGCGCGAATCCGGGAGCGGCTGCCCGAAGATGTGGAGGAGCCGGTCGTCGCGAAGGAGGATGCCGACGCCCAGCCGTTCTACTGGCTGTCGCTCTCGGGTGAGAACTACGACCTGCTCCAGCTCTCCGACATCGGCGACCGGTTGGTGAAGAGCCGGCTCCAGACCCTGACCGGCGTCGGCCGCGCCCAGATCTTCGGCGAGCGGCGCTTCTCCATGAGGGTGTGGCTCTCGGCCTCGGAGCTGGCCGCCCGGGGGCTCACCGTGCAGGACGTGCAGCAGGCCATCCGGACCCGGAACGTCGAGGTCCCGGCCGGGCGCATCGAGTCCGAGCGCCGCGAGTTCACGGTGCGGTCGCTGGGCGAGCTCAAGACCGCGGAGGAGTTCTCCAACCTCGTGGTCAGCAATCGTGACGGGATCCTGGTGAAGCTCAAGGACCTGGGACGGGTCGAGCTGGGGCCGGAGGACGAGCGCAGCACCCTGCGGTACAAGGGCACGCCGGCGGTGGCCATCGGCGTGGTCCGGCAGTCCAAGTCGAACATTCTCTCGGTCTCCCAGGCGATCCAGGCCGAGCTGCCCCGGATCCAGGCTTCCCTGCCTCCGGGTGTGAAGATCAACACGGCTTTCGACCAGTCGGTGTTCGTGGACATCTCCATCAAGGAAGCGCAGGAGACCCTGATGATCGCCGGCCTGCTGGTGGTGATCATCATCTTCGTGTTCCTGCGCAACCTGCGGGCGACGATCATCCCCGGGCTCGCCATCCCTACGTCCATCGTGGCCGCGTTCGCGATCATGTACTTCCTGGGCTTCACCATCAACAACTTTACGTTGCTCGCGCTCACCCTGGCCATCGGCATCGTGGTGGACGACGCGATCATCGTGCTGGAGAACGCTTACCGCCACCAGGAGGAGTTGGGCAAGAATCCCGAGCAGGCCGCGGTGGACGGGACCCGGGAGATCGCCTTCGCGGTGATCGCCACGACCATCGCGCTGGTGGCGGTCTTCACCCCGCTGGCCTTCCTTCGGGGCTCGACCGGACGGCTGTTCAACGAATTCGGCATCGCGGTGGCGGGCTCGGTGATAGTGTCGGGGTTCGTGGCCCTGACCCTCACCCCCATGCTGTGCGCCAAGATCCTTCGGGTTCCCCCTCGGCACGGCCATCTGTACCGGCTGCTGGAGCGAGGGTTTCAGCGGCTGTCCTCCGGCTACGCCAGGACCCTGGCGGTGGCGCTCCGTCACCGGGCGCTGGTGGTGATCGCCGCGCTGCTGGTGACCGTGGGGGCCGTGTTCGTGTTCCGCTCGCTGGAGCGGGAGTTCGTGCCCCCGGAGGATCGGGGCTGGTTCTTCACGTTCATCATCGCCCCGGAAGGATCCTCACTGGCCTACACCGACGGCTATCAGCGGCGGGCGGAAGCGATTCTGGCCAAGACCAAGGACATCGAGAGCTACTTCAGCGTCGTCAACATCGGCGACGGCGTGAGCCGGGGTATCATCTTCATCGACCTGGTCGACTGGTCGGAGCGCGACCGCTCGGTGCAGGATGTCGTCGACGAAGTGCAGGGACAGTTCTTCGGCATTCCCGGCGTGTTCGCCTTCGCCAACAATCCGCCGGCCTTCGGGTGGGGCAGCCCGGTGAACTTCGTGATCCAGCATCCGGACTTCGAGCAGCTGGTCAAGGGCAACGACACGCTGCTCGCGCGGGCGCAGAAGATTCCCGGTCTGATCAACGTGGACAGCGACCTCAGGGTCAACAAGCCGCAGCTCACCGTGAGCTTCGATCGCGACCGGGCCGAAGACCTCGGTGTCCCGGTGGCCGACGTGGCCACCACGCTTCAGGTGCTGCTGGGAGGCACCGAGACCAGCACCTTCACCCGGGCCAACAAGCAGTACGACGTCATCGTCCAGCTCGATCCTCGGGCTCGGTCCACCCCCAGCGACATGACCGGGCTCTACCTCCGGGGCCGCGGCGACCAGCTGGTCAAGCTCGAGGCCCTCGCCACCGTGAAGGAAGAAGTGGGGCCCCGGGCGCTCAACCACTTCAACCGGGTCCGCTCGGCCACGATCTCCGCCAGCCTGGCGCCGGGCTTTACCCTGGGTCAGGCCATTGATTCCCTGCACCGCCTCGCGGACGAGGTGCTGCCGCGCGGCAGCAGCACCGCGCTGGCCGGAGAATCCCGTGAGCTGGAGGAGAGCGGATCCTCGCTCTACTTCGCCTTCATCCTGGCGCTGATCGTCGTCTTCATGGTGCTGGCGAGCCAGTTCGAGTCACTGGTACACCCCTTCACGGTGCTGCTGGCCGTGCCGCTGGCCGTGACCGGCGCGCTGGTCACCCTCAAGCTGGCGGGCTCCACCCTCAACGTGTACAGCCAGATCGGAATGATCCTGCTCATCGGGCTGGTGACCAAGAACTCCATCCTGCTGGTGGAGTACATCAACCAGCTCAAGGAGCGGGGGATGACCACCATCGAGGCCGCCAAGGAGGCGGGGCGGATCCGGCTCCGGCCCATCCTCATGACCTCGGTCGCCACGGTGATGGGGGCGCTGCCCATCGCCCTGGGGCTCGGCGCCGGGTCCCTCAGCCGGCGGCCCCTGGGGTATGCCATCGTCGGCGGGCTGCTGTTCTCCACCCTGCTCACGCTTTACGTGGTACCGTCGGTGTACGTGATCTTCGACGGGCTCATCGTGCGGGTACGGGGGCGGGAGCGGGCCCGCGGCGAGACCCTGAGACCGGCGGAGGCCGAGTGATCGCGGCGCTGCTGCTCGCGCTCCAGGCCACGGTGCCGGCGGCCGACTCCACCCCGCCGGATTCCCTGCCGCGGATCACCCTGACGGAGGCCATCCGGCGGTCGGCCCGGCTGGACCCGGACTACGTCCAGGCTCTGGGGGACATCGACAATGCCGAGTGGGGCCGGCGGGCGGCCATGCTGGCCTTCTTCGTGCCCTCCCTGGAGCTCGGGCTCGACGAGACCAAGTACTCCGAGGCCTTCTTCAACCCGTCCGACCCGACCAATCCCACCAGCACGCTGGTGGTGGGCCGGGCCAGTGCCAACTACGAGGTGTTCAGCCTGCGCAAGTTCGCCGAGCTGGGCCGGACTCGCGCCGAGCTGGCCAGCGCCGAAGCCGGCGAGCTGGAACAACGCTTTCAGGCGGCGCTGGAGACTGAATCGACCTATTACGACGTCCTGGTGAACCAGGAGCTGGTGCGCGCCGCGCGGGAGCGGGCCAGGCGGGCGCGCGAGGGGCTCGCCGTGGCGCGGGCGCGGGTGTCCTCCGGCGCCGCGGTGCAGACCGATTCACTCCAGCTGGTGTTGGAGCTCACCCGGGCCGAGGTGGATGTGCTGATCCGGCGGAACGCGCTTCGCACCGCACAGTACGAGCTGGCGCGCCGGGTGGGTGAGGCGACGGCGGTAGACGCGGTGCCGCTCGACACCACGCCGGCTCCCGACCTTCCCATCGGCCTGCCCGAGGCGCTCAGGATCGCGCTCGACCAGGGCCCCCAGTACCGGTCGGCGCGGGCCGACGAGCGCGCCGCCGACGCGGCGCTCAAGTCTCAGCGGAGCGATTACCTGCCCAGCCTGGGAATCGGGGCACTGCATCAGCGGTTCGACACGGAGATTTTCCCCGGCGCCGCCAACGTCACCTCGGTCACCTTCAGCCTCACGTTCCCCATCTGGAACAATGGCCAGCGAGAGCTGGAGGTCACCCGCGCTCGGACGGCTCGCGACGTGGCGAGAACCATCCGTGAGGACATCGAGCGATCGGTGCGCCGCGACGTCGTGTCCGGGTTCGACACCTACGAATCCAGCAGGGAGGCGGTCCGGCTGGCCAACATCGGCGTCACGGTCGCGCGCGACAACTACCGGATGCAGGAGATGCGCTACCGGGCCGGCGCGAGCACCATCCTCGATCTACTCGACTCCCAGGTGAGCCTCGCCGAAGCGGAAGCCGGCCTGGTCCAAGCCCGGTACGTCACCCGACTGTCGCTGGCACGACTGGAGGCGATTTTGGGACGGAGACTCTTCTCGAACAAGGACGCACCGTGACACGGATTCTTGCGGTCGTGGCGCTGGGACTGGTGGGCTGCACCAGCGCCGGAGGCGAGCCCGAAGGCGGGTCGTCCGGCGGCGGTGGGGGCGGAGCCCCGCCGCCGATGCCGGTGGAGGTGGTGGTCGCGCGCAGCGACACGGTGGTGGACGCGATCCTGGCCACCGGCCAGATCGAAGCGATGCAGTCGGTCGAGCTGCGGTCGGATATCGAGGGACGCATCGACCAGATCCTGGTCCGGGAAGGCTCGCGCATCTCCCGGGGCCAGGCGCTCTTCCAGGTGGACGACGCGGAGCTCAAGGCGGAGGTCGCCAGGGCGGAGGCGGAGCGCGATCTGGCCCGGCAGTCCCTCACCCGGACCCGCGAGCTGCTGGCCCAGAAGGCCTCGAGCCAGTCCGAGCTGGAGCGGGCCGAGGCCACGGCGCGAAGCACCGAGGCGCAGTACCGGCTGCTCAAGGTGCGGCTGGATCGCACCACGGTCCGGGCGCCGTTCACCGGCGTAGCGGGCCGGCGCCTGGTCAGCCTGGGCGACTACGTCAGCACCAGCGACGGCCTAGTGATGCTCCAGACAGTCACGCCGCAGCGCGCGGTCTTCCAGGTACCCGAGCGCTACGCCGATCAGCTCGCGGTCGGACAACAAGTCAGCTTCCGCGTCGCGGCGCTTCCCGGCCGGGAATTCACCGGACGGGTGGATTTCGTGGACCCGGTGGTCCAGTTGCCCGCGCGAACGATCACCGTCAAGGCGCAAGTGCCCAATACCCGGCGCGAGCTGCAGGCCGGCATGTTCATCGAGGCCCGGCTGGCCACCGACGTGCGTCCCAAGGCGGTCGTCATCGCGGAAGACGCGGTACTGCCGCTGCAGGGCTCCAACTTCGTCTGGGTGGTGAGCGACGGGAAGGCGACACGACGGCAGGTCGAGCTCGGCGTGCGAACGCGCGGATTCGTCGAGGCGCGGTCGGGGGTCGAAGCCGGGGAGCAGGTCGTCGTGGGAGGGCAGGAGCGGCTGGGGGAAGGCGCCCCGGCCGCGGCGACCGTCGTGGACCGCACGCCGACCAGCGGCCGGGAGAATCTGGGGGGCACTTCGGCGGGACAGTCGGACACCGCCGCGAGGAGAGATACGACCAAGAAGCTGGATTCTACCGCGAACGCCGAGTCCCGACCGGCCGGAGCCGACCGCGACTAGCGCGATGCGGGCACGGCGCCGGGCGGCGCTCGCAGCCGTGCACCTGCTGATGCTTTGCCCCGATCTCGGCGCGCAGACCACCCGGGCCGAACGGACCGGGTATCGGGAGACGTCCAGCTACGCCGATGTGATCGCCTTCCTCGATTCGCTCGGCGCCCGGACCTCGGACATCAGGCTCGGCACCTTGGCCCGGAGTCCAGGTGGTCGAGCCGTGCCATACGTGGTCGCAACCCATCCGCTGGTCCACGGCCCGGGCGATGCGGTCCGGAGCGGCAAGCCGATCGTGTACCTCCAGGCGAACATCCATGCCGGTGAGGTGGAGGGGAAAGAGGTCGCCCAGATGCTGCTGCGCGATCTCGCCGTCGGCGAGCTCTCACCGCTGCTGGACAGCCTGATCCTGCTGGTGGTGCCGATCTACAACGCGGACGGGAACGAGGCGCTGGCGCCGGCCGACAGCAACCGGCCGGGCCAGAACGGCCCCGCCTTGGTCGGCCGCCGAGCCAACGGCCAGGGGCTGGATCTCAACCGTGATTACGTGAAGATGGAGGCGCCGGAAACCAGAGGTGCGGCGGCGCTGCTGCTGGCGTGGAATCCCCATGTGTTCCTGGACCTCCACACCACCAACGGCAGCTATCATGGCTACGCCCTGACCTATTCACCGGGACTGAACCCGAACTCCGGCCCCGCCAACGACTACGTGCGCGACCGGCTGTTGCCGAGGGTGAGAGCCCGAATGGCTCAGCGACACCGCCGCCGCACGTTCCCTTACGGCAACTTCCGCAATCAGGACCCCGATTCGCTGGCGCAGGGTTGGGAGACCTACGACGCTCGTCCCCGCTTCGGCACCAATTGGATCGGACTGCGTGGGCGCATGGCGGTGTTGAGCGAGGCGTACAGCAACCACGACTTCCGGACCCGGGTGGCCTCCACCTACGATTTCGTGCGCGAGGTCCTGAGCTTCGTGGCGGAGGCCCGGGATACGATTCTGGCGCTGAACGCCGGGGCACCCACCCGGCCTGATTCCGTCGCCGTGCGCTCGCGGTTGGGACCTCCGACCATGCAGCCGGTGATCGCCGAGATCACCCGACCGGCGGGCGAGGGCAACGGGGGCTATGCCCGGCGCCGGCGAAGCGGGATCTTCCGCGCCATCGAGATGCCGGTCTACCAGCGGTTCGTCGCCGCTCGCCGGGAAGCGATGCCCGAGGCGTACCTCATTCCGGCCCGGCTCGAGGTCATCCTCGAGCTGCTCCGCCATCAGGGGATCGCGGTCGAGAGCGTGGGCGGGCGGCCCGCCGGCCGGCTGGAGGCGTTTCGGGTGGACAGTATCGTACCAGAGCCGCCGTTCGAGGGCCATCGCCCGCTTCGGGTGGAGGGCCGCTGGTCCCCCGGGCACTCGGCGCTCACCGAACCTGGCTGGAAGCTGGTCCGCACCGCGCAGCCGCTCGGTGTCCTGGCTGCCTACCTGCTCGAGCCGGCCTCCGAAGACGGTATCGCCACCTGGAATCTGCTGGACGACGAGCTGTCGCCCGGGAAGGCTTACCCGATCCTGCGCTCGCGGCGCGTCGTTGCCGCGGCCGATGGTGCTCCCCCACGAGGAACCCATGCTCCAGACCGGTGATCCCGCACCGCCCTTCACCCTGACCGATCCCGCCGGCCGGCGAGTCTCCCTGGGGGAGTTCGCCGGGAAGCATGTGATCCTTTACTTCTATCCCAAGGACGACACGCCCGGCTGTACCAAGGAGGCCTGTGGGTTTCGGGATGCCTGGGACGAGCTCCGTGAGCTCGGAGCGGTGGTGATCGGTGTCTCGCCGGATGGGGGCGGGTCTCACGAGCGATTCGCCGAGAAGTACCGGCTGCCGTTCCAGCTCCTCTCCGATCCGGACAAGAAGGTGATGCAGGCCTATGGGGCTTACGGCGAGAAGACCACGTACGGCGTGAAGACTACCGGCGTGATCCGCTCCACCGTCTGGATCGGACCCGACGGCCGGATCCGGCGGCACTGGTCCAAAGTCTCCGACGCCGGTGCTCACCCGTCCCGAGTCCTGTCGGCACTCCGGGAGGCGGTCTGAGGCGGCGTCCGGAGGCTGTATATTTCCTCCACCCAACACCGTGGACCCTCGCATGACGGCACGCAGTCCCCACACGCGCTCGTTCATCACGTGGATCTGGGAGTGGACCAAGTCCATCGTGATCGCGTTGGTGGTGTGGTTCTTCCTCCGGACCTTCCTCATCGAGGCGTTCCGGATCCCGTCAGGCAGCATGGAGAACACGCTCCTGATCGGCGACTTCCTCTTCGTGAACAAGGCGCTGTACGGGGCCGAAGTGCCGCTACTCAGGACCCGGTTGCCGGCGGTGCGGGAGCCGGTGCGGAACGACATCCTGGTGTTCGACTCGGTGGAGGAGGAAGGCCTCAAAGTGGTCAAGCGGCTGATCGGGATGCCGGGTGATACCCTGGCGATGGAGCACGGGCTGCTCTACCGCAACGGGAAACGGATCGAGGAGCCTTACGCGGTGCACACCGATCCGGATCGCTCGGAGGATCCGATCCAGCGGGCCAAGATGCGGCACTGGCAGCTTCCCCATCTCGCCTTGGCGGATACCGCCAACTATCAGCCTGACCTCCAGGACTGGGGCCCCATCGTGGTGCCGGCCGATTCGTTCTTCATGATGGGAGACAACCGGGACAGCTCCTATGACGGGCGCTATTGGGGCTTCCTGCCGAGGTCGAATGTCAGGGGGCGACCGCTGGTGGTCTACTTCAGCTACGACGCCAGCAGCTGGCGGTCGCTGCCGTTTCTCACCGCGGTGCGTTGGGCAAGGATTTTCAGCTCGCCCGAGTGAGCTGAATCAGGCGCGGCCCGAGGGACGGGGAGCTTCGGGCAGCGACGACCGATTGAGGGTCCGGGGGATGTAGGCGGCGGTGCGGCTGCAGGCGGTACAGTGGAGGGTGACTCTCCCACCTGGGGCGTCGTCGTCGGAGCGCTGGGGGATCCGCTCTACCGCTGCCGCACCGCAGGAGGGACAGACCAACGGCTTCTGGTCCCTATCCGCAGCGATCAGCACCAGCGCTTCCGGAGCGCGGTATTCCTTGATGCCCCTGCGTCCCACAGCCTGCCCTTCCGACGGGGTCCGGTGGCACGGAACTGGCTACCCCGTCCCTGCTTGGAAATTTATCCGAGTCGCTCCGGGCGCGCCACGGTGGCGCGCCCGTCGACTCATGGGGGACAGGTCGACAATGACGGTCATGACTCGAGTGGCTGCGGTGCTCGCCATGCTGATTGTTTCGGGCGCGTCGCGCGCGGTCGCGCAAGAGGTGCATGAGATTCGGATGATCGCTGAAGGGAAGCGAGATTTCCGCTTCGCTCCGGCCTCGGTCACGGCGCGCCGGGGCGACGTGTTGTTGTTCCGGGCGGTGAGCGGTGCACCGCACAGCGTGGTCTTCGATGGAAAGGGACTGCCGCCCGAAGCCGTCCAGAAGCTGAACGCGGCCATGCCCCGGAGAGCGGGCGAGCTCAGCAGCCCGCTCCTGACCGAGGGCAGCGAATACCGGGTCGTGGTTCCCCCGGTGCCCAACGGCACCTACCGGTTCTACTGTCTCCCGCACCGGGCCTACGATATGCGTGGTGAGCTGACCGTCAGATAGGCGGGACGGCTGGAATGCCACCGGGCCGAGCCGAGTGCCTCGGCCTTTGTTTTTGGACTCGAACGTATTAGTAGTCTATCATACTACTAGCGCCTCATCGCTCGTGGTGTCAGAATTCCGTCTCTAGAAGCCGAGACATTCTACGAGCGATCAGCAGGCAAGGAGGCCATTGTGGCATCGGAACTTGGCGGTTCACAGATCCTGACGTTGCTGGAGACGCTGCCGGGCATTGCGAACGTGTTGCGCAGCCCGGTGGCGGACGCTCTGAACAACGTCATCCGCGCGGCCGCCCGCCTCTCCGAGTTCAACGTGGCCGACGCCGAGGAGCTGGTTCGATACGCCACGAGGCGAAGCCTCATGGGTCAGGAGGAAGGTGACCGGCTGCTGGCCGAGATTCACGCCGCGCAGCAGAAGCGGCTCGATCGGGCGGCCGACCGGGAAAAGGCTCAGCGGGCCAAGGCCCGCGCCAAGGGCAAGCCGGTCCGATCGGTCAAGTCGGTGAAGGCGGTGAAGAAGGTGAAGGTGAAGAAGGGGGCCACGGCCCGGAGGCGCTGAGCCTCAGGTCTTGAATTCCTGCATCAGCGCCGTCAGCCGGTTCGCTCCCTGTAAGAGGTCGCCGGCTGAGGACGCCATCTCCTCGGTGCTCGCGCTCTGCTCTTCGGCCGCCGCGGTCACCTGCTCGCTGGCCGAAGCGTGCTCGCTGGCGGCCTGACTTACTTCCTGGGTCCTCAGGCCCAGCTCCTCCACGATACTCCGGTTGGCCACGGCCTCCTGTTCCACTTCTTCGGCCGCGCCGTGCACCTCCTGCACCGCGGTGGAGATCTGTTCCAGCGCCCGGGCGGCCGCCGCGGCGACCGTCTCGATTCCCTGGACCTTGCTCGAGCCTGCCTCCATCGTCTGGGAAACCTGGCGCACCTGGTTGCGGATGAACTGCACCGTCTTCGCCACGTCCTCCGCTGCGGTGGCGCTGGAATCGGCCAGGCGGCGGACCTCCTCCGCCACCACCGCGAAGCCACGGCCGTGCTCGCCCGCGCGGGCCGCCTCGATCGCGGCGTTCAAGGCCAGCAGGTTGGTCTGCGAGGAGATCTGCTTGATCAGATCGATGAAGTCGGTGATCGGCTCCGACAGGCGCGACAGCTCCTTCACCTGTGCGGCCGAGGTGCGAACCACCTCCTTCACATCCAGCAGGGTCTGACCGGCCGCGGCCACGTCCATCTGGTGCCGGGCGGCCAGCTCCTGAATTCTCCCTCCCAGCTCCCCCACCCGGGCGGCCGCCTGGGCGTTGGCTTCCGCGATCTGCCGGAGACTGTGGAGCAGCGCATCGGCCTTCTCCATCCCTTTCACTTGCTGCTCCGCGCTGGAGGCGATCTTCACCATCGCCGTGGAGATCTCACCGCTGCTCGCGGCGAGCTCTTCGCTCATGGCGGAGTAGTCGCTGGCGCTGGTCCCGATCTGACCGGCCTCCCGGGTCACCGCGACCACCACCGCCCGCAGCCGGCCGCCCATGTCGTTCATCGCCCGGGACAGGTGCTCGAGCTCGGTCGGCATCCCACCCAGCCGCACGGGCCGCAGATCGCCGGCGCCGAACCGTTCGGCCGCGCCCACCAGCTGGGTGAGCGGCCGCTCTACCATCCGCACGGTCCAGAAGACGATCGTGATCCCGACCGTCAGCGAGATGAAGAAGAGCAGCCAGAGCACCTGCCGCCGCTGGTCCGCCTGACGGCCGAGATCGGCGGCGCGGGCCATGGATCGGGAAGTCTGGGCCAGCGAGAGGGCCCGAACGTCACCCAGCAGGGTGTCGGAGGGTGAGCGAGCCAGGTCCGCGTAGCGCCGCGCCTCGTCCGGCCGAGCGAGATCCGTCAGCGCGTGCGCCATCGCGTAGGCCACTTCGATCTTGGCCTGGTTGGCGCCGATCTGGTTGACGATGTAGCGGTCCGTCGTGGTGAGCGAGGCGAGTCCACGGTAGCGCTGCTGGAGCGCATACGCCGAGTCCCCATCCTCCAGCACCTTGAGCCGGAGCTCGCTGCCGGGTCGCACCAGGTATTGCTCGGCCGACCGGATCTCCGACGCCACCGAGGACACCAGCCCGCTTCCCAGATCGGTGCTCTCCAGCAGGAGGCCGAGCTCCCGCGCGACCGACTGGTCCAGTGCGCGGATCGATGTCACTCCGAGGAGTGCGATGACGAAGACCAGACCGATGAGCAACACCATGCCACCGACCACCCGGCTCCGGAGGCTGCGCATCATGGTCACTGTCCTCGCGCCATTTCGGCCGCCCGATTGGCCACCTCGATGGCGCCGTCCCGGACCATTCCGATGTACACGTTCTGGCTGGGCACATCCCCCGCGGCGTCGAAGGCGACGACCCCGGTCACCCCCTTGAAGGCCGGCGTCTCGGTGCCCACTGCCGCGAGCGCCGCCCGCACCGCCTGCCGGTCCGTGCCGGCTCGCACGATGACCTCACGCAGCAGATGAATCGCGTCGTAGGTCGCGGCGGCGGGCTGATTGGGCAGGCCCGCATCGGGGAACTTTCGGCCATACGCCTCGACGAACTTCTGGTTGGCCTCGGTGGGGAGGGTCGGGAAGTAGGAGGAAGTGAGATAGACGCCTTCCGCCAGCGGGCCGGCTCCCTCGATCCCCTCCAGCCCGTCTCCGCCGAGCACCGGCATCATGAGCCCGCGGCGCCGCGCCTGGCGGATGACCTCTTCCGCTTCCCCCCGATTGCCGGCCACCACCAGGAACTCGATCCCCCTGGTCTTCGCCAGGCGGTCGAGATAGGGCCCCACGTCCGGCTGATCGCCGAGGTAGGGGTCGATGGACTGGAGACGGCCGCCCAGCTGGAGAAACTGATCCACGAACGTCCGCCGGATGCCGCGGCCGTACTGGTCGTTCAGATACAACACCGCCCCGCGCTCGAAACCCAGTCGCTCCCGAACCCAGTGTGCCAACGCGGCCCCGTGAGCCAGATCGCTGGGACATACCCGGAAGGTGTGATCACCGGCGGTCGAGACCTCAGGGGAGGAAGAAGACGGCGAGATCGCCGCCACCGGATCCTTGCCTCCGTTGTAGACCGGGGCAGCCGCCAGCGTCGTGCTGGAGAAAAGGTGGCCCACCACCGCCACCACTTCGGACGAATACAGGTCATTGGCTACGAAGACTGCCGAGTCGGCATCGGCGTAGTCGTCCAGCGTCAGCAGCTCGAGCCTCCGCCCATTGATCCCCCCGGTGGCATTGATCTCCTCCGCGGCCAGCTCCGCCGCGAGCTTCATGGGAAGCCCGATGGGATCGCTGAACGAGCCTGCGACCCCGATCCGGATCGGGTCGCCCTCGCCGGCGCACCCGCCAAGCGACGCGGCCAGCAAGGCCGCGGCGAATCGCCGCGCAATACGCCTGAGAGACGGGTGCGGTGCCAAGCCGGGCTCCGTGGTTTAACCTGATGGCTTTGCTTCGCTTAGTGGACTGGAACAGATCGACGTTTGGGGGGGAAGTGCAAGGAACGTACTACCGGGTGAGGGGTGGAAGGTCGGGGATCAGGGCCCGCCCTGGGTGGCCGTCCGGCTTCGTCCCCAGGCGTCCAGCACGCGGCCGTCTACCAGACTGACCGACGCGATCCGCTCGCCCTGGTCCGTGCGCCAGGTGAGCCGGAGCATCCTGCCCCGCCGAACCCACTGCATCATCGTCTGACCGCCCTGCACCTTCGAGCTCACCCGTCCGTAGCGGGACTCGATGTGGCGGCGCCAGCGATCCAGCGTGGTGCGGTCCAGCTCAGCCGACAGAGTGATGATGCCGGCCGCACTATCCATGGCCGAGATCCAGATGGCGACCGGTGGTCCCATGGCCGAGTCGCTCACGGCGCCGCGGCACTCGGAGACTCGGCGGTCGCGTTTGGCGCGATCGCAGCGCAGGCGGCCACCGGAGCGGCCCCGGATCACTGTGCTCAGCTCCTCGAGACGGGCACCGGCTCGAAATCCGTGAAACTGGAGTGCGGAAGTGTCCGCTGAAGCTCGGCGGGACGACGTCTGCGCGATGCCGACGAAGGGAAACAGCGCCAGCGCGAGCGTCGCGGCGAGCAGAGGCATCATGGTTGGGTGAGCGGCCGGAAGGGATGGACACCGAGAGCCCCCGCTTGAGCGGCGGGGGCCTCGTGTCGTTTGGCTCTGCGTCGAATCGGGAAAGGCGCGGAGCGCCGGGATGTCAGACCTTGCGGACGTTGGAGGCCTGGAGCCCCTTCGGCCCCTCGACGACCTCGAATTCCACGTTGTCGCCCTCGGACAGCGAGCGGAAGCCTTCGGCGATGATTGCGGTGTGATGTACGAAGACGTCCTTGCCACCATCCTGCGCGATGAAGCCGAACCCCTTTGCATCGTTAAACCACTTGACCGTGCCCTTCGCCATTGTTGCAACCTCTTGACAGGGGAGCCCGCAGGCTCCGGGGAAACCCCCGGCCCTCGTGGCCGGGCGAAGAAGCCCCATAAAAAAGCCGCTCGGACTCAGGTGCTGTCCGGACGGCTGGAAATGAGTCAAGAATGCAAAGGTGAGACCGCGCTACGCATGGCCTAAAGTCATGTACCGATTGAAATTTGTCAATATGGCGGGCTCGCGGGCGAGCCTCTCGCCCAGCCGCGACCGGGAGAGCCAGGAATCCGGGCCACGCCGGATAACTCTCTGTCACCCCTTCGCATATGCAATCGGGACCGCCGGCCGCTAGCGAAGAACGACCCCCGCAGCCCGAAGCTCGTGGTCCAGGAGCCATCGCTTCTTGGCCAGCCCGCCCCCGTATCCCACGAGGCTGCCGTCCTTGCCCACCACCCGGTGACAGGGAATCAGGATCGCCAGATGGTTGGCCGACACCAGCCACCCGATCTGGCGGGGGTGCAGTCCGGTGGCGCGGGCGACATCCTCGTAGGAACGGGTCTCTCCCAGGGGGATCTTTCGCAGGGTCTTGAACACGGCGACCTGGGCCGGCGAGAGGTCGAACCAGCGCTTCAGATAGTCGGGGTAAGGGAACGGCCGGGAGGATCCGGCGAAGTATTCGTCGAGCCAGGTGCTGGTGATCCGGCATTCGCCCTGGGCGATGTGCAGCTCGGGCACCGCGGCCTTGAGGCGCACCGCCCATTTGATGGTCATGGCGCGGTGGGGAAACTCGACCGCCAGCGGACCGGCGTCGCACTCCACCACGGTCAGCGTGCCGATGGGCGAGTTGTAGGAGGTCCACTCCACCCGCATGGAATTCTCGCGCTCCAGGTGCTGGCAATATACGCGTGCAACGGAGGAGCCGTATATTTGACGGTATGACCGCTCCGCAGACACTGGTGGTTCGTACCTTCACCGACCGGGCCGAAGGGCTGTCCCACTTCATCCTGCGGGCCGGGGAAGCTCCCCGGCTGCTGGCCATCGACGACGCGCTCGGCTGCCCGGTCGAGACCGCTCTCGCCGCGCTGGAATGGACCGGTGCCGTCGGCATCCTGCCCGACGACGATCTGCTCCACGCGGCCCGCCTCACCAGTGAAACTGCCGCCGCGGTGGTGGAGCGGAAGGGGCCGGACGGCCGGCGCTTCGTCTACCTGGGGCCCCGGCTGGACGCGCCTCCCATGGACGTGTTCGAGGGGGCTATCCTGTTCGACGAGCCCGGGGTGAAGGCGGTGGAGTTCACCCAGCGAGCACATGCCCTGGCGCACTTCCTTCGCGCCACCGCGGGAGCCGGGGCACTGCTGGCCCTCCTCGGCCGCCGGGCCCCCGAGCTGCGCCATTTGCGGCGCTGGCTGGGACCGATCATCCAGGAGCTCGACGGGCCCCGGCCGCTGGTGGGCGGCTGGTTCGCCGCCAGCTCGGCCGGCTGCCTCTTCTCCTCTCTGGAGCAGGAAACCACCTACCGCTACATCGAGGTCGGCCTCGAGTCGTAGACTTTCCACCTGAATGTGTGGATACACATGTCCACAAAGCTGTGGATGGAGACGGTAGGACGATGGATGGGCAAGGCTTAGAAATCCACAAATTCAGTCCACGCCAATGTTGTAACCCGAATAAAATCAGGCACTTGCGTCATCGGACCGGGTGGGTATCTTAGCTCACGCGCTTGCCGGAACACGTGCTGAGACCCCGAGTCGCAGTGGCGGTCCGCAAGCGGGTTCAAGCGAGATATCAGGGGAGAGCGCCGACGCAACCAAGGGCTCAGGCACTCGCTGATCCTGGTGATCACCTCGGCTTGGACAGGTGAAGCCAGTCGCGTGCTTCATCCACTCCGATTTTGCGCCTCGGAGTGCAGTGCGAAAGGTCGGTCCGCGACCCGATCCGACTCGCAGCGCTCGAATGGATGAACCAGGTGGGATGGCCATCCGGCCTGGGGATCGACGCCAAGGCCTCGCCTCGCCCTCCCGAGTGGCAACAGCCAACCGGTGGCAGGTGGGAGAAGAACGGCGGCAGAAGTGCCCCGCCCTTGGTTAGTCCAATCGTGGGACGGCCGTCTAGCCACGCCTAGGCGGCCGTTCTCATTCCCCCCCCCCCCCGGCCACTCGACCGCCCGGTTCTCGCATTACCTTCTCCATCATGCCCCCGCTGCACCTGCTCATCCTGGCGCGAGCGCCCGAGCGCCGAGACACCCTGCTGGGCGCGCTGCGCGAAGCAGGGCACCAGGCGATCGCGGTAACCGACGGGCCGTCCGCCTCCGACGCGGCCGCCACTTCCGGATTCGACGCACTGGTGCTGGATCTGGGCTGGCCCGAGCTGGAGCTGAGGCGATTGCGGGAGGCGCTGGCTCCCGGCACCGACGCGGAGCCCGACTCACTCGATGCCGCCGAGCGGCGGCACATCGCGCTGACCCTGCGCTACACCGGTGGCAACCGGCGCCGCGCCGCGCAGCTGCTCGGCGTCTCTCGCTCCACCCTGCTGCACAAGATTCGGAAGTACGGTCTGGACGAGACCTGAGCCGGATCGCTCAGGAAGGGATGGCGTCGGATGCAGAAGGGCATCGAGGTGTGGACCTGACGTTGGCACCGCGAGGACGGGATGACGACCTGGCGCGGGACCTGCTTGGGGGCGCGCCTCACGGCCGTGAGATTCTCACCCGGCCAAGCCGCGAGACCACCACGGTACGTGAGGCGGATCCGAGCGTGAGAGAGAAGCTGGCATTGGACAAACCAGTGGTGATGCCCAGCGGAGAAAAGGTGAGATCCCGGGGTGGCCCGGCCAGGCTGACCCCCTCCTCGGAGGGGCCCGGGCCGGTCCAGTGTGGCTCATCCGCACCAACCAAGGTGATGCGGAGACTCCGTGCCGCCACGGAAAGAATTGCCGGTTGTCCGTGAGTGATTGCGACGATTCTGGCACGGCGATGAGCGGCGGCGATATTCTGGGCCGCGCGCTCAACGCCGACCCCTTGTTTCAAGGCACTTAGCGAGGGCAGCGCAATTCCCAGCAGCAGACCCGCTACTGCTAGAGCTAGCGCGGTTTCGATCAGGGTGAACCCACGTCTCATGGCCCCAGATTAGCAGTATCACCGTCGAATACCCGGTCCCCGGCGCTGCAAGCCGGTGCATTCTCAAGCGCCCTTGCTCTTCGGCGGTCCGGCGGCGATACTAGCGGTGTTCCGAACCCATAACGGCGGAAGGACTCACACTCTGTTCACGCCCCAGCAGCTCTTCGACGAGTTCGGGTCGTCGGCGGATATCCTGGCTCATGCTCCGTTTCTGGAGCGAGCCCGGATCGAGCGTGAGCATGGTCGGGAGCAACCGGCCCGACTGGCGCTGGGCGCGTACGTCGTCACCCGGCTGGTGGACCGGCTGCTCTCCGGCGTCGAGGGCGTCGAGGCTCAGGACGGGTTCGCCTGGCAGGTGGCGGCGGTTCGCCGCCACTTGAACGACCTTCCGATCGAGGCGCCCGAGGCGGCGCATCTGCGCGGCATCACCGACTCGGTGCCGGCCGAACATACGCCCACCCCGGCGCTCAGGCTCTGCCTTACCGCCTACGCCTACTTCCTCGAGCATGAAGCGCGGCTGGACGAAGCCCTCGACGTGCTCGGCCTGGCCGGCCGGGCGCACGGCACCGGTGTGCCAGCCGCGGAGTTCGCCGCCGTCGCTCTGTTCGCGGGTCGGTTGAACCGGCTGCTCGCCCGGTGGGCGGCGGCCAATACCTGCTACGAGCAGGCGGAGACCGCGGCCCATTCCGTCGGTGACATGGTGACGGTGCTTCGCACCCGGCTGGGCCGGTCTGCAGTGCTGCGAGGCCAGGGCAACCTGCCGCTCTCGCTGGAGATGGCCGAGGAGGTCACCAAACGGGCCGAGGCGTCACAGCTTCGCGAAGTTGAAGCGATGGCGTGGTCGGACCGAGGCGCTGTTCTGGTCTTGCAGGGCCGCCTGGACGAGGCTGTCCAAGCGAAGTACCGTGCTTTCTGTCTCAGTGAGGACAACCTCAACCGGATGCGTGTGCTTGGCGATCTCGGCGTCGGCCTGGTCCAGATCCGAGCCTACGAAAGCGCCCGGATGGCCTTCGAGATCGTCGCCGCCTCCGAGGCCAGCTTCCTGGTGCGGACTAATGCGGTGCTGGAGCTGATGGATCTGGAATCAGTCGTCGGAAATAGAGTTGCCTTTGAGCGGCGCCGCGGGGAGGCGGAATCCTCGCGCGATCGCATGACCCCGAGCATGGCGGCGGACTTCCACTTCAAGGCGGGTGTTGGGATGTCACGCTTCGGCCGCCAGAGGCGCGCCAAGGAATTCCTCAGCGCAGGCCTCCGGCTGGCGGAGGAGCACCGTCTCAACGCTTGGTACTTTAAGTTCGAAGGTCAGCTCAAGGCGCTTGAGGTCTCGGCAGCTGCCGAGGCTCGCGAGCCCGAACTCGCCACGCCAGCTGTGTCGACTTGGTCCCCAGCGGTCGAAGAGGTGACGATCGGGCTTCGCGAGTACGCCCTCTCGGCGAGTTAGTTGTTAGACCCTTGGCTCTCCACGTTGTTGGAGCCCTGGCTCTCGAGCAAGGCCGGAGGCGTATCGGACGGCTCGGTAGCGGAGCGACCACATGCGGTCGTCATGGCGGCCAGGGTCAGGCAGGCCACCGCGATCAGGCTGGAAGAGCGCCGAGACATGGGGATTCCTCTCAGAGGACGGTTTCCGTCAGGGGATACCGCCAATTTGAGCCTCGGTTAGACCCGGTTTAAGGGCCCTTTTGCGACAAATAGGGACCGTTTTGCGACATTTGCTCCTCGCTGCCGTCCCCCCTGAACGTGTTTTCCGACTCCGGACGCTCGACGCCGACCGCTTCCAGTGGGTCTCCGCGAGCAGTTGGCCCGAAGCCGTGGAAACGATCCGCGCCAAGCCCATAGACATGGCGGTGGTGGACCCGCACCTGGGCGGGGGCGAGCCCCGGCCCCATGGCATCGAGCGAATCCGGCAGTTTTTTCCCTCCCTCCCACTCCTGGTCTACACCGACCTGACTCCCGCAAACGCAGGCGTCCTGCTCCAGCTGGGCCGGGCCGGGATCCGCCGGGTGGTGGTCTATCGCTTCGAGGATGCTCCCGGCGCGCTCCGCAGCGCGGTCCTGAGCGAGCTCGAGCAGAGCGCGTCGCAGCAGGTCATGCAGGCGCTGGCCCCCACGCTGCGGGAGCTGCCCCGGGAGCTGCGCACCGCGCTCGAGGCCATGCTGCACGCACCCGGCGACGGTCCCACCGTCACCGCTCTGGCGGACCGCGCGCAGCTCACCCGGCGCACCTGCGAGCGCTGGTTCACCAAGGTGGGACTGCCCTCGCCGCGGGTGGTCATGGTGCTCACCCGGCTGCTGTATGCCCACCGCTTGCTGCTGGATCCGGGGTATACTGTGGAGGATGTGGCACTCAAGCTGGGATACAGCAAGACCAAGACACTCCAGATGCATCTGCGCGCCGTGTTCGGATCCACCGCCGGCGAACTCCGGGTATCGCTCAGCACCGAGGAGGCGCTGGAGATTGTGACCCACCGCTATTTCGCCCCGCCGGCGCGGGCCGAGGCCTCGTGATGCCGCGGATCCTGGTGGTGGATGACGAGCCGGCGCTCCGCCGGACCCTGGAGCGGGCGCTCCACAGCCTCAACTACGACGTGGTGTCGGTCGGGGATCCGCACCTGGTGTACGAGCTGCTCGATGCCGCCGACTATGACCTGGTGATGCTCGACATCCATCTGCCCCAGATGTCGGGAGACACCCTGGCAATCGCACTGCTGCGCCGGTGGCCGCGCCTCATGGGGCGAGTGCTCCTGATGACCGGCGACCCCTGGGCGCTCCGGGCCGCCTGGCCGGAGGAGCTGCGGCAGTGCCCCATGCTCTTCAAGCCGTTCACGCTGGATGCCCTGGGGTCGGCGGTTCGCACGGCGCTCGCGGCGCACGTGCCGCAGCCCCAGCGCAAGCGGAACGGCGGATGACCGCCGGTCTCACCGTCGCCCCGCCAGCCGAGCCACTCGCCATTCTGCGGGAATATCGCAGCCTCGCTCCCTGGGGCCTGCGGGATCTGTCCGCCCTCGCCGCCGGCATCCTCGATGCCTCCGGGGTCGTACCGGTGAACGCGGCCGCCCGGGCGCGCCCGAGCGAGCGCACCATCCGCTTCTACGTGACCCGCGGGCTGGTGAGCCCACCGGACGGCCGGGGCACCGCGGCGGTGTACTCCTATCGGCACCTGCTCCAGGTGCTCGCGGTCAAGCTCCGCCAGATGGAGGGCGCCACGCTCGAGGCGATGAGTAAGGAGTTCGCCGGGCTCACCGGTGACCTGATCGAGCGGCGGGTGGCGACCTCCCTGGGCGCGACCCTGCCGCGTCCCGACCGGCTCGCGTTGCTCCAGGCCCCCGGCACCGGCCGGGGGCGGGTCGGCCGCGCGTTGCGCGGGTGGCTCAGCCCGGTAGAGGGCGCTGCGCCCGAGGGCTCGGTCTGCCGCCGGGTCGCGGTGGCTCCCGGAGTCGAGCTGCTCATCGACGAGCAGCACCCCGTGCTCCGGCTCAACGGAGACGTCGAGGCCATCACCGCCGCCCTCCGTCAGACGCTCGAAGGTCTCATCGAATCCTGATTTCCCCTCGTTCAAAGGCCACCCCATGTCCACGATCGTGTTCCTGGTCGTCCTCGCGATTCTCGTGCTGTGGGTCATTGGCGCGTACAACGGGCTCATCGCGCTCAAGAACCAGGTGGTCAACGCCTGGAAGCAGATCGATGTGCAGCTCAAGCGGCGGCACGACCTGATTCCCAACCTGGTGAACACAGTGAAAGGCGCGATGGACTTCGAGCGCAGCACCCTCGAGGCCGTGATCGCGGCCCGGAACAGGGCGGTGAGCGCCACGGGTGTGAAGGACACAGCCCGAGCCGAGGGGGAGCTCACCCAGGCACTGGGCCGTCTGTTCGCGCTCACCGAGGCGTATCCCGAGCTCAAGTCCAACCAGAACGTGCTGCAGCTCCAGGAGGAGCTGACCAGCACGGAGAACAAGGTCGGCTTCGCCCGGCAGCTCTACAACGACGTCGCCACCCAGTACAACACCAAGCAGGCGACCTTTCCTACCATGCTGGTGGCCGGTGTCGCCAAGGCCTCGCCGGCCGAGCTCTGGGAGATCGAGGATGTCGCCGAGCGGGCCGTGCCCAAGGTGGATCTGTCGCTGAACAAACCGACGCAGTGAGCGAGGACGCCAATCTCTTCGCGCAGCAGCAGGCCAACCGCCGCCGATCCAAGTGGCTGGTCGTCGGCTTCATCCTTTTCTTCGCCTGGGTAGGCTTCGGTGGCGATCTGGCGTTCGCGCTGCTGACCGCCGACGGCCCGCCCGAAGCCTACCATCACGTGATCCCCTTCGTCGGTCTCATCGGGACCGCCAGCGCCGCCGGCATCTGCTGGTACGCCTGGCGGCATGGCGCCGAACGAGTGCTCTGGGCCACCGGTGCCTGGGAGATCATCGAGCCCGCCACGCCTGAGCAGCGGCAGTTGGTGAACGTGGTGGAGGAGATGGCTATCGCCTCCGGGCTGCCCAAGCCGCGACTCTGGGTCGTACCCGACGAGGATCCCAACGCCTTCGCCACCGGCCGCGATGCCGCCTCGGCCAGTATCGCCGTGACCGAGGGACTGCTGGCCACGCTGAACCGGGACGAGCTCCAGGCGGTCGTGGCGCACGAGATGGCGCACGTGCGCAACCTCGACGTGCGTCTCATGACGCTCCTGGCCGGCATGGTGGGCGCCATCGCGCTGATGTCGGACGGCATGGGCCGGATGATCAGAGCCGGCGGCCGCGGCGGCAGTCGCCTGGGCGGACGGGGCGGCAGTGGCAAGGGAGGCAACCCGCTGGGCGTGATCGTGCTGGTGCTCTGGCTGATCACGCTGATCGTGGCCCCGGTCGTCTCGCGAATTCTGGCGATGTCGGTGAGCCGGAAGCGGGAGTTTCTGGCCGATGCCACCGCCGCGCAGTTCACCCGGAATCCCATGGCCCTCGCCGCCGCCCTGGAGAAGCTGTCGGCGGCCACCGGGGCCACCCGGTCGATTACTCAGGGCGCGGCCCACCTCTGCATCGTGGACCCGTCTCCCGGCCTTCTGTCCTCCCGCGAGGGGTTTCTCGCCGATGTCCTCGCGTCCCACCCTCCGATCCGGCAGCGGATCATCCGGCTGGAGGGGATGGGCTACCAGCAGGCCAAGCGGCAGGCGGCGGTCGGGTAGCATGCGGTACCAGGAGCTGCTGCCGCCGCCCGAGCTGTGCGGCCTGGTACACCGCATCTGGCTGCTCCGCGGATCGGCCGCCCCGCTGCCGGCACCGTTTCAGCGGGCCATGCCGGACGGACGTGCGGAGCTGATCTTCAATCTGGCGGATCCATTCGAGTGCCTCCATGGGGAGTTTGTCCGGAGGCAACCGGCGGCGCTCCTGGTCGGGCCCACCCGCCGGGCCATGATGATTCGACCCACCGGGGTGGTGGACTTGATCGGGCTCAGATTCCGGCCCGAGGCTCTGTCGGGGTGGCTGCGGGTGAGGGGGATAGAGCTGGTTGATCGGGCCCATGCGGTTGGCGACCTGCCGCTAACGCTGGAGCGCACGATCCTGGAGCAGCTGGCCGCGGAGCGGGAGCCAGGCGCCCGGCTCGACATGGTCCGGCGGCACCTCGCCCGCGCTTTCTCCGACGCGCGCTTCGATCGAAGGCTCGGTGCCGCGGTGGATCTGGCTCTCGCCGATCCGCCGGCGCGGCCCGGCCGGATCGCGGCGGCAGTCGGGATGAGCCACCGTCAGCTGAACCGGCTCTTTCAGGAGCGGATCGGCTTCGGTCCCAAGTCCCTGGTGCGGCTGGGTCGCTTTCAGCGGGTACTGCGGGAGCTGGAGGGCCCGGGACGCCGCTCCATTGCCGGGGTGGCCTTGCAGGCCGGGTACTACGATCAAGCCCACCTGGCGCGAGATTTCAGGTTGTTCGCCGGGGTGGGGGCGGCGCGTTATCTCCGCGAGACCAGAGACCTCGCCCGGAACTTCATCGCCGACATCCTGGGCTCGGGATGACACGCGCTGGCGAATTTTTCCAAGACCGCTCCGACGAAACCGGATAACGTTCGCTGTGGCTATCTCGGGAGACATTCTCATGCGTGGCTTCTTCCCTGCGCTGCTGGTGGCGCTGGCGGCGAGCGGCGGTGCGTTGGCGCTCCAGTCGAACGGTCGTCAGCGGCCAAGCCTCAAGGATCTCTCCTTCATGGCGGGATGTTGGCGCGGGGCCTCGGAGGGTGGGGCTCTGATCGACGAGTACTACACGCCGCCTTCCGCCAACCTGATCCTGGGTGTCACCCGATACACCAAAGACGGGCGCGTGGTGAGCTACGAGTTCTCCACCATCAGCCTCCGGGGCGATTCCGACCTGGTGCTCACTCCGCGGCCCGAAGGTCAGACGCCCGCGGATTTCAATCTCACCAGGCTGGAACCGGGCTTGGCGGTGTGGAGCAACCCGCAGCACGACTTTCCGCAGCTGATCAGCTACCGCAGACTCGGGAAGGATTCGCTGGTGGCCAGGATCGAGGGGTCCGGCAACGGCGAGCCTCAGTCGTCCGAGTGGAAGATGGGCAGGGCGCCGTGCGGGAAATGAGGGGTCGGCTCAGGCCCCGCCGGTGAGCTCGATGACCTCGGCCGTGAAGGCACCCGGGTCGAAGGGAAGCTGAACCACGTAATCGGCGCCGGCAGCGGTGGCGCCGGTGCCATCTCCGGACACCAGCGCGACGACTCGATAATTCCGGCCGGCCGGAGGGGCAAACCCGCCGAGGGGATGGGCCCCCGCCGCATCGGTTCCGCCCTGGGCGACCACCAGCCGCGCCTGCCCCGCGGCCGCCCGCCGTCCCAGATCCGCACCGTCGCTCGCCCGCTGCACCTCGAATCCCGCGTGCTTGAGCAGCAGCGACACGATGCGCGCCAGGTCCTCGTCGGTCAGCAAGACCAGCGCGGGGCCACGTCGTATCTGCGAGGCCGGGCCCACGTCGGCGAGGTCCACCATCGGCACGCCGGTGGCGTAGCTCTTGGTCCGGATCTCACGCAGATCGCCCACCCGCCGCATGATGTCGCGAATGCGGTGGAGCGATTCCCGCACGCTGGTCAGGGTCTCCTCCCGGGCGCCGGGAGCCATCGCCGGGTCGGCCAGCAGCAGCTCGACGTGAGCGAAGGCTGCCATCAGCGGGTTGTTGATCTCGTGGTGCAGCGTGACGGTCATTTCACCGATCGCGGCGAGCCGCTCGGCTCGCACCAGATCGCGCTCCGCCGCCACCAGCGCCTTGCGAAGCTCCCGGGTGCGCCGAACCCGCTCCAGCACCTGCGGCAGCAGCTGCGCGAGCGAGACGTCCTTGGCCAGGTAGTCGTCGGCGCCGCGGCGGAGTGCCGTGGCCGCCAGTGACTCGTTGCCGTGCCCGGTGATCAGGATGACGGCCGGAGGCTGGGGACGGGTCCGGATGGCCTCCAGCACCTCGAGGCCGGTGGTGTCGGGGAGCTGGTGATCCAACAGCACCACGTCCACGCCGTCGAGGAGCTCCAGCGCATCCCGGCCCGTCGCGGCCTGAGTGACCGAATGAAATCCGTTGTCGGCGAGAATCTTCCGCACCAGGCGGGTCATCACCGGATCGTCGTCTACCAGCAACACCTTCCGTGTGGTGCCCGGGTCGGTCACTGTGGTGGCCTCCCGGTCAGCGGGCGGCGTCGTCGAGGAAGACCAGCGCCTGGCGATGGTTGACCACCGCCTCCAGCGCCTGATACACCGTGGGATCGAGCACCGTTCCCACCAGGTCGCCCATCCGCTCGACCGCTACCTCGGGCAACATCTTCTCCTGATAGGGCCGGGAGGTCGTGAGGGCGTCGTAGATCTCAACGGCGCCGATGATCCTCCCGCCCAGCGGAATCGCCTCGCCGGCGAGCCGGTCGGGGTACCCGAAGCCGTCCCAGCGCTCGTGGTGACTGCGGACGAAGGTGATGACTTCCTTCAGGTGGACCAGCGGGGCGAGGATCTGGGAGCCGACCAGGACGTGCTGTTTCACGTGGTCGTACTCCTCGTCGGTGAGGGGGCCCTGCTTGTTGAGGATCTCGTCCCGGATCCCGATCTTGCCGATGTCGTGCAGCCGTCCGCCGGTGCGGACCGTCTCGATCATCTCATCGGTGCAGCCGAGCTGCGCGGCCATGCTGGCCGACATGTCGGCGACCCTGGCGGAGTGACCCCGGAGGTAGGGGTCCTTGGCCTCGAGCGCATTCACCAGCGCCTCCAGCGTCGCGATCGAGATCCGCTCCTGATTGGCCTGCTCCAGCCGCTTCTCGGCCACCCGGAGCGCGACCTCCTCCTTGAGCCACTGATTGATCTGCTGTCCCTCGAGCTGGGTGTGCCGTTTCTGGAGCGCGCCCTGGATCGCCCGGCCGAGATGGGCGAGATCGATGGGCTTGATGAGATAGTCGAGCGCCCCCCGCTGCATGCAGAGGGCGGCGCTGGTCGCGTCGTTGACCGCGGTCAGCATCAGGATGGCCATGTTCGGCTCGAGCTCGAGAATCCGGGGGACCAGCTCCACGCCGTTGATCCCGGGAAGGTTCACGTCGAGCAGAATGCCGGTGATCTTCTGCCGGCCGAGCACCTCGAGGGCCTCCTCACCCGTGGCGGCGGTCGCTACGTCGTAGCCCTGGAGCACCAGGTACTTCCGCACCGAGGTGCGGATCGCCTCCTCGTCATCCACGACCAGAAGGGTCACGGGCGCAGCGTTCACGGGCACGGTCCTCCGTCGGGCCGGCGCCGGGCGAAACGACCGCCGTGGGCTCGGACCGCCGAGCGAGTGAGGAATTACTCAGGGGGTACTGAGGAAGCTAGGACCGGCGCGGGGAAGGGTCAATCACCATGGGAATCAACGAAATCCACCGCCACGCGCTCGGGAATGACTCCCGCCTCGTGGCCGCGGTCTAGCAATTTCTGCACCGCCACCCGTCCCCGGGGCCCGTAGTCCACGGTCCAGCGGTTGACGTACATCCCGACGAAGGTATCGGTGCGTTCGTCGCCGATCCCCCGGTTGAACTGCCTGGCGTGGGCCAGCGCCGGCTCCCGGTGCTCGAGGGCGTAGACGATACTGGCTCGCAGATCCCGGGCGATTTGCCTGATCACGGGCTCTCCCAGGTCGCGCCGGACCACGTTTCCGCCGAGGGGGAGGGGGAGACCGGTGTCCTCCAGCCACCAGGCACCGAGATCGGCCCACAGGTGCAGGCCGCTGTCCCCATAGGTCAGCTGGCCCTCGTGGATCAGCAGCCCGACGTCCACCTCGCCGCGATGGACCGCGTCCTCGATCCGGTCGAACGGAACCACGACCGGGATGACGTCCGGTTGATAGAGCTTGAGGGTGAGATACGCAGTGGTGAGCACGCCGGGCACGGCCACCCTGAGGCCCCGGAGCCCCATGCGAGAATCGGCGGGCCGGGGCCGGGTACTCACCAATCGCGGGCCGTAGCCGTCGCCCATGGAGGAGCCGGAGCCGAGCAGTGCGTACTGCTGCCAGATATACGCGTAGGCATGGATCGACACCGCGGTCACCTCCAGCTCGGCCCGGCGGGCCCGCTGGTTCAGCGACTCGATGTCGGACAGCTCATGGACGTAGCGCAGGTTGCCGGTGTCGAGCTTGCCGGCCGAGAGCGCGTAGAACATGAAGGCGTCGTCGGAATCGGGGCTATGGGCCACGCGGATGGTTCGAGACGTAGAGTGCCTCATTGCCGTCCCGCCGTCTCGCCCTCCGCCTGTCCGCCGGTCCGCCGGTCCGCCGCCTTCTTGAACTCCTGAATCGCCGGCGCGTGATCGCGGTATTCCGGCTTTCCCGTGGCCATCTCCTTATCGAACCTCCGAAGGAATTCGCGCTCCGCCTGGGCTCGGGCGCCCGGGTCATCCGTGATGGTGGCGGCGGTGCCTCGCACCAGGTAGCCAAGCAGATTGTCGGGCGACTGATCGAGGATAGTGTCCGCAAGGGCATGCGCGCCAGTCACGTCGCCCGACTGAAGCCGGATCACCGCCGCGTGATAGCGGGCATCGGCATCGATGGTATCCAGCTGGGCATACGCGCCGAGCGCCATCGGCGTGAAGCGCTGGACGGTGACGGTGTCTCCCTGCTGAGCCGCCGTCATGATCCGGTTGTACAGTCGGTCGAAGCGCTCGCGCGGGCTCATCTGGCTGATGTCGGGGGCCGGTCCGGCGGGCCGCGTGGTGTCGCCGGCTGCCGCGCCGACATTCGCCATGTCCGGGAGCTGCGGCGCGGGCTTCTCGGTCACCACGTTGTACACGATGGCGCCGACCAGGAGGACGCACATCGTGCCCGCGAAGATCCAGGCCGTGCGCTCCGAGCCGGCCGCACGGCCGCCGGCTCCCGCGGGCAAACCGCAGCGATGGCAGAACCTGGCGTGCGACTCGAGGGGCGCCCGGCAGCGAAGGCAAGTTCTCGGGGCGAGGCTCGCGCCACAGGAACTGCAGAACTTTCCCGAGGCAGCGGCGCCGCAGGCGGGACAGGTGGCTGCGGTGGGTGGAGCCGTCATCAGGGGTGGAAGCGTATACCGGCAGCTTGCGGGTGGGTAGGGTGGCAGGCCGATGCGCGCGGTGGCGTCCCTTCCGCCGGGCCGGTTACCATTACGCCTCACTCTCGATCGCGGGGCACGATCCATGGCGCCTGCCAAGCCCCGGCCGTCGGGCAACGGCGACCGGCCGAGTCTGGAAGGGTTCCCCACCGACCTGCGGGGCAGCGGCAAGGGTGACGTTCTGGCCCTGACCCGCCGCTTCGGGGTGGATTTTCTCCGGCTCCAGTTCACCGACATTCTGGGGATCAACAAAAACGTCGAGGTGCCGCCCAGCCAGTTCGAGAAGGCGCTGGACGGCGAGATCATGTTCGACGGATCGTCCATCGAGGGATTCGTCCGCATCGAGGAGTCGGACATGCTGCTCAAGCCCGACCTCGACACCTTCCGGATCCTCCCCTACGACGACGAGGGCGGCCGGGTGGCCCGGCTGCTGTGCGACATCTACACTCCGGACGAGGAGCCCTTCGACGGCTGCCCCCGCACCACGCTCAAGCGCCAGGTCGAGCGGGCTCGCAAGCTCGGCTTCTCCATGATGGCCGGCTGCGAGGCCGAGTTCTTCCTGTTCGAGAAGGCGCCGGATGGGAGTCCCGCCACCACGACGCACGACGCCGGTTCCTACTTCGACCTGGGGCCGCTGGACAAGGGCGAGGAGATCCGGCGGGTGATCGTCGAGCTGCTGGTGGAGATGGGCTTCGAGGTGGAGGCGGCCCACCACGAGGTGGCCGACGGTCAGCACGAGATCGACCTGCGATACGCCGACGCGCTCACCACCGCCGACAACCTGACCACCTTCAAGTTCGTGGTCCGGAACGTGGCCAACCGCTACGGCTTCGTGGCCTCGTTCATGCCCAAGCCGATCGAAGGCGTGAACGGCAGCGGCATGCACACCCATCAGTCCCTGTTCCGCGGGAAGGAGAACGCCTTTCACGAGCCCAAGGGACCGCATGGGCTCTCCAAGATCGCGCTGAGCTACATCGAGGGACTGCTGCAGCACGCGCGCGGGTTCTGCGCGGTGACCAATCCGCTGATCAACAGCTACAAGCGGCTGGTGCCGGGCTACGAGGCCCCGGTGAACGTGGCCTGGTCGATGCGGAACCGCTCACCGCTGGTGCGGATCCCCGAGCGGAGAGGACTGGGTACCCGCTGCGAGCTTCGGATGCCGGACCCGGCGTGCAACCCCTATCTGGCCCTGACGGTCCAGCTCGCGGCCGGCCTGGACGGGATCGAGCGCAAGCTCCAGGCCCGCGAGCCGGTGAACCGGAACATCTTCACCATGAGCTTCCGGGACCGGCGGAAGTACCGGATCGACGAGCTGCCCCGCGACCTGCACGAAGCGCTCGAAATGTTCGAGAAAGACGCCGTGGTGAAGGACGCGCTGGGCGAGCATCTCACCGAGCGGTTCCTGGAGGCCAAGCGCAACGAGGTGATGGAATACAACCGGCAGGTGAGCCGGTGGGAGATCGAGCAGTATCTGGGGCGCTACTAGCTGCCGGCGACGCCGCCGCGCTGTTCCGCCGTCCCACTCAGGACCAGGCTGACGGTTCCGTAGGGCAGGGGCAGCGTCAGCTCCACCGGTAGCCGCCGGGCATCGTCAGTGAGCCGCACGCCGATAGTCGCCCCGCGAGTGGTCAGCTCCAGCGCGAAGCAGGCAACGCTGCGGCCGTCGAACAGCGCGACCGGATCCCGGCCGATCACCCGCACCTGGACCGGGTTGTAGCCGGTCTTGAAATAGCGCGACAGCGTGAAGCTCTTCCCCACTTCCAGCGGAATGGTGCGCAGGTAGTAGAGATAGGCCAGCTCATCGAGCGCGTCGCGCGGCGCCGCCCAGTCCTGGGGAACTCCTTCCTGACGGTAGCGGCCCGAGTCCGGGACGATCTGGAAGCGGTCCTCATCCACTTTGCTGCCCTGGGTCAGGCGCCGGTGAAAGCGCAGCGAGGCGAGACGGCTCGACTGCACCCAGGAGGTCAGTTCGTACCGGGCCCGGAAGCCCGGGGGCCCGCCCTCGCCGACGGCGGTGAGGACCAATGCATCCGTGCCCCGCTCCCGCGTCGTACGGGCCACGGTGGCGGTCGCCGTGCCGATCGGGAAGTAGCCCAGGGTGGCCTCGTACTGCAGAGTCTCCCCCACCGCGAAGGGAAAAGGGGCGGAGAGTCGGGCCAGAAGGGCCGCATGGGTCAGCAGGGTGGCTGCGGGCATTGGGATCGCTGGGTCCGGGTCGTTAGAAGAGGAGCAATATAAGTCCGATGCCCCAGCCTACCGCCCCCGTCGCATACCTGCTGGATCTGGACGGCACTCTCTATGCTGGGGGATCGGCAGTACCCGGGGCCCCGGAAGCACTGCAACGGCTCCGCCGCCGCGGGGTCCCCTTCCGGCTGGTGACCAACACCACCAGCCGTTCCCGGGCGATGCTGGTGGAGCGATTGCAGGGCCTCGGTTTCGCGGTCGAGCCCGAGGAGATCTTTACGGCCACCCTCGCCGGAGCGGCCTTGGCCCGGGAGCTGGGAGTCCAGGTAGTCGCGCCATTCATCCCCGCTCCGGCGCTGGTGGATCTCTCCGGACTCCGGCTGGTGGGCGGGTCATCGGGTCGAGTCCGGGAGGGGGCACCCGAGGCGGTGATGTTGGGCGACCTCGCGGAAGGGTGGTCCTACGAGATGCTTCAGGAGGCGTTCGAGCACGTGATGAGGGGAGCAGCCATCATCGCACTGTCACGCGACCGCTACTGGCAGCGGGGCGACCGGCTCGCGCTCGACGCGGGCCCCTTCGTGGCCGCGCTGGAATACGCCACCGGTGCGGCCGTCCGGATCGCCGGGAAGCCGAGCCCTGCCTTCTATGCCGCCGCCCTCGCCAGCCTCGGGCTTCCGGCCGGTACCCGCGCCGCGATGGTGGGAGACGATCTCTGGTCCGACGTACAGGGGGCGCAGCGGGCCGGGCTGGAGGGCTGGCTGGTGTGCACCGGCAAGTTCCGGGAGGAGGCACTGCGCGACTCGGGCATCGCTCCGGACCGGGTGCTACCCAGCGTCGCCGCACTGGCGCCAGCGTGAGTCGGACGACGGGTTATCTTTCGCGGCCCCGTACCGGTGGAGTGAAGTTGCGGGTCCTGCTGGTCCTGCCCCTGTTCGCGTGTTGCCTTCCTACCGCCGTTTCCGCTCAGAGCGCTACCGATTCCGGTCCCGCGCTGCCGTCGGATCCTGCGGTGATCCGTGCCATTCAGCTGGAGCGGCGGGACATTTTCGACCCGAGCGAGCGGAGCTGGCTCGCCAAGGTGGCCAATGCGCTCCACTTGGAGACCCGGGCGCCGACGGTTCGGCGCGAGCTCCTGTTCCGGGTGGGTGAGCCCTACGACTCGGCCCGGGTGGCGGAATCGGAGCGCAACCTTCGGGCCCTGGGGGTCTTCCGGAAAGTCCGGATCGATTCGGTCCGCACCGACTCTGGCCTGGTGATGAAGGTGCTCACCAAGGACGGCTGGAGCACCCGGGCCGACTGGCGCTTTCGCAGCGCGGGCGGCGAGGTCGAGTTCACCATCGGGCTGGTGGAAGACAACCTGCTCGGCACCGCCTCGTCGGCCGCGGTGCGCTATCGCAAGACGCCCGACCGCTCGACGGTGGCGCTCGGCTTTCGGCGCCCCCGGCTGTTTGCCGGGCAGGTCGGCCTCGCCCTGGCCTACGAGAACCGGTCGGACGGGCGGCTCAATCAGGTGGCGCTGGAGCAGCCGTTCTATTCGCTGACCTCACCCTGGGGCTTCCGCTTCGAAGCCGAAGACCGGGACGAGCGGGTGCTCCGATTCTTCGACGGCAGCGCTGAGGCGCGAGACACCCTTACTCGCCGCGCCAGCCTGGTCCGGGGCTCGGCCGCGCTGGCCCTGCGCCGGTCGTCCCAGGGGTATCTGCGGCTGGGGTTCCAGGCCCAGGTGCGGCGCGACGATTTCCTGCCCGAGGGTTCCAGCCTGAACTTTCCCAAGTCGGTCACCGGGGCATTCGGGCCCTATCTGGTCTGGAACCGTGCCAGGTTTCTGGTCACCGAAGGGGTGTCCGGGTTCTCCCGGGAAGAGGATGTGGACCTGGGAACCACGGTGCGGGTGGGGGCCAATGTCGCGCCGAGCGCCTTCGGCTACGAGCGCGATGGCATCGCCCCGCTGGTCGCCGCGCGGGTCGGAATGAAGATCCCGGGCGGGTTCGGTTACCTGGAGGGCCTGGCGGGCGGCATGTACAGCTCGGCGGGTCTCGATTCCGGGGTGGTGCAGCTCGCCGCCACGGGAGTGGCGAAGCCGGTCGAGGGCCATGTCGCCATCGCGCATGTGGAGGCCGGATGGATCAAGAATCCGCTGCCCGGCGCGGAATTCGACCTCGGGCTGGGCAGCGGCCCGCGCGCCTTCCGGAGCCACGCGTTCACCGGGGACCGGACCGTCTTCGCGACGGCGGAATACCGGGTCACCGTGGCGGAGGATCTGTTCGGGTTAGTGGGAGTCGGTATCGCTGGCTTCGTGGACCACGGCGGCGCCTGGTATGGGGGCACACCTCGTCGGCTCGGCTGGGATGCCGGGCTCGGCGTGCGGCTCGGTGCGAGCCGCGCTTCCGAGGGTGAGGCCCTGCGGTTCGATCTGGCCCGCCGTTTCCGGAACGATGTCCAGGACGCCGGCTGGGTAGTGACCGTGGGGAAGGGGTTCGTCTTCTCCCCCGTGGGCAAACGGACGCTCTGATCGCCTAGATGGTGATGTAGCGACTCAGGAGCACCAGGGCCACGATCACGACCAGCACGAGGATGGCCAGCGCGAGCACCGTGATGCCGCGCCGGCGCATCGGGGAAGCGAGGAATCGACTCATGGCCGCATTGTAGCGCCGATGGACGCCGCGGGACATCCCCCTGAGACATCCACCATAGAGCCGGGCAGCGCTCCGCTCATCGGCGCGGCGCTCGGCCTCGGATTACTGGCTGCCGCCATCGCGCTGGCGCTGTTCATCTGGCTGGGCTACCAAATCCGCTTCGGCGAGCCGACCGGGTTCGATCTGACGGGGCGGAATTGGCTCCGTTCGATGGAGAGCGCCAGGCTGACCGGGCTCATGTGGGGAGCGAGCGTCTACGCGGCGCCGAGTCGGCTGATTCCCCTGGGGCTGGCCGCTGCCGCGGTCTTTCTGGTGCGCGGCTGGCGTCGGGGGGCTCTGCTGGTGTTGGTGACGCTGGCCGGTGGGGGCGTGCTCGACCTGGGTCTCAAGGTACTCTTCGCCCGGGCTCGGCCCGAGACCTTCTTCGATTACTATCCGGCGCCGACGTCGTTCAGCTTTCCCAGCGGGCACGCGCTGACCGCCACCTGTTTCTTCGGCGGCATCGCCGTGCTGGTGTCCCACCGCATGGAGAGCCGGATGGGCCAGATCCTGGTATGGCTGGTGGCGATCGCGCTGATCCTGCTGGTCGGCATCTCCCGGATCTACCTCGGGGTCCACTATCCCACCGATGTCATCGGTGGATTCGCCGTAGGCATCATCTGGGTGACCGCCGTGGCCTTCGGCGACCGCCTGGCGGAGCATCGCCGTCTGCGGGTTTGATTCGGGTGCGCCTTGCCAAGCGGTCCCGAGCCGGGCATTGTTCAGACTCTCTCTCCCTGGGCCTTCACCCACTCGACAGTCCTTCCCGGCACCCTGCGCCGAGTTGGCGAGTTCCTCCAAGAGGATTCCGGATGCGCCGACTCCGTATTGGAGTGCTCGATCTGGTCACCAAGTCCCCCAACCGCTCGCTCTATGCTCGTGTGATGCACGCCAACCTGGCCAGCATCATGCCCCAGGTCATCGGGGTCTGGTGCGAGCAGGAGGGGCACCACGTGCAGCTGGTGTGCTATACCGGGTTGGAGGATCTGCTCGAGGAACTGCCGGCGGATCTCGACGTGCTGTTCATCGGCGCGTTCACCCAGTCGGCCCAGCTGGCCTACGCCTTGAGCAACCTGTTCCGCGGCCGGGGCGCGGTCACCGTCCTGGGTGGGCCCCATGCGCGGTGCTATCCCGAGGATGCCCAGAAGTACTTCGACTACGTGCTGGGCTTCACCGATCGCGAGGTGGTGGCCGACGTGCTGCGCGACGCGAGCCCGCACCGTCCCGTGGGCCGGCACATCGTGGCGGCCCGCCAGCCCACCGAGCTCCCCCCGCTCGAGGAGCGCTGGAAGTTCGTCGCTCCCACCCTGGCCAAAGCGCCCATCATCAAGATCGTGCCCATGATCGGGAGCCTGGGCTGCCCCTATACCTGCAGCTTCTGTATCGACTCGACGGTGGACTATCAGCCGATGAGCTTCGCCCAGCTCCGCGCCGATCTGGCCTTCCTGCTCACCAGGATGAAGGACCCGATCGTCGCCTGGCACGACCCGAACTTCGGCGTGCGGTTCAACGACTACATGGAGGCGGTGGAGCAGGCGGTGCCGCGGGGTCGCATTCGGCACATCGCGGAGAGCAGCCTGTCGCTCTTGTCGGAGCCGCACCTCAAGCGGCTCCGGGCGAACAACTTCCAGGCGATCCTGCCGGGGATCGAGTCGTGGTACGACCTGGGCAACAAGTCCAAGACCCGGCGCACCGGGATGGACAAGGTCAAGCTGATCTCCGAGCACGTCAATCTCATTCTCCGCTATATCCCGTACATCCAGACCAACTTCGTCATGGGCCTGGACGGCGACATGGGACCGGAGCCGTTCGAGCTCACCAAGAAGTTCATTGACCTGTCGCCCGGGGCCTTCCCGGCCTATTCGCTGCTCTCCGCCTTCGGACGCGCGGCTCCGCTGAATCTGGAGTACCAGAGGGCCGGACGGGTGCTCCCCTTCCCGTTCCACTTTCTCAACAACAACCATGCGATGAACGTCCGGCCCAAGCACTACGAGTGGCCGGAGTTCTACGACCACCTGGTGGACGTGACCCGGCATTCGTTCTCCTGGAAGGCCATCGGGCGACGGATCGGGGCGACGGAGAACCTGATTCCCAAATGGATGAACGTGGTGCGGGCGGTGTCCACCGAGGGTTTCGGCCGGATCAAATATCACACCGAGATGCGCCGCCGGCTGGACACCGATCGGGAGCTGCGAGCCTTCTTCGAGCGGGAAACCGACGAGATACCGACGTTCTACCGGGAACGGATCCGGCAGGATCTCGGACCGCTGTACCAGCATCTACCCCAAGGGGCGATGGTCCACGATCCCAATGCCTACCTCAACTCCCAGGTCCAACCCGAGCCGCTGAGCCTGACGCTCACGTAGTCTATCCGGGCTGGTCTCCTGAGCGGGTCCGGGCCGCGGCGTCCGACGGCTCACGCCTGGCGCCGCCGCGGAACTCGAAATGCTCCTCGCTCATGAGCCGCTCCCCCTCGGGCGGGATGGACGCGGTCAGGTGCCAGAGGAGCAGCTGGCGGCCGATCGCCGTGGCGGGCTGCCAGGTGCCCGGCTGGAGCGCGGGGTACAGGGAGGCATACTGGGGCCGGAGTCTGGCCTCGCGAACAGAAGCTTCCATGGTGCTCCGCCTTCGAGTTGAGGATCCGCCGCGAAGTTGTGCGGGATC
>DATBJC010000116.1:0-8393 GCA_036556625.1 Gemmatimonadales bacterium
TCGTCGCCGGCGAGAAAGGTCGGCGACCAGGCGTACACGGTACCCAGGATCCCGTACAACGCCTCGTTGGGGCCCACCACCGAGAGGCCGTGCTCCGCCAGCGCGCGTGCCGCCAGCATCCCCTCCGCGCTCTGGCGGTAGTACTCCACCCGCGCGCGCTGGTAGTACTCGAACCCGCGGATATCCGCGATCGGTCGCTCCGCCAGCTCGCGGTCCTCCGGGGGTGACAGCGTGATCCGCAGCGCCTCCACGATCCGGCGCGAGAGCCGCTCCTGAAGATCGAACACGTCGTCCACCGTGCCGGAATACTTCTCGGCCCAGAGATGCTCCTCGGTGTCGACGTCGATCAGCTGAGCCGTGATCCGAAGGGTGGAACCGGCACGGCGCACGCTTCCCTCCAGCGCGTAGCCAACGTTGAGCTCCCGGCCGATGCGCGGAAGGTCCCAGCCGGTCTCCTTGAGCTTGACCGACGAGGTCCGGGAAATCACGGTGAGCGCCCGCACTCGTGACAGATCGGCGATCACCTCCTCCATCAATCCATCGGCGAAGTACGCGTTGTCGGGATCGGGACTCAGGTTGGCGAAGGGCAGCACCACGATCGCCTTCTTCGCTGCGGCC
The DNA here is from genome assembly GCA_036556625.1 of Gemmatimonadales bacterium. GTDB lineage: Bacteria > Gemmatimonadota > Gemmatimonadetes > Gemmatimonadales > GWC2-71-9 > CAVVWJ01. Next base: position 619 of record DATBJC010000116.1, read on the forward strand.
GGGGCGGCGTCCGGCGCTTCCAGTGCCGTCAGGAACTCCAGGATGCTGGCGAAGCGATCCGGCGGCGCCTTGGCCAGTGCCCGCTCGATGGCCAGGCGTACCGGGCCCGGCACGCCGGGACGCAGCGTGGTGATCGGCGGCACCGGGTCGAGCACCTGGCGCGACAGTACCGCGCCGATGCTCGGCCCTGTGAACGGCGGCTGACCCGCCAGCAGCTCGTAGAGCACGCAGGCCAGGCTGTACTGGTCGGCTCGCCCGTCCACCTCGCGATCGCCGCCGGCCTGCTCCGGGCTCATGTAGGCGGGCGTGCCCATGCCCAGACCGGGCTGAGTCAGTCGGTCGCTGGCCGCGACCCCGACAGCGCGCGCGATGCCGAAATCCGCCACCAGCGCGTGGCCTTGCGAGAGCAGGATGTTCTCGGGCTTCACGTCACGATGAATCAGCCCTTGCTGGTGGGCATAGTGCAGCGCTTCGCCGGCCTCCCGCACCAGGCGGAGCGCCTCAGCCAGCGGGAGCTGGCCCTCGCGGGTGAGCCGCTGGCGCAGGCTTTCGCCCTCCACATACGGCATGACGTAGAACGGCCGGGGCGAGTCCTCGTCGGTGGTGCCGGAGTCGAGCAGCGCGAGGATATGAGGGTGCTGCAGCCGGGCGAGGATCTGGATCTCGAGCAGAAAGCGCTGGGCGCCCAGCCCCGCGGTGACCTCGGGGCGCAGGATCTTGATGGCGACGGGGCGGTCGTGCTTGCGGTCGCGCGCCAGGTACACCACCGCCATCCCACCCCGGCCCAGCTCTCGGTCGACGGTGTAACGGTCGCCCACCGTGACCGACTTGTGGGCAGTGCGGGTACCGCGGCGAAGCATTGCTGGAAGCTAAGGTGGAACCTTGGTTCCCGGTACGGGCGAGCGATATCATTCGCCCATGCCGGCCCGCCTGCTCGCGCTCGCCATCGTGCTCGTCAGCTGTTCGCGGTCCTCCGTGCCCCCGCCGGTGCTGGTCGACCCGGAGCCGGGCGAGCGCCACCTTCGCAACATTCGCCAGCTCACCTTCGGCGGCAACAACGCCGAGGCGTATTTCTCGCCCTCGGGCGACGGGCTGATCTTCCAGCGCCAGGAGAACGTAAGCGCCGGCTGCGACCAGCAGTACGTCATGAAGCTGGACGGCAGCGAGCTGCGCCGGGTGTCCAACGGCCAGGGCCGCACCACCTGCGGCTACTTCTATGACGGCGGAAGACGAATCGTCTACAGCTCGACCTTCCAGCACTCGCCCGACTGCCCGCCGCCGCCCGACCGCTCGCAGGGCTACGTCTGGCCGCTGGGCCAATTCGAGATCTACAGCGCCAAAGCCGACGGCTCGGACCTCCAGCGGCTCACCCGCAACGACGCCTACGACGCCGAGGCGACGGTGTCGCCTGACGGCGAGCGGGTGGTCTTCACGAGCACCCGCGACGGCGACATCGAGCTGTACACCATGAACGTGGATGGAAGCGACGTTCGCCGGGTCACGCAGCGGGTGGGCTATGATGGGGGCGCTTTCTTCTCACCCGATGGCAGCAAGCTGGTGTGGCGGGCGATGTATCCCACGACGGCGGCGGATACGGCGGACTACATCCGGCTGCTGGAGCGGCGGCTGGTGCGCCCGTCGCGGCTGGAGCTCTGGGTCTCGAATACCGACGGGAGCGACGCTCGCCAGGTGACGCAGCTCGGCGGTGCCAACTTCGCCCCGTACTTTCATCCGGACGGTCAGCGGATCATCTTCGCCTCCAACCAGCCGGATCCCCGGAACAGGAACTTCGATCTCTATCTGGTCAATCTGGATGGCAGCGGCCTCGATCGGGTGACCACCAGCGCCGAGTTCGATGCATTTCCTATGTTCAGCCCCGACGGGAAGCGGCTGGTCTTCGCCTCCAATCGCCACGCGGCCCAGCCGGGAGAGACCAACATCTTCATCGCCGACTGGGTGGAGTGATCTAAGCGCCGGGCGGCCATCACTGCGGCTCGGCCGTAAGCGGGCTATATTGCAGGTCCTAGCAGCTTCCTCCGCTGCCTGCCACTCCCGGTCGTCTCCGGGTCCAAGGTCTAAAATGAGTTCCGCCACACCGCCCGCTTCCACGGGCCGGTATATCATTGTGGCCGATGAAGACCCCGCGGTCGTGGCCTTCATCATTCATACCCTCCGCGGCGACGGCCACGCCGTCTTTCACGCCTATGATGTCCGTTCGGCTACCGAGCTGGCCCTCGCCCTGGAGCACTGCGATCTCGTCATCAGCAACACCAGGGTCATCGGCTCAGACGGGGTGAGTCTGGTACGAGATCTGAGACACAAGCTGCCTCGGCTGCCGATCATGTACCTCGCCAACATCGGACGTTCCACGCCCGAGCTGGAAGCCCAGTTGCCGGCTGGTATCCCCATACTGCGCGAGCCGTTCACGGCGGAGCAACTGCGAGCGGCGGTCACTGCGGTGCTCGATGGGCGGGGCCCGCCACGTGTCGCGAGCGGCTGAATAGGGTAGATTCGGTCCGTGAGCCGACGTCCCGATCCAATCCCTCCGGTCCGCTCCAGCATCGTCCCCAACGCCAGAGCCCTGATCCTCTGCGTCGAGCGGGATCCGCACATCCGTGAGCTGGAGGCCTACTTCCTGGACCAGGCCGGCTTCGTGGTCCACTTCGTGGAGAGCGGCGGCCAGGCGCTCGAGCTGGCCCGCTCGCTCAAGCCCTCCATCGTGATCACCGAGGTTCTCGTTCCCGGGCTCGACGGCTTGGCGCTCTGCCGGCAGCTCAAGGCCACCGCGGAGACCAGGGCGATTCCGGTGGTCATCTTCAGCGTGCTGGCGGCCCAGGACCGGGCCCGGGAGGCCGGCGCGGAGGCATTTCTCAGGAAGCCTCTGGCGGAGCATCGGCTGGTCCAGGTGGTTCGCGAGCTGCTCGCACCCTCGAAGCCGTCCGCCGCGACCGGGTCGCCGTGACCGGCACCGGAGTCCCCGCGACTCCGCCGCCCGGCGCCGGCGACGGTTTTACCCGGGTGTCGACCGGCAATGCCGGCGCCGATCTCATCCTGGGCGGGGGATTCCCCGTCAACTCCATCAACATCATCATGGGCGAGCCGGGCACCGGAAAGACCTTGTTCGCTCAGCAGCTCGCCCTGCACAATGCGGGTCCCGAGTATCCGGTCCTCTACCTCACCACCCTGTCGGAGCCTCTGGCCAAGGTGGTGACATATCTGCAGCAGTCGGCCTTCTATGACGAGAGCAAGGTCGGCACCTCGGTGCACTACGAGGACCTGGGCGCCGGGCTGGTGGAACAGGGGCCCGCAGCGGTGGTCACGCGCCTGCGGGCGGCGATCCGGGAGCTCTCGCCCCGCATCATCGTGATCGATTCCTTCAAGGCGGTCCACGATCTCTCCTCCTCGGTGGCGGAGATGCGGCGGTTCGTGGCCGATCTGGCCGGCCTCCTCACCGCGTACGACACCACCACCTTCCTGGTCGGCGAATACAGTGAAGAGGAAGTTGCCCGCTACCCCGAGTTCGCGGCGGCCGATGCGATCGTGGAGCTGGCGCGGCGGAAGCGGAGCACCAGCGACGAGCGGTTCGTGCGGGTGTCCAAGCTGCGCGGGGGCTCCTACCGGGAAGGCGCGCACGGATTCCGCATCTCTGCCGGCGGACTGGAGTTCTTCCCCCGGCTGATCTCGCCTCGCTTCGCCAGGGAATACAGTCCCCAGCTGGAGCGGGTCTCCATCGGCGTTCCGGGCCTGGACGCGATGCTCGGCGGGGGCTTGTGGCGGGGGACCTGTACCTTGGTCACCGGTCCGACCGGATCGGGCAAGACCACGTGCGCCATCCAGTTCTGCCTCGAGGGCGTGCGCCGCGGCGAGCCGGTGCTCTACCTCAACTTTCAGGAGAACCCGACCCAGCTCGCCCGGCTGGTCCACTCGCTGAGCGGCGGCCTGAGCGCTCAGGCCGAGCGGTTGTGGAACGGGAGCTACTTCTCTCCGGTCGAGCTCCAGATCGACAGCCTGATCGGCGAGATCTTCGCCCTGATCAGTGAGGCCGGTGTCCGACGGGTCGCGGTGGACGGGGTCGGTGACCTCATGCTGGCGGCGGGCGATCCGCAGCGGGTTCACGACTATCTGTATGCCCTCACCCAGCATTTCGCCTCAAAAGGGGTGGTCTCGCTGCTCACCTTCGAGACCGGCCTGGGCCCGTACGGCGTGGGGGACCGGCTCACCGAGCAGCTCCGCTTCAGTGGGATCACCGACTGCATGATAGTCTTCGACCTCCAGGCGAGCGACCGGCTCCGCCGCACCGGCTGCGTGCTGAAGGCGCGGAACTCCGCCCACGACCTGGCTATCCGGGAGATGGAGATCACCGCCACCGGGCTCCGAATCGGCTAGAATCGACCGCATGAGCCTGCCCCTGGTGGACGGTAAGGCCGCGGAGCTGCTCCGAGCCCTGACCCAGGTCAGCCGCGCCGTCAGCAATGCCGCCTCGCTGGAGCCGATCATGCAGCTGGCGGCCGAGCAGGCTGCGGCCCTGGTCGGCGCCGAGCGGTCGGTCGTGCTGCTGACGGAGATGGACGGGCGACTTCGGGTCAGGGCCAGCCACGGACTGGAATCGTCGAGGCTACGGGCGTTCTCGGGACCTCTCGATGAAAGCCTGATTGCGCAGCTGGCGCCGGTGCTGGGCGAGACATCACCGGAGCGGGTCCTGGCGGTTCCTCTGGTGGTCCGCGGCCAGGTGACCGGACTGATCGCCACCGTGCCAAGTCGAGACCTCGGCAACTCCAACCACGCCGAAGTGGTGCTCACCGCGTTGGCGGATCAGATGGCCGCGCCGATCGAGCACGCGCGGATGGCGGAGGAAGTGCGCCAGGCGCAACTGCTGGCGGAGAATGTGCGGCTGCACCAGGCGGAGCGCGCAGCCAGAGAAAGCGCCGAGGGCGGCCGCGACATCCTGCGGGCGGTCATGGAGTACATCCCGGAGGGGATCACCATCGCCGACGCTCCCGATGCCACAATCACGCTGATGAGCCGATTCGGCCTGGAGCTGCTCGGCCGCTCGTGGGAGGAGGTCCGCGGTCTCTCCGCCGAGCAGCAGGCCAGGCTCTTACCGATGTGTCGCCCGGGCCGGTCGTCGCCCGCCGACGCGGCCGAGCTGCCCCTCACCCGTGCGGTGCGCGAGGGCACCGTGGTTCGAAGCGAGGAGTGGATGCTGCTGGGCGCCGGGGGCTCGCAGGTGCCGCTGTTGTGTGAGGCGGGTCCGATCCGGGACAAGGACGGGAAGATCACCGGCGGGATCATGGCCTGGCGCGAAATCGCCGCCCACAAGCGCATGCAGCAGCAGCTGGCTCAGTCCCAACGGCTCCAGGCGGTCGGCAAGCTGACCGGCGGTGTGGCACACGAAGTGAACAACATGATGACCGTGGTGATCGGCTTCGGCCGCTATGTGCTGGAGCAGCTCGCTCCGGCGCATCCGCGGCGCGGCGACGTCGAACAGATGGTCCGCGCGGCCGCCAGAGCGGCGGACATGACCCGGCAGCTCCTCGCGTTCAGCCGGCAACAGATGCTCCAGCCGATGGTGGTGCAGCTGGAACCGCTAGTGGAAAATATGGCACCTTTGCTGCGGCAGCTGCTCGGCGCCGATAAGACGCTCGAGCTCGGACTATCGGAGCAGCCGCTGCATGTATTCGCCGACCCGGGCCAGCTGGAGCAGGTCCTGATCAATCTCGTGGCCAATGCGCGAGACGCGATGGAGGCGCGAGGCCGGGTCACCATCTCGACCGCCGAGAAGTCGCTGGATTCGACCTGGGCCCAAGCCCATCCCGAGGTGACGCTGGTCCCTGGACAATACGCGGCGCTCATGATCAGCGACACCGGAAAGGGAATGGATCCGGTCACGCAGGCCAGCGCCTTCGAGCCGTTCTACACCACGAAAGGCGTGGGCGAGGGCACCGGTTTAGGTCTGGCCACGGTGTACGGCATCGTCAAGCAATCGGATGGGTACATCTGGATCTACAGCGAGCTGGGCATCGGAACTACGGTCAAGATCTACCTGCCGCTGAGCCAGCAGCAGGAGCGTAGGCCATCGGGACCGGTGCAGCCCCCGGCGGAAGGCGGGCGCGAGACGATCCTGGTGGTGGAAGACGAGCCGTTGGTGCGTTATTTGGCGAGAGACATTCTCCAACGGCTCGGCTACGGTGTCCTCGAGGCGGAATCCGGCGAGGCAGCCCTCGCCACGATGCGGGGCGCGACACTGCCGGTGGACCTGGTCCTTTCCGATGTCGTGATGCCTGGGCTCTCCGCCAAGGCCCTGGCCGACGAGCTGGCCCGGATCCGGCCGGCGGTGCCGGTGCTCTACATGTCCGCCTATCCGGGCGACGATGTGGTGCGCCGCGGGCTGCTCGAAGCTGGAGACCCGTTCATTCAGAAACCGTTCGTGCGGGAGGAGCTCGCCTGGCGAGTTCGCGAACTGCTCGACCGCGTCAACCCAGCGGGCTGATGGAGAGCAGTGTCGTCAGTGCCCCACACCGAGCAGGAAGAGGATCAGGATCAACCCCAGCGGCAGTCCGAGCAACCACAGTAGAATCAGGACCATTCTGGTCTCCTCTCCTGGCCATGTGTGCCAGCGGGTTCAGGTTCCGGCAAGCCGGTCGCGCACGCGGTAATGAGTGAGCGACATCGGCTCGCCCGACGCCATCCATCCGCCGAGCACCGCTCCCACCAAGCCGAGGAGGAGCGCCGCCACGGTCGCGATCGCGTCGTTCCGCATCGTCTCGGCCAGCGCTGGATTGTCCGCTATTGCTGACAAGGGCGGCATGGCAGCCAGGCCGCCGTACCAGCCGCCGTAGTGTCCCAGCACGCCGGCAGCACCCAGCGCCAGGAGCATCGGCAGGGTCAGGAGCCATGCGATCGCGCCGTGGAGAATGGCCGGCTCGGACCGCCGCCGTCCGGCGATCGTGGCGGCCGCCCATCCCCCCGCGACGTAGGCGAAGAACGCCCCTCCGATGCTGAAGGCGACGGTGATCAGGCGCAGCTCCTTCCAGCTCCAGGATTCGGAGATTTCGTTCGCCCCGATGGCGAACCCGACGAGCCCGATGATCAACCCGACCGCCAAGGCGGTCAGTGCTCCCACCCAGATCGCACTCCACGCGACCGGCCACACGGTCCATTCGGATCTCTGACTGTCCATGGCGACACCTCCGGGCCCGACATGGGCCTATGTCCGGTCCGAACGGTAGCCTGACCCGGCAGGAAACTCCGTGAGGACGGTCACCCGTGTCTATATTCGTCCCATCCTCCTCGCACATCACACATAACCCGGCCGGTCCATGCTGAACTACATCTGGGCAGGGCTCATCATTTCCGCGTTCGTGTTCGCCCTGGGCTACGACGTCCGCGACATCACGGCGGACCGGTACCGCAACGGCGAGCCGCTCCCGGTGGAGCTGGTCTTCCCCAGCGGCTACGACCCGACCGCGCGCCACCTGCCGGTGGAGATCCGGATCGAGCCGCGTCGCTACGGCGAGTTCTACCGGACCGGGCAGGTGCCGGCCGCGAGCTATCCGGGGCACCTGCTCCAGACCAGGGAAGGCACTCAGCTGCGCTTCGACGCCAAGGCCAGGCTCCCCGAGCCGCTCGCCACTATCGCCAAGGTCTCGAAGTCGCGGGAGGACGAGCTTCAGGGGCGGTTGGTCGGATTCACCCCACCGGCGACGAGCACGGCGGTCAGGTTCGAGCCGGTACGGTTCGTCAAGCTGAACGCGATCGCCTCCGCGGCCCTCGAC
>DATBJC010000117.1:0-13217 GCA_036556625.1 Gemmatimonadales bacterium
CTGTTCTATTCCAACGTCCGTCCCGCGGTGGACGCCGGCATCAGCGTGAGCCGGGTGGGCGGCAACGCCCAGGTCAAGGCGATGAAGCAGGTGGCCGGCCCGCTCCGGCTCTCGCTGGCGCAGTACCGCGAGCTGGAGGCCTTCGCCCAGTTCGGCTCCGACCTCGACGCCGCCACCCAGCGGCAGCTGGCCCGCGGCGCGCGTCGGGTGGAGGTGCTCAAGCAGCCGCAGTACCAGCCGGTGCCGGTGGAAAAGCAGGTGGCCATCATCTACGCGGTCACCAACGGCCACCTGGACGACGTGAAGGTGGCCGACATCCGGCAGTGGGAGCGCGACTTCCTGGAGTACCTCGAGGGCTCCCACGGGCAGGTGCTGAAGGACATCCGGACCAAGAAGGTCCTGGACGACGACATCACCAACCGGCTGAAGGCCGCCATCACCGCCTTCAAGCCGCTCTTCAAGGCCGACTGATGGCCAAGGGCCGGCAGCTCAAGGGACGGATCCGCTCCGTCCAGAACACCCGGAAGATCACCCGGACGATGGAGCTGGTCTCCACCTCCAAGCTCAAGCGCGCCCAGGACCGGGTGGTGGCGGCCCGGCCGTATTCCGAAGCGCTCCGCGAGGTCATCCTCGATCTGGTGACGCCCGATTTGTCGGAGCGCTTTCCCCTGCTTCGGCGGCCCGCTCCGCCGGACAAGGGAGGTCCGACTCGTGCGGCCGTGGTGCTGCTCACCTCCAACCGCGGTCTTGCCGGGGCCTTCAACTCCAACCTCATCAAGGAAGCGCGCCGTCGGATCGAGGCGTTGGAGAGGGCCGGCTTCACCGTGGAGCTGCACGCGGTAGGCAAGAAGGGTATCGGCTTCTTCCGCTATCTGGGGCGGAAGTTCGCGCTGGAGCGGATGGATATCGGCGACAGGCCGACCGCGGAGCACGCAGCCGAGATCGCCGAGCCGCTGATCGAGGCCTACTCCCGGGGCGCGCTCGCCAGCGTCGAGCTGGTGCACGCGCGGTTCCTCAGCGCGCTCAGCACGCCGCCGACGACGCTCCGGATCCTGCCGGTGGAGACGGGCGGTCAGGGGGAAGGAACCACGGGGCCGTCGAGGGACTACATCCTCGCGCCGAGCGCGGAGGCGATCCTGGAGCAGCTGCTGCCGCTCTACGTGCGGAATGCGGTGTACCGCGGCCTGGTGGAGACCGCGGCCTCGGAGCATGGCGCCAGGCGCACCGCGATGAAGAACGCCACCGACAACGCGGGCGAGATTCTCGAGGTGCTGAAGCGCACCTACAACCGCCAGCGGCAGGCGGGCATCACGCAGGAGATCGCCGAGATCGTGGGCGGCGCGGCGGCATTGCAAGGGTAGGCGGTACCCCGCCGCCGATCACGGAGCACAGCACATACGAGGAATCCAGCGACATGGCCACAGCGATCGCAACCGAAAAGAAGAGCGGCGGCACGACCACCAGGAACGTCGGCCGGGTGGTTCAGGTCATCGGCCCGGTGCTCGACGTCGAGTTCGAGCCGGAGCATCTCCCCGAGATCTACAACGCGCTCGAGATCGAGGACCGGAGCGGCACCTTCCCGGTCCGGCTGACCGCCGAGGTCCAGCAGCACATCGGGCAGAACCAGGTGCGCGCCGTGGCCATGAGCAGCACCGACGGGGTGACCCGCGGCATGAAGGTGGTGGACACCGGCCATCCGATCACGGCCCCGGTGGGCAGCGCGCCGCTGGGACGCATCCTCAACGTCCTGGGCGAGCCGGTGGACGGTGGACCCCCGCTGCCCAAGGACGTGGAGCGCTGGCCGATCCACCGGGAGACGCCCAGGTTCACCGACCTCGAGCCCAAGACCGAGGTCTTCGAGACCGGCATCAAAGTCATCGATCTCATCGCGCCCTTCGTGAAGGGCGGTAAGATCGGGCTCTTCGGCGGCGCCGGCGTGGGCAAGACGGTCGTCATCCAGGAGCTGATCAACAACGTCGCCAAGGGGCACGGCGGCAAGTCGGTGTTCTGTGGCGTGGGGGAGCGGACCCGGGAAGGCAACGACCTGTACCTCGAGTTCAAGGAAGCGAAGATCCTGGAGAACGTGGGGCTGATCTACGGCCAGATGAACGAGCCCCCCGGTGCCCGGCTGCGGGTGGGGCTCACCGGTCTCACCGTCGCCGAGTATTTCCGCGACGTCGAGGGTCAGGACGTGCTGCTCTTCATCGACAACATCTTCCGCTTCACCCAGGCGGGCTCCGAAGTCTCGGCGCTGCTGGGCCGGATGCCCAGCGCCGTCGGCTATCAGCCGACCCTCGCCACCGAGATGGGCGATCTGCAGGAGCGGATCACGTCGACCACCAAGGGCTCGATCACTTCGGTGCAGGCCATCTACGTGCCGGCCGACGACCTCACCGATCCCGCGCCCGCCACGGCCTTCGCCCACCTCGATGCGACCGTGGTGCTTTCCCGCGCGATCTCGGAGCTCGGGATCTACCCGGCGGTGGACCCGCTCGACAGCTCCAGCCGGATTCTGGATCCGCAGTTCATCGGCGAGCGGCACTACAACGTGGCCATCGGCGTACAGCGCACGCTCCAGCGCTACAAGGCGCTGCAGGACATCATCGCGATCCTGGGCATGGACGAGCTGTCCGAGGAGGACAAGCAGATCGTCGCGCGGGCCCGGCGGCTCCAGCGGTTCCTCTCGCAGCCGTTCTTCGTGGCCGAGCAGTTCACCGGCTTCCCCGGGAAGTACGTGAAGCTCGAGGAGACCATCGCCAGCTTCGAGCGCGTGCTCTCGGGTGAGTTCGATCACCTGCCCGAGCAAGCGTTCTACATGGTCGGCGGCATCGACGAAGCGGTCGCGAAGTCCGAGAAGCTGGGAAGCTCGTGATGCAAGTCACGGTGATCTCTCCCGAGTCATCTATGTTCGACGGTGAGGCGGATGCGGTCGTCGCGCCCGCCTATGATGGCCAGGTCGGCATCCTGCCCAATCATGCCCCATTCATGACGCTGCTGGGAGCCGGGACACTGACCATCCGGGGAGCTGGTGGCACCAATCGGTTCGCAGTCAGAGGTGGATTTCTCCAGGTGGTGGACAACCGGGTCCGGGTCGTGGCCGAACAGGTCAAAGGAGAGTCTCATGCGTCGTAGCCTATCTGGTGGGATCCTGGTGCTCGCCCTGCTGGCCGGCTCGGCCGCCTCAGCCGTCGCTCAGGAGACGGCCACACCGATCTTCCGGGCTCCCTATCGGGCCTTCGAGACCCATGAGTTCGGCGGCTCGCTGTCCGATCCCGAAGGCGCCAATATCGCGGTGGAGGGCTTCTACCGGTACGGGAAAAGCCAGCACGATTTCGGCCTTCGCGGCGGGTTCGCCGACGCCGACGGCAGCGATACCATTTTCCTCATCGGCGGCGACTTCCGCACCCAGGTGCTGAGCTATAGCGAGAGCTTCCCGATGGACGGCGCGCTGACCCTGGGCTTCGGCGGCGTCTTCGGCGAAGGTGACGATGTGTTCCTGTTGCCGGTGGGACTCTCGCTGGGTCGTCGGTTCGATGTCGAAGGCTCCTCGACCACCTTCGTGCCGTACGTGCATCCCAATATCATCCCCACCTTCGGCGGCGGCAGCGACGACGACATCCAGTTCGCGCTGGGTCTCGGCGTGGATGTTCGCTTCAGTGAGCGGTGGGCGGTGCGGGCCAGCGGTGGACTGGGCGACATCGAGGGCGTGGGCATCAGCCTGGCCTACATTCGCTGATCTCACCGGTTTCTCGCCAGCGCCCGGCCGCGAGATCGCGACCGGGCGCGCGTGTGTTCACTCTCGAAATCGGTTGACATCCTTCGAAGCCCCCGAGTAGCTTGCGGCGCCGTTTCGTGGGCCTGAAGACTCACGCGTCGTCGGCTGGAGGTCTCGTTATGAAGCATGCGGTGCTCGCGGCCGTCACCGCGGCGCTCGCCGCCGTGGGTTCCCCATCGGCCGTGGCCCAGGTGCCGGGGATTCCGGTGTACAACGCGGGGGTGCCGCGCGGCATCGGGATCTACGGAGACGTCGGCTTTCCCAACGACGAAGCGGGCGGTGGCACGGCCTACGCCGTGACCGGCCGCGCCGGCTTCGGTCCACTCGGCGCCACCGCCATTCTCTCCAGCTACAATCCGGACGGGCCCGGCGACGCGGATCTGTCGGTCGGTGCCACCCTCAACTACCGGGTGTTCGGCGGTCCCCTGGTGCCGCTGGCGGTCACGCTGCAGGGCGGCATCGGCTACGCCAAGCCCGAGATCGGGACCCTGCCGAACGAGAATGTGACCCAGCTGCGGTTTCCGGTGGGCGTGGGCTTCACCCTCACCATCCCGAATCCGGCGCTCGCCCTCAAGCCCTGGCTGGCGCCTCGGATCGACATCGTTCGGGTGTCCGGCGACGGTTTCGATGCCCAGACTGATACCGAGTTCGCCTTGAGCGGCGGCATCGAGCTCAACACCCTCGGCGGGTTCGGGGTCCACGCCTCGTACGACGCCCTCTTCGCCGAGGGTGGAACGCCGGGTGTCTTCGGGGTGGGGGCGCACTACACCTTCAGAGTGCCCGGCCTGTGAGCCTGCCGCGCCGGGCGTTGCCCGCGCTGCTCGCCGTTGCGCTGCTGACCGGGTGTTCCGTCACGTTCGATGCCGCCACCCTTGGCGTGCCGGTCACGATGGCCTCACCCGCGGGGCAGCCGGCCCAGGGCGACCGGTTCTCGGTGGGCGGCAAGGCGGTCTTCGGGTTCTGGGGATTGATCCGCTATAAGCAGCCGTCGCTGCGCAAGGCGCTCGCGGCCCAGCTCGCCGGAGGGAAGGGCATCGCCGATCTGCGGATCCGGGAGCGGAGCCGGTGGAGCGACGTGCTGATCACCGGGCTCACTCTGGGGCTGGTCGTGCCGCGGTCGGTGACGTTCGAGGGCGTGGTGACGAAATAGCGCTGCCGAGCAGCTCGGCAGCTCGGCGCGACGCTCCCCGGCCTCGTTCCACCACTGCCCTGGCCTGGGCCCCCTGGGCCGCTCTCTGCTCTTCCTGCTCGATCCACCCGCGCCAGATTTCCTCCAGCTCCGCCGCACCGGCAGCGCCGGTGCTGGTCAACCCGGCGGCGGCGCCATCCTTCAGCAGGAGCGCCGCGTCGCGGCTCTCGCGCCAGCGGGGCCCAAAGACCACCGGGATTCCCCAGGCCGCCGGCTCCAGCACCGAGTGCAGGCCGGCGCGGCCGTAGCCGCCGCCGACATAGGCCATGGTCCCCGCGCCGTACAGGGTCGCGAGCACTCCCACTCGATCCACCAGAAGGAACGGCGCCGGCGCGCCGGCCGCGCTCAAGCGGACCGGTGCCGGGAGTCCCCGACTCGCGGCTGTTCGCTCTACAGCGGCGAGGTGGACGGCGGAAGGCTCGTGTGGAACCACGATGAGACGGGCCTCCGGATGGCTCGCGTGCACCCGGCGGAAAGCGTCGAGCAGCACGGCCTCGTCGCCCGGCCAGGTGGAGCCCGCCACCATCGTGGGCGCGCCCTGTCCGAACCCAAGCAGAGGCTCCTCGGTGCCGAGGCCCGAGATGCGCTCCGCCACGCTGTCGAAACGGGGGTCGCCCAGCACCTGGATGCGCTGGGCGGGGACCCCGAGGCGAACCAATCGAGCCGCATCCTCGTCCGAGACCGCCGCGGCGAGCTGGATGGCTCCATAGCCGTCCCGCAGCATGGCACGCGCCGGCCAGCGCAGGCGACCGCTGCCCGGGCTCACGGTGGCCGCCACCATCGCCACTGTGGTCCCGCGGGCCGCCGCTCGGGTGGCGAGCTCGGGCCAGAGGTCCAGCTTGGAGAAGACGATCAGGCTCGGGTCGAGCGCGTGAAGCAGCTGGGCCGTGGTGGCCGGGAGATCGTAGGGCAGGTAGTCGGCCGCATCGACCGGCAGACGGCGGGCCAGCGGTTCGGCTGAGGGACTGTAGTGGGTGTAGACGTACTGCGCCGCGGGATGCAGTGCGCGCAGCTTCAGCAGCACGCTTTCGGCCTGGAGCCCTTCACCGACCGACGAGGCATGGAACCACACCAGCGGCCGGGTCCGGTCCCGTGAGCGCTCGCTCCATGCCGTGAGCCGCCGCGCCGCCTCCCGCCGGCCTCGATGGCCCGTGGCCAACTTCTCATTGAGCAGGGAAAGCGCAGGCGCCAGGCTGGCGCCGACCCGGACGGCAATCCGGTACACCACCGGTGTGGATGGCATGGCGAGAATCTAGCTGCTACTATTCGGCACGCAGTCATGTTCCACCTGCTACCGAGGAGGTGATCCATTGTCTACAGAGTCAAGGGTCGCCTGCGGCTGCTGAGCTAGCTGCACGACGAGCCCAGGCGACACTTACCTGGGGGGCCGCCCTGCGCGGCCCTTTTTTTGTGCGGGTCAACGAGGGGCGGGCGGCGTGCTGGTCTTGAGGCGGTAGATCGAGTCCAGAACCTGGCGGAACAGCGGCAGTGGCTGGGCACCGGTCAACAGGCCACCCTCGATGTAGAAGGTCGGCGTGCTGCTGGCGCCGGCCCGCTCGGCGCCCTGGGCTTCGTGGCGGATCTCCGACTCGGTGGTGGGCGACTTGACGCACTCCAGCAGCTTGGCCTTCGCGATGCCGGCCGAGTCGGCCAGGGAGAGCAGGAACGGACCCGGTTCCTTGAGCGGCGCCCAGGTGTCCTGATACGTGTAGAGCAGATCATGGACCGGCCAGAACGCTCCCTGCCGGGAGGCACAGAGTGCGGTTCCCGCCGCCGCCACCGCGTTGGCGTGGATGCTGGTGAGCGGAAAGTTGACGAAGACCCACCGGACCTTTCCGGTGGAGATGTACTCCCGCTCCAGCGAGCGGAACGTCTCCAGCGCAAACCGCCGGCAATAGGGACACTGGAAGTCCGACATCTCGTAGACCGTCACCGGAGCCGCCGGAGAGCCCTTCGAGCGGGTGCCGACCGCGGTGGACGTCGGCTGCTGCGCGGCGAGCTCGGACGAGATCAGCAGCAGGCCCAAGGTGGCGACGAGGGCGGCGTGCGCGGCCACTCAGTACCTCCTTCGCTGCCGGCCAGTCCGGCCGGAGAGGAGCAGGGTGTCCCCCCTGACGGGCAGGTTCCAATACCACTCGGCGTTGGGATCGCTCGCGTCCCAGGAGCGGCCGTAGATCCACCAGTCTCCTCCTGGAAGCCGGAAACTGGCCCACCCGTCACCTCCGGTCGTATCGGTGCGCGGGTCCTGTCGGCGGCGGGTAGCCAGATTCCTCGTGATGCTGTCGTACCCTCGGTAGGTGCTATCTTCCCAATGCCGGATCACCGCGCGGAGGCTCTCGCTTCGCTCGACGAACTCCGCGCGTGCTCGGTCGAGCTCCTGACGGGCGCGCTCGGTGGGGGATTGTATCGTGGTCAAGGAGTCGTTGAGCGCCGAGAACGCGGCGTAGCGCTCGCGATAGTCGGGAGTGTTTCTGGGGAGCGAATCGAGCGCCCCGCGCATCTGATCGAGCGAGTCGCGCAGTCGCTCGGTGCGCTGGACCAGGCCGGTGTAGCGCACGAACGGCACGCGGAAAGCGCGAAAGAGGCTGTCCAGTGCGGCGGTATCCGGCCGGGGCGAGCGGGCCGACGCCTCCAGCGCGGCCAGCACGCTGTCGCGATTGTACGGCAGCGCGACCAACCCGACGCCGCTGACCGGTGTCTCCACCGAGTCCGGTCCCGGAATGGAAACCCGGACGGCGACATCGCGGGGCCGCTCGCAGCCGGCCAGGCCGGCGAAGCCCACGAGTGCCACGGCCAGTACCGGGAGTGCTATTGAGGGGGACACCAGCCAAAGCTATCGCGCTCCTGACGGTGCTTCAACTGACCGGCGGCGCGCTGCTCGCGCAGGACGACGCGCTCGCGAAGCTCTTCCCCGCGCGTCCCGCCGGGTACGTCACCGATGTCGCAGGCATCATCGACCAGGCGACCGAGGCCCGGACCACGAACCAGGCCGAGCGGCTCAAGGCGGCCACCGGCGCCGAGATCGCAGTGGTCACCCTGCCGACCATCGGACAGGAGGACGAGGCGGACGTCGCGCGCGAGATCGGCCGCCGCTGGGGCGTGGGTGCCGCCACCGACATCGGCGATCGCACCCGTAACGCCGGCGTGGTGGTGCTGGTCGTCCCCCGTCAGAACGGACGGCCGGGCACCGGGAGAGTCCGGGTCGAAGTCGGGCGCGGGCTCGAAGGGATCGTCACCGATGTCACCGCGGGCAGGATTCGTGATCTCATGGGGGAGCGCCTGGCCCGCGAGGACTACAGCGGCGCGGTGGGGGCCGGGGTCGAGGCGCTGTCCGGCATCATCGCCGCCGGCTTCGGGGTGACCGACAGCGTGCTCACCAACGCGCGCCCCGCGGCCCGTCCCCGAGGCGGCGGCAGCCCGCTCGCCGGCGCGCTCCCGATCATCCTGTTCATCGTCTTCCTGTTGCTCTCGAGAGCGATGAACGGCGGGCGGCATCGGCGCGGAAGACACCGCCGGCCGGGGATATATTGGGGTGGCCCGTGGATCGGCGGAGGCTTCGGCGGTGGTAGTGGTTGGGGTGGAGGAGGTGGCTTCGGTGGCGGGTTCGGCGGCTTCGGGGGCGGCGGCGGATTCAGCGGTGGCGGTGCGGGAGGGCGATTCTGATGCGCGAACCGGCGGACCACATCGTGACCCCGTTCCTGATCCAGGTGGACGCGGTGCTGGAGGGAGGCTACAGCGCCGTGCTCTACGGCTCGGCGGCCCGGGACGACTTCATGCCGGGACAGTCGGACCTCAACCTCATGCTGATCCTGGATAAGCTCTCGCCGGAGAGCCTGGCCGCGCTCACCGAGCCGTTCGGCCTCTGGCGGAAATCGGGCTACGAGCCGCCGCTGGTGATCAGTCGTCCGGAGTGGGGCCGGGCCACCGACGTGTTTCCCCTGGAGATCACCGACATGCAGTGCGGCTATGAAGTGCTGCGGGGTGATGATCCCCTGGCCGGACTCACCGTGGCGCCGGCCGACCTGCGCTCGGCGCTGGAACGGGAATTCCGCGGCAAGCTGCTGCGGCTCCGTCAGGGTTACGTCGCGGCAGCGAGCGACTCCGGCGCGCTCGGCGCGCTCGCGATTCGCAGTGTGGGAACGGTGCTGGTCTTGTTGCGCGGCCTTCTGGTCCTGCTCGGGCGAGCGGTGCCGCGGGAGCCGCTGGAGATCGCGGCCGTCGCGGCTGCGGTGATGGGTCAGGACGGCGAGCCGCTGCTCAACGTGGTTCGGCACCGCGAGGAACGAGGCTGGCGCTGCTCGCCCCTCGAGTTCGAGAGCTACCTGGACTTCGTGGCCCGTGGAGCGGCGTTTCTCGATCAACTTCAGCTGGGAGATCAGCGATGACCCGCGCTTCGGCGGTCTCGAGCCTGTGCGCACTCGTGCTGCTCGCGAGCGGCTGCGGCTATAACACCATTCAGACCATGGACGAGCAGGTGAATCAGGCCAAGGGACAGATCGAGACCCAGCTGCAGCGCCGGGCCGACCTGGTGCCGAACCTGGTCGAGACCGTCAAGGGCGTCGCCAAGCAGGAATCCACCATCTTCACCAGCATCGCGGAGTCGCGGGCCCGCCTCTCGGGCGCGGTGCAGTCGGGCGACGTGGAGGAGATGGCCGCGGCCAATCAGGCGCTCAACCAGGGGATCGGACGGCTGCTCGCCATCGTGGAGAACTACCCTGAGCTCCGCTCCAGCGAGAGCTTCCGCGCCCTGCAGGATCAGCTGGAGGGCACCGAGAACCGGATCTCGGTGGCCCGGCAGGACTACAATACCTCGGTGGGCAGCTACAACGGCTACATCCGCCGGTTCCCCTACAACCTCACGGCGAAGGTCTTCGGCTATGGACCGAGAGAGTACTTCGAGGCCCAGCCAGGCGCCGAGGAACCGCCGAAAGTGCAGTTCTGAAAAGACCGCGTGACGCGTGAAGCGAAAGAGGGGGAGCCCAGGTCGGGCTCCCCCTCTTCACGCTTTACGCTTCACGCTGTCAATCCGTGACCACATGCTCCGGCAGCACGTAACGCAGCGGATTGACCGCCCGGCCGTTCACGTGGACCTCGTAATGCAGGTGGGGGCCGGTGGCGAGCCCGGTATTGCCGACCAGAGCGATGCGCTGGCCTCGAGACACCCGTTGGCCCTCGCGGATCAGAATCTTCGAGGCATGGGCGAACTTGGTGACCGTGCCGAAGCCGTGGTCGATCACGATCGTGTTGCCGTAGCCGGCTTCCCATCCCGCCTCCCGCACCACGCCGGCCGCCGGGGCCTCGATCGGGCTGCCCATCGGGGCCGTGACATCGATGCCCTCGTGGGGCCGCGCCACGTGCAGGATCGGGTGTGAGCGCATGGACGAGAAGGCGCTGGAGAGCCAGCCCTGGGTGGGCATGATCGACGGCGTGGCCGCGAGCCGCTCGGAGTGCACGGCCAGGCTGTCCGCGGCCTCCTTGAAGGACGAGGCCAGCAGGTTGGCCCGCCGGATGAGCGCGTTGAGATCCACCCGGATTTCGTAGGACCGGCGCATCGCGCTTCCCACCGCACCTGCGACCGCGCCCAGCGTCGGACCGCCGATGCCTGCCGCCTGAACCTGCGGATCGATCGGCTCGAGGTTGGCCAGAACTCTGATGCGGGCGTCACGTTGGGAGATGCGGGAAAGAGTGTCGGCGAGACCGGCGAGGCGACCGTTCAGCTCGCCCAGTTGCTGCTCCAGCCGTGCATTCTCTTGCGCGAGCCGGGCCGACTGAGCGAGGTCCACCGAGCGGGTTGCCGTGACATAGCCCAGGCAAAGCGCCACAATTGCGG
This sequence comes from Gemmatimonadales bacterium, assembly GCA_036556625.1. GTDB lineage: Bacteria > Gemmatimonadota > Gemmatimonadetes > Gemmatimonadales > GWC2-71-9 > CAVVWJ01. Next base: position 10,795 of record DATBJC010000117.1, read on the forward strand.
ACAAAACTCCACAGGTAACAGCCGCTCGGACGACCCGGTACGAGACCTCGACGACCTTCGAGGGCTCCGAGTCATGGGGCACGAACACAACGGTCCAGCGGCGTTTGGCCATCCCGGCATTCACCTCATCTGTCCGCGCCGACGACGATCGAGATCACCCAGGGCAATTTTGCTCCCTCGCGGCGGCAGCGTCGTGACCAAAGTCACGGTTCCGGATCAAGGTGCCGCGCATCGGATCCGGTGTCAAGTCCAATCTCCGCGATAACTCCTTGCACGTCAACCAGTTTTGCCGAGACGCCGGGGCCGAGCCTAAACGCTTGCCGGCTTGGGGAATAGACCCTCCGATCGGCGGGTGCTGCGTCCGGCGACCGGGGGTGATTCCATTGTGCTCCACGCGGCGTCAACGACGCCCGACGAGATGCCCAGGGAGGCCAGGAGGCTTGCAGCCTTTCCCGGAATAAACGGACCGGTCAGCAGTGCCAGGCGATAGAGCGCCCGCGCCAATGCGGCGAGCGCGACATTCAGCTCGGCGTCGCGACCCTGCTTCGCGAGCGACCAGGGCGCGACCTGCTGGATGTAGAGATTTGCAGTGGATACCAGATCCCAGGCTGCCTCCGCTCCACCGCGAAGATCGTGCGCGTCCATCGCCCGGGCATAGCGTTCGATTGCATCAGCGCCCGCGCGGTCCAGGGCGGTCAGCTCTGCAACCGATGGCACCACCCCGTCGCGGTACTTCGCGATCATCGCCAGAGATCGGGAGACCAGGTTCCCCAGGCCGTCCGCGAGGTCGGCGGTGTACCGCTCGTCGAAGCGGTCCCAGCTGAAGTTTCCGTCCGCCTCGAAGCCGACCTCGCGCAGCAGAAAATACCGCAGTGCGTCGGGCCCGTGCCGCTCGATCGCGTCGCCCAGCGTCACCGCGGTGCCGGCGGTCTTGGACATCTTGGTGCCTTCCCACTGCACATAGCCGTGGGCCCAGACCTGCCTCGGGATCGCCTCGCCCGCGGCGAGCAGCATCGCGGGCCAGATCACGCAGTGGAACCGGGTGATTCCCTTGCCGACCACATGCAGGTCCGCCGGCCACAGCCGCCGGTATCCCGGCTCGGGAAATCCGGTCGCCGAGAGATAGTTGATGAGCGCGTCGAACCAGACGTAGACCGTCTGCTCCGGGTCGTCAGGGAAGGGGATTCCCCAGGTGAGCCGGTGGCGGGACACCGAGATGTCCTGGAGTCCGTCCTCCAGCAGGCGGAGGATCTCGTTCCGCCGGATCGCCGGCTCCACCCGGAACTCGCCGGACCGGATGCGCTGGAGCACCGGGTCGCGGTAGCGGCTCAGGCGAAAGAAGTGGTTCCGCTCCTTGGTGGGCACCAGGTCCAGGGTGGGGTGCTCGATGCAGCGGCCGTTCACGATCTGCGCCGGCTGCTTGAACTCCTCGCAGCCGGTGCAGTAGAGCCCCTCGTAATCGTCGACGAAGAGGTCATCCGGGTTGCGCTGCCGGATGCGGCGAAGCAACTCGGTGACCGCCGCGTGGTGGCGCGGCTCGGTGGTGCGGATCCAGTCGTCGTGGCTCACCTCGAGCCGCCGCCAGAAGTCGGCGAACCGCTCCGCCATCAGGTCCACCCACGCCTTCGGCGTCTGGCCGTTCTGCTCGGCCGCCTGGATCACGGCCTGGGAGTGCTCGTCCATGCCCATGAGGAAATGGACCTGGTCACCCCTGAGTCTTCGGTAGCGGGCGATGCAGTCGGCACCGACCTTTTCCAGGGCGTGGCCCAGATGGGGATCGCCGTTGGAGTAGTCGATGGCGGTGGTGAGGTAGAACTTGGGCATGCGGAAAGGTAATGCGGTGGGGCTCGGTTCCGTCGTCTGCAACGTATAGCCCTTCCGCCGCATCCTTTCAACACGGAGGCACGGAGGGCACGGAGGATCACGGAGCCACCCGCCTCACCCTAACGAAACAACAACCACAAACAGTTGTGGACTCCGACGCGCGGAGATGCTACCGGTTCCTTCCGTGGTGTATCGGATGGGGGCAGGGCGGCTCCGTGATGCCTCCGTGCCCTCCGTGCCTCCGTGTTGAAGGGGTGGGGCAGGGCGAAGGACCGGGCAGCTATTCCGGTGTCGGTGTCGACCCTCCGCTGTTCCGCCCCCTCCGACGACGCCGGCGATCGGGCTTCTGCGGCCCGTCTCCATTGGTCTCCTCGGGCCCATCCGCCAGGCTGCCGCCGCTCGCCGCCGCCTCCGCGGCCTCGGCCGCCACCCGCGCGCGGTACTCCGCCGTCACCAGGACCTCGCCGAGGCGCTCGACTTCCTCCTTGAGCTGCAGCAGCGGAATGATCCGGGTTCCGTGCTCCTCGCTGCGCAGGAACACTCGCTCGCGGAAGATGTCCACGGCGATCACCCGCTCCGGGCCCACGGCGGTGCCGATG
>DATBJC010000118.1:0-80203 GCA_036556625.1 Gemmatimonadales bacterium
CGTGCGCCTCGGCGATCTGTCGGCTCAGCACCAGTCCGATCCCCGAGCCGCTCGCCTTGGTCGTGAAGAAGGGCACGAACAGATTGCCCGGATCGGGAAGCCCGGGACCTTCATCCTCCACCACCACCTCCAGCACTCCCGCGCTGATCCGCCAGCCGATCTCCACGCCGCCACCGGTTTCCAGCGCGGCGTCGGCCGCGTTGCGCACCAGGTTGATCAGCAGCTGATCGAGCTGGTCGCCGTCGGCGGTGATCGACACCATGGGGCCTCCCCGCACCCGCGGCTCGAGGCGGGTCTCCAGCGCGGCCACCCGGCGGACCCAGGTGGTCACCTCGACCGGACCCAGCCGCGGCTGGGGCAGCCGGGCCAGGCGGGCATAGGATCCCATGAATCGCCCCAGCGCCTCCGAGCGTCCCTCGATGACCTCGAGCCCCGAACGGAGATCGTGCTCCCAGTCCGGCGGGCGGGTTGCCCGATCGGTCAGGCTCCGGAGGCTGCCGGCGATGGACTTGATCGGCGCGAGCGAGTTGTTGATCTCGTGACCCAGCACCCGAACCAGGCGCTGCCACGCCGAGCGCTCCTCGGCGCGGAGCACCCGGCTGAGATCGGAGATCACGAGCAGTTGATGGGGGAGACCGTCCTGACGAAAGGTGCCGCTGCGCACTTCCCAACGGCCCGCACCGCCAGGAAAGGTCGCATCGAACGTGCGCGGACTCTCACCGGTCAGACACTCGCTGAGCCCCAGCGTATCCGACGGCCGGCCGATCAGCCGCTCGAAAGGCTGGCCCAACAGGCGCTCCCCGCCCCGGTTCACCAGCCGAAGCCGGTGGTCGCCATCGAAGGCGAACACCGCGACATCGATCTCCTCGATGACCCGCCGGAGCAGGGCCGTGGCTTCCAGCTCCCGGAGCCGCTGGCCTCGCAGCGTCTCGCTGAGCGCATTCACCTCCAGCAGCGCGAGGCCGAGCGCATCGTCGGCGCTGGCTCCTCGGGCGCGGATCGAGTAGTCGCCCTCGCGGAGCGCGGCCAGCAGATTGGAGATGGTCTGGAGCGGACGGACCACGCGCTCCCGCAGCAGCAGCGCGCCCAGCAGCCAGGCGCCGACAGCGAAGAGCGTGAAGGTGAGTCGGACCCGGAGCGGAAAGTCACCGCGCCAGAGCACCCAACATGCCACCAGGACGGCGGGCAGACCGGCACCGAGGGCGCCGGTGAATACGCGCGATTCGTGAGATCGGGGCCGCCGCCGGCTAGAGCCCATAATGCTGGAGCCGCCGGTAGAGTGCGCTGCGGCTCAATCCCAGCGCCTTGGCCGCGTGGCTCACGTTTCCGTCATGCCGCTCCAGCGCCTTCCGGATGAGCAGCCGTTCCACTTCCTCCAGGGGAAGCTCCTCCAGCCGCGTCGCGGGGCCCGGCGGCAGCCGGAGTCCCAGGTCCACGGCGCGAATCGCCCCGCCCTGTGCCATCAGCACCGCGCGCTCCAGCGTGTGGTCCAGCTCCCGGACGTTGCCCGGCCAGGCATGCGCTTCCAGCGCCTCGACGGCATCGGACTCGAACCCGACCAGCGCCTTCCGATAGCGCGGCGCATAGCGGCGAAGGAAGTGCTCGGCGAGCGTCATGATGTCCTCGCGGCGCTCTCGCAGCGGGGGCAGCCGGATCTCGATGGTGTTCAGCCGAAACAGGAGGTCTTCCCGGAACCGCCCCGCGGCGACCTCCGCCGCGAGGTCGGCATTGGTCGCCGACAGGATACGCACGTCCACCCGGCGGGCCCGGGAGGCTCCGACCCGCTCGACCTCGCCGGTCTCCAGCACCCGGAGCAGCTTGGCCTGCTGCCGCAGTCCCAGGGTCCCGATCTCGTCCAGCAGCAGCGTGCCGCCCTCGGCCAGCTCGAAGCGGCCGATCCGGTCGCTGCGCGCGTCGGTGAACGCGCCCTTCACGTGGCCGAACATCTCGCTCTCGAACAGACCCTCGGAGAGCCCGCCGAGGTTGACCGCCACCAACGGACGCGCGGCCCGGGGCGACGCCGCGTGGAGCCATTGGGCGACGACTTCCTTGCCGGTGCCGTGCTCGCCGCTCACCAGCACGTTCGCGTCCGACGCGGCCACCCGGTCCATGAGCTGAAGCACCGGCCGCATCGCCGCGGAGCTCGCGATCAGCTCGATGCTCCCGTCCTGGCGCAGCAGCCGGTTCTCGCTCTCCAGCCGCTGGGTGCTCCTGAGCGCCCGGCCCAGCTCCACCTGGGTCCGCAGCGTGACCAGGAGCCGGTTGTTGTCCCAAGGCTTCTCGATGAAGTCCCGCGCTCCCCGGCGCATGGCCTCGACCGCCTTGTCCACGCTCCCCCAGGCCGTCATGACCACCGCGGGCAGGGTGGCGTCCATGGCCTGAAGCTGGGACACCAGCTCCAGGCCCTCCCGTCCGGTGGTGGTATCGCGGGCGTAGTTGAGGTCGAGCAGCACCGCGTCGAAGTCGGCGGCCTGCACGGCCGAGAGCACCGCCGCCGGCGAGGCGGCGGTCTCTATGCTGTAGCCTTCGCCCTTGAGGAGAAGCCGGAGCGCCTCACGGACGTGGGGCTGATCGTCCGCGACGAGCACGTGAGCAAGGGGGGATGCGGCGGAGGTCGGCACAGGTACCCAAATGTTAGCAGGAGGCTACGCTTCACGCCTTTTGCCCGGCTCCCACCGCCCGTTCAGGCTCCACAATCCATCCGTCGTGCAGATGGATCGTCCGTTGGCCGTAGGACGCGTTCCGCTCCGAGTGCGTCACCTGGATGATCGTGGTGCCCTGCCGGTTGAGCCGGGTGAAGAGCTCCATGATCTCCTCCCCCTGGGCGCTGTGCAGGTTTCCGGTCGGCTCGTCGGCCAGCAGGAGCTTGGGATGCGCGATCACCGCGCGCGCCACGCCGACCAGCTGCTGCTGGCCGCCCGAGAGCTGGCTGGGATACAGATCCTTCTTGCCCACGATCTGGAATCGGTCCAGGGTCTCCGCCACGATCGCAGCGCGCTCCTTGGGCTTGATGTCCCGGTACGAGAGCGGGATCTCCAGGTTCTCATAGACGGTGAGGTCGTCGATCAGATGATACTTCTGAAAGACGAACCCGATGTACTTCTTGTTCAGCTCGACTCGTTTCTTGACCGGCAGCTGGTGCACCGCCTGGTCCAGAAACCAGTACTCGCCGGTCCAGGCGTTGTCGAGCATGCCGAGGATGCTGAGCAAGGTGGACTTCCCCGCCCCGGATGGACCCATGATGGTGAGGAACTCCCCCTCGCGGATCTCCAGGTTGATGCGCCGGAGCACGTAGGTGCGGGTCGGGCCGGTCTCGTAGTAGCGGTCGAGGTTCGCCAGTCGAATCACGGGGTGTCCTTGGAAGAGTGAGTGTCGTCCAACGCCCTTACTTCATCCCGAGCGTAGCGAGGGATCTTCTCGGTGAATGTCCGGGAGCCTCGGGCAAGGTCCCTCGCTTCGCTCGGGATGAAGTATCGACCACCCGCTGCATGTCACTCGCTCCGGAGTGCCAGCGCCGGGTCGACCAGCGTCGCCCGCCGGGCCGGGAGATAGCAGGCCAGCAGCGCGACGCCTGCCAGGAGCAGGGCGATGCCGCCGAAGGTGATCGGGTCCGCCGGCCGGACCAGGTACAGCAGTCCCGCGATCAGCCGGGTGAGGGCCAGCGAGCCCACCAGCCCGATGCCGATACTCAGGAGGACCAGCCGCATCCCCCGGAGCACCACGCTGAGCCGGGTCTGCCGGGGATCCTCACCCAGCGCCAGGCGAATGCCGAACTCCCGGGTCCGCTGGCTCACCGAGTAGGAGATCACACCAAACACGCCCACCGCGGTCAACAGCAACGCGACCCCGCCGAGGACAGTCATCAGCACCAGGCTGAACCGGGCCTGAGCCCGGCCCTCCGTCAGGTACGCGCTCATCGGCGTGAGACGGCTGACCGGCAGGTCCGGATCCATCGCCTTCACGGTCTGGCGAACCGTCGGGATGAGAGTCACCGGATCGAGCGCCGTCTCGACCACCAACGTCATGACCGTGGGTGTGCCCTGGCCGATCGGATAGTAGATCTGGTGCAGGATGTCGCGGGTGAGGTCGTGCTGGCGCATGTGTTCCACCACACCTACGACTTCGGAGAACGCGTTTTCTTCACCGGTCGGGGCGAGCTGGAGCTGTTTGCCCACGGCGTTCTCGCCGGGCCAGGCCAGCTTGGCCAGGGTCTCGTCGATGATGATGACCGGCGGCGTGCCGGCCGAATCCTGATAGGTGAAGGTCCGCCCCGCGAGCAGCTGGGCGTCCATCGCTTCGAAGTACTCGGGCGAGATGTTGCGGCCGTCCGCGGTCACGCTCTCGAAGTTGCGCGCCGTCTCCTCGTTGTAGGCGAAGGGCGAGAGCGGGCCGCTTCCGGTGAGCGGCAGCTGCGAGACCATCCCCACCCTGGTCACTCCAGGCAGCGCCTCGAGCCTGCCGGTCAGCTCGCGGAAGAACCCGCGGCGCGCCGCTCCACCCGGATACTTGCCGAACGGCATGGACAGCTCGAACGTCAGCACGTCGCTCGCGTCGTAGCCCGGGTCCACCCGCTGGAGCGCGAGAAAGCTCCGGATGAGCAGCCCTGCGCCCACCAGCAGGACCACCGAGAGCGCTACTTCGGCCACGATGAGCAGGTTCCGCGCACCCCGGCGGTCGCCTGCGCTCCCGCCCCGGCCGCCGGCCTTGAGGTGCTCCTGCGGATCGGTGGTCGCGGCGCGGAGCGCCGGCACCAGCCCGCACAGCGCCGACGTGACCGCGCAGACCACGACCGTGAACGCGAGCACGGTGCCGTCCAGCTGGATGTCGGCCAGCCGGGGCAGGTTCGCCGGATGGAGCCGGCGCAACACGCCCAGGGCCGCGACGGTGATGGCGAGGCCGAACGCGCCGCCGGCGAGCGCGATCAGCAGGCTCTCGGTGAGCACCTGGCGCACCATGGCCACCCGGCTGGCGCCCAGGGCGGTGCGGAGCGCGAACTCCGCCTGGCGGGTGGTGCCCCGCACCAGGAGCAGGTTCGCCACATTGGCGCAGGCAATCAGGAGCACCATTCCCACCGCGCCGAGCAGCACCAGCAGGGCGGGCCGGGCGTGCTTGATGACGTCGTAATGCAGCGGGACGGCCCTGATCCGGAGGTTGGACGCCGCATGCTCCTTGAACTCGGAGCGGAACTGCTCCGCGATGAGGTTCATCTCCGCCTGGGCCTGCTCGAACGTCACCCCCGGCGCCAGCCGGCCGAAGACGGTGAAGAACGTGAGATTGCGCGGCAGCGGTTGGCCGTAGTCGAACTGGATCGGCGCCCAGAGATCCCCGTCGGTGACCTGAAACGCCTCCGTGGGCAGCTGGAGTCGGAAGTCCGGGGGGAGGATACCCACCACCTCGTGGGCCACGCCGTCGATCTGAATGGTCTTCCCCACCAGCGCGGGATCGCCCGCGAACCGGCGTTGCCAGAGCCGGTGGCTCAACATGATCACGTGGGGTCCGTTCACCACCTCTTCTTCCGGGAGGAACTGGCGCCCCACCATCGGCTGGACGCCGAGCAGCGGGAAGAAGTTCGCCGTCACCGTCACGATGTCGGCCCGCTCCGGGGCTCCCTCGCCGGTCAGATTGCCCCGGAGGTTCGCGACGTTCCCCTCCGCGGCCGCCGCGAAGTCCTCGAAGGTGCGGCTGCGCTGCTTGTAGTCGCGGAAATCGGCCGGCGACACCGCTGGGAGCGACTGAGCGCCCTCGCCCAGATCGTTCCAGATGTTGGCGAGGCGGTCCGGGGCCCGGTACTGCAGCGGACGAAGCAGCACGCCGTTCACCACCGTGAAGATCGTGGTCGTGGCGCCGATTCCCAGCGCGAGGGCCGCGACGGCCGCGAGGGTGAAGCCCGGTGTGCGGCGCAGGGCGCGCAGGGCATACCGCAGGTCGTGGGCGAGAGTGCTCATCATTCGCTCCGCAGGGCGTTGATCGGATCTACCCGGGTCGCCCGGATCGCGGGGACCAGGCTGGCGAGCAGGGACACCGTCCCGAGCACCAGGGCGCCGGTGGCGAGCACCCGTGGGTCGGCCGGGCCGACACCGTACAGCAGACTGGTGAGCAGCCGTCCCAGCGCCACCGCTCCGAGCAGGCCGAGGCCGATCCCGATCAGAGCCATCCCGAGGCCCTGCCCCAGCACCAGCATCCGCACCGAGCCGGGACGTGCGCCCAGCGCGAGCCGAATGCCCAGCTCGCGAGTCCGCTGGCTTACGCCGTACGCCATCACCCCGTACACCCCGATGGCCGCCAGCGTGAGCGCCAGTGCGCCGAACAGCGCCAGCAGCACCATGCTGAATCGCTGGCGGGCGGTGGCGTCGGTCAGCAGCGACTCCCCCTCGCGCAGCTGGGCCACCGGCTGCTCCGGATCGACTTCGCGGACCGCGCGGCGGATCTCCGGAGCGAGGGACGCGAAGGGGAGACTGCTGCGGACCAGAAACGAGAGCGGTGTGGGGGTGAAGATGGACCAGAAGTCCGGCGCGAGCTGGAGGATCGGCACGTAGATCTCCGGACCGGGATCGGTGGACAGCCCGCGATGGCGCACGTCGCCCACGATGCCCACGATCTCTCGCCACACCGCGGCGCTGTCGGGCGTACCGAAGGTCACCCTCGCCCCGATGGGGTCGCGGCCCCCCAGGTAACGGCGGACGAACGTCTGGTTGACGACCGCGACGGGCGTCGAGCCGGCGCGGTCGTCCCGCGTCAGGGCCCGCCCGCGAATCAGCGAGAGGCCGGCCGCATTGAGATAGTCGCCACCCACCAGCCGGTAGCCCGCCATCTTCTCCTGGCCCGGCGGCGACTGGGGATCTCCCTCCATCGTGATGTCGCCGTTGATGTCACCGGACCCGAGCGGGAGATAGAACACGGCGCCGCCATGCTCCACCCCGGGAATGGCCTCGAGCCGGTCGATCACCCGCTGCACAAACGCCAGCTGCGCCGCCGCGTCGGGATGCCGGGCGCCGGCCACGCCGAGCTGGAAGGTGGCGACGCCCTCGGGGCGGAAGCCCGGGTCCACTGCGCCGAGTCGCCGCACGCTCACGATGAGCAGCGTGGCGCCGACCAGGAGCACCAGCGCGAGTGAGATCTGCCCGATCACCAGCGCGGTCCGCACTCGATGTCGCCCGATGCCGCCGCTGGTCCCGCGGCCCTCGCCCCGAACTGAATCCGCCGGATCGAGTCCCGCGACGTGCAACGCGGGCAGCACACCAAACGCCGTTCCCACCACGACCGACACCAGCACGGTGAACAGCAGCACGGTAGTGTCGATGCCGACCTCGCGGACCCGCGGAAGGCCGGGCGGCGCCAGCGCGATGAGCGCGTCGACCGCCCAGGCCGCCAGCAACAGGCCGAGCGCCGTGCCCCCGACGGTGAGTATCGCCGCCTCCACCAGCACCTGGCGCGCCAGGCGCCACCGCCCGGCACCCAGGGCCGCGCGCACGGCGATCTCCCGTTGGCGCGCGACCGCGCGGGCCAGGAACAGGTTGGCGACGTTGGCGCAGGCGATGAGGAGCACCAGCGTCACCGCCCCGATCAGCACCAGCAACACCGGGCGCACCACCCGGACCGCGTCGACGCCTAGCGGTGCGACCTCCACGCTGCGACCGCTGTTGGCCTCCGGGTACTCGCGCTCCAGATCCTGCGCGACGGCGACCAGGTCGGCCGTGGCTTGCTCCAGCGAGACCTCCGGGCGCAGGCGGGCGACCACATCGTACGAGTGCGAGTCGCGGTCGAGTGTAGTTCCGGTCCCGAATCCGAAGGGGAGCCAGACATCACGCAGTCCCCAGTAGTTGAAGCTCGCCGGCGCCACGCCGATCACCGGGTAGTCCCGTCCGCTCAACCGGATGGTGCGCCGCAGAATGTCGGGATCGCCCGAGAAGCGGTCGCGCCAGAGCTGCTCCCCGATCACCGCGACAGCGGGCTCGCCCTGGTCCTCGCCGGGGGCGAAGGCCCGACCGATGATGGGATCCACTCCGAGCACCCGGAAGAACTCGGCGGAGACCCGGGCCCCCCGGATCTCGATCGGCTCGTCCGCCCCGACCAGGGCCAGCGACACGGTGCGGATCGCGGTCATGCCGGTGAAGCTCCGGCTCCGGTCCCGCCAGTCCACGAAGTTCGCGCCGCTCACCGAGCCGGTGATGCCACCGCTGTAGGTCTCCCGGATCACCACCAGCCGGTCGGGATCCTGGTAGGCCAGCGGCCGCAGCAGCACGGCGTTCACCACGCTGAAGATCGCGGTGTTCGCCCCGATCCCCAGGGCGAGGGTCACGATGGTTATCAGCGCGAAGCCGGGCGACTTGAGCAGCGATCGAAGCGCCACCGTCACGTCTCGGACGAGATCGGACATCATTCGCTCCTGAGGGCGATCATGGGATCCACCCGGGTGGCACGCCGCGCCGGAAGGCCGCTCGCGAGGAGGGCCACGGCCGCGAGCACGATCGGGGTGGCGGCGAAGATGGCGGGATCGGTGGGTCCGACGCCGAACAGAAAACCCCGGAGCAGCCGAGTGAGCGCAAGGCCTCCCAGCAAGCCCAGGCCGACACCCAGAACGGCCAGCCTGAGTCCGTGGCCCACGACCTGACCCAGCACCAGCCGCCGGGGTGCGCCCAGCGCGATGCGGATGCCCAGCTCGCGGGTCCGCTGCACCACGGTGTACCCCAGCAGCCCGTGAATCCCGATGCTGGCCAGCATGAGAGCCAGCGCCGCGAACCCGCCGAGCAGCACCGTGGTGAAGCGAGGCCGGGCGATGGAATCGGACAGTGTCTGGTCGAGCGGCTCGATGCCGGAGAGCGCGAGCTCGGGATCGAGGCTCCAGACGGCTTCACGCAGGGCGGGCACCAGCGTCGGCAGCTCCGACGTGGAGCGGACCAGCAGCGTGGCCGCGCTCATCGGCACTTGAGCAATGGGCGGATACGCGGCGGGCGGCGCATCCTCGCCCAGGCCGCGGAATCGCTCGTCCGCCACCACGCCCACGATCTCCCGGCTCCTTCCCCAGAACGAGATCCGCTGCCCCAACGGATCGCGGCCGCTGAAAAACCGCCGGGCCGCGGCCTGGTTGATCAGCAGCACGTCCGGCGCGCCTGCTCCATCGCGCGACTCCAGCATCCGCCCGCGACGCAGCGGCACCCCCATGGTGGCGAAGTACCCCGGCGTGACCGGCCGAATGGGAATCTCGGGTTGCTGCTGGTACTCGTTCTCCCGGCCTTCGATCACGAAGCTGTTGGTGAACCCTGGCGCGAGCGGGTGGTGGGCCGCGATCGCCGCGTCGAGCACACCGGGGATGCCGCCGATCCGGTCCACCAGCCGCTGATGAAAGCCGGTGATCTCGCTCCACCCGGGATAATCGTCGAAGGACTGCGGGTAGCGCGACTCCGGCAGCCGGAAGTCGAGCTTCACGATCCGCTCGGTGCGAAACCCTGGATCCACCGCGCGAAGATTGTGCAGGCTGCGGAGCAGGAGTCCCGCGCCGATCACCAGCAGGGCGGAGACCGCGATCTCGGCAACTACGAGCAGGTCGCGCAACCGCCTGCGCCTCGGCCCCGCGGAGCTGGTGCGTCCGCCGTCACCCTGCACCGCCGCGTGCAGGTCCAGGCGGCTCGCCTGAGCCAGCGGCACCAACCCGAAGGCGAGCCCTACGCTCAGCGCCAGCGCCAGGGTCACCGCCAACACCGCGCCATCCACCCGCACCTCCGACAGGCGGGGAAGATCCGCCGGGGCCAGGCCCAGCAGGAGATCGAGCCCCCAGATCGCCACCCCGACACCGAGTGCGCCTGCCGTTCCCGTGACCAGGAGGCTCTCGATCAGGAACTGGCGGGCCAGCCGGAAGGTCGATGCGCCAAGAGTCCGGCGCAGGGCGAACTCCCGGGCCCGGGCCCAGCCCTGGGCCAGGAGCAGGCTCGCGACGTTGGCACAGGCCACCAGCAGCAGCAACGCGACCGCACCGAGGAGGAGCACCAGCGCGGGGCGGACTCCGCCCACGACGACGTCGGTCATGCCCTCGACCGAGATTCCCCGGCCGCGGTTACTCTCGGGATATTCCGCTTCCAGCTGATGACCCAGCGCGTCCATCTCGCGGCCCGCGCCTGCGAGCGAAGCGCCCTGCGACAGGCGACCCACCACCATGACGTTGTGCCGGCTGCGAGGCGTGGATGTGGGGCCGAGCTGAAGCGGTAGCCAGACATCGGTGGCCTGACCGGGCAGATCCAGCCCCGGAGGCGCGACGCCGATCACGGTGTATATCGCGTCGTCCAGCCGAAGCGAGTGACCCAGGATGGTCGAATCGCCCAGAAAGCGCGACCGCCAGAGTTCGTTGCTCAGGACGGCGACCTTCGCCCCGCCGGGCACGTCCTCGGACTCGGTGAACGTTCGCCCCATCACCGGGGGTGCGCCGAGGAGATCGAAGAACCCCTGGGTGACGCCGGTGGCCGTGACCCGGAGCGGCTCGCCGCGATCACGGCCCAGGGTCATCGGGGTCGCCTCGAACGCGGCGGTGCCGCTGAAGGAGCGGCCGCGGGCGAGGAGGTCGAAGTAGTCGGGAACCGAGAACGGCTCCCGCTCCGTCCCGCTGATCCGGTCGTACTGATAGACCATGACCACTCGATCCGGATCCGTCACCGGCAGCGGCCGGAGCAGCACACCGCGCACGACGCTGAAGAGCGCCGTGTTGGCGCCGATCCCCAGCGTCAGCGTCAGCAGCACGGCGAGGGAGATCCCGGGCCGGGAACGCAGCGACCGCAGGGCGAAGCGCAGATCCGCCACCAGGCCGGCCACCATCATTCAGCCCTGAGCGCGTCTACCGGATCGGTGCGAACCGCTCGCAGCGCCGGCAGGAGTGAAGCCAGCGCGGCGACGACCGCGAGCGCCGTCGCCGTTGCCACGAACGTGGTCGCATCGGTGGGCCCTACGCCGAAGAGGAGACTGGCCAACAGCCTGGTGGCTGCGAATGCACCCGCCAAGCCCGCGGCGATGCCGAAGGCGGCGAGCCAGGCGCCCTGACTCAGCACCAGTCCGAGAATTTCCCGGGGGACCGCTCCGAGCGCGATGCGGATACCGATCTCTCTTGTCCGCTGCGCCACCAGGTGGGCCATCACCCCGTAGACGCCGACCGCGCCCAGCGTCAGCGCCAGCGCCGCGAAGGCGGCTACCAGCATCATGGTGAGCCGGCGCTCCGCGGCCCAGGCGCCCAGCGCCGCTTCCATGGTCTGGATCTCGACCACCGGCAGGTCGGGGTCGAGCTCCGCCACGGCGGCGCGCAAGGCGCCGGACAGCAGGACCGGATCGCCCTCGGTCCTCAGCGCCATCAGCATGCTCCGCAGCGGAGTGCCCGTGCCGGCCGGGAACTGCGCGTGCGGGAGAAAGATCTCGGGCCGCGGCTCGGCATCGAGACCCTGCTGCCGCACATCTCCCACGACGCCGACCACGGTGCGCCAGATCGAGTCGGCGCCGCCGCCGCCCATGAGGATGCGCTGTCCCAGCGCGTTTCCCTCGGGCCAGACCTGCCGGGCCAGCGTGCGGTTGATCACGACCACACCGGGCGCGCCGAGCCGGTCGTTGGCCTCAAGTCCCCGTCCCTGCAGCAGGGGAATCCGCATGGTCTCGAAATACTCGGGGCTGATGACCTGCCACCACGCCTGAGTCCACTCCGACTGCTTCACCGGGACCGAGTACTTGCCCTCCTGCACGAAGGACCAGTCGCCCAGCTCCGGCTGTGCCAGGGGCAGACCCTTCACCACCGCGGCGGAGCGGACTCCGGGAATCGCCTCGAGCCGACTCACCAGGCGCTGGTAGAACGCCCGGATCTTCTGGTTGCTCTCGTAGCGCACCGGCGACAGCTCGACCCGTGCGGTCAGAAGCCGCGCGGGCATGAATCCGGGGTCCACGCCCCGCAGGCGGGCGAAGCTCTGGATCAGGAGGCCCGCGCCCGCCACCAGCATCAGCGCGAGCGCGATCTGACCGATCACCAGCCCGCGCCGGAATCGCTGCCGGCGCAGTCCGGCGCTGCCGGCTCGGCCACCCTCGGTCAACGCCCCGGACACGTCGGGATGGGCCGCCTGGACCGCGGGGGTGAGACCGAAGAGCAGTCCCGTGGTCAGCGTGACGATCGCGGTGAACGCCAGGACCCATCCGTCCAATTCGATGGTCCCGATCCGCGGGAGAGTCGGCGGCGCGGCGGCCACCAGGGCGCGCACGCCCCAGATCGCCACCAGGAGCCCGAGCAAGCCGCCCGCCAGGGCGAGCACGGCGCTCTCGGTGAGCAATTGGCGCACGATGTGTCGCGCCCGGGCGCCGAGCGCCGCTCGCACCGCGATCTCCCGCTGGCGCGCCTCGGCCCGTGCCAGAAAGAGCGAGGCCACATTGGCGCAGGCGATCAGCAGGAGCAGCCCCACCGCACCCATCAGGACCAGAATCACCGGACGGATGTCGCCCACCAGCGTCTCCATGGCGGGCGTGACCGACACGGTGAACTCGGTGTCGTACTCGTTGGGGTGGCGCTCCAGCATCCCCGCCGCCACCGCTGCCGTCTCCCGATCTGCGCCCTCGAGGTCCAAGCCGGGACGCAGGCGTCCCATCGCCGAAAGCCAGTGCCAGCCGCGCTCGGTCCGGTCGTACGCCGGATCGAGCTGGAGCAGCGACCACAGCTGCATGGGCGGACCGGCATAGTGGGTGGGAAGCTGGAAGCCGGGCGGCATCACGCCGAGCACGGTGGTCGGGGCGTCGTCCAGGATGAGGGTCCGGCCGACGATGTCGGGGTCGGCGCCGAACCGGCGCCGCCAGAGGCCGTCGCTCAGCAACACCACCGGCGGGCGGCCGGGCAGATCGTCTTCGGCCGCGAAGCCCCTGCCCCGCGCGGGCGGCACGCCGAGCAGCGGCAGCGCGTCGGCGGTCACAAAGCCTGCATCCAACCGCTCGGGCGTCCCGCTCCCCGTGAGGGTCAGCGAGCCGTCGGCATAGGCGGCGACCCGCGTGAACCCTCGCGGCTGGTCCCGCAGATCGAGGAACTCCGGCACGCTCAGCGCCCGGCCGGGCACGCCGTCGAGGCGCGTGTGCAGCAGAACCACGCCCTTCGGGTCCTGATAGGGCAGCGGCCGGAGCAGCACTCCTCGCACCACGCTGAAGATCGCGGCCGTGGCGCCGATCCCGAGCGCGAGCGTGAGAATGATGAGGGCGGTGAAGCCAGGGCGCTGGCGCAGGCTTCGGATCGTGTACCGCAGGTCGTGAAGCAGCGTGTCCATCTTGGTCACTCCGACCGCAGGAACGTCATGGGATCCATCCACGGCGAAGACGCCGAACCGCAGGAGGCAGGTCGTAGGCGATCATTCGGACCTGAGTGAGGTGACGGGATCCACCCTGAGCGCCCGGCGTGCCGGGAGATAGCTGGCGAGCAGCACGATGGCCGCCAGCAGCAGCGACATCGACCCGACGATCGAGGGATCGTGGGGACTCACCTCGTACAGCATCCCGCCCAGCAGCCTGCCCACCGCCAGCGAGGCCACCAGCCCCAGTCCCACGCCGATCGCGGCCAACCCAAGTCCTCGGCCCAGTACCAGGCGGAGGACATCCTTCCGGCTGGCGCCCAGCGCCATTCTGATACCGACCTCCCGGGTGCGCCGGGCGACGGAGTAAGAGACCAGGCCGTAGATGCCGATCACGGCCAGAAGGAGCGCGAGCAGACCGAAGGCCCCGGCGAAGATCGCCGAGCTGGTGGCGATGTTGAGGGCGTTCTCGAGGTGCTGCTGCATCGTCATGACCCCGAATACCGCCAGGTCGGGATCCAGCCGGCGCACAGACTCACGCACGGCGGGGATCACTGCTGCGGGATCACCGGCGGTGCGCACGACGAGCGTGAGCCATGAGCGAGAGTGCTGGGAGAGCGGCAGGTACAGGTATGGCCTTGGGCCTTCACCAAGCATGCCGTAGCGGGCGTCCCGGGCCACACCGACGATCCGCACCCGCTCGCCATCGGGTCCGCCCAACCGGAAGTGGCGGTCGACCGCCGCTGCGCCGCTCCCGAAGCGGGCCGCGAAAGTCTGGTTCACCACCGCGACCTTGGGAGTGCCGGCACTGTCGCCTGACGCGAACTCCCGCCCGTGCAGCAAGGCGGTGCCCACGGTGCCGAAGTAATCGGATGCCGCGACAGTGGTCCCGACTTCCAGTCCTTCGGTCGAGGCCGCCCTGCCACCCTCTCCCTCGAAGTACACTGTCCGGGAGCGGCCGTAGGTGTCGAGCGGCAGGGGAAAGCCCAGGGTCGCGGAAGTCACCTGGGGCAGCTCGCGGATCTGCTGGAGCAGCTCGCGGTAAATTCGGTCAACGCGCGCCGAGTCATAGCCCTGAAGCCCTGGATCGAGCGACAACAGCAGTCGGTGGTCCCGCCCGAGGCCGACGTCCAGCTCTCGGGCGTGGAGCAGGCTCTTGAGGAACAGTCCGCCGCCGACCAGGAGCACCAGGGACAGCGACACCTGCCCGATCACCAGCAGGCTCCGGAGATCCATTCCCCAGCGCGACGGCCGAACGGCCGGTGGACTGTCCTTGAGCATGGCCACCGGGTCGTGTTTGGCGGCGCCGAGCGCGGGAGCCAGCCCGAACAAGAGCGAGGTGAGGAGCGAGATCACCAGACCGAAGCCGAGCACCCGGTGATCCAGTGAGACCTGGAACCCCACCGGGAACTGAAGCCGGGGCACCATCAGCTCCTGGATCTCGGTGGTCCACGAAGCCAAGCCGATGCCGATCCCGCCGCCCACGACCGCCAGCAGCAGCCCTTCGGTCAGAAACTGCCGCACCAGCCGGCCTCGACTGGCGCCCAGCGCCAGCCTGACGCCGACCTCCCGGTCGCGGGTCGAGGCCCGTGCCAGCAGCAGATTGGCCACGTTGGTGCAGGCCAGCAGGAGGATGAGACCGGCCGCGGCCATGGCGAGGGCCGCACTCAGGACCAGCGTCTCGTGGGGAGTGAAATCGGGATTGTCGAAGCCGCTGCCACCGGGGAGGATCCGCGTGCCTCGGTCGCGATTGGTATCGGGATGGAGCTGCTCCAGGCGCGCCGCGAAGTCCGCGAGCATGGCGGATGCCGTTTCGCGTCCGAGTCCGGCCCGGAGCCGTCCGGCCACGATGAGCCAGGTGCTCTCACGATCGTCCAGCAGACCCTCAGAGCCCGGGATCACCTGGGGGTGCATCATCATCGGCACCCAGACATCGGGGTGGAATCCGAACTTGCGCACCCCGGTGTACCCCGCGGGGGCGACGCCGATGACGGTGAAGGGATGCCCGTTGAGCCGCAGCACGCGTCCGATCACGCCGGGATCGCCCCCGAACCGGTCGCGCCAGGCGCGATGGCTCAGCACGACCAGAGGATCGGACCCGGGACCCCGGGCATCTTGAGGCTGGAAGACCCGACCCAGGCTAGGCCGAAGTCCCAGCGCGGAGAAATAGTTCTCGGTGACCAGCTCGCTCCACACCATCTCCGCGCCGTTCGGCCCTGTCAGGCTCACCGGAAAGCCCTGTTGCGCCACCAGCCCGGCGAAGATGCCGCTGCGGTCGCGGTAGTCGAGGTACTCCGGGTACGACAGGTTCCGGGTGCGGCCGGTCCGTCGCTCCGTGGCGTAGAGCCCCACCACTTCGCCGGGACGGTCCACCGGCAACGGGCGAAACAACAGCCCGTTCACCATGCTGAAGATGATGGTGTTGGCCCCGACGCCCAGCGCGAGCGTCAGCATGGCGGCCAGGGCGAACCCGGGACTCCTGAGGAGCTGCCGCACTCCATAGCGAAGGTCTCGCAGCAGCCACTCGGTCATTCCGACCTCAGCGCGATCAGGGGATCGAGCCGCGCGGCGCGGCGCGCGGGAAGCGCGCAGGCCGCCCAAGCGGCGGCGAGAAGAATCACCGCCACCAGCCCGAACGTCGCCGGATCGTGGAGGCTGACTTCGTAGAGCTCGGGCGCCAATGCGCGGCCCAAGAGCCAGGCCGCCATCGAGCCCAGCACTACGCCCACTCCGGCCAGCGCCACCGCCGGACGAACCACGGCGCGCCGGATCTCGCGGGCCGCCGCACCCAGCGCCATACGGATGCCGATCTCACGAGTGCGCTGACTCACGGAGTAGGCGATGACACCGTAGACGCCGACCGCAGCGAGCAGCAGCGCCAGCCCGGCGAAGCCGCCGAGCAGCAGGAGATTGAAGCGCTGGGGAGAGACCGAGCCGTGGAGCAGTGCCGGCAGGGTGGTCAGATCGGTGATCGGCTGGTCGGAGTCCAGCGCATTGATCTCCCGCTTCACCGTGCGCGCAACCGCGGCGGGATCGCCCGCGGCGCGGACCACGACCGTCATCCCGCCGTGGGGATACTGGCGGAACGGGACGTAGAGCTCCGCCCGGGGCCGCGCCGCGAGACTCCGATGGCGCACGTCGCCCACCAGCCCGACGATGGTCGCGGCGCCGAAGCTTCCGCCGACCCAGACCCGCCGCCCGACCGGGTCCTCCCCTGGGAAGAACCGGCTCGCCAGCGTCTGATTGACCATCACTACTTTGGCCCCGTCCTCCCGATCGGTGTGATCGAATGCACGGCCCCGCATCACCGGTATCCCGAGCGCCCGGAAGTACCGACCCTCGATCACCCGGAAGTCCACTTCCTGGCGATCGGCGGTCGCGGGCGGCGGGCTGCCATCGGGGGAAAACGGGAGGTCGTAGTCGATGCCCACGGGGTTCATCGGGAGCGTGGTCACCGCACCGGCGGCGGTGATTCCAGGGCGTCGCGCCAGCTGCTCGACCAGCCGGGAGAAGAAGGCGATCTGCTGCGGGTCTTCGGAGTACTGCGCGCCGGACAGGAACAACGTCGCGGCCACCACCTGCTCGGGGTCGAAGCCGGGATCGACCTGTTGCAGGCGCAGGAGACTCCGCAGGTGCAGACCAGCCGCCACCAGCAGGACCACCGACAGCGCCACCTCCACCACGATGAGTCCGCGCCGGGCCCTGCCCCTCTCTCGCCCCGCGGTCAGCCGCTCCCCCGAGCCACTGAGAGGCGCCCGGCGATCGAGACCGATAACCCGTAGCGCCGGAATCACGCCGCAGAGGAAGGTGACCGGGATCAGGAGGGCCAGGGTGAAGGCCAGCACTCGCCCGTCGAGGGTGGCTTCGCGCCAGCCGGGAAGGAGGCCGGGGTCGAACGCCTGGACCAGCGGCACCGCCCACGCGGCGAGCGCGATTCCGCCGGTGGCGCCCATCGCTGCCACCACCGCGCACTCCATGACCATCAGGCGCAGCAGGCGGGCCGGCGCACCGCCGAGGGCTACCCGGATGGCGAGCTCGCGCTGGCGATCGAGGGCGCGGGCGAGAAAGAGATGACCGACGTTGGCGCAGGCCAGCAGCAGCACCAGCGCCACCGTGGCCAGCAGGAGCGCGACCGCGGACCGTCCGCCGGCAGCGACCGCCTCGCTCGCGGGGCTGGCGAGGATGGTCCAACCCCGGTTGGTCTCGGGATGGGCGTCCGCCAGGCGGCCGGCCACTACGTCGAGCTCCGCCGTGGCGTCGGCCAGCGCGGCGCCCGTGGCGAGCCGGGCGAGAACGTTGAACCGCCGCTCGGCCCGGCTGACCAGCTCGGACGCATCGAAGGCGAGCGGGTTCCACAGCGCCACCGTGGCATCGTTGGGGAAGCGGAAACCTGCCGGCATCACCCCGACGATCTCGTAGGGCTCGCCATCGAGCGTCAGCGTCCGTCCTATCGCTTTGGGATCGCCACCCATCCGATCGAGCCAGAATCCGTGGCTGAGGATCACCACCCGGTCGCGGCCGGCAGTCTCCTCTTCAGGCAGGAAGTCCCGCCCCAGCGCCGGCGAGACGCCCAACATGCGGAACAGGTTGGCCGAGGCCCGTACCGACGCCAGCTCCTCGGGCTCGCCGGTGCCGCTGAGCGCGAATCCCCAGCTGTCCCAGGCAGCCAGCTCGTCGAACGCTCTCGATTCCCTCCGCCAGTCGAGGAAGTTGGCCGCGGAGGCCCGCTCCCGCTCCTTGCCGACCGCGGCCTGGCGCTCCCACAGCATGACCAGCCGATCGGCGGTGGAATACGGCAGCGGCCGGAGCAGTGCCGCGTCGGCCAGGCTGAAGAACGCGCTGTTGGCACCAATGCCAAGCGCCAGGGTCAGGACCGCCGCCGCCGTGAACCCCGGACTCCGGCGAAGGCGCCGTATCGCGAGGCGAAGGTCGGGGCCGAGATCGCCCATCACTCGGTCCTGAGCGCGCGCATCGGGTCCACCGCGGCAGCCCGGCTGGCCGGCAGCCAGCTCGCCAGCACCGCCACCACGGCGAAGAGCGCGACGACGGTAACGAGCGTCGTCGGATCGGTCGGGCTCACATCCACCAGGAACGCACCCAGCAGCCGGGTGGCGGCCGCAGCGGAGATCAGGCCGATCCCGAGCCCCGCCACGGTGAGTGCCAGAGCCCGGCGGACCACCAGCATCCTGACATCGCGCGACCGCGCTCCCAGCGCCATGCGGATGCCGATCTCGGCCGTGCGCTGCGAGACCACGTAGGACATCACGCCATAGAGCCCGAAGGCCGCCAGCAGCGCCGCGACCAGCCCGAAGACGCCCAACACGGTGGCGCCCACCCGCTGCGGGAGCAGCGCGTACCCCAGATGCTCCGCCATCGTGTTCGCTTCCACCGGCAGCTCGGGGTCGAGGGCGTGGGCCTCGCGAATGAGCGCCGGCAGGATCGAACGGGCATCGCCGGCGGCTCGCACGACGAGCACCATGTCGGGCTCGTAGGCCTGAGCGAACGGCTCGTAGAAGTGCGGCTGGGGCGCTTCGGTCAGCGACCAGTACTTGCCATCCTTCGCTACCCCGATGACCTCGCGCGCGCCTCCCCTCCGGCTGGAGAAGCGACGGCCGATGGGGTTTTCCCCCGGCCAGAACCGGCGGGCGAAGCTCTCATTGACGATAGCCACCGGCGCGGAGCCCTCGCGGTCCCGGGAATCGAAGCCGCGACCTTGCACCAGCGGGATTTCCATGGTCTCGAAGTACCCGGCATCGACGGTGTTGATGCCGAACTCCATCTCCTCACCCTCTGCGGGAGCATAGCCTTCGACTTCGATGCCTCGGCGTTGCCGGGAAAACCCCAGGGGCACGATCTCGGTCAGACTCACCGCCTCGACGCCCGGCAGGGATCGGACCCGGCGCTGGAGCTCGGTGTAGAAGGCCCGGCCGCGCAGCGAGTCGTAGCCCTGGATGCCCAGCTCGAGACGAGCGAGCGCGAGTCCTTCGGCGCGGAATCCCGGATCGATGCGGGTGGCGTTACGAAGACTGGCGAGAAAGAGACCCGCGGCCGCCAGCACGACCAGCGAGACCGCCACCTGTGCGATGACCAGTCCGTCGCGCAATCCGATCCGTCGCGGACCTCCGGCAGCGCTCAGGTCCCCACGCAGCGCGGCCGTGCCGTCCAGCCGGGTGGCACGGAGTGCCGGCGCGAGGCCGGAGAGCAAGACGGTGACGGCCGTGGCCAGCACCGTGAAGAGGAGGATGCGGGTGTCGAGCGGAAAATCGAGGGCGACCGGCACCGGAAGCGGCGGCTCGAAGCTGGCCAGCGCGCCGGTGGCCCAGGTGGCGAGCACCACGCCGCCTACGGCGCCGGCGGCCGCCAGGACCAGCCCCTCGGTGAGCAGCTGCCGCACCAGCCGCGCGCGGCCCCCACCCAGCGCGAGCCGGACCGCGACCTCGCGCCGGCGTGCGGTGCCGCGGGCCAGCAGGAGATTGGCCAGGTTGGCACAGCAGATCGCCAGCACCAGGCAGGCGACGCCCATCAAGAGTGCCAGGAACTGAGTGACCGGACCGCGGATGGTAGGAAATACCCGCGCGTCCCGTTCCGGAAGCACCGTCACCACCCGGGCACTGCCGGTCCGGTCGATCCAGGTCCGGCCATAGGTGCCGTGAAGCCGCGCCGCCACTACGCCGAGCTGGCTCTGCAGCTCGCCGACACTCACGCCGTCCCGAAGCCGGCCCACCAGGAAGAGCCCGCGGTCACCGCGATTGGTCAGCATGTCGTCCGCCGGCGAGAGCACCCGATTTGCGGCCAGCGAGGTCCACAGCTCGACCCGGATTCCCCGCATCGCGCCGCTGAAGCTCTCCGGCGCCACCCCGGCGACGGTGAAGCTGGAGCCGGAGACCTTGATGGTGCGGCCCACGACGTCCGCCGCCCCGCCGAATCGGCGGTGCCACAGGCCGTATCCGATCACCACCTCGGTCTCGGTGGTACCGGGGGCGAATCCGTGACCCAGGGCCAGCGGCACGCCCAGCACGCCGAAATAGTTTTCGCTCACCATCTCGCCCATCACGCGGAAGCTCTGTGATCCCCACGCCACGTTGAACGGCTGGGCCACGAAGGCGGCAAGGCCCTGCAGGCCCGGCGCGCCGGAGGTGAAGTCCACGTAGTCGGCGTAGGACGAGGTGCCGTAGCGAGGCCCGCTGAAATCGCTGGTGAACACCATCACCAGCCGCTCGGACTGGCGCAGGTGGGCCGGCGGCCGGAGGAACACCGTGTTGATCACGCTGAAGATCGTCGTGGTCGAGCCGATGCCGAGGCCGAGCATCGCGATGGCCAGCAGCGCGAAACCCGGCGAGCGAAGCAGCTGGCGGACCGCGAAGCGGAGGTCCTGCCGGAAGGAATCCATCACTCGGCCCTGAGTGTTCCCGCGGGATCCACCTGCATGGCGCGCCGGGCCGGCAGCACACACGCCGCGAGCGCGACCGCCGCGATGAGGCAGGAGATCGCGACGAAGATGGCCGGGTCGTCGGGCTGGACGGCGTACAACAGCGAGGCCAGGAACCGCGCCAGTCCGGCGGCCGCGAGCACGCCGAGAACGATCCCGACAGCCACCGTCAGCATCCCCTCTCCCACCACCAGCCGGATGATCTCCGCCCGGCGGGCGCCCAGCGCCATCCGGATCCCGATCTCCTGGGAGCGCTGCACCACACCGTAGGAGATGACGCCGTACACCCCGATCGCGGCCAGCGCCAGGGCGACCAGAGCGAACGTCGCCAGGACAATCGCACGGAACCGGTCGGTAGCGATCGAGGCGCCCTTCACGCGGGTCAGGCTCCGGATGTCGGACACCGGCACCGTCGGATCGAGAGTCGCCACTATTCCCCGGATCGCGGGAGCGAGGGCCGAGGGATCCATCGCGGTGCGCACCAGCAACGCCATCTCCGGAAGCCCGACCTGTGCCTGCGAGCCGTACATCTGGGGGCGGCTTTCGGTAGCGAGCGACCGCTGCTTCACATCGCCGACCACGCCGACCACCGTCATCCAGCCGCCTTCCTCCGGCTCGCCCAGCGTGAGCCGCTTGCCGATGGCGCTCTCGTTGGGCCAGAAGCGCCGCGCCAGCGACTGGTTGACCACCACCACCGCGGGCGACTCCCACCGGTCCCGCTCCGCCAGATCGCGTCCCTGGAGCAGCGGGATTTCCATGGTGGCGAAGTAGCCCGGGGTGACGACGTTGAACTCGGTGCGGGGACGCAGCTGCGTTTCGAGCGGCGGCTGCCCTTCGACGCTGAAGGCGTAGCGCGCCCCGTCGGCCCCCAGCGGCAGGTAGCTCACCGCCGCGGCCGCCGTGACGCCCGGCAGGGCCTCGGCGCGCTCCACCAGCTCGCGGAAGAATCCGATGACTCGAGCCGTGTCGGGATTCGCCCGGGAAAGGGCGAGCCGGGCGGTGAGGACGCCGTCGGGATTGAATCCGGGATCCACCTCCTGCAAACGGCGGAAGCTCTGCACCATCAGGCCGGTGCCGACCAAGAGCAGAAGCGCCAGGGCGATCTCGGTGACCACCAGCACTCGCCGGGTGCGCTGCCGGTGAATGCCCCCCGAGGTGCGGCCCCCGTCGCGCAGCGAGGCTTCGGCATTCGGCGTCGCCGTATGGGTAGCGGGAAGGAGACCGAACACGAGACTGGTGAGCACTGCCACGCCGAAGGTGAAGCCGAGCACGGCGCGGTCCAGCACGATGCCTTCGCCGGCCGGCAACTCCTCGGGACCGAGGGCGAGCAACCCGTCCACCCCCCACGCCGCGAGCACCAGGCCCAGCGCTCCACCCAGCAGCGCGATCACCAGGCTCTCGGTCAACAGCTGACGCACCAGCCGTCCGCGGCTCGCGCCCAACGCGGCCCGGATCGAGAGCTCCCGTCGCCGAGCCGAGCTTCGAGCCAGCATCATGTTGGCGACGTTGGCGGATGCGATGAGCAGGACGAACCCCACCGCACCGAGGAGCACCAGCAACGTTGGCCTCAGGTTCTCGACCAGCGACTCGTGCAGCGGACGCAGCGCGATGCCCCAGCCCTTGTTCGACGCCGGATACTCACGGGCCAGACGGTCCGCGACCGGATCGAGCCGAGCTGCGGCGCGCTCGACGGTCATCCCGGGTCCCAGGCGGCCGATCACGTCGTAGGCGTGGAGCCCGCGATTGTCCAGAAGCTGGGGATCGTCGTGCGACACCGGGATCCAGAGATCGACCCTCTCGGGAAAGTGAAAGTCCGCGGTCGCCACACCGACGACCGTCAGACTCCGCCCGTCCACGGTCACGCTGCGGCCGACCAGGTCCCTCTCGCCCGCGAAGCGGCGCTGCCAAAGATCGCGGCTCAGGACCGCGACGTCGTCGGCGCCTCGGACGTCCTCCCCTTCGGTGAAGTACCGGCCGTACACCGGCGTGAGCCCCAGCACCCGGAAGAAGTCGGCACTCACCAGCGCGCCGGTGACCCGCTCGGCTTCGTCCGCACCGGTGAGATTCAGCGCCTGGGTACGATAGATCGCCGATGACTGGAAGACGCCGCCGCTCTTCTGCCAGTCGCGAAAGTTGGGGTAGGAGACCGTATTGGTAGTGCCGTCCGGGCGCGCCTCGTTGACCCGCACCAGACGCGACGGCTCCTGGAAGGGCAGCGGCCTGAGCAGGACCGCGTTCACCACGCTGAAGATCGCGCTGTTGGCGCCGATGCCGAGGCCCAGTGTCAAGACGGCGATGGCGGTGAAACCCGGCGAGCGGATGAGCTGCCTGACGGCGTACCGGAGGTCGCGCCCCAGCTGGTCGGTCATTCGGCCCTCAGGGAGATCATCGGATCCACTCGGGTCGCCCGCCGTGCGGGAAGCCAGGTCGCGATCAGCGCGACCAGTCCGAGCAGGAACGCGACCGCGGCGTAGGTCACCGGGTCCTGGGCACTGGTGTCGAAGAGCTGACTGGCCAGCACCCGGCTCAGGGACCAGGCTCCGACCAGACCGGCGACGAGACCGACCAGCACCAGCCGCATCCCCTGTCCCACCACCAGGCGCAACACGTCGCGGGTCCCCGCGCCCAGCGCGAGCCGGATTCCGATCTCGTGTCTTCGCTGGGTCGTGGTATACGCCATGACGCCATAGATGCCGATCGCGGAGAGGAGCAGCGCCATGCCGGCGAAGAGAAGCAGGAGCACCATGGAGATCCGGCGCTCGGCGCTGGCGTTCTCGATCACCCGCTCCATGGACATCACGCCGAACACGGGTTGCTCCGGGTCCACGCTGCGGATGGCGGCGGTGACCGCAGCGCCGAGCCGCTCGGGGTCGTCCTCACCGGTCCGTACCACCATGGACATCTCCTGCGAGCTGACGGCGCGATAGGAGCTGTACACCTCCTCCCGCGGCGGGTCGGCGAGCCCGATCTGGCGGACATCGCCCACGATGCCGGCCACCGTCAACCATGGTCCGTCGCTCCTGAACCGGACCCGTTGGCCGAGGGGATCGGCGCCGGGCCAGTACTTCTCCGCCATGGTGCGGTTCACCACGACCAGCCGCCGGGAGACCGAGTCCTCCAGGTCGGGGAGACCTTCGCCGGCCAGGCGCGGGATTCCCATCGTCTCGAAGTAGTTCGGGCTCACCAGCCGGCCCTGGGCCGTCATCGGAGGATCGTCGGGCGCGACCGGACGGCCCTCGATCTCGAGACGCAGATCGTTCTCTCCGCGCAGCGGCAGCTGCGAGATGAGCGCCGCGTTCCGCACGCCGGGCACTGCCTGCACCGCCGCCAGCGCGCGCTCGTAGAAGCTCCGGCGCTGCGCGTGGGTCTGGAACCGTCCCTTGGAGCGGTCGTTGGGCACCGGCAGCCACATCTGGAGGGTGAGCAGCCGGTCGGGATCGAAGCCGTACTCCACCGCCATGAGCCGCTGGAAGCTCCGCAGCATGAGCCCCGCACCCGCCAGCAGCATGAGCGCGACCGCTACCTCCGCGACCACCAGCGCGGCCCGCATCCGGGTCCGCGGCGCGCCGGCGGTGCCGCGGCCCGAGTCCTTTAGCACGCCCTGGAGATCCGCGCGCGACATCTGCAGCGCCGGTAGCAGGCCGAAGACGACGCCGGTGAGAATGATCAGAAAGGCGGTGAAGCCCAGCACCGGCAGCGAGAGCTCGATCTCGCCGGCGCGGGGGAGATAGAGCGAAACCAACCTGCCCAGGGCGCTGGAGCCCCACGCCGCCAGCACGAGGCCCAGTCCGCCACCCAAGGCCGCGAGGACGAGGCTTTCGGTGAGCAGCTGGCGCACCAGCCGTCCGCGGCTGCTCCCGAGTGCGGTGCGCACCGCGATCTCCCGCTCCCGCACCGTGGAGCGGGCCAGCAGCAGGTTGGCCACGTTGGCGCAGCCGATGAGCAGCACGAACCCGACCGCACCGAGCAGCACCAGCAGCGCCGGCCGCACGTCGCCCACGACCTGCTCGGCCAGGGGCGTCGCCACCGGGTGCCAGCCCTGGCCGGCGGGATAGGCCTGGGGGTACTGCTCCCGCAGCCGGACGGTGAGCGCGGCCAGCTCGGCCGAGGCATTGTCCACCGTGCGGCCGGGCTTGAGCCGGCCGATCAGGTCGTAGACCCGTAGCCCGCGGGCGTTCAGGAAATTGGGATCGGGATTGTCCAGCGCGATCGGGGCCCACACTTCCATCGGCGAAGTTCCGCTCTCCAGCACATGGCGGAAGCCGCGAGGCATGATCCCGATGATGGTCATCGGGTCGTCGTCCAGCCGCACCGTCTTGCCGATGACGCCCGGGTCGCCGCCGAAGCGCTTCTGCCACAGCTGGTGGGAGATGATGACGACGTAGCCGATCTGTCCCCGGTCATCGTCCGGGGTGAAGTCGCGGCCCAGAGCAGGCGCGACCCCGAGGAGGCGGAAGTAGTTGTCCGAGACGACCGAGGCCTGGATCCGCTGGGGCTCGCCCAGTCCGGTCAAGTTGATGCTGATCGGGTAGACCGCGGCGAGGTCCTGCAGCGCGCCGACGCCCTCGAGGTAGTCATGGTACTCGGGCTGCGAGGCGGGTATGTCCTGGGCGCCGGTGCCCGCGTACGCCGCCCGAATCGAGATCAGCCGCTCGGGCTCGGAGTAGGCGAGCGGGCGCAGGAGAACGGAGTAGACCACGCTGAAGATCGCCGTGTTCGCGCCGATTCCCAGCGCGAGCGTCAGCACGGCGATCGCGGTGAAGGCGGGGCTCCGAAGCAGGCTCCGAGCCGTGAAGCGGAGATCACGCCAGAAGACATCCATCACGCCACCTCACGGTCGAGGGGTCCACGGGGCACGATCTTGCCGTCGAAGAGAAAGACGTTGCGATTGGCCCGCCCCAGATAGCGGGGATCGTGCGTGACGATCACGATGGTGGCGCCGTCCCGATTGAGCTCATCCAGCAGCTCCATCACCTGGGCGCCGTTCCGGGAGTCGAGATTGCCGGTGGGCTCGTCGGCCAGCAGCACCAGCGGCTTGCCCGCCACGGCGCGGGCCACCGCGACCCGCTGCTGCTGGCCGCCGGAGAGCTGCGAGGGATAGTGATGGATCCGGTGGAGCAAGCCGACCCGCTGCAGGGCGTCGTGAACCAGCGAGCGCCGCTCCGCCGCGCCGAGCCCCCGATACTTGAGCGGAAGCTCGACGTTCTGGTAGACGTTCAGATCGCCGATCAGGTTGAAGGCCTGGAAGATGAACCCGATGGCGCGGCTGCGGACCCGGGCTCGCTGCGCCGGGGAGAGCGTGGCCACCGGCTCTCCGGCGAGCACGTAGCTCCCTTCGCTGGGCGAATCCAGCAGGCCGAGGATGGACAGCAGCGTGGTCTTGCCGCAGCCCGATGGGCCGCAGATCGCCACGAACTCGCCGGCCCGGATCTCCAGATCGATCCGGGACAGCGCGTGGGTCTCCACATCCTCGGTGTGGAAGATCCGGGAGATGCCGTCCAGCCGGATCAGGGGATCGATCGCGAGTGCCATGGCTACTCGCTCCGGAGCGCGACCATGGGATCGGTGCGCGCGGCCCGGCGGGCGGGCAGCGCGGCGGCCATGACCGCCACTGTCATGAGAACGACGATGCCGCCGGCGAAGGTTGGCGGATCGGTGGGACTCACCCGGAAGAGCAGCGTCGACAGGAGTCCGGACAACGCCAGCGCGCCCGCCAGTCCCACGACCATCCCCACACCCGCGAGCTTGGCGCCGTGGCGCACGACCATGGCCAGCACGTCGGCGTGGCGGGCGCCCAGGGCCATACGAATGCCGATCTCCTGGGTTCGCTGCGCCACGCCGTAGGAGATGACGCCGTACACGCCGATGGCGGCCAGCAGGAGCGCTATCGCGCCGAACACGGTGAGCAGCATCGTGCTGAACCGCGACTCCGCCAGGGAATCCACCAGCCGGCCCTGCATGGTGCCGAGGTTGTACAGCGGAACCGCGGGGTCGACCTCCGCCACCGCCTGGCGGATCGGAGTCATCAATGGGGCCGGGTCGCCCTGGGCTCGAACCGCGACGGTCAAGGTGCGGTCGGTCCAGCTCCATGCCGCCGCGGGCGCCTGCAGCATGGGCAGGTAGAACTCGGGCTCCGGCGCCTGGTCCAACCCCTGGGCGCGAACATCGCCCACCACCCCCACCACTTCCTTCCAGTTGGGCGACCCATTGGGCCCGGGCTCGCAGCAGGCTATGCGCTTACCGATCGGGTCCTCACCGCGAAACGCCTCCCGCGCGAGCGTCTGGTTGATCACCATCACCAGCGGCGCGCCCCGCCGGTCGTCCGCGGTGAATGTCCGGCCCCGAAGCAGCCGGATCTTCAGGGTGGCGAAGTACCCGGGCGTCACCAGCCGCAGTTGGGAGTTGATCGCCGAGGCGATGTCGAGCGGGCGGCCTTCCGGCACCAGGCCGTTGCTGCCGCCGCCCTCCAGCGGCGCGGTCGACACCAGCGCGCCGGCGTCCACCCCCGGCACTGCGGCGATCCGTTCCTCGATGCGCTGGAACGCGCGGGTCACCTGCTCCGGCGACTGATAGGTCACCGCCGGCAGCGAGACCCGCCCCGCGACTACGCCGCTGGGATCGAATCCCGGATCCACCTGGTTCAGCGCGATGGCGCTGCGGATCAGGAGCCCCGCGCCGGTGAGCAGCACCAGGGCCACGGCGATCTCGCCGACCACGAGCACGTTACGCACTCGGTCACGGCTGCCGGCCCGCGACCCGCTCCGACCTCCCTCCTTCAGCGCTTCGTGCGGCAGCCGGCCGGCCATGCGGAGCGCGGGTGCGAGGCCGAACACCAGTCCGCTCAACAGGGTGAGGCCCACGGCGAAGGCGAGCGCCGGCCCATCCAGTCGCGCCTGCGCAAGGCGCGGCACATCCTGGGGACCGAACGCCGCCAGTAACGCGACACCCCAGTAGCCCACGATCACCCCGAGCAGCCCGCCCGAGACCGCGAGCACCAGGCTCTCGGTGAGCGCCTGGCGGATCAGGTGTCCCCGGCCGGCGCCGACCGCCGCGCGGATGGCCGTCTCGCGCGAGCGCGCGGCACCGCGGGCCAGCAACAGGTTGGCGATGTTGGCGCAAGCGATGAGCAGCACGAACCCGACGGCCCCCAGCAGCACGAAGAGCCGGGGCCGATAGTCGCCGACCAGCTCCTCCATGAACGGCGCCATGACGATGCCGCGGTCCCGATTCTCCTTGGGGTACGTCGTCTCGAGCCATCGAGCGAGGTTCCGCAACTCGGCCTCGGCCTGGAAGACGGTGACCTCCGGCTTGAGCCGGCCCAGCACCGACAGATAGTGCTCGTCGTGCATCGCGAGCCGCTCGGCCGAGAACGCCGTCGGCACCCAGAGCTCCTCGCCGAACACGGCGTAATCCATGGAAGCCGGCATGACGCCGACCACGCGATGCGGGCGACCGTCGAGCCGGACCTCGCGCCCGATCACCCCGGGGTCGGTGCCGAAGCGCCGCCGCCAGAGCGCGTCGCTCAGCACGACGACCTCGCCGCGGCCGGGGGCGTCCTCCTCCGGGAGAAACGTGCGCCCGAGGGCCGGCGGCACGCCGAGCATCGCGAAGTAGTCGGCACCCACTCGAGCGCCGTCCACGTTCTCCGGTGCGTCGGCGCCGGCGAGATTGAAGCTCTCGCCGTGACCCGGGACGAAGTACCGGAAGCTTCGCTGCTGCCGGTCCACGTCGGCCCAGTTGCCGGCGGAGAACGAGCTGGCCAGGTCTTTCCAGGTGGTGCGGACCAGCTGGATCTCCCCGGGGTTCTTGAATGGCAAGGGGCGGAACAGCACGGCGTAGACCACGCTGAAGATGGCCGTCGTGGCACCGATGCAGAGCGCCAGGGTCAACACCACGGAGACGGTGAGCGCCGGGCTCTTGCGCAGGGAGCGGAAGGCGAAGCGGATGTTCTGAAGCAGGGAGTCCATCATCACTCGTTCCTCAGGGCGACCATCGGGTCGGACTGGGCCGCCCGTCGCGCCGGGAGATAGATCGCGGCGAGCGCCACCGCGACGAGAAAGCAGGTCACCGCGACGAAGGTCGCCGGGTCCGCGGCGCCGACCCCGAAGAGCAGACTGCGAAGCACCCATCCTCCGGTGAGGGCGCCGGCCACGCCGAGGGCCATGCCGGCAAGCACCGGCCGCATGCCCTGTCGGATCACCATCCGCAACAGCGTGCCGCCGCCCGCACCCAGCGCCATCCGAATGCCGAGCTCGCGGGTGCGCTGCACCACGCCATACGCCACGACTCCGTAGATTCCCACCGAGGCGAGCACCAGCGCGGCGAGCGCGAAGCCGGCGAGCACCGAGGCGTTGATCCGGGGCCGGGCGAGCGAAGCCGCCTTGCGCTCATCCAGGGTGGCCACATCGGCGAGAGGGAGCTCGGGATCCAGCGACGCCAGCGACCGGCGCAGCGCCGGGATCAGCGCGGCCGGCTCACCCTGAGTCCGGACGGTGAGGACCACGGAGCGGGTCGGGGCCTGGCTGAACGGGAGGTAGAGCTGGGGATAGCCCTGCTCGCTGAGTCGTTCGTGGCGGACGTCGCCCGCCACACCCACGATCGTCATCCAGACGGCCTCGGGATCCCGGGGATCGCCCAGCGTGATCCGAGCGCCGATGGCGCGGCCGCGCTCCCAGAAGCGATCGGCCAGGCTCTGGCTGATGACGGCGACCCGCTCGCCATCGGGACGATCGCCGCCGTCGTAGAAGCGCCCGGCGAGCAAGGGAATGCGCAGGGTCTGGAAGTAGCCCGCGCTGGTGGTGAACACGGCCGCGTCCTGCACCGCGCCTTCCGGAGCCGTCTCCTTACCCTGGATCTCGAAGCTGAAGTACGGCGGTGAGTCGCCCAGCGGCGCGTCGGAGACCAGCGCGGCGGCGCGTACCCCGGGCTGAGCGGCCGCGTGCGACAGCAACTGCTCACCGAAGGCGGCCCACTGATTCTCCTCGGGGTACTTGAGACGAGGCAGGGTCACCCGCGCGGTGAGCACCCGATCAGTCGAGAAGCCGGGATCCACCTGCTGGAGGCGGTCGAAGCTGCGAAGCAGGAGCGTCGCGCCGATCAGCAACACGAACGCCAGCGCCACCTCGGCCAGCACCAGCGCCGATCGGGCTCGGTGGATGCCGCTCCCGCCGGCGACGCCCCGGCTCCCTTCGATGAGACCGTCACTCAAGTCGCGTCCGGAGAGCCGCCACACCGGCGCGAGCCCGAAGAGCAGGCCGGCCAGCAGCGAGAGTCCCAGGGTGAAGCCGAGGACCCGGAGGTCGAGCCCGATCTCCTGGATGCGCGGTATGGTCCCCGGCTCCAGCGAGCGCAACGCCTCGATGCCCCAGAACGCCAGGAGCAGGCCGAGGCCGCCCCCGATCAGGCCGAGCACCACGCTTTCCAGCAGCAACTCGCCGCCCAGCCGTGCGCGCGAGGCACCCAGCGCGGATCGGATCGTCACTTCGCGAGACCGCTGGGCGGCGCGAGCCAGCATGAGGTTGGCTACGTTGGCGCAGGCGATCAGCAGCACCAGGGCCACGGCGCCCATGAAGACGAGGAGCGCGGGGCGGATCTCCCCCACTACCTGCTCGCGCAGCGCGACCACCTCCGCGCTCCAATTGGCATTGGTTTCCGGGTACTGACTCTCCAGCCGGGCGGCGATCGTGGCCATCTCCTGCTGGGCCCGTTCCAGGCTCACCCCCGGCCGGAGTCGCCCGAAGACCGTGAGGAAGTCGGCCCGGCGGGGACGGGTCGTATCGGTGGCCAGCGGGGTCCACACGTCCACCCGGCGCTCGAACCGGAGCTCGGTGGGCACGATGCCGATCACGGTGTAAGGCATGCCGCTCAGCAGGATCTGCCGACCCACGATGTCCTGCTGGCCGCCGAACCGCCGGAGCCAATACCCCTCGCCCAGCATCGCCACCTTCGGCGCGGCACCGCGCTCCTCGCCCTCCCGGAACCCACGGCCGATGGTCGGCGTGACCCCGAACACGGTGAAGAGGGCGGCCGTAGCGATTCCGCCCGATACCACCTCCGGCTCACCCTGGCCGGTGAGGTTGAACCGGGTGTAGGTCATCGCCGCCATGCCCTGGAAGGAGCGCGCCTGACTCCTCCAGTCGAGGAAGTCCGGCAGCGATGCGGTCTCCCGGCCGATCGCGGAATGGCGTCCCCACACGACGACGAGGCGATCGGGAT
Source organism: Gemmatimonadales bacterium (assembly GCA_036556625.1). Classification (GTDB taxonomy): domain Bacteria; phylum Gemmatimonadota; class Gemmatimonadetes; order Gemmatimonadales; family GWC2-71-9; genus CAVVWJ01. The sequence goes on from DATBJC010000118.1 coordinate 30,928, forward strand.
CGGGATAGCCCAGGGGGTCGAGCAGGACACCATTGACGACGCTGAAGACGACCGTGTTGGCGCCGATGCCCAGCGCGAGCGTGGCCACCGCGGCCAGACTGAACGCGGGAGCGCGGCGCAGCGAGCGGATGGCGCGGCGGAGGCCGGCGAGCGGAGCAAGCATGCGCTCGATCACGGCAGTCTCCTTCAGCTCACGGCGGAGAGCTGCCGCTCCTCGACCACCTTCCCGTCGAAGAGGTGGACCGAGCGATCGGCGTGGCGGGCGTAACGGGGGTCGTGGGTCACCATACAGATGGTGGCGCCGCCCTGATGCAGCTCGCGCAGCAGCTCCATCACGGCCTCGCCGTTGGTGGAGTCCAGATTGCCGGTCGGCTCGTCGGCGAGGAGGATGGCCGGGTCGCCGGCCACCGCACGGGCCACCGCGACCCGCTGCTGCTGACCACCCGAGAGCTGCGCCGGGAAGTGCTTCATCCGGTGCGACATTCCGACCCGCTCCAGGGCGGACTGGACCCGCTTGCGCCGATCGTCGGAGGCCATGCCGCGATAGGTGAGCGGCAGCTCCACGTTCTCGTACACCGTGAGGTCGCCGATCAGATTGAAGGCCTGGAAGATGAATCCGATTTGCCGGTTGCGGACCCGGGCCCGCTCCGAGGCGGAGAGCTTGGCGACCGGCTGGTCATCCAGGGTGTAGGATCCTTCCGTCGGCGTGTCCAGGAGACCGAGGATCGAGAGCAGCGTGGTCTTGCCGCAGCCCGAAGGTCCCGCGATCGCCACGTACTCGCCGTGCTTGATCTCCAGATGGATGTCCGACAGCGCGTGGGTCTCGACCTCGTCGGTGTAGAAGACCTTCTTGATGCCTTCGAGTCGGATCAGGGATTCGGGCATTGGATGTCCGGGGTACGGGGTTAGTTGGGGTCCGGCTGAGAGCTATCAGCTATCAGCCATCAGACATGCACACCTGCCATCATGGTCACGTCGTCTGATTGACGTTGTCTGACGGCTGATAGCTGATAGCTCATCTCAATTGATCCGCACTCGATCATGTCCGTCCCATCGCGACATGTCCGAGATGATCACCTTGTCGCCCGGCTGGAGACCTCCGGCGATCTCGACCGTATTCACCGAGGTGCGGCCCAGGCGGACGTTGACCCGGCCCGCCTCGCTGCCGTCCGGCGTCAGCTTGAACAGGCCGACCGCGCTGTTGGCCTGACCGTAGGCCGGTCGGCCCACGTGCAGCACGTTTTCCAGCCGCTCGACCTGGATGGTGCCGTCCACCGAGAGATCGGGCCGGGCGCCTCGAGGCATCTCGCCCTCGAGCGACACGTCCACCGTCACGGTGCCGTTCTGGACCGCAGGGTCGATCCGATAGACCTTGCCCTTCACGATCCCGTTCCGGGTATCGATCGCTGCCGGCTGACCGATGGCGACGTCCTTGGCCTGCGTCTCGGGAATCCGAAGCACTGCCTTCAGCTTTCCCGGTTCGACCAGTCGCGCCAGGGTGGCCCCGGACTGGGCCCACTGCCCCACTTCCAGCGGCAGCTCCTGGAGGATGCCGTCCGCGCCGGCCAACACCTTCATCGAGCGGACCCGGCCCCGTTGGAACTCGGTCACCGCCCGGAGCCGGCCCACCTGCGCCTTCTGCAGTGTCAGCTGCGAGTCCGCCGCGCCCACCATCACCGCAAGCCGCTGTTCTTCTACCTTGTATCGGGTCTCGAGCTCCTCGACCCGGTCCTTGGCCCGGCTCGCCTCCATCGCCGAGATCAGCTCCTTGGTGGCGAGTCCTTCTGCCGCTTCGGCGTTCCGCTTGGCGTCTTGATACGCGGCCTTGGCCGCGGCGACCGCGGCCTCCTGATTCAAGCGCTGGGTCACCAGGTCGGTCTGCAGGTTGACCCGGTCGGCCTGGGCCACGGTGAGTTGGCGCTCCGATTCCAGCGCCTCCAGCTGCACATCGGGATTGCTCAGCTCCAGCAGCACGGTCTCGGGGTGAACTTCCTGGCCTGGTTCCGCCAGGCGCCGCTCGACACGACCGGCCGTCACCGCGGAGATGTACCGGACCCGCTCCGGCACCAACGTGCCGGGGCCGCGAACCTCGATCACCAGCGGACCCTTCTGCACCGAGTCGATCCACACCGACGCCCGGTCCACTCGAGGCGCGGCCGGCTTCAGACTGCGAAGGCCGAGCGTGGCCGCCACCAGACCGACCAGTGCCAGACCGCCGTAGATCAGCCGCTTGCGGTTGCGATTGACCGGTGCCCGGGGAATGTCCACGCCTATTCCTTATTAAAGTGTTCCATCTCTGCTTTGCCGCCGGCTGCTCCAGCGGCCGGCGCCGGGCTGCAGAGGGAAGGACCGTGCCGGACCCACGCTCATCTTCAACGAATTGGAGAATCACGACTTGCGAAAACCGGTCGGGCGAGCGGCCGGGCTCGAAATGTTCGCTCCCGGGATGTTCGAATCCCGGAATCGAACACTTGGGTGTGTGCACCAGTGCTGCTCGGTCGTCCCCCTCACAATTCCCGCCCTTCTCCAGGTCCCCGCATGCCCCATTGCTCGACTCCAAGACCTACCGGGTGGACTGCGTCCACCATGCTGTGCCTGGTTTCCCTTGCCGCCGCCTGCAGCCACAGCGAGCCCTTCTCCAACCCTCAAGGCAACGATCGGCCGTTCGATCCGGGACCACCCGCTCGGCTGACCTTGAACCCGGCCCACGACGGCAATCCGGCCTGGCTGGCCGACGGGTCGGGCATCGTTTACTCGGCCCAGCAGCTCGAGCGGACAGACAACGACGTCTGCCTGGCTGAGCTGCCTCCAGGAGGCGGAAGCCATCTCCGGCTCGACTGCGACATTCCCGGAGAGAGGACCACTACCGACGCGGTGCAGTCCCCGGCGCCGGCCCTCGATGGGCGGCTGGCGTTCGTCAGTGCGGGGAACGGCGGGATCGGCGGACCCACTCCGGTCCTGCTGGGCATCGCGGTATCTCCCACCTTGGATGCCGTGAACGGCCAAACGGTTCGCAGCCTCCCCTTTGCGCCCGACGGCGGCACCACCCAGGCCTACGCCGGTTACCTCCGCTGGCTGACCTCCGAGCGGCTGGTCTACGTAGGCCAGCGCTTCCAGACCTTTCTTCCCTGCCGTGGCTGCATCCTCGACACCCTGATCTCGGGCACCGAGGTCACCGTGCTCGACGTCGGCGGGGGAACGGGAAGCGCCCTACCGGGAACTCTGAGCGCGACCGGGGTCGCCCCGATCCAGGAGGGCGCCGCGATCCTGTACACCTTGTTCGGCGATACTCGCATCTACACGCGGGCCCTCTCCAGCGGTGCGGTCGGTGTATTCCATGACTTCGGTCCCGGCCAGGTGGTGCGCGACGTTCACGCGGGGGGCAATCGAGTGGCGGCAGTGGTCGGCGGGCGCATCGGATTTTCGGTGGTGCCCGACATCGGCGCTACCCAGTGGGACAGCGGCGGGGTGCTGCATGTACTCGACTCCGACGGCGGCGGCGAAGTGGTGCTGGACACGCCCGGGCGGCTGTACCGCCGGCCAGCCGTCTCGCCCGATGGCAGTCGGGTGGTGGCTGAAGGGCTCCCGCTGATTGTCACCGCAACCGGCATGGGAGTGGACACGACGGTGAGCCGGAGCGGCGACCTCTACCTCTTCGGAGCCGAGTGATGACCAGGCCCTGGTTTCCCCTCGGCGTCGCGATCGGTCTCGCTGGCGCGATCGCCGTCGCGCCCCGGCTGGCGGCGCAGGCCGAGGGCGCCATCGCGGGGCAAGCGCGAGAGGCGGATTCACGGGCCGGTCTTCCGGCCGTGCAGGTGCTGGTGGACAATCGGATCGGTGCGGTCACCGACACGGCCGGCCGGTACCGGGTGCGCGCGGTTCGCACCGGCTGGCACCGGATCGCCGCGCGACTCATCGGCTACCGGGGCGTGGTGCTCGACAGCGTCTTCGTGCCCGCCGGAGCGACGGTCACCCTGAACTTCGATCTGGCGGCCAATCCTCAGGAGCTGGAGCCTCTGGTGGTCACCGCTCCCTACGACGCGGTGCTCGACCCGCTGGCGACGAGCACAGAGCAGAAGATCAGCGCCGAGGACCTGCGCGATCTTCCGATCAGCTCGCTGGACGAGGCCCTGGCCCTCTCCGCCGGCAGCGTCGGCACCAGCTACCGCGGCGGACGGATCGGGCAGGAATCCTTCATCCTCGATGGCCTCGGCGTGAAGAACCAGCTGGACGCCTCGAGCAACGGGCTGGGCCTCCAGATCCCGCCCGACCTCCTGAGCGAAGCCTCGCTGGTGACCAACGGGTTCTCCGCCCGGTTCGGTCAGGCCTTGTCGGGGCTGGTGAACGTGGTGACCCGGGAGCCGGGCGAGAGCTGGGAAGGTCGTGTCGCGTACGAGGGTGACCGGCCCTTCGGGGGCGGACTGGATCGGGGACTCGACCGGCTCATGCTCCGCGCCGGCGGGCCGCTCTCGGGCCGATTCGGACTGGTCGGCGCGGTGGATGTCTCGGGGCGGATGGACGCCGATCCGGTCGGTGCGCCTGCGCCAACCGATCCGCGCGATCCCCGGTCTGCCACGCCGTATCCCCTGCCGCACAACAGCGGCGAGCTGTGGACCGGGGCGGCCAAGGCGGTCCTGCCGGTGACCGACCGCGTCACGGTCCGGACCCTGGGCATGCACTCGGAAGATCAGCGCCTGCTCTACGATCCCGCCTACAAGTACGACCCGGAGTTCGCACCGGCGCAGCGGCTCCGGGGAGATCTGTTCAGTGGACACGTGCAGTACACCAGCGACCCGCGGGCCGGGTTGCCGCTGGTGCTCGACTTGCGGGTGGGGCGCTACGTCCGCGAGTTCCTGCGGGGTGAGCTGGTGGAGCAGCCCGACTACGCCGTAGGTGCGCTCACCGGATCGCGCTTCCACTTCATCGGCGAAGACCTGGCGCGGGCCCAGACGACGTCCGGCGAGCCGATTCCCGGACTCCATGAGCCGGATGCCAGTGTGCGGGCCCCCTGGGGCGTCCCCGGGTTCTTCATGGGGAGCGCCTCCCGCGGTGAGCTGGCCTGGAACCGGTTCGGCGAGACCCGGTTCCAGCTCGACGGCACCATCGGCGCCATGCCCGGAATCGATCTCTATGCCGGCGGCGAATACGTCGCGCAGCAGGTGCGGACCTTCCAGCGCGTGCTGGGCTACCTCTCGGTGGGAGACACGGTGCCGGAGGCGGCCCGGTCCGCCTTTTCTCCCAGGAGCGCCGCGGCGTATGGCGAGGCTCAGCTCCGGATCGAGGACATCGCGGTGACCGCCGGTCTCAGGTACGATCGGTTCGACGCCGGGAGCAGCCTGCCGGGAGAATCGCGCGGGGCGCAGAACTCGGTGAGCCCACGGTTCGCCGTCAGCACCGTAGTGAGTGGCGCCACCCTGGTGGCGAGCTACGGGCGGTTCAGCCAGGCACCCGATTACCAGTTTCTGGTGGACGCGGCCTTCGACGACACCACCCGCACGGGGCGGTTTCGCCGGGGCAACCCCAATCTCGGGTTCGAGAAGGCCACCCAGTACGAGTTCAGCGCTCGAGTGCGGCCCAAGGAGGAGCTCTCCCTCCGGCTCGGGGTGTATTTCAAGCGGCTCACCGGCCTGGTGGCCTCGGTGCCCATCGGTGTAGACCCGGATTCCACGGTGTTCGGCAATGCGGACGCGGGCACCGTGAAAGGTGCCGAGCTGCTGTTCGAGCGGGAGCTGCGAGGAGGATTCGGCTTCCGCCTCGCCTACACGCTTCAGGAGGCCGAGGCCACCGCCACCGACCCCTTCCTGCTGAACCGGCTGATCGTGGTGGACCCGATGACCGGCGACACCACCCGACCGACCCGGGCCGAGTTCCCGCTCGACTTCGACCAGCGGCATACGCTCACCGCCATCGCGCGCGGGCAGGTTCCGGAGCAGGCGGGGCCGGCCATCGCCGGGGTGCGGCCGCTGGCCGGGCTGGAAGGCGCCGTGATCCTTCGCCTCGCTTCCGGCCTGCCTTTCTCCAGGAGCGACAGCACCGGTGATTCGCTGATCGGCCTCCCCAACGGCTCCCGCCTGCCGAGCGCATCCTCGCTCGATCTGCTGATCCGTCGCTCGCTCAAGCTGGCCGGTACCACCGGCGGCATCTATCTCGACGTCCGCAATGTCCTGAACCGGCGCAACGTCGTCGCGGTGCGCCGCGATACCGGGCAGCCTCAGGCCGATGCCGCCGCGATCACCCGGATGGCCGAGCAGGCCTACCAGGACAATCCGGATCCGATTCCCTTCGAGTCGGCTCGCTATCGGACGGAGGCGGATCTCAATGGCGACGGATTCGTCGCCGGGCGGGAGGAGCTGTTTCCGATGTACGTGGCGGCGGCCACGGACTATGCGCAGCCGATCTTCGCCTACGGACCGCCGCGCCTGGTGCGGTTAGGAGTGGAGCTGATGTTTTAGACCAGGTCTTCCTCCAGCAGCGCCTTGTGGATGGCCATTCCCGCCTCGGTGCCTTCCGCCGCGGCCACCACGACGAACTGCGCTTCCTTCGAGGCATCGCCGGCCACGTAGAGGCCCGACACGTTGGTGGCCTCGCACTTTCCGGTGTCCACGGTGCCCTTTTCGCTGAAGCGGCAGCCGAGCCGCTCGGGAAGCGGACTCCGCTGCCGCTGCCCGCAGGCCAGGAACAGCGCGCTGCGGGACACCGCGGGGCCCTCCGCGAACACGATCCGCTGGAGCATGCCATCCGTCCCCTCGAGCCGGACGATCGGCTCCTCCCGCACGACGATTCCCGAAACCCGCAGCCGCTCGGCCATGCGGGCGCCGACCGGCGAGCCGTGGGTGCACAGGAGCACATCCTCCGACCAGACGGTGAGGCTCAGGGCCAGTCCGGCGCCCTCGTCGTCACAGCCAGAGACGGCGAGTGGCCGATCGCGCCACTCCCACGCATCGCAAAAAGGGCAGTGATGGACGCTGGTGCCGTAGAGCGCCCCGAGTCCCTCGATGTCGGGCAGGATGTCCTGGACGCCGGTGGCGAAGAGCAGCTTTCTCGCCTCGTATCGCGAGCCGTCGGCGGCCAGCACCTGAAAGCGTTTCCCGTCGCGGCAGGCATCCACCACCTCGAGCTCGACGCACTCGATGGTGCCGTAGCGGCCCAGCTCGGCGCGGGCGAGGCGGAGGTATTCGCCCGGGGAGATCCCGTCCCGGGTGAGGTACCCGTGAATCTTCCGGGCGCGCCGGTTCCGGTATTCGCCCCGATCACAGAGTAAAACGCGGCGGCGGCACCGGCCGAGCATGAGCGCCGCGCTCAGCCCGGCGGGGCCCCCGCCGACGATGATGCAGTCGTAGGTCACACGGCTTCGCCGGCCTCAACGACCTGCTTGAGCCGGCGGAGGTCCTCCGCGATCTGGCGGGACGGCTCCTCGCCCAGCAGCCCCGCGATCGCAGCCCCGAGTCGGCCGGCCGGCGGATGGTAGCGCATCACCACCCGCACTTCCGTATCGCCGTTCTCGGTGGGGATGAAGTACACCGAGCCCGCGTTGGCGACCTCGGAGCCCGGGAGCGAGCGCCAGGCGATGACCTGGTTGGGGACTTCGTTGTGGATCTCAGCGTCCCACTCCACCCGGGTGCCGGCCGGCCCTTTGGCGATCCAGTGCGAGCGCGACTCGTCCAGCACGGTGACCGACTCGAGGTGATCCATGAAGCGAGGCAGGTTCTCGAAGTTGCGCCAGAACCGATACACCTCGTGCCGGGGCCGGTTGAGGACGATCCGTTCGTCCACCCGGATGTCCTCACCGGTGCCCAGCCTGGCGACCGAGCCGACCGGTTCGTCGCCCAGTGCCGAGTTGCGTCCCAGCATCTCGTTCACCGGGCAGCGTCCACTCAGCGCCCGACCGATGAGGGCGCCCGCGATCGGGAGAAGAACCTTCCGGCGCCGCCCGCCGCGAAGCCCATACACGGTCACTGCGGCGGCCGCGAGCGCGGAGATCCAACGTTCGTTTCGTCCCACGTTGACGTCGGATCGCGCGGGCTCGTGCCGCCTGAGGTTCTCCCACTCTTCGGTACTGCCGATCCCATCGTAGGTCGCCGTCATCCTCACTTCCTCTCTGCCCTGCCGGGCCGTTCAGGCATTCACGCGCTCTTCCGGGGCAACCTGATTGAACTGCCGCGCCGCCTGGTCGCCCGGCCTGGTGAGCCAGGACGGAGAGAAGGCGGACTGACTCTCCTTGCCCCGGCGTCGTCCGGTCGCCCGGGGGGGCGCTCCGGGCATCAGCCGGTCGGCCAGCGCGAGCGCGGAGGCGGTCAGGTTCGGCGCCACCGCCGAGGCGACCACGGCCGCCTTGGCCACGGTGGGAAAGAGTACTTGCGCATCTCCCCGCCGTGCGGCGGAGAGAATCCGGCGCGAGGCCGAGTTGGCGCTCACCGACAGCCCCGGTAGGGAATCGGCGATGCTGAACCAGGCATACTCCGCCCGATGCTTGCCCCGGACGATGGCGTTGCGGGGGCTGCCGGTCCGCATGAGGCCGGGGATGGCCGTGGTCACCGTCACGCCGTCAGCAGCCACTTCGGCCCGCAGCCCCTGGGAGAAGCCCAACGCCGCGAACTTGCTGGCGCTGTACGGCAACAGATGGGGCACGCCGAGCCTGCCGCCGATGGAGGTGATGTTGATGATCCGTCCGCTGCCGCGCTCCCGCATGGAGGCCAGCACCTCGAGCGTGGGATAGACCGTACCCCAGAAGTTGACGCTCATCGCCTCCTCGTAGTCGGCGATCGTCATCGTCTCCGCGGGGCCGACCTCGATGACGCCGGCGTTGTTGACCAGTACATCGATCGGTCCCACCCTGCCGCTCACGCTCTGAATGAGGTTGCGCACCGACTCCCGGTCGGCGACATCGGCCTGCTCCGCCACCACCGTGGCCCCGATGCGGCGGAGCGCAGCCTCCGCGCGCCGCAGCGCACCCTGGTCACGCCCGCAGATCGCCACCCGCGCACCCGCCGCCGCCAGGTCGCGGGCCAGCACCAGCCCCAGCCCGCGGGATCCACCGGTGATGAGCGCGGTTTTCCCATCGAAGGAGAACGAATCCCCGGAGCGGAGCCGCCGCATCGCTGCCCAGCCCGCCAGGACTGCGAGGACTCCCAGCCGCCGGTTCACTTGGTCCGACGCGGCTGCTTCTTGTCCCGCGACCGCGCCTCCTTCCGTACCTTCTTCACGTGCTGGAGGTCGTCCACCAGGGCGCCGGTGCCGTCGCGATCCTCCAGATCGGCCTTGGTCCGCTCGTGGTCGCGCCTCGGGTCGTCGAACGCCAGCTCGCCGCCGGCCTGGTCCTGCTCCAGGGCGAAGCGGCGCCGCTCCTCCTCGCTCATCCTCGCGAACTTACTCCCCAGATTTTCTCCCATAGGAATCACTCTCCTGCACACCCTCGAGCAAAGCCTTGAGCCGCCCGAGATCTTCGTTCAATTTCGCTCGCGGGTCGGCTCCCAGCAGCTCCGCGACCGCCTGGCCCGCGCCGCCCGCGGGCGGAAAATAGCAGAACCGGAGATCCACCCGGGTGCCCTCGCCTTCGGGGCGGAACCGGACCACGCCTGCGTTCTCCAGCATCGAGCCGGGTCGGCTCCGCCAGGCCAGCGATTCGCCGGGAATCTGCTCGGTCAGCATCGAGAACCATTCGATGGGAACGCCGCCCGGTCCACTCACCACCCAATGCGATCGGCCTCCGCCCATGTCCCGTACTTCGCGTACGTTCGACATGAACAGCGGGAAGTTTTCGTAGTCGGTCCAGAACTGGTACACCCGGTCTACCGGCGCGGCGATGAACAGGGTCTTCTGGATGTCGACGGTGCGTCGCCGCTCGCGCCCGGTGTGTACGGCGTCCCTGGGCTCGCGGAACTCGCTCCAGACCATGCCGGCGCCGATCGTCTGGGCGGCAGCCCCGATGACCCCCTTTCGGGCCAGACCGTAGAGCGCCAGGGCACCGCCGAGGAGGGCCAGCAGCCGATCCTTGGACTCGCTGCTCGCCCGCCGGGCCAGGGTGGCGCCTTCGAGGCCCACGATATCGCCCTGCCGCGAGCCGTAGTGGCCGACCGGAAGGGTCAAGGCCGGCTCCTCGCCCTGGTCTTCGCCCCACCGGTCCCGGATACGCTGCCGCAACCGGCTGCGCCGGCGCTCGCCCGACTCGGGATCCAGCAGAAAGATCAGGCCCGCACCGATGGCCATCCCGACCAACAGTCCGCCCTTTCGCATATTCGACTCCTCGGGAATGGGGGGGATGCGCCTGCCGCGCGGATGGACTGCCAGCAAACCTGACGATTTGCCGCCTCACTTCCGTGAGCCCGCTCACACGCGAAACCCGGCAACCGGTGAATGATTGGCAAGCGCCGGCCCAATGCTAGCTTTGTGCAGGCGCCACCTTCAACCGAGCGGCCGAGCATGACTGCCCCGCGCGACGATTCCCCGACGCGACGCCTGACACTCACGACGCCGGCGTTTCGCGACGGCGAGCCGATTCCGAAGCGACATGCCTGTGACGGCGAGGACGAATCACCGCCGCTCGCCTGGACCGGCGTGCCGGTGGAAACCCGCTCGTTCGCTCTCATCTGCGACGATCCCGACGCACCGCGCGGCACCTGGGTGCACTGGCTGCTGTGGAACCTGCCCCCGGACGTGGTGGAGGTGAAACAGGGCATGCCGCCAAGCCCGGAGCTGCCGTCCGGCGCTCGGCAAGGGTTGAACGACGCGGGCGACCTGGGCTACGGGGGACCGTGCCCTCCCCCGGGCAAGCCGCACCGCTACTTTTTCCGGTTGTTCGCGCTCGACTCGGCCCTCAGTCTGGCTCCGGGGGTCGACCGCTCCGACCTGGAGGCCGCGATGAAGGGCCATGTGCTCGCTGAGGGCACCGTCATGGGAACCTACGAGCGGCGAACGCGGTGAGGGGGACCAGTTGAACCCCGGGACCCATCCCATGCTCAGCGCTCCCGCCGCGGCACTGTGCGCGGCCATCACCATCGCGGCGTGCGGCGGCCAGGCGCGCGGCCCGGGCGGTACGGCGCTGCCGGACCCGACCGCCGAGGCGAGTCTCTTCGATAGTGCGGGTACGCGGGTAGGAGTGGCGACCTTCACGGAGTCGGAGGGATCGGCCCGTCTGGGCATCAGCGTCTCAGGCCTGACTCCGGGCCAGCACGGCATGCACATCCACGAGAACGGCGCCTGCAGGCTGCCGGGCTTCGAGTCGGCCGGCGGGCATTTCAATCCTGGATCCAGGCATCACGGCCTGCTCAATCCGGAAGGCCCTCACGCCGGCGATCTGCCCAACCTGGCGGCGAAGGCCGATGGCAGCGCCGACACGACCTTCACCGTCTCCGCCAGCCTGCTGGCCCAGGGGTCGGGCTCGATGATCGGGGTCCGGAAGCGGGCGTTCGTGATTCATGCCGATCCCGACGACCAGCGCAACGATCCCAGCGGCAATTCCGGCCGTCGCGTCGTCTGCGGGGTGATCGAGCGCCGCTGAGCTTCACTCCGCCTTGATGGCGGCGATCGGATCGGTGCGGACCGCGCGGAGCGCAGGGAACCAGCACCCGGCCGCCGCCATGGCCAGACACAGCGCGCCGGCCACCAGCAGCGTCACGCCGTCCGCCGGCCCCACGCTGGCAAGCAGGGCAGCCATGCCACGGGCCGCCGAGTAGGCCAGGGCGACCCCGAGCAGCACTCCGACGCCGGCCAGCCGAACCGCCTGACCCAGCACCATTCTCAGGATATCCCGCCGCTGGGCCCCCAACGCGATACGCACGCCCAGCTCCCTCGCGCGAGTGGATACGGAGTACGACAGCAGGCCGTGAATGCCGACGCCGGCGAGCAGCAGCGCCAGCGCCGCCAGCGACCCCAGCAGCCGCACCTGCACCGCGCGCGAGGTGGTCTCCTCGGCGACGATCTCCCCCATGGTCCGGACGTTGGAGATCGGCTGCTCGGGGTCCGCCCGCCGGACGATGTTCCGAATCGCGGGCACCAGGCTGGTGGGATCGAAGGAGGATCGCACCACCAGGTCCTTGGGCGTGTAGAAGATGATGGAGCTGTCGGGCACCTGGGTGGCCGGGAGGTACACCTGCGGCTCACTGCTGCGCTCGAGACCTCGCACCATGACGTCGCCGACTACGCCGACCACGGTGCGCTTCTGAAACGCGAAATCGAAGCTGCGACCGATGGGATCGGCGTTCGGCCAGTACCGCCGGACGAACGATTCGCTCACCACAGCCACCGCCAGGGCGTCGGATCGGTCCGTCTCCATGACATCGCGTCCAGTTCGGAGCGGAATCTCCAGGGTTCCGAAGAACCCCGGCGTGATGAACCGGAGACTGGCGCTGTGCTTGCCCTGGCCGTCGGCCTCCCCGCCGTCGAGACCTACCGGCCAGATTCCGCCGGGCATCGCCATCGGTAGGAAGCTGATGTACGCCGCGCGCTCCACGCCGGGGATGGCCCTGACTTCCGTCAGGACCCGCCGATAGAACTCCACCCGGTCGGCCGTGTGGATGTATTTCGGCCAGGGCAGCGCGGTCCGGAGGGTGAGCACGCCTTCGGCCCGGAATCCTGGATCCACCGACTGAATGCGCCACAGGGCCCGCAGCAGCAGACCGGAGGACACCAACAGCGCTACCGACGCCATCACCTCGGCGATGACCAGAGCGGAGCGAAGCCGTTGCTTCGGCCCGGCCCCTGACCTCGCCCCTTCGCGAAGACCCTCGAGCCCGGTATCGCGCCCGGCGCGCAGCGCGGGGAGAACACCGAAGCCCAGCGCGGTGATCCCGGTGATGAGCCCGGCGACGAGCAGCACCCTGAGGTCGAGCGCAGGCGACTGGCCGATCGGCAGCGTGTCCGGCACCAGCCTGGCGAGCAGCGGCAGCGCGGCCGCGGCTACCAGCGTACCGAGCCCGCCGCCCACGCCTGCGAGCACGATGGTCTCGGTGAGCAGCTGCCGGACCAGCCGCTCGCGGCCGGCGCCGAGGGCGGTGCGCAGGGCCAGCTCCTTCTGCCGGGCGAGCGTGCGGGCCAGCAGCAGATTGGCCAGATTGGCGCAGGCGATCAGCAGGATGCAGAGCGCCGCCCCACAGAGCCCGAGCAGCAGGAGCCGGGAGCGCTCCGGCAGGTAGTCCCGCAGCGGCAAGAGCATCGCTCCGGTCTGCTCGTTCTCCTTGGGATACTCCCGCTCCAGCCGCGCGGTGATGACCCCCATCTCCGCCTCGGCCTCCTCCAGCGAGACTCCCGGCCGGAGCCGTCCCAGCACGTGGAGGTAGTTGTTGTCCCGGTCCTCGTAGTCGTCGGGTCGCAACGGCATCGGTCGCCACAGCGCGATCTCCCGGCTGGGAAAGTGAAAGCCTGGCGGCATGACCCCGATGACCACGTGAGGCTCCCCGTCGAGCAGCAGGCGGCGGCCGAGGACGGCCCCGTCGCCGCCGAAGCGGGACTGCCAGACGCCGTAACTCAGCACCACCGTGCCCACAGCACCCTCTCGATCGTCCGCCGGGGCGAACACCCGGCCCAGCGCCGGAGTCACGCCGAGCATGGTGAGGATGTCGGAGGTGACCGAGGCGGCGGGGAGGCGCTCCGGATCGCCTTCTCCTACCAGATTGACTTCGATCGGGAGATAGGCCCCCATGCTCTCGAAGACGGTGCTCGCCGCCCGCCAGTCGCGGTAGTTGGCGGGGGACAGTTCCACTTGGTACTCGGGGACCCGCTCCCAGAGCTTCACCAGGCGATCGGAATCGGGATACGGGAGCGGACGCACCAGCACGAAGTCGGCAACGGAGAAGGCCGCGGTGTTGGCTCCGACGCCGAGGGCGATCACCAGGACGGCGGTGAGCGCGAAGCCCGGCGTGCGCCGGAGGGCGCGGGCGGTGAAGCGGAGATCCTGTCGCGCCAGGTCCCAGTGCACCGCCGCGGCGTTGGCCAGCAGGCCGGCCACTTCACCGAACCAGACCAGGACCCGCTGGGCCGGGCGCCCGGCGGCCCGGCGCCGCTGCTCGAACACCGCGCACATCTCCCCACCGTACTCGGCACGGAAGGATCGGGGGTACAGGGTGAGCAGGGCCCGGTACAGCCGCATCAGGCGCTCCCCGGCACGATGCCGTGCGCCCGGGCCAGCTTGACCAGCTGGTCCAGCCGGCGAGCCTCCGCCCGCGCCACGGCGCGCCCGCGGGGCGTGATGCGGTAGTAGCGCCGCCGTTGGTCGTCGAGTTCGGGAGCGGGCCGCTCCCTGGTCTCCAGGATCAATCCCTGCTCCAGCAGCCGCTGGATGGAGCGGTACAGCGTACCGGCGCTGAGCGTGACCCGGCCGTCGGTGCGCGAGGCGACCTCCTGGATGATGGCGTAGCCATGCCGATCATCGTCGGCGAGCGCGACCAGGATGTGAAAGGCGGCGGGGGCCAGAGGCAGGAATGCGTCGAGGGACTCGGCGGGCATCTCGATACTATATCCGATGTGGATATAATATCAATGGGTATAGTGAGCAGATCGGCTAGGCGCCGGCCCGCGGCTCCCGGCGAAGCAGCGGGATCCGCTCGCCACGCGCGGAGCAGGAGCGCAGCGTCTCGAAGCGTCGCTGCCGGGTGTCCTCCCGCTTCGCCTCCATCACCCAGAACGTGCTGGTTCGGCGGTACCAGGGCGCCTGGGACTGGAAGAAGTCCCAGGCCCGCTGGTCCTGCCGGAAGCGCCCCTCGAATGCAGGATCGAGTCCGGCCGGTTGCGACTCGTACGAATACCGCCGCGAGGCTCGCGTCTCCCGTGCGGCGAACGCCGCCCGGCCGGCAGGTTGCATCCGGCCGGCCGCCTCGAGCGCGGCCGCCTTCCGGATGTTGACGGCGCTCCAGACGCTGTTCGGCCTTCGGGGACTGAACCGCACGCTGAAGCTCTCGGCGTCCACCTTGTGCCGTACCCCGTCGATCCAGCCGAAACAGATCGCTTCATCCACCGCTTCGGCGTAGGTGAGACCCCGCCGCTCTGCCCCGGTCTTGTAGCAGCGCACCAGCAGCTCGCTCGCGTCCCGATGATGTCTGGCGAGCCAGCGGTGGAACCCGCGGGCGGAGTCGAAGGTGGCCGGATCTTGCGCTGCGGCTCGGCCCACCGGCTCAGGGGGCGCGCGCGGGCGTTCCCGAGGGAGCGCCACGGGTGTAGGCCATGGCCGGCTTGCCGATCTGCCGGCGGAGAAACGCCGCCTGCCCTAGGTGATAGGAATCGTGCTGGGTCAAGAACGCGATGAGACCCAGTCGGGTATCGTCGCCGATCGGGAACCGGTGGACCCCGCCCTCATTGAGCTCCTCGTTGGTGAGCACGGGCAGCACCGCGTTGAGATGGTCGCTGATGGCGCACCAGGCGGCCCGCAGCTCGTCGACCGGCGGCCAGCCCCGGATGTCGTCGATACTGCGCGCGTCGGCCAGGAGTGAAGTGAGGGGATTGGGCAGCGGGCGCCTGAGGCGGATCGCCATGAAATGCCTGGTATCGGTCAAGTGGGCGATGAGAAAGGCCAGGCTGTTGCCGCCGCCCTGGAGGCGGTGCTGCACCTCCGCCTCGGACAGGCCGTCGAGGCAATTGAGGAGCAGATCGGTATTGAGATCCAGGATCGCAGCCAGCGGTGCGACTGCCGGGTTCATCGAGCCTCCGCTCCGATTTTGGTTCGCCTGAGCCCTTTCAGGCGTGATCGGCTACCGCGGTGACGCCTTCCTTTCGGGCACAATGGGCGCAGCAGAAGAAGGTCCCATTCGCCTCGATGCCGTGTCCCACGATCTTACAGCTGCAGTGCTGGCAGATCGGGGCGAGCTTGTGAATCGCGCATTCGAAGCTGTCGAAGGTGTGAGTGTGTCCGGCGGCGACCACCTGAAACGAGAGATAGTAGTCGTTGCCGCAGACTTCGCAGACGGCCATGATGTCCTCCACGTCGGGGCGGCCCGATGCCGCCTTCCGGGAAGTTACTTTCCGTCATGCCGAACTGCATCTGCACCACCTGTGGGGTCCAGTACGCCGAGACAGCGTCCCCGCCGGCATCCTGCATCATCTGCTCCGAAGAGCGCCAGTACATCGGCTGGCAGGGTCAGTGGTGGACCACGCTGGACCAGCTCCGAAGAGACCACCGGAGCCGGGTCTCGCCCGAAGGGCCCGGTCTCACCGGCGTCGGCATCGACCCGGCGTTCGCCATCGGACAGCGGGCGCTGCACGTTCGCAGCGCCTCCGGGGGATTTCTCTGGGACTCGACCAGTCTGGTGGACGACGCGGCGGTCGCCGCGCTGCAGCAGCTCGGCGGCGTCCGGGCGATGGCGATCTCCCATCCCCACTTCTACTCGTCGATGGTGGAGTGGAGCCGTGCCCTGGGCGGGATCCCGATCTACCTGCACGAGGCCGACCGCGCCTGGGTGATGCGGGACGACTCCGCCATCGCGTTCTGGGGCGGGGCGTCGCTGGAGCTGGCACCCGGCGTCACCTTGATCCACTGTGGCGGCCATTTCGCCGGGAGCACCGTCCTTCACTGGGCCGACGGCGCCGACGGGCTGGGCGCGCTCCTCACCGGCGACTCGGTCATGGTGGCGCAGGATCGGCGCACGGTCAGCTTCATGTACAGCTATCCGAACCTGATCCCACTGGACGCCCTGGCGGTCCGGAAGATCGTCGAGGCGCTGGAACCTTACGAATTCGAGCAGATCTACGGCGGCTGGACCGGCAAGAACGTGCTGGAATCGGGCAAGCAGGCGGTCCGTTACTCGGCCCGGCGTTATCTTCGGGCTATCGGCCAGTCCGGCCGGGACTCCACGAGGTGATCCCATGACCAGCCTCAAGGTGCGGACCCCGCGGCTCGATCTCACCCCCATGACGGCCGAGGTGATCGAAGCGCTGCTCGCGGCCGATGCCCCCCGCCTGCTGGCATTGACCGGCGCGCGGTTTCGCCAGCCGTCCCCTCCCCCCCACATGGCCGAGGCGCTGCCGGTGGTACGCGACCGGCTGCACCTCCATCCTGCGGAGGCGCCCTGGTGGAACTGGCTCATCGTGAACCGGACGTCCGGCGAGGCGGTGGGATCGGTGGCGTTCGGGGGACCGGTGGACCAGGAGGGCGCCGTGCTGGTGGGCTACGCGATCTACACCGACTACGAAGGCCGGGGCTACGCCACCGAGGGGGTCAAGGCGCTGGTCGGGTGGGCCTTCGAGCAGCCGGGCGTGCGCGAGGTCCGCGCCCTGGCGCCGGTGTGGAACACCCCGGCCCTGCGGGTGGCGGAGAACGTCGGCATGCGGCCGGTCGCCTCCGAGGAGGACGACGACGTGGGTGAAGTGCTGCTCTACGCCGTCACCGCTCCAGCATTCGCCGGATCGGCTTGATCAAGAGCGCGAGCACCAGGGCCGCTGCCCCGGCGAACAGCGCCACCACGCCGAAGAGCTGGGGCAGCGAGAACGCCTCGTACAGACCACCCACCCGCCCGCCGAGGTAGTTCCCCGCGGACAGCGCGACGAACCACACTCCCATGGTGAGCCCCACGATTCTGGCGGGCGCCAGCCGCGTCATCGCGCTCAGACCCACCGGGCTCAGGCAGAGCTCGCCGATGGTGTGCAGCAGGTAGGTGGCCACCAGCCAGAGCGGACTCACCCGGATGCCCTGCTCCGCCGCCTGAGCCGGGATCACCAGGATCGCGAAGCTGAGTGAAACGAAGACCAGGCCGATGGTGAACTTCGCGGGGCTCGACGGATCCCGATGGCCCAGGCGCCACCAGATCCAGGCGAACACCGGCGACAGGACGACCAGCGAGAACGGTGCCACCGATTGGAGCCAGCTCGGCGGGAATGCGGCGCCGAACACCTCGGTTCGGGTATCCCGCTGGGCGAACAGATTGAGGGTGGAACCGGCCTGCTCGAATACCGACCAGAAGATGGTCGCGGCGACGAACAGGACCAGGACCACCACCAGACGCTTGCGCTCCTCCGGTGTCCACTGGGCGGCCAGGAACATCCAGAGAAAGAAGAAGACCGACGTGAGCAGCAGCACGATGCCGAGCGCGTTGCTCACGCCCTGGGCGGTGATGGTCACCACTCCGCTGCGGGAGAGCAGCCAGAGCAGCACCGCCCCTCCGATCAGCGCCGCGGCGGCCACCCGAAGCAGGCGGCGCTGGGACGCTTCCGCCTTCGGCGACTCGGGGGGCGCGGGATACATTCCCGCGTTGCCCAGATTCTTCCAACCGGCCAGGTACTGCACCAGTCCCAGGAACATGCCGACGGCAGCCATCCCGAATCCCCAGTGCCACGAGCTCTCCGGTGCGATCCCCATGCGACCCAGGATGCCGCGGAACTGCTCGCTCTGGGCGAACCACCCACAGACCAGCGGCGCGATGAATGCGCCGGTATTGATCCCCATGTAGTAGAGCGAGAATCCCGCGTCCCGCCGCTCGTCTTCCGGGGTATAGAGCTCGCCCACCATGGTGCTGATATTGGGCTTGAGCAGGCCGGTACCCAGCACCACCAGCCCCAGTCCGGTGTAGAACGAGGTCAGGGACGGAATCGCCAGGCTGATGTGGCCCAGCATGATGAGCACGCCGCCGTAGAGCGTCGCGCGACGCTGGCCGAGGAAGCGATCGGCCAGCCACCCGCCCGGGAGCGAGGTGATGTAGACCAGCGAGACATAGGTGCCGTAGATGGCGCCGGCCTTGGCGGTGTCGAACCCGAGACCGCCTGCCGCGAGAGGGGCCGTCATGAACAGGATGAGGAGCGCCCGCATGCCGTAGTAGCTGAAGCGCTCCCACATCTCGGTGAAGAAGAGGGTGGACAGGCCGATGGGATGGCCGAAGAAGCGGGTATCTCGCGGCGGCCCGGCGGGCGCGGCAGGACGAGCGGCGGCAGTAGCCAAGATCAGCCCTTTCTCTTCCCCAGAATGTCCTGCAACACGACGCGATCAATCTTGCCGTCCATCCGCACCCGTACGTCGTAGTTCTCCCAGTACATGAAGTTCTTGAGCGCCTCGAGGAACTGCTTATTGGCGCTGCCCTGCTTGGCGGCCAGCCACTTCTCGGGCTGCCCCGCCGGCTCGGTCAGGAGAATCGGCTCCAGTTGCGCCACCAGCGCCGGCGTGATCGGAAGCAGGTCCTTGGGCTCGCTGGGGAAGAAGTGCAGCTTGTGCAGGGCCAGCAGGCGCTCCAGCTCGGCGATCGGGTCGGCCGCATCGTACACCCGGATATCGATGAACCGGTCATTGGCGCCGAGGTATCCCGCGTTCTTGCGGACGACGAGCAACGCCGCGGACTGCATGCCGCGCTTGTCGCCGCCACCCGCCTGACCGGCCTTGAGCGCGGCCATGAGCCGGTCGGCCAGAGAGCCCCGGGTGCGCTCGAAGGTCTCCGCCAGGTTCTTCACCGTCTGGTCGGACACCATGATGTTGGCCTGCGCGCTGAAGGTGCGGCCCACCAGCACCTCCCCCTTCCCTCCGGCGAGGTTGCCCTGTCCGCTCGGGGCCCCGACCCGGCCGCCACTCCAGTCGAACGTAGTCTTGCCGCTGAAGCTCGCCGCGTTCCCTCGCGCGTCCACCATCCCGACCTGCCGGTCCTGCAGCATGGTATCGGTGCGCATCACCGACCGGAGCGCCTCCTCCGCGGTCGCGCCCTTGGCGATCAACTCGAGCCCTCGCTCGCCGTACGCCGTGTTGCTCAGACTCTGGGTGGCGACCGCGCCGACTCCGGCGCGGGCCCACGGGACGATGCCGCCCACGTTGGGAAACTTGGACTGGACCACCACGCCCAGATCACCGTTGGCGGAGTCCCAGGCGACGATACTGTAGGTGTGCGCCAGCTTGGCGAAGTGCGACGGGGGATTAGTAGGTGTCTGAGCGGAAAGGCGTGAAGTGTGAAGGGGGAAGAGTGAAACGGAAAGACATAGCCAAGCCGCCGCCCAGCGTGGTTGATGGCGGCACCTCATAGGAGCCTCCTCTTCACGTTTCACGCTTTACGCTTCACGCTGTTATTTGTCCTTCCTCATCTTCTTCTTCAAGTACTCGAGCTGGGCCTCGATCGCTTCGTCCCGCTTCCGCCGGTCGAAATCGGCCGCCATCCGATCCGACTCATCGGAGGGGCGAGACCCGCCCGCGGCCTCGAGGTCCCGCCATGCTGCATCGACGGATTCCGAGCGCGGTCCGCCCTGAGTGGCCGAGCGGAGCTGGCCGGTCATCTCCTGGACCTCCCGTTCCGCCAGCCCGAGCTCGTCCCCCTGGACCGCGACCTTCCGCTCCAGCACCAGGATTCGTTCCCGGTGGCGGGCGGCGAATCGCTCCGCCACCGCTACCGTCTCGGCATCGGGCACGGCAGCGGCCAGACGACCCCGCCGCTCGGCGTCGGCCAGCTGCTTTCGCTCGGCTTCCAGCTCCGCCTCGGCCGCAGCCAGCGCCCGGCGCAGGTCGGTGATCCCGAGCCGCGCCTCGATGAGGGCTTCCCGCAGGCCGGCGGCGAACGCCCGCGGGTCCGACTGTCCGCGCTCGCGCAGGAGTCTGTCGAGCCGGGCTTTCAAGCCCTCGAACACGGCCGCGACCACCTCTCATGAACCCCGGGAAATCGGACGCCGGGTCCGGCATCCGCTGTTGGAAATCGAATGCTAGAGCCGGGGTTCGACACCGTCAAGCGAGTTGACCCAACGCTGACCACTTCCCCGGGGCGGAGCCGACGCATAGCCTACGGGCGTATCTCATCCGGGGAGACCCGCCGGCATGTCATCCATGCCCTGCAGCATCTGCGAGCAAGTGGCCGGCCGCATCACGGCTCCGGGCGGCCCGATCCATGATGACGGCCTCTGGCTGGTGAGCCACCACACCGGACCCCATACCGACCCCGGCGAGCTGATGGTCCAGCTGCGCCGCCATTGCGAGTCCTTGGCGGAGCTCACCGCGGCGGAGGCGGCGGCGCTCGGTCCGGTGCTGCGCGATGCGGTAGCCGGGATCGAGCGCGTCGTCCGGCCGGAGCGCACCTACGTCGCCAGCTACGGCGAGCGAGTGCGCCACGTGCATTTTTTCCTGCTGCCCAGAACCCGAGGCCTGCCTCCGGGCCACGTCACCTCGGATCTCTATCGCAAGCTCCGCATGTGGCTCCGGCGCGCCCGCCTGGCCCGGAACCCGACCGCCGCAGAGCGTGCCGACGCGGCCGGCCGCATTCGGGAGGACCCCGCATGGAGACGGTCGAGCACCTGATCGCCGGAGCCGGCCCGGCCGGACTGCGCGCGGGCCAGGTGCTCGCCGAGGCCGGCCGCGAGGTGCTGGTGGTAGAGAAGCACGCGGAGATCGGGCCCAAGACCTGCGCCGGAGGTCTCACCCGCAAGGCAGTCACGCTGCTCCGGGAGCTCGGCCTGCCGGAGAGAGCCGGCCTCAGCCGAATCGGCCAGGTCGCGTTTGCGGCGGGGCCAGCGGTCGTGCTCGACCCCGAGCGCACCATCGTCGTCACCCTATCGCGCCGGGAGCTCGGCCGGTACCAGGCGGGCTGGACCCGTGCGGCCGGCGCCGAGGTGCGGGCGGACTGCCCGCTGCGCGAACTGGACCTGGCGCGTCGGACCGCGCTCGCCGGCGACACGCGGGTGCAGTGGCGGCACCTCATCGGCGCCGACGGCGCCGACTCCGCGGTCCGCCGCGCGCTCGGTCTTCCCTCGCCGCGGGTGTACTTCGCGGCGGAATACAACCTCCGCGGCGTGCGCCTGGAGCCGCTCCGGGTCGAGTGCGATCCGAGGCTGGGTGGCGGCTACTTCTGGGTGTTCCCCCACCAGGACTACACCTCGGTCGGCGCGGTCGCGTCCAAGCACATCGTCCGTCCGGCGCTGCTCCGCGCCTATCTCGACTCGCGACTGGATGGCCTCGGGCTGGCCCGCCGGGGCGAGCCGTTCGAGGGCGCCACGCTCGAGGTTGATTTCCGCGGGCTCCACTTCGATGGCAGGGTTCATCTCGCGGGGGATGCTGCCGGCGTTCCGTCGTCACTGACTGCGGAGGGAATCTACTCGGCACTGCTCACCGGACAGGAAGTCGCCCGCGGGATCCTCGATCCCTCCTACGTCTCTCACCGGCTGAACCGGTGGCTGCGGGTCAAGCGGCGGCACGACCGCTTCGCGACCTTTCTGCAGCGGCCCTCGGCGCGTGCCGTGGCCCTGCCGGTGCTGGACCGGCTGGCCCGCTGGCAACCGGCCCGGCGACCGATGGCCGACTGGTTCCTCGCGGGATGAGCCCGGAATCCCTGAGCGATCGGTTTGATCGGATCTGGAGACGGGTGGGCGCCACGGACACAACCCACGAGGTCTTCCACGACCTCTATCGCGCCTGGACCGAGCCTCACCGCCGCTATCATGGGGCGGACCACCTGCGCGACTGTCTGACCCAGCTCGATGACGCGCCCGCCGGCGCAGTGAATCGGGACCTGGCGGAGATTGCGCTCTGGTTCCACGATGCGGTGTACCTGCCCGGCTCGCCGGACAATGAGACGCGGAGTGCGGAGTGGGCCGCCCGGGCGCTGCTCGAGGCCGGCGGGTCCCAGGCGAAGGCGGACGAGGTGGCCAGACTGGTTCGGCTGACCGATCATACTCAGCCGGCGGAGGATCCCACCGGCGCGCTGGTCTGCGACGTGGACCTCTCAATTCTTGGCCGACCCTTCGCGGAGTTCGCCGAGTACGAGCGGGGGATCCGCGCCGAGTACGGTTCCGTCCCGGACCAGCTGTACCGACTGGGTCGCTCGGCGGTGCTGCAACGCTTCCTGGCCCGCGATCGGCTGTATCGAACCGCGCACTTCAGCGATCGGTACGAAGCCGCCGCCCGACGGAACCTGCTGCGCTCACTGGAGACACTCGGCCGCTGAGCCTATCTTTCCCCAACAATGCGCCGGCTCTGCATCACGCTTTCCCTGGTTGCCCTTCTCTCGGGCTGCGACCGCCCCTCCGGCGGAACGCCTCCGACCTGTGGCGTAGCGGCTCTCGCCGCAGCCACCACGCTGCTCGAGCAGTTCACCATTCCCAATCAGACACTGGCGGCGCCGCCGGGCTCGCTGCCCGAGCGGACGGTGGCCCGAGTCATCGCCGACGGCGCGTTTCCCGCTGTCGTCGGGCGAACCGACTCCCTGCTGATCATCGGCGTGGAGGGCAACCTGCCCGCCACCGCCAAGCCGGGGTTCGGCGTGCTGGTGGCCGACCCGCAGGACCGGCTGATCGGCGTCGCGCTGTACGAAGGCAGGCCGATCACCGGCGCGCCCCGACTCGGAGAGGTATCGGTGGCGGGGAGTACGGTTCCTCTGATCGGAGTGCAAGTGGATCCCGCGAAGATCACCGACCCGAGCTGTCCCTTTCTGTTTCCGGACTCGATTCTCCGGTGAGAACACCGCGCATCGCACTCGGCGGGGTGGTGCGCATCTGGGATGCTGCCGAGCGGACCGGCCTCAACTCGGCGTACGTGCGCTCGGTGAGCCTGGCCGGCGGCGTGCCGGTCATGCTGAGCCCGCTCATCGGCCCCTCGTACGCGGCGCGAGCGCTGGATGGGGTAGACGGCCTGGTGCTGACCGGCGGCGAAGATGTGGATCCAGCCTGGTACAACGCCGATCGGTCGCCGCTCCTCAATCCCCCCA
The DNA here is from genome assembly GCA_036556625.1 of Gemmatimonadales bacterium. Lineage (GTDB taxonomy): Bacteria > Gemmatimonadota > Gemmatimonadetes > Gemmatimonadales > GWC2-71-9 > CAVVWJ01. The sequence goes on from DATBJC010000118.1 coordinate 54,501, forward strand.
GCCGGGAGCGGGATCTCTTCGAGCTGGCGCTCTTCGCCGCCGCCCGCCAGCGCGAGCTGCCGATTCTGGGCATCTGCCGCGGCATCCAGCTCATCAACGTCGCGCTGGGCGGTACCCTGCATCAGGACCTGCCCACCGAACGACCCGGACCGGTCGACCACAATCGCGCCGGCACCCGTACCGACCGAAGCCATGCCGTCCGCCTCGAGCCGGGAAGCCTCGCGGCTGAAGTGCTCGGCGCCACCGAGGTGAGAGTGAATTCCTTCCACCACCAGGGCATTCGTGACCTGGCTCCGGGGCTGGTCGCCACGGGCTGGAGCGAGGACGGGCTGATCGAGGTGGTCGAGGGTACGGCGGGGCAACCCTGGATGCTCGCGGTGCAATGGCACCCGGAGGAGATGCACGCCGAGAAGGCAGCCCCGGAGCGGGGGCTCTTCAGGGCGTTGGTGGAGCGGGCAGGAACGTTCGCGGCCTCAGTGGATTCCTAGGTCGCGAACGGCCCGGTCGGTACCGCCGCCGGGGAAGAAGACCCGATCGCTCACCCCGTTGAGCGCGCTGCGTAGCGAAGGAAACCGCTCTGCCGCCGTGCGCAGCACGGGGCCGAGACCGTACTGATTGGCCAGCGCGTGATCCGACGCCATCCCGAACCCTCTCCGCCCCAGCGCGTCGTAGTAGCTGACGTCCGGCCCCGCTTTTCGCAGATGGCGCGCCGCGATATAATCGGGAAACAGCCCGGCGAGCCACAGGGAGTAATTGCCGAGGTGCACCATCACCCGGAACCGGCGGTCGCCCTCGGTCGCCTCCAGATCGGTCAGGATGTCCACCAGATACTGGTGCCGCTGGTCGTCGTGCCAGTCGATCCGCCACGCCCGGTCGCGCTGCCCGAACTCGAGCAGCAGCGCGGCCAGGTAGTCGGACAGGTCGCGGTCGTCGATACCGGCACGGCGCAGCGCGTGGCGAACCATCACGTAGAAGAACAGCGTCTCGGACGGCACCAGCATGGTGCGGACGGTGAGCAGTCGCTCCAGCAGCTCGGGGGCATCGAGCAGCTGATCCGGGCCTTCGGTGGCGAGCCGGCGCTCGAGCGACGCCCGCCGGTGCGCGGAGCCCCGGCTCAGCAGCAGGACCACCAGCTGGAGGTCCGCCGCCGTGAGACGGCCGCGCGCATTGGCCTGAATCATGACTAGCCCTCCTCGGGGAGACGACTTGACGATGGTCCGCCGGGTGACCGCGTTCGGCCAGGAGCTGGCCGGTACGCTGCGGCGTGCCTCAGTGGTGGACGCGCTGCTGCGACACGTCCGGCAAAACCTCGCCCCCACCGAGATCGCGCTTTCCCTGCCCCATCACGACGTCGATGCCCGTGACACCCTGCACGCTTGGCCGGGCCAGGGTTCCCACCGCCAGCAGCTCCTGGAGTACGTCTCCCGAAGCGGCGCGCTGCTCCTCTCGGACGGCCTGGAGCCGCTCACCCGCGACGGCTCCCTGCCCCCTCAGCCGGACTCCGCCGGAAGCTGGCTGTTCGCTCCGTTGATCGCCAAAGGGAGAGTAACCGGGGCGATCGCGGTTCGCGGTGAGCCGGGTCGCTACACGCCACAGGACCTCGCGCTGCTCGAAGGCCTGGTGAGCCAGGCCAGCATCGCGCTCGAGAGCGCCCGCCTGGTGGACCTGCACGACGACGGCCGGCGGTCCTGGCAGGAGGTGGTGGACGCGATCTCGCCGGCGCTCTGCATCGTGGATCGCGGGGGCCGTATCCGCCGGGCCAACCGCGCCTTTGCCGACTTGGTGAACGCCCCACCCGCCAGCCTGATCGGCCGCCCGTGGCAGGCCTTTGCGCCACCCGAATGGGCCACCGAGCTGCAGCGGGCCTTGGACCAGCAAGGAGCGGGCCGCGAGGTGGAGCTTCGCACGGGCGACCAGACCTATGCGGTGACGGCCGTGCCGATTAGCAGTACCGACCGCTCCGCCGTGGTGCTCCTGTTCGACGACCAGACCGAGCGCCGCCGGCTGCAGGACCAGCTCATCCAGTCGGAGAAAATGTCGGCCATCGGGCAGCTCATCGCCGGGATCGCCCACGATCTGAACAACCCCCTGGCCTCGGTGGTCGGCTTCGCCGACTACCTGACCGAGGTGCCCAATGTCCCGCCGCCCTTGCGGGAGCCGCTGACCGTCATCCAGGAGGAAGCCGAGCGGGCCTCGAGCATCGTGAAGAATCTGCTCAGCTTCGCGCGAAAGCAGGAGCACCAGCGTCGCCCCACCGCGCTCAAGCCGCTCCTCGACGCGACCTTTCTGCTGCTGCGGAACAATCTGATGGCCTACCGGGTGGAGGCCACGCTGGAGATCGAACCCGATCTCCCCATGCCCGACATCGATCCCAACCAGATTCAACAGGTCTTCGTCAATCTCATCAATAACGCGGCCCAGGCAATCGCCAGCACCGGCCGGCCGGGCACTGTCACGGTGCGCGCCCGGCGCTGGCTCGACGGCGTGGCGGTGGATGTGGCGGACGATGGCCCCGGGATGTCCGAGGCCCTGGCGGCGCAGGTGTTCGAGCCGTTCTTCACCACCAAGCCCGAGGGCGAAGGCACCGGCCTCGGGCTGTCCATCAGTCAGGGCATCGTGCGGGAGCACGGCGGCCGCATCATGCTCGCCACCGAGGAAGAGAAGGGATCGGTTTTCACCGTCCAGTTGCCCCTGGCCACCCGGCCGCCTGCACCGGTGCCGGACGAGGATCAGCGGGTGCCCACCCGGCGCCTGCGGGTGCTGGTGGTGGACGACGAGCCCCACATTCTGCACTACATGCGGGCCACGCTGGAGGCCTGGGGCCACATCCCCGTGGTTGCGAGCGACGGCGCGGAGGCCCTGGCCGTCGCGGCCGAAGACACCTTCGACCTGGTGATCTCCGACCTCCGGATGCCGCGGCTCAGCGGCCGCGAGTTCTACGAGGAACTCGCCCGGCGGCGGCCAGAGCTCGCCGACCGGCTGGTCTTCAGCACCGGCGACACGGTCCGCGGCGACACGCTGGCGTTCCTCGAGTCGTTGGACCGTCCGTATCTGCACAAGCCGTTCAGTCTGGCCGAACTTCGCGGGCTGCTGCGTGAGGTCGCCCGCGAAGGTGGTCCCTACCTCCGGCGCCGCGAGAGCGGCAGCCGGCCGGTCGAAGCCCTCCCGGAGACGTGAGCGCGACCGTGGTCCACGTCGCGTCCGGCCGCGAGTGGCGCGGCGGACAGCGTCAGGTATTCCTGCTCGCCCGAGCGCTGCGGGCCGGGGGGCTCACCGACCAGGTGGTGGTGACCGGCGCGGGGACCGAGCTGGCGTACCGCCTCAAGCACGAAGGCATCCGGGTGCACGAAGCCAGCTGGAGCTATGGGCTGGATCCCAGAGTGCTCCTGCCGATCCTCCGGGAGATTCGCGCCGGCGGCGCACTGTTGCACGCGCACGACTCACACGCGGTGACCCTCGCCGGCCTCTGTGGGCTGGTCACTCGGGTGCCGGTGGTGGCCACCCGGCGGGTGGATTTTCACCTGCGTCGTCGGGGATTCTGGAGCCGGGCTGCGCGCGTCATCGCGGTCTCCGCCGCCGTCGCCGACGTGCTCTCCGACGATGGCATCGATCCCAGCCGGGTGGTGGTGGTGCACTCCGGCATCGACCTCGAGGCGGCACGACAGGTGGAGCCCCTGGGCTTGCGCGAGCGGCTGGAGCTTCCGCCCGAGGCCACCCTCGCGTGCACCGTCGGCGCGCTGGTACCCCACAAGGATCACGTTACCCTGCTGCACGCCGCCCGCCGGCTGGTTCCCAGCTTCCCGCTGCTCCACTGGGTGATCGCCGGGGAAGGCCCTCTGCGGCCGCTGCTGGAATGGCTCCGCCGAGAGCTGGACCTCACCGACCGAGTCCACTTGTTGGGACAGGTGGCCTACCCGCTGCGAATCATTGCAGATGCCGACGTCTACGTCATGAGCAGCCGGGAAGAAGGCCTTGGGACCTCGGTACTGGACGCTATGGCCCGTGGCATCCCCGTTGCGTCAACCTCGGCGGGGGGCCTCCCCGAGATGCTGATCCAGGGGGCCGGACTTCTGGTTCCACCTCGAAATCCGGAGGCGTTGGCCGGTGCGGTCCGGCGGCTGATCTGCGACGGCGACCTGCGTCGCAGGGTGATCGAACAGGCCCGACGCACTGTCGAGCGATTCAGCGCGGACCGCATGGCAGGCGAGGTCAGATCGGTGTATCGTTCGTGCGCCCCAGCGATTGACGGATCATGATTTACGTCTGCATACCGAGCCACAACGAAGCGGCGACGATCGGCCTGCTGCTGTGGAAGATTCGCCAGGTGTTCGTGGGCTTTCCGAGGGAGTATCAGCTCCTGGTGCTGGATGACGCCTCGACCGATCCCACCAGCGAAGTCCTCGAGCCCTACACCCGGGTCCTGCCGCTCACGCTGGTCCGGCATCCGGAGCGCCGGGGTTACTCCGCGTCGGTCCAGCAACTGCTCCGCACCGCCATCGACCTGACCGACCGGCCCAAGCGGGACGCGGCGATCCTGATGCACGCCGATTTCACCCATAATCCCCAGGTGATCCCTGATCTGGTGCGCCGGATCGAGAGCGGCGCGGACCTGGTGGTGGCGGAAGGCCGGTTGGAGGGCGAGCCCTCGCGGCCTCAGCGCATGCTGCGACGCTACGCGCCCCACCTGCTCCGGGGGATCGTGGCGGTGCCCGGCGTCCGGGACGTAGTATCGGGGTTCGCCATCATCCGGCTGGTGGCGCTCAGGAACGCGATGCGGAGCCACGGTGGAAGATTTCTGGTGACCGATGGATGGGCCGCGAACGCGGAGCTGTACTGGCGCACCGGCCGCTACGCCCGCCGGGTCGAGTCGGTGGCCTCGATTGAGCGGCACGACCTGCGGCAGCGGCCCAGCCGGCTGCGGCCGGCCGACGAGATGATGAATCTGTGGCGCGCGCGATCGAGCTTCCGCGCCACGCCTATCGCGCCACCGACCGAACCGGCGGCGCGTGACGCGGAGCGGCATGTGGAGGCGGTATCCTGATGATGCGTTCGATCCTGCTGCTGGCCGGACTGTTCCAGGGGAACGCGGCACCCGACCCGCCGGCGAACGACGGCGAGTATCCCTTCGCGGTGGGCGAGACGCTCACCTACAGCGCCAAGCTGGGGATGCTGACCCTGGGCTCCGGTACGCTCCAGGTGGCCGCGATCGATTCGGTGCGCGGGGTGGAGACCTTTCGCCTCCGGTTCCGGCTGCGGGGCAAGACGGTCTTCTACTCGCTGGACGACGTGCTCGAGTCCTGGGTGGCCACCGAGGACTTCGCCTCCCATCGGTTCGTCCAGGACTTCGTCGAAAACGACAAGCCGAAGCACCGGACCTTCGAGATCTTTCCCGACTCCGGGTTCTATCGCGAGAAGGGGCGCGACACCACGTTCTCCAGCCCCACCGATCCCCTGGATGACGCCGCGTTCTTCTACTTCGTAAGGATCACTCCGCTCGAGGTGGGCAAGAAGTACGTCTTCGATCGCTACTTCAAGAAGGAGAAGAATCCGGTCACCGTCGAGGTGGTAAAGCGCGAGAAGATGGAGCTGCCCGACGGCAGCAAGGTGCAATGTCTCGTGCTCCACCCGGTCATCGATACCAAGGGACTGTTTTCCAAGCGGTCCGACACCCGCATCTGGTTGACCGACGACGCACGCCGGCTGCCGGTGCAGATCCGCAGCAAATTCCCCTTCGGCACCATCACGCTCCGGCTCAAGGAGATGGTGGTGCCCGGCGGCGCCGCTTCGACCAGCGGCGCCTGAGCGTGGCCTACCAGGAGGCCGATCTCGGCCGGGTCCGGACGGTCGCGGTGGCCACCAGGCGCAACAAGGTGGACTCCTCACTGCTCGCCGCTCCGCCCGGCGGGCATCGATCCTTCCAAGCCTTCCTCGACAGCCTTCCCGACGTGCTGGCCGCGCGCGATCTGCGCGCCGTGATACGCGGGGTAGCCCGCGCGGCCCGGCAGCGCCGGGGCGTGGTGCTCCTGGTGGGGGGGCACGTGATCAAGGTCGGGATCGGCCCCCTGATCGTCGCCTGGGTGCAGCGGGGGATCGTTTCCCACCTGGCGCTCAACGGCGCCGCGGCGATTCACGACTACGAGCTGGCTGCGTTCGGCGGGACCAGTGAAGACGTGGAGAGCGGGCTGGCGGACGGCACCTTCGGGATGGCGGACGAGACCGGAGCCGAGATGAACGCGGCCATCGCCAAGGCCGCGAAGGCTCAGCAGGGGATGGGAGAAGGACTGGCGCGCTCGCTGGCGGGGCGATCAGGCTTACCCGGAGGCGGCAGCTCGATTCTTCTGGCGGCGCTGCGGCACGACGTGCCGGTGACCGTGCACCCGGCCATCGGTGCGGAGATCATCCACCAGCATCCGACCACCGACGGAGCTGCGCTCGGTGCGACCAGCCACCGGGACTTCCGCCGCCTGGCCGGATCGCTCCCCGCGATGGACCAGGGCGGCGCCGTGCTGAATCTGGGAAGCGCGGTGGTGCTGCCGGAGGTGTTTCTGAAGGCGCTGGCCGTCGCGCGCAACCTCCATGGGGGCGCGCCCACGCATTTCCTGGCAGCGGACTTCGATATGCAGCGGCAGTACCGCCCGCGGGTGAACGTGGTGCAGCGCCCGACCCGCGCCGGCGGTGAGGGGTATCTCCTCACCGGGCATCACGAGCTGATGATTCCGCTGCTGGTCTGGGGGGTGATGGAGGAGCTGGAGGGATCCTGAGCAGGAGTACCTCACGGCCTCATCCCGAGCGAACGCGAAGGATCTGCCCCGGGGGGAGTGCCACCCGGCATAGCAGATCCTTCGCGTTCGCTCAGGATGAAGTACGGCGCGACGTCCCGCCCTACTATCTGCCCGACACCATCTCCCGTACCCGCGCTGCCGTGTCCGGCGCGAACACCTTCAGGATCAGGTAGATCACGAATCCCACCAGGGCCAGCCACAGGAGCGTGCCCAGCAGGCCGAGGACCAGGCCGAACAGACCGAAGAACACTTTGATCAGGAAGATCGAGATCACCGCGAAGATCGCGAACCCGATGAGACTCCTGAGCATGGTAACTTCCTCCAGACGACGGGACAGCGCGCAGTACGCCCTTGCGTTTCAAATAGTTTCATAGGGAAGATAAGTGACTACTGCCTACGATGTTATCGTGGTGGGTGGTGGGCCGATAGGTGCTGCCTGCGCTCGGGAGCTGGCGCTGGTCGGCAAGCGGGTGCTGGTGCTGGATCCCGACGGCGAGAACGGCCAGGCGTGGAAGGCGGCGGCCGGAATGCTGGCCCCTCAGATGGAGGCCGACCCGGAGGACCCGCTGCTGGAGGTGGGTCTGGCAGCCCGGGAGCACTACGGACCGCTTGCCGACGCCCTGCGCGAGACGACCGGCTGCGACATCGGGCTCTGGCGCGAGGGGATCGCCTGGGTCGCGGCGGACGAGGGCGAGGCGGCCGATCTCCGGTCGAAGGTGGCCTGGCAGCGGCAGCAGGGCCACCTGGCGGACTGGCTGGACGCCGACGAGGTGGCCACCAGATGGCCCTGGCTGGGCCCGACCGCCGGCGCGCTCTGGGCCCCGCATGAGGGTGCCTTGGAGCCGGCGCGGCTGGTGACCGCCCTTCGCGAGGATGCTACCCGGCTCGGCACGATCTTCGAGCAGGACGCCGCGGTGAGCATCGAATCGCGGGGCGACAATGTCACCGGGGTGGTCGGCCGGCAGGGCCGCTACGTAGCGGGCGATGTCCTCCTCGCCGCCGGGGCATGGTCGGGAACCATCGGGGGCGTGCCCCGCCCGGTTGCCGTAGCACCCGTCCGGGGTCAGATGGCCGCGTTTCCCTGGCCCGCCGCCGGCCGCCGGGCGATCGTCTACGGTCGCGGCGGATATCTCGTGGCCCGCGGCGATGAAGCGATCGCCGGCTCGACCATGGAGTATGCCGGCTTCCACCCCGAGGTGACCTCGGCAGGATTGGCCCGGGTGTTCGCATCGGCCACCGCGCTGTGCCCCACCCTGACCAGCGCCGAGGTGAGGAGGACGTGGGCGGGACTCCGGCCGGTCACGCCCGACGGGCTTCCCATCATCGGCGCCGAGCCGCGGCTGCGCGGGCTGTGGTATGCGACCGGACACGGCCGCAACGGCGTCCTGCTCGCCGGGCTCACCGGCGTGCTGGTGCGGCAACTCGTCACCGGCGACACGCCGATGGAAGATCTCGGTCCCTTTGCCCCCGACCGATTCTGGAGATGGTGATGCGACAGCGATGAATGCCGGCGACCGGCCTCCAGTGGAGCGTAGAGCAGTAGAACCAATGGAACCCTCTGAAGACCGGCCGCCGCCACTCCCCACACCTACGTCTGGCCACCTCGAACGGACGTAGTCCCTGCCGCACACGATCGCGGTCACCCCACCGCCGAGCTTCACAGCGAGCCATCCGAGAGATCCGTTCTCCCTCCGGGGGCGTAGGCCAGTCACGGACGCGCAAACCTCACGTGCCGTCACGCCACCCCGTCAAGGAGATCGAAGGTCATGAGCGTCAGACCCACCACACGCCGGCGCAGGGTCGCCGCCGGGCTCCTGCTGCTGGCCGGCGCGGCCGGCGGCGTCGGGCTCGCCACCGGATCGGATCACCAGGACACCCGCGAAGTCGAGCTGGACAATCCCAAGCTGGACATGACCGACGTCTATGCGTTCCCCGGCTCTTCCACCGGACGCATCGTGCTGGTGATGAACAGCCGGGCCTTCCTCACCCCCGGCGCGACCGCGGCGGATGCCTCGTTCGACCCCGCGCTGCTCTACCAGTTCAAGATCGACAACGACGGCGATGCCCGGGAGGACCGGGTCGTCCAGGTCACGTTCAGCGGCACCGGTGCCAACCAGCAGGTGCAGGTGCGCGGGCCGATCGAGCCGCCGGTCCAGGGCGCAACCGACAACGAGATCGCCGACGTCTCGCCCGCGGTGAGCGGAGTGATCGCTACGCCCCTTGGCAGCAGCGACAATCTCCAGGTCTTCGCGGGTCCGAGAGACGATCCCTTCTTCATCGACCTCGAGGCCGCCTTCTGCATCCTGCCCGACCGCAAGCCCGAGGGCGGTGAGCTCTCGCAGCCCTGCGCGCTCGACCCCAATCCCTCGGCGCCGTTCTTCTTCCGCAGCCCCGGCATCAACTACGTCGACGGGTTCAACGTCCTGTCGATCGTCATCGAGCTGCCGAGCTCGCTGATCGAGAACGGGGCACCCGGCAAGCTGGGGATCTGGGGCACCATCAGCCGATGACACCGACCATGGCACACACAAGGGAGACTCTCATGCAGCGCACCACCCCGGGGCATCGGCTCCGCCGCCTGACGCTGGGAGCCGCCGCGGCGGCGCTCGCGGTCATCGCGGCCGCGTGCAGTGATGACAGCGGCCCCAGCACGCCGGCGACCTTCGATCAGATCCAGCGGCTGGGCAATCCGCTGGTGAGCGAAGTGCTGTTGAGCAAGGCCAGCCACCCCACTCACGGCACCATCGGTCCCGACGCTGACGCGGCGACCATCGGCCCGGAGATCCTGTCGTTCCTCACCGGCCCCAGCAGCGTCGCCGGCCGATCAGAGGCGTACGCCAACACGCTCGGCAGCGTGCTCCTGCCGGACATCCTGGTTGTCCAGACCAATCGGGATCCGGGCAGCGCCGGGTGGCTCACCTGGCTTCCGCTGGCTCCGTTCGCGGACGGTTGGGGCGGCCGCAAGCTGAACGATGACGTGGTGGACCTCGCGCTCCTCGCGGTGTTCGGCGATCCCTTCGGCGCCGACCCCGACGGGGCGGCCGGCAAGGCGGCGCTCACCACCGACAACGTGGCCAGCGACTCTCCGTTCTCCGCGGCGTTTCCCTATCTGGGAGCGCCCAACTGATCCCCCTGGCCGCCGGACGGCTGATGCTCACCGCGCTCTTTCTGGGCGCGGTGAGCGCGGCGTTGGTGATGGCCCGCTCGCTCGGGAGCGCCGAGGCTTCGGCCACACCGCGTCTCCCGGAAACCCGGGTGCTGCAGATGGACATCGGGTTCTTCCAGGCTCGGGTGGCGCGGGACCCGCGCTCCGCTCGGGATTTCGCCGAGCTGGCCCGCCTCTTTCTCCAGCGGGGACGGCTCGGGGGTGGCGACGGAGACTTCCGGCGCGCGGAAGGCCACGCGCGACATTCGCTCGAGCTTCGCAGGGGGCGAAACGGAACGGCGTTTCAGGTGCTGGCGGCGAGCCTGATGGGGCAACACCGGTTCCCGGAGGCACGCTCGGTGGCCGAGGGGCTGCTGGCGCTGGATTCAACCTCGACCTCGGCGCGGTCACTGCTGGGCGAGATCCAGCTCGAGCTGGGCGCGTACGACCAGGCCCGGCGCACCTTCGGAATGCTGTACACCGTCCGCGACGACCTGACGGTCGCGGCTCGCTACGCCCGATGGGAAGAGCTGCGCGGACGGCCTGAGGCGGCCCGGCGGCTGCTTCGCGAAGCGCGTGACCGGGCATCCCGGCTCCACGGCATGTCCCCCTCGCACATCGCCTGGTTCCAGTGGCGCCTGGGCGACCTGGCCCTCCGGTATGGCCGCCTGGGCGAGGCGGAGCGCGAGCTGCAAGCCGGACTCGCCGGCATGCCGGATGACCACCGGCTGCTGGAGGCGCGAGCCCGCGTCGCAGCCGCGCGCGGCCGTTGGGGCGAGGCGATCGAGTACGGGGAGCGAGCTCTCGCGAGGAGCCTCGATCCGGCGACGCTCGGCTTCCTGTACCAGGCCTATGCTGCCTCGGGTGACAGCCTCAAGGCGGAGGAGTACTACCGCGCGCTGTCGGTCAGCGTGCTCGAGCAGGACACTTTCCATCGGCTTTGGGGGCTGCTGCTGCTCGATCGCGGGAAGGAAGTGCCCAGCGTACTCGCCCGGGCGGAACGGGAGATCGCCGTGCGCCAGGACATCTACGGGTGGGACCTGCTCGCCTGGGCGCTCTACCGGTCGGGCCGGGCAGCGGAAGCGCATGAGAGGATGCGGCGCGCCCTCGCTCTGGGCACCCGCGATCCGACGCTCTACTTCCACGCCGGCACCATCGAGGCGGCGCTCGGCTACCGCGCGGATTCCCGCCGGCATCTGAGAGCCGCGCTGGCGATCAATCCCCACTGGGATCCCTTCCAGCCTGCCGAGGCGAGAGCTACGCTCGCGCGGCTCGATGCAACCGAGGAATGAGTTACGTGTCCGAGCTCCTTGCCTACGTCGGCCTGGGATTCCATCACATCGCTGATCCGGCCGCATGGGATCATCTCCTCTTTCTGTTCGCGCTGGCCGCGATCTATCGCGGCCGGGACTGGCGCAGTGCGGCCTGGGTGGTCACCGCATTCACGGCCGGGCACTCGGCGACATTGGCGCTCGCCGTGACGGGAGCCGTGGTCCTTCCGACCGCCCTCATCGAGTTCCTGATTCCTCTGACCATCGTGGCGACCGGAGTCGAGAACCTGCTGATGCGCGACCGAGGGGCCGGGACGATCCGCGGCCGCTCCCGGCCGGTCTTCGCCGGGGTCTTCGGTCTGGTTCATGGCGCCGGCTTCGCGAACTACCTGCGGAGCCTCTTCACCGGCTCGATCGCGGTGCCCTTGCTCGGCTTCAACCTGGGAATCGAGCTGGGGCAGCTGGCAATTCTCGCCGGCGCGGCCGTCGTGCTCGCAGGCATGGACCAGCTGGTGGGCCATCGGCGCCGGGTGGTGGCGGTATCGGCGGTGGTCGTGCTGCTGGCGCTGCCGATGGCGGTGTCGCGGCTGCCATGGTGAACGGGTCATGGATCGTCGCGCTGACGGTGGCGCTGCTGGCGCCGCGATCGATCGCGCATCCCACGCACAGCTCCTCGGCCGAGCTGGTGCAGGAGGCCGACTCGGTGCGGGTGGTGCTTCGGGTGTTCGCGGACGACCTGGCCACGGTCGGCGCGGTAGGTCCCTACATCGCGGAGCGCTTCGCGCTGGCGGATCGGAGCGGTGCACCGGTCCGGCTGGAATGGGCCGGCGCCGACACGGGTGCGGACGTCGTCACCATCCGGCTTCGCGGGCGGATGGCGGCCGGCCTTTCGGGCGCGAAGGTGAGCAACCGGGTTCTCACCGATCGGTTCGCCGATCAGGTCAACCTGGTTCGTGCGAGCTACCAGCGCCGCACGGCCACACTCATCTTCACCCGAGGGGATGGGCCGAAGGCGCTGCCATGATTAGACTCATGGTCGAGAGTCAAAGCCCGATGAGCGAGTCGACCTCTCCCCGCCACCCAGGGCTGATGCGCAGCACCGCGACCGGACCCACACCTACCAGCGACACCGATCTCGTCGCCCGGGCCGCCGAGGGCGACGAGCGTGCCATGGGTCACCTGTACGACCGGTATGGTCAGATGCTCTATGCCGTAGCCTATCGGATCGTGGGTCAGCGGGCGGACGCCGAGGAGGTGGTGCTCGACGCCTTCGCCCAGGCGTGGCGGGAGGCGGGCAAGTTCGAGATCAACCGTGGCTCGGTGCCAGGCTGGCTGACCACGATCGCACGCAGCCGGGCGCTGGATCTGGTGCGGGCCCGGAGCCGTAGGGATCGCATCACCGCCACGGCGGCGGCGGACCGCCCCGACTCGTCCCCGGCGATGGGCGGCTGGAAGGCGGACCCCTCGAGTGGAGTGGATCTTGCCGAGCGACGGGCCCAGGTACAACAGGCACTGGAGACCCTCTCGCCACCTCAGCGGAGGGCGATCGAGCTGGCGTTCTTCGAGGGCCTTTCGCAGTCGGAGATCGCCGAGCTGCTTCAGGAGCCGCTCGGCACCATCAAGACCCGGGTGCGTCTGGGTATGCAGAAGCTGCGGGAGCATCTCCGGCCGTTCTACTTCGAGCGTGGGCAATGAGTCCGTCCCGCCAGGAATCGCCCCAGGATCTGGCCGCGGCGTACGCGCTCGGGGCGCTCTCGCCCGAGGAGGCAAGGCAATTCGAGGCCTTCCTCACCGGCTCGCCCGAGACCCAGCGCGAAGTGGCGGAGTACCGCGAAGTGGCGGCACTCCTGGCCCTGGCCGGACCGGAGGCCGCCCCCTCGCCCGACCTCCGCGAGCGGGTGCTGTCACGAATGCATGGGCCGCTGGTGCATTCGATTCCGCCGGCTCGCATCTCCGGGCCGGTGCGGCGTCCGGGCCCGGCCTGGGGTGCGCTGGCCGCCGGGTTGATCGCCGCCGTAGGGCTGGGCTTCGGCTACGTGCAGCTGCGGGAGGCGGAGGACCTTCGGGAGCAGCTCCGAAGCACCATGTCACGCCTGGCCGAAACGTCGAACCTGCTCACCCAGCGGGAGGCCACGCTCAATGCGATCTTCGAGCCCGGGGTGCAGATGTTCCAGCTCACCTCGAGCGGCGATCCCGATCCCGGTATCCAGTTGTTCTGGGACCGGCAGCGCCATCGCGCGATCGTTCACGGATTCCGGATCAAGCCGGTCCCCGAGGGCCGCGCGTACCAGCTCTGGTTCATCAAGGACGGCTCGCCGGTGCCTTCGGTGACGTTCAAGCCGGAGCCCGACGGGCACGTGAAGGTGGAGCAGATTCCGGTTCCACCCGATGGCGAGGTGAGCGCGGCCGCGGTGACGGTGGAGCCGGAGTCAGGCTCGTCCCAGCCCACTTCACCCATTCTGCTGGTCGGTCCGCTCAAGCGCTCGTGATCTGCCGCCGGGCCGGGGTGCAGGCGCTGACAGCCCTGGTCGCGCTCGCCGCTCCGCTCCTCTCCCAGGACGTGCCCCCTGACATCGAACGGGAGCGCTCGGGCTACGCCGAGTGGCTCGCCACCGCACCGAATTCGCCGCTGGCCGCGCTCGCGCAGCAGCCCATCGGCAGCGGTATCCGGCTGGGCCCGCCCGATGCGGACGTGCCGCTCGAGGGAGTGGCCGAGCACCGGGTGACCGAGCGGGCCGGGAGAGTGACTTTGGCGGGTGGATCCGGCAGCCGGCTCGTTCCGCCGGGTCGCCCCCTCGCGCTGGGTTCGTACTTCGTGACATCGGGAGGCGTGAGCGGACGCCGCGTGATCACGGTATACGGCCCGAATCGCGAGCGCAAAGCCACGGAGTACTATGAGTACGACCCGACACTGGTGTTCGTGGGGCCCATCACGCCCCCGGAGGAGCCGGGGGAGGTCCGTGTCCTCGCGGTGGACGGCATCGAGGTCGACGCTGCGGAGGCCGGCACGGTAGTGATCCCGATCGATGGACGCCCGGTGCGACTTCGAGTCCGGCGGATTCCGACCGGCATCGAAGAGGAGTCGGAGCTGGAGGTCTATTTCCGGGATGGCACCAACGGTCAGGGCTCGTACCCCGCGGGCCGGTTTCTCTCCCTGGTACCCGCGGGCGAAGGCCGGTATCGGCTGGACTTCAATCGGGCACGAAATCCGTTCTGCGCCTACAGCTCGGCCTTTCCCTGCCCCGCCCCCTGGCGAGGGAATTCCATCCCGGCGAAGGTCGAGGCCGGGGAGCGCTATCTGGGCGGCGGGCTGAGTACGCCGGGCGGACTGGAGCCGCGGTGAGGTCCTGGGCCCCGGTGCTCGTCCTCGCCCTGGCCGCTCCAACGACCACCTCGCCGGCCGGTGAGTGGCGGGCGGCCTTGGACCTCGCGGGCGGCGAGCTGCGATTCGGGATGGCCTTAGAACGAAGCGGCGCCGGCTGGCGCGGCCAGCTCTGCAACGGGGACAAGTGCCAGCCATTCTCCGGGGTGACCGTGGCCGGCGACAGTGTGGCACTGGAGATAGCCGACTACGGGGCCACCATCACCGCCCGGCTGAAGGGCGACTCCCTAACCGGCTCCTATCGCAACGTCGGGAACCGGGGGCCGCGGGTGATTCCGTTTCGCGCCGGCCGTGGTCGGTGGCCGGTGAGCCGAGGGCCAGAGCGGCTGATCGGTCGCTGGGACGCGCTCTGGATGGGTGACTTCGGTACCAGCCCCCGGGTGCTGGAACTGCGGAACGGCAGCGCCGGTCTCGAGGGAACCATCATCTCCAACACCGGCGACTACGGACACTTCGCGGGTGGGGTCCAGGGCGACAGCTTCGCCCTGGCCCACTTCGATGGATCCTACGTGTACCTGCTCACCGGCGCGCTCAACCGCAGCGGCACCACGCCGGACACCCTGCGGGGACTCTTTCACGCGGGCCTTCGAACGCAGACCCCCTTCCTGGCGGCCCGAAGCACCGGCGCACCACACCTCAGGTCAGTCACGGAGAACACCCAGGCGGACACGACCGAGCCCTTCCGCTTTGCCTTTCCCGATCTCGAGGGCCGCATCGTCACCCAGCAGGATCCCAGGTTCAAGGACAAGGTGGTCATGGTGGACGTATTCGGCACCTGGTGTCCGACCTGTCATGACGCGGCGCCCGAGCTGGTCAAGCTCCACCGGAAATATCGCAGCCGCGGGCTGGAGATCGTGGGGCTGGCCTATGAGGTCTCGGGCGACACGGCGGTGGACCGTCGCCTGGTCCGGCGGTACCGGAAGAAGTTCGGGATCGAGTTTCCTCTCCTGCTCGCGGGCATCAACGACACCGAGGCCGCGGCGGCGACTCTGCCCCAGCTTCGCGGCTTCACCTCGTTTCCCACCACGATCTTTCTGGGACGGGACGGCAAGGTGCGCCGGATCCACGCGGGCTTCTACGGTCCGGCCACCGGCGCGCAGCACGCGAAGCAGGTGAGGGATTGGGAACGGGAGGTGGAAGCGCTCCTGAACGAGCGTGGGGGAGAGGGATGAGAGGATACCGAGGTGTCATCCTGGGCGCAGCGAAGGGGAGCATCGCCAGATGGTCCCCTTCACTCCGTTCAGGGTGACACCGGCGAGCTTTTCTTTTTCACCCCCACCGTCGTCGCCTCCGGATCCACCCGCAGCCCGATCCATTCTCCGACCAGCGCGTGCCCCGGCACACCGCAGAGCAGCCAGTACCAGCCCGGTTGATCCGCTTCGAACGTGGTATGATCCACCTGTCCGGCGGAAAGACCGGTGGTCACCGAGCGGCTCATCGCGTTGGTGAACGCCGGGGATCCCCCCTCGGTGGGCAACTTTTCGCGCTCCACCATCACGACCAGGCTGTGCTTCCCCGTCGAGTCCGCCGAGCGCCAGTCCCAGGTGACGGTCCAACGGAGTGGGACGATCAGCTGGACGCCGCCGTCGCGAGAGCCGTTGAGCAGCGCGGATGGTGAGCCGGCCGGGGCGGTGACCTCGAGCGCGATGGTCACCCGGCGGGCCGCGGGGTCAGCCTTGAGCCAGGGCACCGACTCGGTGGTAGCCGCGGCTTGTGCCCCGAGCGTGGCGGCGGGTACCGGCGCCAGACCGGCCACGATGAGGAAGTATGCGGACGCCCGCATGCGCGCTCTGGCCTCGTTCAGCGGTGATCGGTAGCTTCCCTCGGTCGAAAACTACATCAGGAGACCGGGGATGGCGGGTTTGCTCTCGCGCGAACGGATCATCGCGAAGCCGAGCTTCAACCGATGGCTGGTCCCACCCGCGGCGCTGGCGATTCACCTGTCCATCGGGATGGCATACGGATTCAGCGTGTTCTGGCTGCCGTTGAGCCGGGCAATCGGCATCACCGAGCCGGTGGCCTGCCCCGCCGGCATGGGCTTCTTCGAGATGATGGTGACCCGCTCGTGCGACTGGAAGATCAGCACGCTCGGGTGGATGTACACCCTCTTTTTCGTCTTCCTCGGCTCCTCGGCCGCCGTGTTCGGCAGATGGCTGGAGCACGCCGGTCCTCGGAAGGCCGGCGTCGTCGCGGCGTTCTGCTGGGCCGGCGGGTTCGTGATCTCGGCCCTGGGCGTCCACCTGCACCAGATCTGGCTGCTGTGGCTGGGCTCGGGCGTGATCGGCGGATGTGGCCTCGGACTGGGCTACATCTCGCCGGTCTCCACTCTCATCAAGTGGTTCCCCGATCGGCGCGGGATGGCCACCGGCATGGCGATCATGGGCTTCGGCGGCGGCGCTATGATCGGCGCCCCACTCGCGGACATCCTGATGAAGCACTTCGCCGGCCCGACGTCGGTGGGCGTGGAGGAGACCTTCCTCACCATGGGAGCGATCTACTTCGTCGCGATGCTGGCGGGAGCCTTCGGCTATCGGCTGCCGCCGCCGGGATGGACGGTCGTGCCGCGTAGCCCCCGGCACCGGGCGCTCACCACGGAGCACGCGGCGCTCAGGAGCGGGATGATCACCGCCCGGCACGTCCACGTCGACCAGGCCTGGAAGACGCCGCAGTTCTGGCTGCTGTGGGGCGTGCTCTGCCTCAATGTGAGCGCCGGGATCGGCGTCATCGGGATGGCCTCGCCCATGATTCAGGAAGTGTTCGGCGGCCGCTTCGTGGGCATGCCGGGGGTGGCGCTCAAGGAGCTGGGCGACGCGCAGAAGGCCCAGCTCGCCACCATCGGCGCGGCTTTCGCCGCTCTGCTCAGCGTCTTCAACATCGCCGGCCGGATCAGCTGGGCGTCCCTGTCCGACTACATCGGCCGGAAGCGGACCTATGCCATCTTCTTCGCGCTGGGCACCGCGCTCTACGCCGCGGCCCCCTTCGCCGGGCGGATCGGGAATGTGGCGCTGTTCGTGGTGATCTTCTGCGTGATCCTGACGATGTACGGCGGCGGCTTCGCCACCGTGCCCGCCTACCTCGCCGACCTGTTCGGCACCCAGTTCGTCGGCGCGATCCACGGGCGGCTGCTC
This sequence comes from Gemmatimonadales bacterium, assembly GCA_036556625.1. Taxonomy (GTDB): domain Bacteria; phylum Gemmatimonadota; class Gemmatimonadetes; order Gemmatimonadales; family GWC2-71-9; genus CAVVWJ01. Next base: position 72,209 of record DATBJC010000118.1, read on the forward strand.
ACCGCGTGGTCGGCGGCGGGGATTCTGGGGCCGGTGCTGGTCAACTACATCCGGGAGTACCAGATCCAGCAGGGTGTCCCGGCGGCTCAGGCCTACAACGTGACGATGTATGTGCTGGCCGGACTGCTGGTGGCGGGCTTCTTCTGCAACCTGGCGCTGCGGCCGGTCAACGAGCGCTACTACATGAGCGACGCGGAGCTGGAACAGGAGCGCTCGATGGGCGCGGCCCTGCGGCGGGCCTGAGGCGGGCAGCTCGGTGAGATTGCATAAAATCACGATGTCCCGAATATTGTTTCATCAGGGAACTCTGCGGCGGGGAGGTCGGCATGACACCTACTGACGAGCCGGTCGCGCCGTCGCGCGCGAGCTGGTTCCTGGTCGGCATCGCGTGGTTGCTGGTCTCGGTGCCGCTCCTCTGGGGCATCTGGACCACCCTGGCCAAGGCCGCGGTACTGTTCCGCTGAGCCGGGCGGCCCGCCCCGAGTCCCTGGTTGGGAAGCGCAAGTTTTTGCACCGTAAAGAGTTGGATGAACTGGATCGGGCTAAGCTGGCCCACTGTCGGAATTTCGGGGACTTGACGCCCGGACCGCCCGAAACAGTATTGTAAGCCGTTAAATCACTTACCAATTCGTCGAAACCGCCCGGCGTCGCTGCCGAACGCCGCTCCTGCGGCCACCAGGGCCGCATCTTCGACATCGTACAAATGCAGCGGCACGCAGGTGTCGTCCGCCGGTTCCGCGGCAGACGTCCGGCGCCATGTTGACGGGCTACTCATTCGGAAGGTATTGCTCGCGGAAGGTATCGCTCGCGCGACCCGACCCGGTCGCCTGAGTCCGGAAGCCGGGCCGTCACCGACGGCCGAGGCGAACCTTGACCCCCGAGGGAGAGTGCGTATGACGATGAGGCCGGGATGGTCGGTGGTCCCGCTGCTGCTCCTGCTGGCCGGCCCGCTCGCCGCACAGGGCGGCGACTGGACGACCTACGGCGGCAACGATTGGAATCAGCGGTACTCCCCGCTCAAGCAGATCAGCACCGCCAATGTGGCGCAGCTGGTGCCCCGCAAGATCTTCCAGACCGGCATCGAGAAGCTGGGCTCCTTCGAGAACACGCCCATCGTGCAGAACGGGGTCATGTACGTCACCACTCCCTACAACACCGCGATGGCGTACGATCTGAATACCAACAAGGAGCTGTGGCGCTACACCCACAAGCTGGGCACCACCATCTTCTGCTGCGGGCCCAACAACCGCGGCGTCGGGATTCACGGCGGGGCCCATGTCTACATGGGGACTCTGGATGCCCACCTGGTCGCGCTCGACGCCAAGAAGGGCGAAGTCCTGTGGGACAAGGAAGTGGCCGATCCGACCTTCGGCTACAGCATCACCCACGCGCCGCTGGTGGTGGGCGACAACGTCATCGTGGGCGTGTCCGGCGGTGAGTACGGCATCCGGGGCCACGTGACCGCTTACAATGCCGGCAGCGGCGAGCAGGTCTGGCGCTGGTACTCCATCCCGGCCCCCAAGGGCGATCCCACCTTCGACGACAAGGCGCCCAACGGCTGGTTCGGCACCTGGACGCCGACCACGCCCGAGGGCAACAATCTCAATCGCGACATCGCCAAGGAGAAGGCGGACAGCGGCAAGTACGCCGATTCGTGGCAGCGGGGCGGCGGCGGCGTGTGGATGACGCCGGCATACGACAAGGCGTCCAACAGCATCTTCGTCGCGGTGGGGAATCCGTCACCGGACCTCGACGGCAGCCTGCGGCCGGGCGACAATCTCTACACCGACGCCGTGGTGGCGATCGACGCCACCAGCGGCAAGACCAAATGGTATTACCAGACCGTCCCCCACGACGTGTGGGACCTGGATGCCGTCTCTCCGCCGGTGGTCGCCAAGGTGGGCAACCAGACGGTGGTGGTGCACGCGGGCAAGACCGGCTGGGTGTACGTGCTCGACGCGGCCACGGGCAAGCTGGTCCGCAAGAGCGACAACTTCGTGCCCCACGAGAACATCTTCGCGCTGCCCACGCCGGAGGGCACCCGGATGCTGCCGGGCGCCAACGGCGGCGCGGAATGGTCGCCGATCGCCATCGATCCCAGCCTGGGCTACGCCTTCGTGGCCGCGCTGCACCAGCCGATGCACTACAAGGTGCACAGCGCGCCGTGGGAGAAGGGCCGGCTGTGGCTCGGCTCCGCCTTCGTGGCGATACCGGGCGAAGAGCAGTACGGGCTCTACAGCGCGGTGGACCTCAAGACCGGGAAGATCGCGTGGCAGAACAAGGTGCCTCAGCCGATGATGGGGGGCGCGCTGGCCACCGCGGGCAACCTCACTTTCACCGGTGAAGGCAACGGCAACTTCAACGCGTACAACTCGAGGACCGGCAAGCTGCTGTGGCAGTTCAACGCCGGCGCGGGCTGCAATTCCGCGCCCATGACCTTCACCCACGGGGGCGAGCAGTTCGTGGCGGTGGCGTGCGGTGGCAATTTCCAGCTGAGCTTCCCGCTCGGCGACGCGGTACTGGTTTTCGGCCTCCCCAAGGCCCGGAAGTAACCCGTTGCACTCGGCCGGCGGGTGACCCGATGCCGGGTCCCTGCCGGCCACTTCGTTTCGCATGATGACTCGCTGGTGGTGGATGGCGTTGGGGGCAGTGGGAGCGCTCGCCGTACAGGCGTGGTCGGCGCAGGACCCGGCCCGTCACTGGATCGAGCGCGACGGCACCGATTGGGGCCGGCTGGGGCATGAAGCACAGACCGCATACGTGGAGGGATTCCTGGCCGGCGCGGCATTGGGCCAGGCGGCGGAGCAAGCCTGCTCCCAGCAGGAGCTCCGAGCGCAGCGACAGGGCTGCGAATGGGCCGGCGACTCGGCCGGTCTGACACGGACACTCGGAGAGCGCCGCCGCTCAGGCGGGTTCCGCTTTCCGTACGGCGCAAATGTCTACGCGAGCCGGATCAGCGATTACTACTGGTGGCACAACCACCGCCCCTTGCCGATCTGGTACGCGTTCTGGGAGGTGAATGCGGTCCTCACTCGCCCCCAATGACATCCGCGTCCGCGCGCGGTCCGAGTTGCAGGTGCAGGAATTCGTCCCGGAGGTTGACTGTCGTTGGCGGTCATTTCTTCACTGAGGGAGACGCACCTATGAAGCGAGTCGCACTGTTGTGCATGGGTCTGGCGTTAGGCGCGGCGTCGATTGCCGAAGCCCAGCTCACGATGCAGATGAGCAACGGCTGGAGCTTCACCTTCGCCGGCAATGTGAACGCGTTCGCGGTCTACGACGACGTGAGCGATGGAGGCACGGCCACTCCCGGCGGCATCGTGCCCGCCGCCGATCCGCTGAGCGGCAAGGGCGCGTTCGGCATCCGAACCGGCCTGCTGCCCGCATTCGCGGTGCTCGACGCCAAGGGCAAGGAAGGCGAGACCGACCTGGGCGTGCACTTCGGCTTCGCCCCGCAGATTCAATGCGCGTACTCCGGTGGCCAGAACCCCAGCGTGGGTGGTCAGGGCCACGACTGCTTCGGGGCCCAGATCGACATGCGTCAGGTCTTCCTGACCGTGGGCGGGGCCTGGGGCCAGATCCTCGCCGGCCGCGAGCTCGGCCTGTTCGGCCGTCAGGCCATCCTGAGCGACCAGACGCTCTTCGGCGTCGGCGCCACGGGCGGCCCCGATGGCGGCGGCACGACCCTCGGCCGCATCGGCTTCGGCTACATCTATCCGCAGTTCAAGGCCCAGCTCACGTACTCCACGGCGGCCGGCCGGCCCGGACAGCTCTCGATCGGTCTCTTCCAGCCCGCCACCAACCCGCCCTACACCACCGTGCAGCTTCCGCGGGTGGAGGCCGAAGGCGTGTGGAGCTCCGGCAACACCAAGATCTGGGTCGGTGCGCTGGCTCAGAACAACAAGACTCCGGAGCCCGCCAGCGAGACCGGGTTTGCCTGGGGTGGCAACGCCGGAGTTCGCTTTGGCACTCCGACGGTTTCCGTGACGGCGACCGGCTACTATGGCAAGGGCATCGGCACCACCCTGATGTTCCTGGGCGGAGCCGGCGGGTCCGGGTCTGGTGGCGACGACCTCCGCAAGTCCCTGGGCGGCTACGGCCAGGTCACGCTGACTCCGGCCAACAGCAAGGTCACCGTCGCCGGCAGCTGGGGCATCAGCATTCTGGACGCCTCCACCGACGAAGAGACCCTCGCGGATTTCAAGACCAAGAACTGGCTGGCGTCCGGGGGGATCTACTACCAGGCCACCAAGTCGCTCAAGGTCGTCGGCGAGTTCAACTACGCCGTCACCGAGGGCAACGTTGACGGGGTCGACAAGAACAAGGAGATCGCTCCTGCGTTCGGCCTGATGCTCTTCTTCTGATCGAATCGTACGTCCTCGCAGCAACCGGCGGCCTCCTCGGGGGGCCGCCGGTTCTTTTGTCTCCCTGCTCCCCTTACATTTGGCGGCGCGACGACTCTCTTTCTCTCTTCTGACGAGGCGCTCTTGCCGATGCGCTCCCCCGCCTGCCTGGTAGCCCTTGGCCTGCTGGCCGGCTGCAGCAACCCCCCGCTGGCCACGACGCTCACCGCGACCAGTCCGTCACCGGCGCCGGACGTGTTCCAGTGTGCCCGCAACCAGCTCAAGGCGGTCAAGTTCAACCAGAGCTCGATCGATCTGGACGCGCAGCGCGTCACGGCCCGGCGCTACGACGAGACGGTGCGCCGGCCCGACGTGCAGTTCCGCCGGCTGGTCCATCGCCTGGAGATCGAGGCGGTGCCGTCGGGTGAGGACGCGGTCACCAGGCTCGAGATCACGGCGCGCACCTTCGGCGAGTATACCACCCAGCGAGGCCCGACCGAAACGCAGGAGAAGACCTCGGACGCCGCGCTCGCCGCCGCAGAAACCATCCTGCAGCGGTGCAGCCGTCCGGTGGATTCCCTCTCCGTCCCGGGCTAGCTTTCGCGCAACCGAAGCGATCCGCGATTCCGGAGAGTGAACGAGTGGCGGTTCCGTTGGTCCAACTGACCCGCTCGGCGCCTGACGCGCCGGGTGGCCCTTCCCCCACCGCGCCGGCCCCGGCGCCGGTTCGCAAGCCGTCGTGGCTCAAGGTGAAAGCCCCGGGTGGCCCCAACTACACGCACATCAAGACCATGATGCGCGAGCTGGGGCTGCACACGGTGTGCGAGGAGGCCCGCTGTCCCAACATCGGGGAGTGCTGGGAGCACAAGGCCGCCACGTTCATGATCCTGGGCGACGTGTGCACCCGGAACTGCACCTACTGCGCCGTGGCGCACGGCACGCCGACGGCATTCGACCCGCTGGAGCCGGTCCGTCTGGCCGACGCCGTGGAATCCATGGGGCTGGAGCACGTGGTGATCACCTCGGTGGACCGGGACGATCTGCCCAACGGCGGCGCCGAGGCGTTCGCCGGCTGCATCCGCGAGATCCGCCGGCGGCTGCCGGCGACGACGGTCGAGGTGCTGATCCCGGACTTCAAGGGCTCCGAGCGCGCGCTCCGGATCGTGATGGACGCCCGGCCCGACATCCTCAACCACAACCTGGAGACCGCGGAGCGGCTCTATCGCCTGGCCCGGCCGGGAGGCCGCTACGACCGCGCCCTCCAGCTGCTGGCCCGTGCCCGCCGGATGGTGCCCCAGGGACTGACCAAGTCGGGGATCATCGTCGGGATGGGTGAAGAGTGGGACGAGCTGCTGGTCTGCCTGCGGGACCTCCGGCGCAGTGACGTGAACATCCTCACGCTGGGCCAGTACCTGCGCCCCTCGACCGGACACCTGCCGGTCGCCCGCTACTACGCGCCCGACGAGTTTGCCGAGCTGCGCGAGATCGGCATGCGGATGGGGTTCACCCACGTGCAGGCGAGCCCGCTGACGCGGTCGTCCTATCACGCCTGGGAGCAAGTGATCGCCGCCAAGAGCGGCGACCATCCCGAGCTCGAGCCTGGCGAGGACGAGGGACCTCTCCGCGCGGTGACCGTCTGATGGCCACCGCCACCCGCGTCCGCCCCCGCCCCCGCGGCGGCCTCGACCCGGATCGGGCCGATGTCTACCGCGACTGGCTTCGCCAGATGCTGCTCATCCGCCGCTTCGAAGAGAAGGCGGGCGAGGCCTACAGCCTCGGTAAGATCGGCGGCTTCTGTCACCTGTACATCGGACAGGAGGCCGTCGCGGTAGGGAGCCTCGCCGCATTGGGCCCCGACGACTACATCACCTGTTCCTACCGCGAGCACGGCCACGCCCTGGCGCGGGGCATGAGCGCCCGGACGGTGATGGCGGAGCTGTTCGGCAAGGCCGAGGGCTGCTCCAAGGGCAAGGGCGGCTCGATGCACCTGTTCGACGCCTCGCTCGGCTTCCTCGGCGGGCACGGGATCGTCGGCGGTCACATCCCGCTGGCCACCGGGATGGCCTTCGCCGCCAAGTACCGCAACACCGAACAGGTGGCGGTCTGCTACTTCGGGGAGGCCGCGGTGAACAACGGTGCCTTCCACGAAGCCCTCAATATGGCCGCGCTCTGGAAGCTCCCCTGCATCTACCTCTGCGAGAACAACCGCTACGGCATGGGGACCGCCCTGGAGCGGGCCAGCGCGATCTACGACATCTCCGAGCGCGCTTCTTCCTACGACATGGCGAACGAGGTGGTGGACGGCCAGGACGTCCTGATCATGCACGCCGCCATGGAACGCGCGGTGCAGCGCGCCCGCAGCGACAAGGTGCCCACCCTGCTGGAGGTCCGCACCTACCGCTTCATGGGCCACTCGATGTCGGACCCGATCCACGGGCACTATCGCACCAAGGAGGAGGTCGAGGATCAGCGCAAGCGCGATCCGATCTCGGTCTGGTCCCAGCGGCTCATCGCCGAAGGGATGATGGACGAGGCGGGGGTCAAGGCGCTCGACAAGGAGATCATCGGCGAGGTGGAGGACGCCTACCAGTTCGCGGAACAGGCGCCGGATCCTGAGGCCGAGGAATTGTACCGGGACGTATACGCCGAGGAGGAAAACGTGAAGCGTGAAGAGTGAGGCGTGAAGTGGAGGACGTTCGTGGCTCGAGCGTCACTTCGCTTCACGCTTCACGCTTCAGGCTTCACGCAGTTCAGCGAATGGCAACCCTGACCTATCGAGATGCCCTGAATCAGGCGCTGCGGGAGGAGATGCAGCGCGACCCCGACGTGTTCCTCATGGGTGAAGAAGTCGGCGTCTATCAGGGAGCGTACAAGGTCAGCCGCGGACTGCTGGATGAGTTCGGGCCCATGCGGGTGGTGGACACGCCGATCACCGAGCTCGGCTTCGCCGGGGTCGGCGTCGGAGCCGCCATGGTGGGACTGCGTCCGGTGATCGAGTTCATGACCTGGAACTTCGCCCTCCTGGCGATCGATCAACTGGTCAACTCCGCCGCCAAGATGCGCTACATGTCGGGAGGCCAGGTCGGCGTGCCTGCCGTGTTCCGGGGCCCGGGCGGCGCCGCGCTGCAGCTCGCCTCGCAGCATTCCCAGGCCTTCGAGAGCTACTACGCCCACATCCCCGGGCTGAAGGTCGTGATGCCCGCCACTCCTGCCGATGCCAAGGGCCTCCTGAAAAGCGCGATCCGGAGCGACGACCCCATCGTGTTCATCGAGGGTGAGATGCTCTACAACACCAAGGGCGAGGTCCCCGAGGGCGAGCATGTGGTGCCCCTCGGCCAGGCGGACGTGAAGCGCGCGGGCCGCGACGTCACCATCGTCTGCCACTCCAAGACGGTGAGTCTCGCACTCAAGGCGGCCGAGCAGCTCGCGGAAGAGCAGGTCGACGCGGAGGTGCTCGACCTCCGCACCATCCGGCCGCTCGACGAGGAGGCGGTCATCGCCTCCGTCGCGAAGACGCACCGCTGCGTGGTGGCCGAGGAGGGCTGGCCGTTCGCGGGGGTCGGAGCCCAGGTGGTGGACACCATCCAGCGGGAGGCCTTCGACGAGCTGGACGCTCCCATCCTCCGGGTGACCGGTGCCGACGTCCCCATGC
>DATBJC010000119.1:0-9918 GCA_036556625.1 Gemmatimonadales bacterium
CGCGACTGGATTCGGTGGAGCTGGTCCCGTTCCGGAGTGCGGTCGCCGCCGGTGTGAAGGTGGTCATGTCGGCCCACATCGCGCTGCCCGCGATCGACGCCGGCCGGCTGCGACCCGGCACGGTGGCGCCCAACGTCCTCACCGGCATCCTGCGCGACTCGCTCGCCTTCAAGGGCCTGGTGGTGACCGATGCGCTCAACATGGGCGGGATCACCACCGCGTACGGCGCCGATGCCTCGGTGCGCGCCTTTCTCGCCGGGGCCGACCTGCTGCTGCAGCCCGCCGATCCCTCGGCGGCCATCGATGCCATGGAGGCCGCCGTGAACCGCGGCGCGATCACGCCGGAACGGCTCGAAGCCTCACTCCGGCGGGTGCTGCAGGCCAAGCTGGATCTCGGCCTGTTCGCCCGGCGCACGGTCTCGCTCGACAGCGTGCCGGCCGTGGTCGGCAGCGCGCGGTTCCTCGGTGAGGCGCGGGAGATGGCCGCCCGGTCCGTCGTGATGGTGAAGGACGTGAACGGCACCGTCCACAGCCTTCGCCGCGACAAGCCACCGATCACGCTGGTCACTTTCGGCGAGGAGGAAAACCGCACCGTGGGTCTGGCTCTGGCTGCCGAGCTTCGCCGCCAGGGACTGTCGCTGACCGTCGTGCGGCTCTGGCCCGGAAGCGGACCGGCCAGCTACGATTCCGCCGCCGCGGCGATCGCCCGGCGGCCGGTCGCGCTCTTCGTGGCCGCAGACAAGCCGACCGCGTGGCGCGGCAGCATCGGTCTGCCAGAACGGCTCTCGGCGCTGATCGGGGCCAGCGCACGGATCGGACCCACGATTCTGGTCTCGCTGGGCAATCCCTACCTCATCTCGCGGCTGCCGGAGGTGGGGTCCTATCTGATCGGCTGGCGCTCGAACCCGGTGACGGAGGAAGCCGTGGCCCGCGCGCTGGCCGGCGCGGCGCCGATCACCGGCAAGCTCCCGATCTCCATCCCTCCCCTCTACCACCGAGGCTGGGGGGTGGAGCGACGGATATCGCAGCAGCCCCTGAGCCCACCTCCCACGCGGGAAGCCACATGACGCTCGTGCTGTCGGACTGGCTGATCGTCGCGCTCTATTTCGTCCTCTCCGCCGCCATCGGGCTCGCGTACACGCGCAGGGCCGGGCAATCCCTGGCCGACTACTTCGTGTCGGGACGATCTCTGCCCTGGTGGCTGGCCGGTACTTCCATGGTGGCCACCACCTTCGCTGCGGACACCCCGCTGGCGGTCGCCGGCCTGGTCGCCAAGTACGGGGTGGCGGGCAACTGGCTCTGGTGGAACGGGGCGATCTCCGGCATCCTGACGGTCTTCTTCTTCTCCCGGCTCTGGCGGCGCGCGGGAGTGCTGACCGACGTGGAGTTCGCCGAGCTGCGCTACGGGGGCCGGCCGGCCGCAGTGCTGCGAGGGTTCCGCGCACTGTATCTGGCGCTGCCGATCAACCTGATCATCATGGGATGGGTGACCCGGGCAATGGTGACGATCCTGGGAATCACGCTCGATGTGAACCCGTGGGTCGCCGCCGTTGTGCTGTTCGGGATCACCGCGCTCTACAGCGTGCTGGCCGGACTGTGGGGCGTCATCGTGACCGACGCCTTTCAGTTTGCGGTCGCGATGGGTGGATCTATTCTCCTCGCGGTGCTGGCCGTCGAATGGATTGGCGGCCTGGACTCGCTGATCTCGCAGTCGACCTCCCATTACGGTTCCGCCGAAGCGGCCTTCGGGGTGATCCCGCCCACCGACCAGGCCTGGCTTCCGCTCTCCACGTTGCTGGTGTTTCTCGCCGTCCAGTGGTGGGCCGCATGGTATCCCGGCGCCGAGCCGGGTGGCGGGGGCTACATCGTCCAGCGGATTCTTTCGGCGAAGGACGAACGCCAGGGATTATTGGCCACCCTGTGGTTCAATATCGCGCATTATGCGCTGCGCCCGTGGCCCTGGATCCTGGTCGGCTTCGTTGCGGCGATCCGCTACCCCGGCCTCGCCAATCCGGAGGAAGGCTACGTGCGGGTAATGGTGGACGTGCTTCCCTCGCCGTTCAAGGGATTGATGCTCGCGGCCTTCGCCGCGGCGTACATGAGCACCATCAGCACCCATCTCAATTGGGGCGCCTCTTATCTGGTGAACGACATCTATCTGCGGTTCGTCCGTCCCGACGCCGGGCCCCGGGCCCAGGTGATCGCGTCGCGCGTCGCCACGGTGCTGCTCATGGTGCTGTCGCTGGTGGTGATGGGATTTCTCACCAGCGTGGAACAGGGCTGGAAGGTTCTGCTTGGCCTCGGGGCCGGAACCGGATTGGTGCTCATCCTCCGCTGGTACTGGTGGCGGGTGAACGCCTGGTCCGAGATCAGCGCGATGGCCGCCTCCTTCGTGACGTCGGTCTCACTCCAGGCGATGGGCCTCGACTTGGGCGACACGGCTTCGGGGGACTACGCGCTCACCATGCTGATCACGGTGGCGGTCACCACCGCCGTCTGGCTCACGGTGACCTTCCTGACCGAGCCCGAGTCCGACGCGACGCTGGAGCGCTTCTATCGGCGGGTCCGGCCCGGCGGGGCCGGATGGCATCCGGTGAGCCAGCGGTTGGGCTTCGGGGCGGACTCCATACCCGGTGGATCGCTCTCCTGGGTCAACTGGGTGGCGGGGGTAGTGGCGGTGTACACCGCGGTGTTCGCGGTCGGGGCTGCCCTGACCGGCGCCCCGCTCCGGGGGGTGGTCTATGCAGTCTTGGCAATTGCGGCTTTCTCCTTGATACAACGGAACTTACGTGCCGACCTCGCGCTGAACGCCGGCGTTGACACAGCGGATTCTGACTCGTTAGGTTTGATGCCAGAACGGACCGGGTCGTAGGCCGGGCAACGATCGGCAAGGAGCGTCCAATGAGCGGTATCGACCAGCAGGCCCCGGCGGGAGGCTTTCTCCTCGCGCTCACGGGTCGAGCGGCCGAGGAAGTGCGGAAGTTCATCGTGCAGGAGCAGGTTCCGGCGGAGAGCGCGGGCCTGCGGGTCAGTGTCCTCCCGGGCGGGTGCTCCGGCTTCAAGTACAGCCTGAACATCGAGGAGCGGCCGCTGGACGACGACCTGGTGAGCGAGATCAATGGCGTCCGGGTCTTCGTGGACGGCTTCAGCGCGCAGTACCTGAGCGGGGTCACGATCGACTACGTGAGCTCGATGCAGGGTTCGGGGTTCACCTTCAACAACCCGAACTCAACCGGTGGGTGCGGGTGTGGCAGCAGCTTCACGGCGTAACAGCGTGAAGCGTGAAAAGTAAAAAGTGAAGAAGGGTGGCCCGGCGCGGTAGCTCGCTCGGCCGCCCTTTTCACTTTTCACCTTTTACCTTTCACGCCTTTCGAACCGCCTCCTTCACATAGACGAGGTTGGTCTGCATAGCCTCGACGTCGTCGTCGTCGGCCTCTACTTCGTCTTTACGCTGGGCGTCGGGTTGTGGGTGGCCCGACATCAGCGGAGCGCGACCGACTACTTCCTCGGCGCCCGGAACCTCCCCGCCTGGGCCATCCTGCTCTCGATCGTCGCCACCGAGACGTCGGCGCTCACCGTCATCTCCATTCCCGGCATCGGTGCCCGGGGCGACCTCACGTTCCTCCAGCTCACCCTGGGATACCTCATCGGGCGGGTCTGCGTGGCGGTCTGGCTGCTGCCCGGCTATTTCCGCGGCGAGCAGGAGACCGCTTACGCCCGGCTGGAGCACCGGTTCGGGGTGGGCACCCGGCGGCTCACCTCCACCATCTTCATGGTCTCCCGATTCCTGGGCGATGCCGTCCGGGTCTACGCCAGCGCGATCCCGCTCGCGCTGGTGACCGGCTGGAGCATTCCGATCTCCATCGTGGCCATGGGCGTGGTCACCATGATCTACACCTGGCTGGGCGGCTTCAAGGCGGTGGTCTGGACCGACGTGCTCCAACTGTCGGTCTATCTGGCGGGCGGAATTGGTGCGCTGATGGTGGCCTGGCATCTGGCCGGGGGTCCTGATGCGGCACTCGGCATGGCCGCCGCGGAAGGCAAGCTGCGGGTGATCGATCCTACGATCTCGTTCACCCGGACCTACACCCTGCTCGGCGGCATCGTGGGCGGAGCGCTCCTCTCCGCCGCCTCCCACGGCACCGACCACCTCATCGTCCAGCGGCTGCTGGCGACTCGCTCGCTGGGCGACGCCCGAGTCGCGCTGATCGGCTCCGGCGTCATGGTGATGTTCCAGTTCACGCTGTTCCTGCTGGTCGGCGTGGCGATCTGGGCCGCCGGGTTCGCACCGGCCGGCGCGCCCAGCGATGAGCTGTTTCCCCGCTTCGTGGTCGAGCACCTGCCGGCGGGTCTGGCCGGCCTGGTGATCGCGGGCATCCTGGCTGCGGCCATGGGCACCCACAGTTCCGCCATCAACTCCCTGGCCTCATCCGCCACTCACGACCTCTATGCCTCAATGACGGGGCGCACCGACCCGGTGCACCTCCTGAAGATCGGACGGACGTTCTCCGCGATCTGGGCCACCGGCCTCATCTTCGGGGCGCTCTATTTCCACTACGCGGCTCGAGGCAACAACACACCGGTGGTGGTGCTGGCGCTGTCCATCGCCTCCATCACCTACGGCCCGCTGCTCGGGACCTATCTCCTGGCCGGCAAGTGGCCGCGCGCCAAGGGCCGGGACATCGTCGGCGCGGTGGCTGTGACGGTGAGCGTCATGCTGGTGGTGATCTTCGCCAAGCGGCTCGCGGCGGTCGAGGCGCTGGCCTGGCTGGAGCCGGTGGGTCGGCTGGCCTGGCCCTGGTACGTTCCGCTGGGCACGGCGCTCGCCTTCGGCACCGGCGTGGCGCTGAGCTATCTTCCCTCCCGCGGACGACCAACCTGATGCCCACTTTCGTCGGTGCCGATGTCGGCGGCAGCAAGACCGCGGTAGGAGTCTCCCAGGGCGGGGATGTCCTGGTGCGGGCGGACGGTCCCGGTGCGGCGGTCCGGCCGGGACGGGCCCTGGCCTCCGCGGGCATGATCGCCGAAGTGGTGCGTCGCGCGCTGGCTGGAATGGGCCGGCTTTCCGGCGACGTGCTGCTGGTCGGCGCCGCCGGGGCCGGACGGGATCCGGAGCGAAGCGAGCTGGCCAAGGCGCTTCGGGCCGAGAACCTGGCGGAGCGGGTGGTGGTGACCACCGACATCGAGCTGGCCCTGGCCGGCGCCTTCGAGCAAGGGCCGGGTATCGTAGTGAGCGCCGGCACCGGCAGCATCGCGGTGGGTCGCGATGCCAACAGCGCGCATCACCGGATCGGCGGCTACGGGTGGCAGATGGGCGACGAGGGCAGCGGCTACGCGATCGGACGAGCCGCCATGGGTGCGGTGAGCCGTGCCCACGACGGGCGGAGTCCGCGCACGGCGCTCAGCGACCGAGTTCTCGCGGCGACCCGAAGTCCCGACTTCGATGCGCTGGTGCGCTGGGCAGCCAGCGCGTCGCCCTCGGAGCTGGCGAGCCTGGCGCCGCATGTGCTCGAGATCGCGGCCCAGGGCGATCCACTCGCCCAGGGTATCGCCGACTACGCGGCTCGCGAGCTCTCCCAGCTGGCGATCTGCCTCCTGCCGCTGCTCAAGGCCTCACCGCCCATCGGGGTCGCGCTCACCGGCGGCCTGCTGGCTCAGGACCGGCCGCTCCGACGGAGTGTGCTGGCCCGCCTGAGCGAGGAAGCCGCACTCCGCCCGATCGACACGCCGGTGGACGCGGTGGTCGGGGCGCTGCGGCTGGCAGCGAGCTCAACCTGACCTGATCAGCCCCCGCTCCCTCGCCAGCCGGCTGTTTCGGATCCCGTACAGGAAGTAGATCACCAGACCCAGCGCGAGCCAGATCCCGAATCGGATCCAGGTCAGCTTGGGCAACTGGATCATGAGATAGAGGCAGCTGACGATCGACAGGATCGGCGTGAGCGGCACCCAGGGCGCTCTGAACGGCCGGGGCCGATCGGGGTCGATCCGGCGGAGCACGATGACGCCCGCCGACACCAGCACGAAGGCGAACAAGGTCCCGATGTTGGTCAAGTCCACCACTTCGGCGATGTTGGCGAACGCGGCGAACGTCGCCACGAACAGGCCGGTGATGATGGTGCCGATGTAGGGCGTGCGGAACCTGGGATGCACCCTGCTGAAGAAGGCCGGCAGCAGCCCGTCGCGCGACATGGACATGAAGATCCGGGGCTGGCCCAGCTGGAAGACCAGCAGCACGCTGCTCATGGCCACCACTGCGCCCAGAGAGACGACGAGACGGGAGAAGGTCACCAGTCGCGGCGATCCCTCGGCCAGCGCCAGCGCGGTGATCATCGGCTCGGGTGTCCCCAGCTTGGGCCAGGGCGCCATCCCGGTCATCACCGCCGCCGCGAGTATGTACATCACAGTGCAGATCACCAGGCTCATGATGATGCCGAAGGGCATGTCGCGCGCGGGATCCTTGGCCTCCTCCGCCGCGGTGGATGTGGCATCGAATCCGATATAGCTGAAGAAGATGATGGCCGCGCCCGCGCTGATGCCCGCCAGCCCGTTGGGGGCGAACCCGCCCAGCTCCGGACTGTTCCAGTTCTCCGGGCGAATCAGCGTGACCCCTACTGCCACGAAGAAGAGAATGATTCCGATCTTGAGGATCACCATCGCATTGTTCGAGCTGGCCGACTCCCGGATGCCGATCACGAGAATACAGGTGATCATGGCGACGGCGAAGAAGGCGGGGAGGTTGGCGATGAAAGGAATGCCGAAGATGTGGGGGGCGGTGCTGATGGCGGAGGCGAGATATTGGCTGCTGGCGTCGGTGGCTCCGGCCGCGACCGCCTCCGCGGCCAGGTGTGCCGATCGGAAGTCTGTCGCCAGCCAGGCCGGGAGCGTGAGGCCGAAGTGGGACAGCAGCTCACGGAAGTAGCCCGACCAGCCGATCGCCACCCCGATGTTCCCCACCGCGTACTCCACGATCAGGTCCCACCCGATGATCCACGCCACCAGCTCGCCCAGGGAAGCATAGGCGTAGGTGTACGCCGAGCCCGAGATCGGCACCATCGCGGCGAACTCCGCGTAGCACAGCGCGGCGAAGCCGCAGGTGATGGCCGTGAGCAGGAACGACACGACGATGGCCGGCCCGGCTCCGGGTCGGAACTGGTCCCCGACGATAGCTGTCCCCGTGGTCGCGAAGATGCCGGCGCCGATGGTGGCACCCACGCCAAGGGCGGTCAGGTGCCACTTGTTGAGCGAGCGCCGAAGCCCGCCGCGCTCGACGATGTCGTTCTCGCAATCCTCGACGGACTTCCGGAGGAAAAGCCGGCTCATCGGATGCCTCGATTGGGTGGTGGGAAGCGCCGCTGAAGGGCTTAGGGTGACACAATATGGTCAGCAGCGCAAGAGAGAGCCGCGTCAGGAGCTTCGCTTGCCGGGGAGGGTGAACGTCACGCGGGTGGTCCCCGCGACGCGGGTGCCGTCCGGGGCTCGGGCAGGGGTGAACCGGAAGGCCCGGATCACCTCGTCGAACTTGCGGGCGTAATCGCGGTCCGTGATCATGGGCCGAACCTCGTAGCGCTCCACCCGTCCGTCCACCCTGACCCAGAACGTGACGTCCAGTGAGGCGCCGCGGAGCTCCTTGGGCGGCGTCTCGAAGGGAAAGGCCAGATCGCGCAGCTCCGGCGGCCGGACCACGCCACCGCCACCACCCACGCCAGGCCCGCGCCCGTCGCCGGAACCGGGTCCGATGCCCGGCCCCTCACCACCACCTGTGCCTCCTCCGGACTGCCCAGTCGTGCCTGCTCCGGCAGCGGACGACGTCCGGGCGGGGCTGGAGTCGGCCACAGCGACCGCGGGTGTCGAATCCAGGGTTTCCGGCGGTACGGGTTGAATTGCCTGAGTCTCTTCTACCAGCGGGGGAACCGGTGGCGTTTTCGCCGGTGTGACCGGGGCGGGTGGTTTCGGCTCGGCTGGAGGAGTGGAAGGCGCAGCGACATCAGCCTCCCGATTGCCTCCCCCACCGCCCCCGCCTCCCAAAAAGAGGAACAGGCGCGGTGTGCCCGGCTCCAGCGTACGCCGCCAGAGCCGCTCGCCGTGGAACACGATGACGGCCAGCAACGCCCCGTGGAACACGAGCGAGAGGGCCAGTCCCAGGTAGCGGCGGCGGCTCGAGGGCAGGCTCAGGTTCAGCGGCGGACCGGGCGCGGGCGTGACTCCTCCATGCGATGGGGTGTGTCGCGAAAGATAGCTGGCCGCTCTCCCCTGGGACGCCGACCGCCTCCCTGAAAGCACGCGCGGGAGCCCGAGAGCTCCCGCGCGTTTCGACCGCCTCGGATCAATTGCCGATTTCAGTCTACTGCTGCTTGCGGTCCGCCTCCTTGGGGGTGAATCCGATGATCTGGACTCCCGCCCCGCGGGCCACGTCCATCGCCTCGACCACGTCCTGATAGATCCGATTCTCGCCCGCCTTGATGAACAGGAGCTTGGCAGGACGCGGGTCGAAGATCGCGTGGATCTGGGTGTCCAGCTGGTCCTTGGGAACCGGCTGCCCGTTGATCGCGTAACTGCCGTCGTTGCCGAGCTCCAGGACGATCTGGTTGTTCGCCTGCTGGGTCGTTGTGGTCTGCTCCGGCGGTGGGACCTGAACGTCCATCGCCATCCGCGACAGCGGCTGGGTGATCATGAAGATGATCAGCAGCACCAGCAGAATGTCGATCATGGGAACGACGTTCGGCTCGGACGAGGGTTCGCCTCGTGGTACTCCGCCTCCTCCGGCCATATCATTTCTCCTTTTCGTCTTCGGTGGCGCCGAATAGGGCCTGCTGGGCGGTGGGCTCCGTGATGGCCGCCATCACCCGTACGCCGGACCGCCGCGCGGTCTCCACCGCTTCCTGGATCTTGGCGAACTTGAGCTGGTTGTCCGCCTTGAAGTAGAGGATCTTGTCCTCGGTTCGGGCCGCGAAGATCGACCGCAGCTGATCCTCCAACGACCCCTCCGGCAGCGGACGGCCGTCCAGGAAGTACCGGCCGTGGTCGTCGATGCCCAGGATGACTTCGTTGTCGCCCTCCGGGCGGGGATCGAGGTTCTTGCCCTTGGGCATGGTGGCCTTGAACCCCGCCGCGATGAGCGGTGTGACGATCATGAAGATGATCAGGAGCACCAGCATGATGTCGATCATCGGCACCACGTTGGGTGACGACTTCACCGACGTCTCGCCGCTCCTGCTGACTGCCATTGCCATGGCCCTAGCCTCCGCTCGGGGTTACTGGTGGGAGCACCCGGCTCAGCCGGAAATCTGCCCGCTGCCCGTAACCGCCTTCTGGGCCTGGAATTCCTTGGTGAAGATCGAGCGGCCGAACTCGCTGCCGACGCTCTTGATGAGGTAGTCGATCAGCTCCTTGGAGGTGTACGTCATCTCCACGGAGAGGTTCTCGATCTTGGTCGTGAAATAGTTGTACGCCCACACCGCCGGGATGGCGACCATGAGGCCGAACGCCGTGGTGATGAGGGCCTCGGCGATACCGGCCGAGATGCCCGCCAGACCGCCGGAAGCGCCCTGCGCGGCCATGCCGGTGAAGGCGTTCACGATACCCATCGTAGTGCCGAGGAGGCCGACGAACGGCGCCGTGGAGCCCACGGTGGCGAGGATGCCGGTGCCCCGCTTGAACTCGGAGAGCACGATCAGCATCTGGCGCTCCACCGCGCGCTCGGCCGAGTTGATGTCGGCGGCGGTGATGGTCGCGCGGTCCCGCAGCAGCGGCTTCACTTCGGCCAGCGCCTCGCCCAGCACGCGGGAGACGTGGCTCTTCTTGTTCTTCTCCGCCAGGGAGATGGCCTGGTCGAGGTTCTCCTCCTGGATGGCCCGGGAGAACTGGGGCGCGAACTTGCGGGTCTCCGCCTGGCTCCGCTGGAACTGGAAGAACTTCTGG
>DATBJC010000120.1:0-11553 GCA_036556625.1 Gemmatimonadales bacterium
GGCGGGCGGCGGCGTTGCGCTCATCCGGGCGCAGGCCGCGCTGGAGAAGATCCGCGGTACCGACGACGAGAAGATCGGCGTCGACATCGTGCGCCGCGCGCTGGAGGAGCCCATCCGGATGATCGCCCAGAACGCGGGCGCGGAGGGCTCGATCGTGGTGGCCCGGGTCAAGGACTCGAAGGACAAGAACTTCGGCTACAACGCGCAGACCGACGCCTATGAGGACTTGGTGAAGGCCGGCGTCATCGATCCGACCAAAGTCACCCGCACGGCGCTGCAGAACGCCGCGTCGATCGCGGGCCTTCTGATCACTACCGAGTGTGTGGTGGTGGAGAAGAAGGAGGAGAAGCCCGCTCCGGCCGCGCCTCCCGGCGGCGGCATGGGCGGAATGTACTGAGATCGGCAGAACGCAGGACGAAGCGCCCCGGGTAGCTCCGGGGCGCTTTGCTTTTCCACTGCGCGATGTCGGGTTCGACCTCCAAGATCCGCTATCAAAAGCGAACGGATTCACCAGGAGGCGATCCCATGTCGCTCAGGTCTTTCCTCGGCCCTCGCGCATCCGGCCTCTGGCTGGCGACCGCCGCACTGATGCTGTGGCTGACCGCCTGTGGCGATGATGCGACCTCGCCGGCTCCCGATCCGACCCTGTCAGCCAGTAAGACCAACCCACTCGCCGACACTGTCCGCCGGCTCACGGCCGGCCGGGGGATCACGCCGCTGGAGCGCCCGGCCCCGGTGCGCCGGGAGCTGGTCCGCCTCGGCCGGGCCCTGGCGTTCGATAAGATCCTGAGCGGCAACCGCGACATCTCCTGCATGACCTGCCACCTGCCCCGGTTCGCCACCGGCGACACCCGCAGCTTATCGATCGGGCAAAGCGCCACCGGACTCGGACCTGAGCGAGTACATCCGCAGGGTGTGTTCATCCCCAGGAATGCGCCATCCCTCTTCAATCTGCATGCCCTCGAGCCGCTGTTCTGGGATGGCCGGGTCTCCCAGGATGACGCCGGTCGGTTTCACACGCCGGCGGGTGACAAGATCAGCCCTCGAATGACTCGGGTATTCGAGTTCGGCGCGCTCTCGGCGCTTCCGCTGTTCCCCGTGCTGTCGCGGTCGGAGATGCGGGCCGACCGGGGCAATGAGCTGGCGGCGATTCCGGACGATCAGGAGCGGCGAGTGTGGCGGGCTCTCATGCGACGCCTCGGCCGGATACCGCAATACCGCCTGATGTTCGAGGCTGCCTACCCCGGTACGCGGTTCGAGCAGATGACGTTCGCCCACGCGAGCAACGCCATCGCCGGCTTCTTTACCGACCGGTTCGTCTTCAACAATTCTCCCTGGGACCGCTTCCTCGCCGGCAACGACCGGGCACTCAACCCGATCCAGCTCGCGGGCGCCAGGAACTTCATGAGCGCCCGGTGCTCCATCTGTCACAACGGGCCGGCGTTCACCGACAACGAGTTCCACAACGTCGCGCTGGCGCAGTTCGGGCCCGGTCAAGGCGACGGGGCCCGCGGTCGCGACGACTTCGGCCGGATGCGGGTCACCGGTCACCCGGCGGACCGGTACCGGTTTCGTACTACGCCGCTTCGCAACGTCGAACTCACCGGCCCCTACGGCCACGACGGCGCCTTCATCGGTCTCCGTGACTTCGTGGACCACTACAGCGAGTCACATCTCAAGCTCCAGAACTACGACATCAACCAGCTCGAGCCGGCGCTGAGGGGCACCGTCCTTCCGACCATCAACCAGATCCTCCGGACCCGCGACTCGCTCCTCGAGGGTGTCGTCTTCACCGCGCAACAGGTCGACGAGGTGACCGAGTTCATGAAGGCGCTCACCGACCCGGCCGCCCGTCATCTGGACCGGCTCACGCCGCGTCTGGTGCCGAGTGGCTTGCCGGTGGACGACTGAGTGCCGCCCGCCGAGCCTGAGTTGTCACCCGCGCCCCGAAGATCGCTCTCGGGGCGCTTCGCTTTCCTGAGCCGCCCTGTCGGGTTTGAGCCCGCCGATCCGCTCTTCAGATCGAACGGCATTACCTGGAGGCACTCCCATGCCGCTCCGGTCTCTGCCCGGCTCCCGCGAGCTCGGCGTCTTCCTGCTGCTCGTGTCCATTGCCATCGGCGTGAGCTGTGGCAAGGGCGGCGACGTCACTGGCCCGCCGGACGATCCCCCGAACGACCCCCCGGGTCCGACGGCGGTCGCGTCGGTGGACCTCACGCCGACCGCGCTGAACCTGTCCGTGGGCCAGCGCTCGCAGCTCACCGCCACGGCGCGGGCGGCTGATGGCGGTACCCTTCCCGGTCGCACGATCTCCTGGGCCACGGGCGATGCGGACATCGCCACCGTGGATCCAAACGGAATGGTGACAGCCGTCGCAACCGGGGAAGTCGCGGTGACCGCGACCAGTGAAGGAAAGATCGCGACCGCGGCCGTCACGGTGAGTAACCTTGCCGTGGCAACAGTGGCCGTGCTGCCGAGTCCCTCGAGCGTCGCGGTCGGCAAAACGGCCCGGCTCACTGCTGTTCCCAAGGCGGCGGACGGCACCGAGCTGATCGGTCGCCCGGTCTCCTGGGCGACGAGCGATCCCGCGGTCGTGACGGTAGACGGTACGGGGCTGATCACCGGCGTCGCCGTGGGGGACGCGACGATCACCGCTACCAGCGAGGGGAAGAGCGGGAGTTCACAGCTCACGGTGTCCGCCGTTGCGGTGGCGAGTGTAGAGGTGGAGCCGGCGACTGGCACTGTGGCCGAGGGGACGAGTGCCCAGCTGACGGCGACCGCCAAGGACGTGAGCGGCGCGGTGTTGGCCGGGCGGCCCGCTGCATGGACCACGGACAAACCCGGTGTGGCCCGGGTGAACGCGGCCGGGCGAGTCACCGCCATCGGCGCCGGTAGCGCCACCATCACCGCCGCCATCGAGGGCAAGACCGGTACCGCCACCATCAGCGTCACCGCCCGGCCGGCGGCGAGCGTCGAGGTACGACCCGGCACCGCGAGCCTGATCGTAGGGCAAAGCGTGCAGTTCACCGCCACGGTCAAGGCCGCCGACGGAACCGTGCTTCCAGGACGAATCGTGAGCTGGGTGGTCGATCCCGAGGCGGTGGCCAGGGTGAGCGGTACCGGCCTGGTGTCGGGCCTGGTGGCGGGGACGGCAACCCTCACCGCCATGAACGACGGCGTGAAAGGCACGGCCAGCCTCACCGTGACCGCGCCGACCGGCAGGCTCCGCACCTGGAAGGGCGGCGTGAGCGGGAAGGCGAGCGACTGGTCCGCTGCCGCCAACTGGACCCCGACCGGCAAACCGATCGCGGTCGACACCGTCCGAATCCCGGTGGTATCGCAACCTGCGGTGCTGAGCGAGGCGGTGCAGGTCGCGGGGTTGATCGTGGCTGGCGGGCGGCTTCGTAACGGCGGCCACACGCTCCGGGTGAAGGCACCTTGAGGACGAGGCCGATCGGCGGCTTCTAGCTCCAGTGACAGGTAGCGTGGTTTACTGAGGAGGAATCACACCATGACGTACTCTGCTCGTCGGATGGTTGCGGCCGCACTGGGGCTGGCGATCGCCACGATCTCCCGTGCCGGAGTCGGGTCCGCGCAGACGCCGCTCCTCGAGGTCGCGAAAGGCGATGCGGCCAAGCTCATGCTGGTGAACGACGACGCCGGCCTGGTGGTCAGGGGGACGCTCGACATTGGTGTCATCCCGGCGGCAGGTCCGGGGGTGCGGCTCATGTGGTATCCCAGGAAAGGGGCGTTCCGCGCAGGGCGGGTGGATGGAGGGCAGTGGGACGACGGAAACATTGGCGTTCATTCCGTAGCGTTCGGCGAGAACACGACGGCCGATGGGCCCTACTCCACGGCTGTGGGCTCGGGCACGAAAGCCAGCGGTGTCTTCGCGACGGCTGTGGGTATGCAGAGCGTTGCCGGGGGCAAGTCAGCTTTCGCGGCAGGTGAGGGGACGCAGGCAAACGGCAACTCCTCTGCGGCGCTTGGTTACGGAGCCAAGGCTGCCGGGGACATGGCGGTAGCCATGGGTACTGCCACGACCGCCGGCGGCAAGCAGTCCACAGCGATGGGCAGCGAGTCAACCGCCAGTGGCCTCATTTCCACGGCGATGGGCTATGGCACTGAGGCCAAGGGCGACTATTCCACCGCGCTGGGCTACGCAACCCGTGCGTCTGGCCTGAGCTCCACGGCGATGGGAGTTGCCACGACGGCCTCCGGCACGGGCTCGGTCGCGATGGGGACCTACGCCCACGCCGAAGGAGCGGGCAGCTTCGCCTTCGGGGACCGCTCGACCATAGAGAGTGGCGAGGTGATCAGTACGCTCGCCAACCAGTTCAGTGCGAGAGCGTACGGGGGCTTCCTGTTCAGCACCGGAGTCAATACCGGGTGCTTCATCCCCGCTGGCGAAGGCGCTCTGAACTGCACCTCCAGCCGGCTGGCCAAGGAGGGCTTCGAGGAGGTCGACGGCGAAGCCGTCCTGACCCAGCTGGCCAACATCCCGATCCAGCGCTGGCGCTACCGGGGCACCACAACCGTGCACCTGGGGCCGACCGCCGAAGACTTCCATGCCGCCTTCGGCCTGGGCGAGGGCTCCACCAAGATCGCCACGGTCGACGCCGACGGGATCGCGCTCCGCGCGGTGCAGGCCCTGGAACGTCGCACCGCGGAGCTGCGTGAGGAGAACGATGCCCTGCGCTCCGAGATGCGCGAGCGGATGACGGCCCTCAGTGAGGAGAACGCGACGTTACGGGTTGACCTCGCGTCGCTGCACCAGCTCCTCGAGCGCGGGAGGAGGGGACCATGAACGCTGTTGCCGGAACCAGGCTCGTTGCCCTGGTAGTGGCCATCCTGGGAGCGACCGGCCGCAGCGCCGCCCAGTCCTCGCTGTTCGAGGTGGAGAAGGGCGACGCGACCAAGGTCCTGCAGCTGAGTGAGGACGCCGGCCTGGTCGTCAAGGGCACGTTCGGTACCGGTGCCCTCCCCGCTGCGGGTGAGGGTGTCCGACTCATGTGGTATCCCAGGAAGGCGGCCTTCCGCGCTGGCCGGGTGGACGCGGCGGAGTGGGATGATGGCAGCATCGGTGGGGCCTCCGTTGCGTTTGGCCAGAACACCACAGCGAGTGGCACCCATTCCGTGGCGATGAACAGCCTCACCACGGCCAAAGGAGACTATTCCACGGCCCTGGGGGTGTCGACCGTGGCCAGCGGCATCGTCTCGACCGCCCTGGGCCAGCACACCACGGCCAGCGGCGACGTGTCAACGGCCGTGGGCGACAATACCACGGCCAGCGGGATCTATTCCACCGCGCTGGGCAGCCGCACCATCGCCAGCGGCGAGGCGTCCACGGCCGGCGGCGCCCAGAGCACAGCGGGCGGCTTCGGCTCGACCGCCCTGGGCAACAGCACAACCGCCTCCGGTCACAGTTCCACCGCCATGGGGATCAGCGCGGTTGCGAGCGGGAACTACTCGGTGGCAATCGGTGACGGCGCGAAGGCTGGCGGCACGGCTGCGGTCGCTCTGGGAGCCGCCACCAACGCCAGTGGCGATTTCGCCGTGGCCATGGGAAGGGCGACCACAGCCGGCGGCGGCGGCTCGGTGGCCTTGGGGACCAACGCTACCGCCCAGGGTAATGGCAGCTTCGCCTTCGGTGATCGCTCGACCACCCAAGCGCTCATTGCGCTCGAGAACCAGTTCTCGGCGAGGGCATTCGGCGGCTTTCTCTTCAGTTCGGGCGTCAACGCCGGCTGCTTTATCCCCGCTGGTGAAGGCGTCTTGACCTGCACCTCGAGCCGACTGGCGAAGGAGGGGTTCCAGGATCTTGATGGCGAAGCAGTACTGACCAAGCTGGCCGCCGTTCCCATTCGACGCTGGCACTTTCTCGGCATCGAGGCGGCGCATGTCGGGCCGACGGCCGAGGATTTCCACGCCGCCTTCGGCCTGGGCGAGGGGCCGGCCACGATCGCGACGGTGGACGCCAACGGGATCGCGCTCCGCGCGGCACAGGCGCTGGAGCGGCGCACGGTCGAGCTGCGCGAGGAGAACGCCGCGCTCCGCAGCGAGCTCGCCATCCTGCGCACCCAGCTGCAGGCGGTGGCCGCCTCGCTCGAGCGCTTTGACGGCCGTCAGCCCGCGCCGTATGTTCTCCTCGGAGGTCACCCTGCATGCCCGTGACCGCCCGAGGTCTCCGCTCCCGTGAGCCAGGCGCTCGATCAGCTCATCCGTGCGGCCGACGACGGCGACGGCGCGGCCGCGAAACAGCTCTTCGCCGCGCTCTATCAGGAGCTGCACGCCCTCGCCGAGCGCCAGCTCCGGCGAAGCGGCGGCCTGACGCTCGGCACCACCACCCTGCTGCACGAGGCCTACCTCTACTTCGCGGGTCACGAGGCCATTCGGTTCCCCGACCGCGCGCGGTTCCTGGCCTACGCCTCCCGGGTCATGCGCAGTCTCATCATCGATTACGTCCGGCGGCGGCGGGCCCAGAAGCGGGGCGGGGAGTTTCATATCACCCTGTCCGGCGGCGAGGATCTGGTGGACCAGCGCGACGCCACCTCGGGCCGGCTCGATCGGCTGAGCGACGCCCTGGACACCCTCGCGGAGGTGGACCGGCACCTCGCCGAGCTGGTGGACTTGCACTTCTTTTGCGGCTTCTCGCTGGTCGACATCGCGGGGCTCCGCGGCGTCTCGGACCGCACCGTCCAACGCGACTGGCGGAAGGCGCGGCTGGTACTGCACGGGCTGCTTCAGGAGCCGTGATGTCCCTCGAGCCGGCTGCTGGCCACCCCCGATGTCTGGTCTGAACAAGGACCTTCTCCTCGCGTTGTACCCCATGCTCGACCAAGCCCTCGATCTGCCTCGAGCCGAGCGGACCGCGTGGCTAGAGCGTTTCCGGGCTGAGCACCCGGCGGTGGCCCCGGGTCTGGAATTCCTCCTCGCACAGGAGGACCAGTTGGAGGCGCGTGGGTTCCTCGAGCGGGAGGATTGGGGCGACCTGGTCGACGCGGCCCCGTCCTACGAGGGCCTCACCGTGGGTGCCTACACCCTCGACCGATC
Organism: Gemmatimonadales bacterium; assembly: GCA_036556625.1. Lineage (GTDB taxonomy): Bacteria > Gemmatimonadota > Gemmatimonadetes > Gemmatimonadales > GWC2-71-9 > CAVVWJ01. Next base: position 7,054 of record DATBJC010000120.1, read on the forward strand.
CCTCGGTCGCGGTGGCATGGGAAGTGTCTGGCTGGCGCACCGGAGCGACGGTCGCTACCAGGGGCTGGCGGCGGTCAAGCTGCTCAACCTTTCCCTGCTCGACCCGGTGGGCCGGGAGCGCTTCCGCCGCGAGGGCACGCTGGTCGCCAGTCTCGCCCATCCCGGCATCGCCCGGCTCATCGATGCGGGTGTCACCGGGCCGGGGCAGCCGTACTTAGTGCTGGAGTATGTCGAGGGACTCCACCTCGATGAGTACTGCGACCGCCAACGGCTGCCGCCGGAGCGGCGACTCGCGCTCTTTCTGCAAGTGCTCGCGGCGGTGGGCCACGCCCACGCTCACCTGATCGTGCACCGTGATCTCAAGCCTTCGAATATTCTGGTCACGGCCGACGGCTCGGTGAAGCTGCTGGACTTCGGCATCGCGAAGCTGCTGGAGAGCGACTCCGAGGCCGCCCAGCGATCCTTGCTCACCGACCTCGGCGGCCTGGCACTCACCCCCGAGTTCGCCGCGCCGGAGCAGGCCTCGGGTCGGCAGGTGACCACGGCCACCGACGTCTACGCGCTCGGAGTCCTGCTCTACCTGCTCCTGGCCGGACAGCACCCGACCGGCCCGCGGTGCCGTACTGCCGCGGAACACATCCGGGCGGTCCTCGATACCGAGCCACCCCGTCTCAGTGCCGCCGTTCGTGGGAGCGGTCCGGTGAGCGCCTCCGATCTGGCCCGGGTGGCCGAGGCGCGCGCCACGACGGTCGACCGCCTCGCGCGGCTCTATCGCGGCGACCTGGACAACATCCTGCTCAAGGCACTCAAGAAGAATCCGGTGGAACGGTACGCCAGCGTCATGGCCTTCGGCGACGATCTCGAGCGCTATCTCAAGCACCAGCCGGTCACCGCGCGCCCCGATTCGGTGGGATATCGTGCGACCAAGTTCATGCGTCGCAACCGGACCGGCGTCACCTTGGCGGCGCTGATCGTCCTCGCCATGGCGGCGGGTCTGGTCGGGACCATGACCCAGGCTCGTGCGGCGGCGGCCCAGCGCGACTTCGCCCTCCGCCAGCTCGCCCGCGCCGAGGCGGTCAACGATCTCAATGGGTTCCTCCTGTCAGACGCGGCTCCCTCGGGCAGACCGTTCACCGTCGGCCATCTCTTGGCGCAGGCGGAGAGCGTCGTCATGGGGCAGCACGGCGACTCCGGCGCGAACCGGGTCGAGATGCTGGTGTCGATCGGGCAGCAGTACGCGACCCTGGACGAAACCGGAAAGGCGCGACGCATGCTCGAGCGGGCGCACGCGCTATCCCGAACGCTCACCGATCCGTCCGCCCGGGCACGAGCCGGGTGCGCACTCGGAAGCATTGTGTCCCGCTCGGGGGAACGGGATCGGGCCGAGCGGTTCTTCCGTGAGGCGTTGGCCGAGTTGCCTGAGGAGCCGCAGTTCGCTATGGACCGCATCTTCTGTCTCTTGAGGGGAGGCGAGATCGCGCGTCACGCGATGGACGGCCGGACCAGCGTCGAGCGCACCGAAGCGGCGCGCGCGTTGGTGGGTCAGGTGCCCTTCTCCTCCGAGGTCCTGGCGATGCGAGTCGAGATGGACGTCGCCGAGTCCTACCGCGTGGCCGACCAGTTCCTCGAAGCGAACCGCGCCTTCGAGCAGGCCGCCCGGCACCTCGCCGCGCTGGGCCGCGAGGAGACGGAAACCGCCGGTACCCTCTACAACAACTGGGCGCTCTCGCTGTATCTGGCGGGACGTCCGCTGGAGGCGGAAACGCTCTTTCGGCGGGCGGTCAGGCTGGCGAGCTCCGAGAGCGGCGAGAGCACGGTGTCTCCGATGCTGCTGACCAACCTTGCCCGGACGCTGAGTCGCCTGGCTCGGCACCAGGAAGCGCGGGACTATGCCGAGCGAGCGTACGCTGAGGCGCGAAAGGCTGGCGAGGAACGGGTGCTCTATCAGGCCCTGCTCGTCTTGGCGACCATCTATCGTGAGCTCGGCGACTTGGACCGCTCCGCCGGGGTGCTGGCAGAGGCCGAGCAATACCTCGAGAGAATGTTCCCGGCTGGACACGTGGTGTTCTTTGCCCTCGCGCGCGAGCAGGCACTGTTGGCGCAGGCGCGCGGCGACTTGGGAGCGGCCGAGGAGGCGCTGGCTCGCGCCTTGGCGATAGTCGAAGGTGAAGACCAGCTGGCCGCCGTCCGGCCGGCCCTGCTGCTGCGCCGCTCCGATCTGGCCTTGCAGAGCGGCCGCGTCGCCCAGGCGACGCGAGATGCCGTCCTAGGATTGGAGCTAATCAAGCAAGTCACCGAGGCCGGCACTCCCTCCGCGGGCCTCGGTGCCGCCTACCTGAGTCTGGGGCGCGCGCTTCGAGCCCAGGGCGACACGACCCGGGCCCGGGCGACGTTCGCGGCCGCATTGGAGCAGCTCCGGCCGACCCTGGGCCCTGATCACCCCGACACCCGCCTCGCGGCCGAATCGGCCCGCAAGTAATCCCGCTGCCGTGGCGCCAAATCAATCCCTCAGCCGCAGCAGTTCCTGGATCGCTTTGACGATGAGTTACCAAGGGCGAGCCGCTGCAGCTCGCCTCCGTCCAGGCTGCTAGTCGATCCGCATCAGAACTTGGAATGGGATGAAATCCCGCAGCGATTCGAACTCGGGGTCGGAATGAACGTCCTCGTACCCCCGGTTATCGACCGCGAGCGGCCGCCCCTCCGCCCAGGCCCTTCGCAGCAACTCCACCGCCTGAGAGGGCGCCCCGAGCGCGGCGGCAATCCGTGCGCGTGCATAGGTATTCGCCCCGAACAGGTAGGGAGTGGGTAGCTCTGCGAGGGCGCGATCCAGGCGCAGGGCCTCCTCTCGCTCACCCAAGTGGGCTGCGGTGGATCCGAGGCGGCCGAGCAAGGCGGGATCAGAAGGGGAGCGGACCGGCGCGGCCGTGTATCGGGCGCGAGCTGCCGTCCAGCGACCTGCGGCAGCGAGCAGGTCACCTTCCACCAGGGCAGCGGCAAGGCTGGAGTCGTGAGAGGGTATGGCGGGCTGGGTCAGCACCTCGTGTAACCATTGCGCGGCAGCCGTCGTGTGACCGTGAGCGCGCAGCTCACGCCAGACGTACAGCGACCTTTCGCGCGCCGCAAACACCGGGTCCGGGTCGGTTCGCGGCGCCCGCGGGAACTCGCGGCGCAGGCCTGGAATATCTCCTGCGGCGGCAAGAGCTAGCAGGAGGTCCAGATGGACGTAGGCCATCTCTGGAAAGCGCCGGACACCCCGCCGGGCACTCTCCAATTCGGCCCGATGCTGCCCCAAGCGGTGCAATGCGGGATTTCGCGTGATCCAGTAATACGGGGCAACCAGGAGAAGTCCCCGGTCCGGGTCGATCCGAGCGAGGATGGCGAGGGCCTCCCGCGGGCGATTCACCATGAGCGCACTCGTGGCGGCGAGCGTGTATCCCTCGACCGAAGCGGGAGTGAGGCGCACCAGCTCTCGCGCCGCGCGGAGGCGGCCCCACAGGTCGCCCCTGAGGTCGGCTTGCAGACCGTCCAGAACCGCCCGTTCCGCCGGTCTGAGGCCACTTGAACGCTGCGTCAATCGCCGCACCAGCGTATCGACGGCCGGCCAGTTCGCGAGCCGCGTCTCCACGTAGGCTCGCATGAGCAACGGTGCGATGTAGGTGCTGTCGAGGAGGGTGGCCCGACCGAGGCGGCGGAACACATCGGTGAAGTCTTCTCTGAAGAAACTTTCCCATGCCTTGCTGGTTTCGACGTAGGCCTCGTATGAGGGTGGCAAATCGAGGGCCGCCGAGAAGCCGCGACTGGTCGTGTCGACCGCCGACGCAACGGCGGCGAGTACGTGCTCGCCGAGGGCTGCCACTAGGCGGGTAGGGGCGGCGACGGTCCCACTCACGGGTTCGACGGCGCGGACGATCTTTCCCGTTCCCGCCTCGATGACCTGCATCAGGACCCTGAGAGTGTCCCCCTCTCGGAACAGGTCGCCCGAGACCACGGTACCGGAGCCGGTCTCCTCCGCGATCGCGATGGCCTCGTTGCGGTCGCGCAGCATCGCCGGAATGCCCTTAACGATCCGACCGGCGACGAAGGTAGTCCGGGGATCCACCACCTCGAACTGGGTCGTTCGCATCAGCCCCTGTGCGATCCAGTCCGCGGCCAAGGCACCCAAGGCTCCGAGGGTGCTATCGCCGGTATGATTGGTCAGTGGTGCCACGACGATCCGGTGGGCGATGAGCGGTGGCGTCTCCCGCGAGAGCAACGTGACGAGGCGTGCCCGTTGCTCGGGTGGAATCAGAATCATGGCCAGCGTCACCGCGACGGCGACCAAGGCCGCAGTTCCGAGCGTGGCCCTGCGCCACCAGCGTCCCGCACCGGGTGCCCGCAGGCGCGCGCGATGCTGCGCCAGCGCCGCCCCGGCCGTGGGATCGTGGCCCGCCCGCCGCTCCAGCGCGGCCACCGCCCGCTGGGAGGTCGCCTCGGCCCGAGCGACCGGCACCGTCTGGGCCA
>DATBJC010000121.1:0-25783 GCA_036556625.1 Gemmatimonadales bacterium
GGCGAGTGCAACATCCGAGTGGACCTGCTTCTCATCTATCCGTTACTGATCCTCGGACTGATCGCGGCGGGCGTTGGCCTTCTGCGTGCTCCAAAGCGGCCCAGGCCGCCGAACTAGGAGGTCGTCATGCCCGCAACGCCCACGAGCGGCGCCCGACCGGCGGCCCTCAAGGTGCGTGCCTACCTCGCGGCCCTGCCGCCCGAGCCACGGCAGCGCCTTCAGCAATTGCGGCAGGCCGTTCGGGCCGCGGCGCCGGGTGCGGTCGACGCCTTCAGCTATGGAATCCCCGCCTTCCGGCTCGACGGACAAATGCTGGTGTGGTACGCCGCCTGGAAGCACCACACCAGCCTGTACCCGATCACACCTGCCCTCCTGCGGGATCATGCGGCCGACGTGGAGGGGTATCAGACCTCCAAGGGCACCATTCGGTTCCCACTCGTCAAGGCCCCACCGACGGCGCTGGTCCGGCGACTGGTCAAGGCCCGGGTCGCCGAGTTGAGGAAACAGCGAAAGTCCTGAGGGCTCCCGGCATCCTCAACGGCCGGCCGTCGCGGTGAACGTGCCCTCGGCGCTCAAAGGACGTTCCTCCTCGGTTGTCTCGGTGGCATTGTACCCCACGGCGTCCAGCTCGAAGTGCCCCGCGATCACATCGCCCACGGAATGGGTGACGGTGAGTCTGCCCGTGATTGCCCGAAACGCGCCGGTCGGCCGAGCAGGCGCGCCGGTTACCACCATCGCGTGCACGGCAGCGGTGTCCTCGCCCAGCCGATAGACCCCCGGCGTCGGACGCTCGCCACCGTAGCGGGTGAACAGCACGGCGCCGGTGGGGGATTCCGCGCCGAGAGTGATGACGAAGGCACTCGCCTCACCATCACCGGCCACCCGGCCGAACTGGGCCGCGCCGCTGAGAGTGAGCGCCTTCGCGCCGGTGGTGCGGGCCTCGAACCAGGAGGCCGAACGGGTGGCGCCCACCGTCATCGTTCCGGCCAGCAGGCAGATCCCCATGGTATAGAGAGCGGGCGTGGCTGTCATCGGCGGCCTCTTTCCTGGTAAGTGTCGTCTGTGCGATGCGGGGCATCGGGTGACGTCGATTCTCGGTCGGAGAGGTATACGCACGGCCTATCGCGGCCTTCTCACCCGTGGCGACCAGCGTGTGGCGTCGCGATCTCGAGTCGCGCGATACCCTCGATCCGACCGGTTTGCCCAAGGGCGAGCGTCGCCGTAGGTTGGCGGCTATGTCCACCCCATCGGACCAGCTCTCGCTCGCGCTGGAGCGCGCGCTGGGGAAGTTCCCCGGCATCCTTCGGCAGGTCTGCTGGCGCCACGGGTTCTCCGGCAGCGATGTGGACGAGCTGCTCCAGGAAGTCCGCATCCGCCTGTGGCGCGCGCACGGCGAGCTGGCGGCCGCCAGTGAGCACATTGCGAGCATATCCGCGTCCTATCTCCATAGGACCGCCCTCTCGGCCGCCATCGACATGCTGCGCCGGCGGCGGGCTCGCGGCGGCGACCGCACGATGTCGATCGATGACGAGCACGAGGCGCTGCCCGAGAACCTCGGCCCCGACCACGAGCTCGAGCACTCCGAGCTGGCCGCCCAGGTCGAGCGGGCAATCGAGTCGATCCATCCCACGCGACGGCCGGTCGTGCGGATGCACCTGCTGGGACATTCCCGTGAAGAGATCGCGAAGCTGCTGGGATGGACCGAGGCCAAGACCCGCAACTTGCTGTATCGCGGGCTGGCGGACGTGCGAGAGCACCTGGTGGCACAGGGGGTTCGATGGACCAGCCAGACCTGACCGAAAGCCTTCGGCGACTCTACACCCGGCGGGTGTCCGAGCGCCCGGCCCCGAGTGCCTGCGTGTCACCCGAGCAGATTCTCGCCGTGATCCAGCGCGAAGGCAGCGAAGCGGAGCGGATGGGCACGCTGGAACATGTGATGTCGTGCGCTGCCTGCCACCGGGAGTACCAGTGGCTGACCGCAGTAGACCAGGCCGGCACCGAGGCGAACGCGACAGAGCGCCGGACCGCCTGGTGGCGAGGAAGGCCGTTGGCGCTCGCGGCATCGCTGCTTGCGGTCGTGGCCGCGGGACTGCTGGTGCAGGGCCGGATCCGCACGAGCACCGAGCCGGTGCGGGGCCTGAGCGGCCACATCGTGCTCATCTCACCGGAGATCACACCCGCTCCCGGTGATCTCACTTTCGTCTGGCGGCGGGCGGCCGGCGCGTCCGGGTACGTGCTCGAGGTGCAGCGGCTCGACGGCGCCATCGCCTACAGTGATACCACCAGAGATACTCTCCTGACACTGGGAGCCGTCGACCAGGTGCTCCCCGGCGAAGAGTATCGCTGGTGGGTGCGTGAGCTGACCGACGGCGCCGAGCCGCGGAGCTCTGAATTCCGTCGGCTCCATTTCTTCCACAAATGAGTCCCTGTTGCCGCCGGCGTGAGAATCGTCGGCGGCGGCCTGCGTACCTCCTCCGAGCGCAGCACCACCTCTGCTGGGAGGAGACCACATGTCGCACCGCATCACATACCCGCTCCGTTGTGCCGCCCTGAGCCTGCCAGCCGTGCTGTCCCTCGCGCTGGCGGTCTGCTCCGGTGATCGCGACGTCGCGCGGCCCGACTCCGACCCGGTATCACGAGCGCATCGGGGTTGAGTTTTCGCATCGCTCCTGCCTGGCCCAGTCCCTCCTCAGCTTGGGCGAGGTTTTCAGTGTAGACTCCTAGCGCCGAGCAGAGCGAGCAGAGGACCGTATGACCACATCACTCGAAGTCCCGGTTCCGCCAGGATGGCCCAGGACACCGGAGGCGCGGATCGACCCACCCCATGTGGCCGTCGACTTTCGGTGGGAATACAAGGAAGTGGTCCGAGTGGTCCCTGAGGGGATCATCTCCGAGGCCGAACTCAACGCGCTTGGTGCTGAACGCTGGGAGCTGGTGGGAATAGTTCCCACCGGGACCCGGGTTCACTTCTACTTCAAGCGCGAGCAGGGTGTCTAGACTGGTGGACCGCAGTCCCCGAGTCACCAACCCCTACTTTCACAGCTTCGCTCAGCGGCTGTACGAGGTGGCCTTGCACCAGAACTATCACGTGGGCGAGATCGCCGCCCTGCGGAAGATCCTGGGCAGTTCCCACATCGCGTAACCGTGCGAATAGCGGTGTTCGGGGCCGGCGCCGTCGGCGGGTACTTCGGGGCTCGCCTGTCCGAGGCCGGCGAGGAGGTGCATTTCATCGCCCGGGGGCAGCACCTGGCGGCCATGCGGGAGCACGGCCTGCGGGTGACCAGCATAGATGGCGACTTCCTGGTCCAGCGGCCTCACGCCACGGACGACCCTTCCACACTGGGGCCGGTAAACCTCGTCCTGGTCGGGGTGAAAGCCTGGCAGGTCTCCCAGGCCGCCGAGGTCATGCGCCCTTTGGTGGGCGAGCACACGCTGATCGTCCCTCTCCAGAACGGTATCGAGGTGCCCGAACAGCTGGTGGCCGCTCTGGGATCAAACCACGTGCTGGGCGGGCTCTGTCGTCTCCTGGTCTACCTCGTGGGTCCCGGCCACGTGCGGCACGCCGGGGTCGCCCCGTACCTCGCCTTCGGCGAGCTGGATGGATCGCGGAGCCGGCGTACCGAGACTCTTCGTGAGGTGCTGGCCAAGGCGCGCGGCGTCACCGTCGAGCTCGCCCCGGACATTCGGGCGGCGATGTGGAGCAAATTCGTGTTCATTACGGCCCTGGGTGGGGTCGGGGCGCTGACTCGAGCGCCCATCGGGGTGATCCGAAGTCAGCCTGAGTCGCGCCGGCTGCTGGAGCAGGCCCTGACCGAGATCCACGCGGTGGCGGTCGGTCGGACCATCGCGCTCCCGCCCGATACGGTCCCGAAGACCCTGGCGTTCATCGACACTCTTCCTCCCGACGGCACCGCCTCGATGCAGCGCGACATCATGCAGGGCCGGCCCTCGGAGCTCGAGGCTCAGGTGGGAGCCGTGGTCCGGCTGGGCGAGGAGTGCGGCGTCCCGGTGCCGCTCCACCGGCTGATCTATGCCGGGTTGCTTCCGCTGGAGCGGAGGGCGCGAGGGGAGCTCGACTTTACGACCTAGCCATCGAGGAGTGCGACTGGTCCCGGACCCCGTGCCACGGCAGGGCGCCCATTACGTGAGACGGTCTTTCGCATGGACAGGAGAACCGATTCATGACTGATATTCCCCGAGCTTCCGCCATTCGAGGCAAGACCATGCGATGGACCTGGACTGAGGGTCCGACCAAGGGCCAGGTTTACGAGCACATCTTCCACTCCGACGGAACGGTCGAGTGGCGTGAGGCGCGCGCGGCGGCGCCCGATCGATCCGCCGGCTCCGCCGCTACCAAGGCGGCCAAGGAGCGAGCCCCGTACGCGGCGTTCGAGGTGACCAGCGAGGTGTACGCGGTCTCCTACCTCGCGCCCTCCGGCTTCACCCTCACCGTGGTGCTCAACCTGGCGAACCGGCAGTTGGTGGGCTTCGCGTCGGGGAAGGATCAGTGGCACCCGCTGAGGGGAACGGTCGAGGTCGTCGGCTGACCGAGTGCGGGTCACGGTTCTGGGAGGCACCGGGTTCATTGGCCGGCATGTGACGCGCTGGCTGGTCGAGGCCGGGGCGGAGGTGACCACCATCCAGCGAGGACGGGCTCCCGACCGCCTGCCTGCCGCTCGCACCATCGTCGCGGACCGAACGCAATCCTCCCCCCTCGCCGCGGCACTCGCGGCCGCGGCGCCGCAGGTGCTCGTCGACATGATCGCCTACAGCGGCCAGGACATGGAACGCCTTCTCGCGGCTCTCCCGCTCTCGGTAGGGCGGCTGGTCGTGATCAGCAGTGGCGATGTGTACTGGACCTATGGAGCCTTCCTGGGACTCGGCTCCGGCCCGGCTCCGACCGGGCCCCTGGATGAAGGGTCCCCGTTGCGCCAGCAGCTGTATCCCTACCGAGCGCAAGCCACGGGGCCCGACGATCCGCTCTACTGGTACGAGAAGATCACGGTGGAGCAAGCGGCTCGAGCCGCCGCCGGGCTGGCCGTGACGATTCTCCGGCTCCCGATGGTCTACGGTCCGGGCGACCCCCAGAGACGAGTCGGCGGCTGCCTGGAGCGATTGCGAGCCGCCGATGGTCCCTTCCACCTCAATGCCGGGGAAGCAGCCTGGCGGTGCACCCGAGGATACGTCGAGGACGTGGCCTGGGCCATTGGACTCGCAGCCCTTGATGAACGCGCGGCGGGAGAAATCTTCAATGTGGGTGAAGACGTGGCGCTTCCCGAGATCGAATGGCTCCGCGAAGTGGCTGCCGCGGCCGGGTGGCCTGGCGGGATCGTCACCGATGCCGCTACACCGCCCTCACTGCCGGTAAACTGGGGAATGCCGCTGGCCGTTGACACCAGCCGGATTCGTGCACTGTTGAGATACCGCGAGCCGATCGGACGGCAGGAAGGCCTGCGGCGCGCGATTGCGGATCCAGGTCATGTTGGTCCCCCCTCCCATGGGAGCACTTCATGAGGCATCGGTGTCGCAATCTGTGGCTCAGCCTGGCGGCCTGTCTTCAGCTCGCCTGCGGAGGTGATGGTCCGTCCGAAGACCTCGCGTACGCCGACTTGATCGGCCAGTGGAGCCTGTTCAGTCTGATCATCACCAGTGATGCCGATCCCTCCACGGCGTTCGATTTCCGGGCAGCCGGCGGCTCTGGCAGTCTCCACTTCGAGGCTGACACCACCTTCCTTCTGGTTCTGCTGCCCGATCCCGGAAGCCCGACCCAATCGTCAACTGGTCCGGTTACCCTGGAGCAAGGATCCGTGGTGCTGACCGATGACGCCGACCCCGACACTCCCCTTCTCACCGGAACCCTGAGCGGACAGCGGCTGGACTTCGAGACCGATGATGCGGAGTTCGACTTCGATGGCGACGGCACCGATGAGCCGGCTCACGTCTCGGCGGTGTTCACCCGATGAACCCGACGACCGGAGCCGATTCAGTGGGTCAGGGCTACGACAGCATCGCCGAAGTCTGGCAGCGCTCTCGGGCGGGGGATGCCTTCAGGGAGCGCGGGCTGCTCGATCGGCTGGTGGCCCCGCTTCCCCCCGGGGCACGGATCCTGGACCTCGGCTGTGGCGGGGGCGAGCCGATCGCTCGCCACCTTGCCACCTTGGGATTCGATCTGACGGGCGTCGATCTTTCCCCCCGCCTGCTGGCCCTCGCCCGACAGGCCGTGCCCGGCGGGAGGTTCGTACAGGGTGACATGCGCACCATCCACCTGGACCAGCAGTTCGACGCCATTGTCGCCTGGGACTCGGTGTTCCACCTACCCCGAAGGGATCACGGCCCCTTGTTCAGGCGCTTCCGGGAATGGCTGGGTCCCCAGCGCAGGCTGCTGCTTTCGATCGGCGGCTCGGACGAGGCGGGATTCACCTCGGAGATGTGGGGCGTGTCGTTCTTCTACAGCGGCCATGCCCCCGACCGTGCGCGCGCTCTGCTGGCCGAAGCGGGGTTTCGCATCGAGCACTGGGGGATCGATGACCCCACCTCTCGCGGTCATGTAGCGATCATCGCAGTGCGGGACGCCGGCTAGGCTCGCATGAAGCCCAGCCCATTGCTGGTGGCGCTGCTTGCCCTCGGCGCCATCGGGCCGCTCGTTGCGCAGGACAGCCTGCCACGTCGGCTCACCCACCGCGAGACCGGCTGTGACACACTGACCCGCGCTTCGACCGACTCGGTGTACCAGGCCGATGCGGTGGACCGGCCGGTGGAGCCCACCCGCCTTCAAATCAGGGATCTGCCGTTCCGGGCGCGAGAAGTCATCACGGGGCGTTCCGTGCTGAGCTTCATCGTCGAATCGTCGGGCAGGATCGACCGATGCAGCGTGGAGCTGCTGGAGGAGGCGGCGCCGGAATGGACGGCGGTGGTGTTGAAGGAGCTCCGGCACGCACGGTATGAACCGGCACGGCTGCGGGGGCATCCGGTGCGCCAGCGGGTCTACCAGGTATTCACCTATCACAACGACGGACGCCTTCTGCACGGGCGCTAGCGAGCCGGGAGGATGGACATGATCAGGGTTCGTGATGCTGTCGCCGACGACGCAGTAGCCGGAGGCTTTCTGGCCCGCCGACGCTTTCTCGCTAAGCTTGCGATCTGGCCGCTCGCGGCCGCGCTCCCAACTGCTGCCTTCGCCTCATCTCACCCGGGGCGGCTCAAGATCGTGCTGAAGAGCGCCTGGGGATCGGACGATCCTACCAAGGCCGCGTTCCCGTTCTCCCACGGTCACGCGCTCGCGGTGGCCGGCCACGACGTCCAGATCTTTCTCCTGGGCGAGGCCGTTGGGCTCATGCGCCGGTCCGTGGCCGAGGCGGTGGTGCCGGTCGGTTGGCCGCGGGTGGCCGACCTCCTGGGGAAGGTGGCGGAACGGAAGATTCCCATCTTCGCCTGTGGCACCTGTGCTCGGGCGCGAGGGATCACCGAGAGCGACCTGGGGAATTGGGGCGCGCAGTTCGGCAATCCCAAGGTCTTCGTCTCGTTGGTGGAGTGGGCCGACCGGATCATTACCGAGTAGCCTCGTGCTCTGGCTTCTCCGGCACCTCGTTGCCATCGCGGTTCTGCCATTCACCGTGACTGTGCTGATCCCAATCTGGCTGGCACGTCGCGACGGGGTGACGCTCGCCTTGGGCTCCACTCCCACCCATGTGGTTCTTCAGCTGGCCGGGGTCGGACTGTTGCTGGCCGGCGTGCTGTTGTTCGCCACCAGTCTCTGGCGATTCATCACCGAGGGCCGGGGTACGCTGGCCCCCTGGGACCCGCCTCGACAGCTCGTCGTTCAAGGCCCCTATCGCTACGTACGCAATCCCATGATCTCTGGAGTGGTGCTGGTGCTCTTCGGGGAAGCGCTGGTGCTGCTCTCTCGAGCGCACCTCACCTGGGCCCTGATCTTTCTCGGGATCAACGCCATCTACATCCCGCTGGTGGAGGAGCCGCTGCTGCATGACAAGTTCGGCGCCAGCTATGGGGAGTACTGTCGGCAAGTGCCGCGGCTCTTGCCGCGGCTGCGACCCTGGCGGCCCTGATGGCGGGCTACAGCGGCACTCCGCTGGTCAAGAAGCTCGGGCTCAAGGAGGGGCAGCGAGTCGCCCTCTACGGTGCGCCGGCCGGATTCCGGAGTAACCTCGAGCCGCTGCCTCCCGGGATCCAGTGGCGGACTGCGCTCCATGGCCCGCTGGATTGCATTCTCCTCTTTGCCCCGGCCGCGGCTACCCTGGCCACGACCGTGCGCCCCGCCGCCACCGCCCTGACGCCGGCGGGAATGCTATGGGTAGCGTGGCCGAAGAAGGCGGCCAAGATTCCAACCGATCTCACCGAAGACCGGGTCCGAGACTACGGCCTGGCGGCCGGATTGGTCGACGTGAAGGTCTGTGCCGTCACCGACGTGTGGTCGGGTCTCAAGTTCGTCCGGCGCCTCAAGGACCGTTGAAGGTGGACCGAGCCATGCATAGTCCGACACTGGCGGGTGGCCAACTCCAGGGGATCGTCCCGCAATTCACCGTGCCCGACGTCGTGCGCACCGCGGAGTACTATCGGGAGGTCTGGGGGTTCAGGATCGTAGGGTATTGGAAGGACCCGCCGGTCTTCGCCATCGTCGAGCGGGATGGCATCGAGCTGTTCTTCAACCAGGCTACCCCGGGCACCATGCCGCGAACCGGCCGGGCGCCGGAAGGCTACGATATCTACATCCGGGTCACTGGCCTGGACTCACTGGCCGCGGGCCTGGCACAGCGGGGAGCCAGGATTCTCGAAGGTCCGATAGCTCGGGAATACGGGATGCGGGAGCTGGTCGTTCGCGACTGCAACGACCTGATTATCGCTCTGGGAGAGGATTGGCCGACGGGCCGATGAGTCCGCCGACCGGCCGGGCGGTGGAGTCGCCCTGGCCGTCATCCTGGGTCGGCGAGGCAAGGAGCGATCGGGGGATCAGTCTAGCGGGCGTTGAGATCCTGGAGGTAGTGGCGCGACTGCCTGGATTGCGGCAACCAGGTCGCCGACGCTGACCGGCCGGTGGAGCACTCGCCGCCAGGCCACCGTCGCAGCCGCGGGAGGCAGGGCGGTGGCTGGCATTGCGCGTGACAGGAGCATCGGTGCCGGCTCGCGGTGGCGCCGCAACAGAAGCTCCAGCTGGCTGGCTGCTTCCTCGTCCGCCAGCGTGGCCTGGTCGAGCAGCACCAGGCGCACCGCTCCGCGCTCCGGCGCATCGACCGGGAAGTGCAGCGCGGCTGCCAGGCTCGGTGCGCCGACCGCATCGTAGCCCAGCTCGCGAAGCGCTGCTCGCAGCAGCGCCCGGGGCCACTGCTCCGGCATGATGAGCAGCACCCGAGGCGGTGGCGTACGGCAGGGGTCATCGGAGGGCATACATGACGGTACACTCGGTCGATCGCCTAGGCCGAGGGCTCCTGCTGGCGCCCGCGGTGTTCCTGGCCCATTGGCTGGAGGAGAGCGCCACGTTCGTCACGTGGTTCAACGCTCGCGTGACCCCGGGCATTACCGCTGACACCTTCTGGAGCGTGAACGCCGGCGGGTTCGTCATGACCGGTTTCGTGGTCCTGGCTTACCTGGTCGCGCCGTCGGCAGTATCCATGGTGCTGGCGGTCGGATGGCTCAGCTTTCTCATGCTGACCAACGCCGCCTTCCACCTGACGGGCGCCATCGTGGAGGGTGGCTACGTGCCCGGTCTGTGGACCGCGATCCTGCTATACCTTCCGTACTGCGCGTGGGTGGCGTGGGCCGTGATGCGCCGGCACGCCGCGGCGCCCGGCTGGTTTGCTGCCGCGGCTGTGGTCGGAGGGTTTCCCATGGCGGTGCACGGATATCGGATCCTGTTTCTCGGCAGCCGGTTGTTCTGATGGCCACCCGGCGTGCCGACGTATTCTTCTACGGCCTGTTTATGGATCAGGATCTGTTGCGGAGCAAGGGCCTCACGCCCGAGGCCGTCGAGCTGGCAACGGTTGAGGGTTACCAACTGCGCATCGGGCAACGCGCCGCTCTGGTGCGGCAGTCCTCGGGCCGGGTCCACGGTGTGGTGATGTCGCTCACGCTGGCCGACCTGGAGCGACTCTACTCCGAACCTGGCCTCCGGGCCTATGCCCCCGAACCCATTCTGGCGCAGCTCGCCGGCGGAGGTGTCATTGCCGCCCTGTGCTACAATCTGGTCGAGCCGCCTCCGCCGGCGGAGCGGAACCCCGACTACGCGATCAAGCTGCAAGGCGTGGCCCGAAAGGTCGGCCTCCCTGCGGAGTACGTCGCGTCCCTAGCCTGAGTGGACACCCATATGCCGACTGGGGCATCGAGCAACCCCGGCGACAATCCCGAGAGGTCTGACGTCCATGACCGACACCCACGTGGAGCAGCGCTCCGAGATCCGGATTCGATCGGCGGTTCCTACCTTTCTCGTACCCGATGTCGGGGCCACCGCTCGATGGTATGCCGAGCACCTCGGCTTCCGAACCGCCGGCGTCTTTCCGGACCAGGAGCCATATGGGTACGCCAGTCTCCAGCGCGACGAAGCCGAGCTCATGCTGCTCCGGCTGGCAGGCTACCAGAAGCCTGACCTGACCGCCCAGCGACCGGAGGGTGTCTGGGACGCCTACTTTCGGATGCAGGGAGTCCGGACATTCTACGAGAGCGTGCGTGATCAGAGCTTCATCCGGATGCCGCTGAAGCGACAGGCCTACGGCGACTGGGAGTTCGAGGTGCGGGATCCCAACGGTTACGTCCTCGTGTTCAGTGAGTGATGGGTCGCCGACCGGTCATCGGCGTGATGGGGCCTGGTGAGGCCAGACCTCCGCTCCTGGACGCATCTCGGCGCCTGGGCCGTCTGCTGGCGGAGGCGGGATGGGTCGTGCTGACCGGCGGGCGTCCCACGGGTGTGATGGAGGCCGCCTGCGCCGGCGCGAAGTCGGTTCCCGGCAGCTTGACGATCGGCATTCTTCCCAGCGGACCGGAAGGGCCGGTGAGCGCCTTCGTGGACGTGGCGGTGTTCACCGGCTTGGGTGAGGCCCGGAACGCGGTCAACGTGCTCAGCAGCGACGTCGTCGTGGCCTGCGGGGTCGAGGGGAGCGGCACCGCGTCCGAGGTGGCGCTCGCGCTGAAGACTGGACGGCCCACCGTGCTGCTCGCCCCGACGGCAGCCGCCGCGGCATTCTTCGGGGCCCTCGCTCCCCAGGGTGAGTTGCCGGCGGTGGATTCGCCGGAGGAAGTCGTTTCGCTGGTCGAAGGTCAGCTGGGAATTCCCCGGTGGCGCGCCGACTGATCGAGGCGAGCACGCGATCTGGTCCGGTTGCGCCATGGGAGCGTCCCCGCGCTCGGCCCCCGCGGGAGGATCATCGATGAACGACCAGCCCTCGCCGAGTCCTCGTCGGCGCCCCGGACCCCTGATGGACCGTCTCGGCAAACTGTGCCAGGACGGAAAGGAGTCCGCCGAGTACTTGTGGCAGGTGCCGCATGACGATGACGTTCGGCAGAAGATCCTCGGCATCCTGGCTGAGATCCGGACCGAGGCGGCCAAGCAGGGCCGGCGGGAAATGGGCCGCATCGCCGGCGAGCTGGAAGCTGCCGCTCAGGCGAGCTCCAGTCCTCAACAGGTGGAAATCCTCCAGGACGGCTTCGAGCGCCTGGTGCGCCTGTGGGCTGCCGCCAAGTCCGGTCTGTTCTGAGCGGCCCGACGCATGAGCCTGAGTGCACGAGTCGTGGACATCACCACCGTCGCCATGGACGCCATCGTCAACGCGGCCAACGAGCAGCTCGCGCCCGGCGGCGGTGTGTGCGGCGCTATCCATCGTGCCGCCGGTCCCAAGCTGGCCCAGGCATGCGCGGCGCTCGGCCCGTGCCCCACGGGAGACGCCCGGCTCACCGCCGGGTTCCGGCTGCCCGCCAGGTACGTGATCCACGCCGTCGGACCAGTGTGGCACGGCGGCGAGCAAGGGGAGGCCGAGTTGTTGGCGAGCGCCTATGACGCGGCGATGCGGCTGGCGGCCGAGCACCAGGTGCGGAGCATCGCGTTCCCCGCGATCAGCACCGGGATCTACGGATTCCCGCTTCCCCCCGCCGCCAGGATCGCGGTCGAGACGGTGCGCAACGCGATGGAGCGCGAGCCCGTGGTCCAGGAGGTGCTGTTCGCCTGCTTCAGTCCGGAGGTTCTCGCCGAGTATCGCCGAGCGGGAGTCGCGCTATGACGCGGGCGCCGCCATTGAACGGCAAGCCCACCTTGGCGGTAGCCGTCTTTGCGATCGTCCTGTTCGTGATCGCGCTGCTCATCTTCCAGCCCTACTCGGCCGATTGGCCCGGCACCGCGTACGCCAAGCCGGCACAGCGCTTCATCCGTACCGCGATGCGCCAGGACTCGGCCGGGCTGGTCCGGTTGTCCGCCTCCTCTTCCGCGGTCGCCTGGGCCCTTGACGTCGGCCGAGAGCACCCGGACCTGCTGCGTCACTGGGGTCCGCGAGTGGCGACCTGGATCGGCGAACGGGTGGGGGATACCACCGAGGTGTTCGTGTATCCCACCACCGACGTGTGCGGAGACGCCCCCATCGTGCTTGGATTCGTCGGCTCGGGAACCAAGGCGCGAGTGGTCCGGGCGAGCTCGACCTGCCGCGCCTACTGACTGGGCAATGGCCGACCTGCCTGCCGTCCTGCTGCTGATCACCTCGCTCCTGGTCGGACTGCTTCTCATCCCGTTCGGGCTCCCGGGCCTCTGGATCATGCTGCTGGGCCTGGTGGGTTATGGGTGGCTCACCGACTTCCGTACGCTGAGCGCGGTCGGTCTTGGGGCCGCCTTCGGCCTGGCGCTGGTGGGAGAGGCGATCGAAGCCTGGCTCGGCTTCCATTTTGCGCGCCGATACGGGGGCTCCAGTCGGGCCGGCTGGGGCGCGCTCATCGGTGGACTGATCGGGGCGATCGTGGGCGTTCCCCTGCCGTTGGCCGGCTCGGTTGTCGGGGGATTCCTCGGGGCGTTCGTGGGCGCCGCGCTCTTCGAATACACCAGGGCTCGCGAGACCGGGGCCGCCGCACGATCCGGCTGGGGCGCCGTGCTCGGCCGGGCGACGGCGGCCGCGGTCAAGATGGCGATCGGGATCGTAATCGCGGTGGGCGCGCTGTTCACCGCGCTGCGAGAGTGAGGAGGCACGGGTCATGAGTCCACGCCATCTGTACCTGGGACTGTGTGTGCTCGGTACCGTGCTTCCGTACCTTCAGCTCGCGCCATTCCTCCACCAGTACGGCTGGAACGTCCATCAATTCGTCTCTCAGCTCTTCGGCACGCCGGTCAGCGGTTTCTTCGGCGTGGACGTCATCGTCTCCTCGATCGCGCTCTGGGCCTTTGTCGTGATCGACGGCCGAAGGGAGGGCCTCAGGCATCTGTGGGCTCCCATCGTGGCGAATCTCGTCGTCGGCGTCTCGCTCGGCTTACCCCTGTTCCTGTACATGCGGGAGGGGCGCCGCGAAGCCGTCGCAACGTGAGGAGGGTTCGTGTCCACCGCTGACGCTCCCAATCCAGATGCCGTGGGCGTCGAATGCATCATTCCGATCCTGCGGGTCGCGAGCCTTCCGGCCAGCATCCGGTACTACGTCGACGTGCTTGGCTTCGTCGCGGACTGGGGAGACGAGGCCGGGTCCGAGATGGCCTCGGTATCGCGCAACGGCCACGCCATCATGCTGTGCCAGAACCGGCAGGGACAGCCAGGAACCTGGATCTGGATCGGAGTGGACGACATCGAACCGCTGTTCCAGCAGTATCGTGCTCGGGGCGCCAGGTTTCGACAGCATCCGGTCAATCAGCCATGGGCTTACGAAATGCAGTTGGAGGACCCCGATGGGCATGTGCTGCGCTTCGGATCGGAGCCGAGAGTCGGATCCCGACCTTGAGCGCGGACTCTTGCGTCGCCAGCCGGCCGTGGTGATCCTGCCGGTTCCCTACGATACCGTCGACGCCATTCGAGGGCGCCATGCCGACCTACGGCGAGTACCTCAAGGTCAGCGAGCTGCTCGAGCTCCAGCGTCCCCTGTCCCAGGGGCCGGAGCACGACGAGATGCTCTTCATCGTGATCCATCAGGTCTACGAGCTCTGGTTCAAGCAGATGCTGCACGAAGTGGACTACCTGGAAGGGCTGTTGGCGCGCAACGAGGCCGCCCGCGCCCGCCATACCCTGAAGCGAATCCTGACCATCCTCAAGGTGATGGTCGCCCAGATCGACATCCTGGAGACGATGACACCGCTGGAGTTTCTTTCGTTCCGCGACCGCCTGGAGTCCGGCAGCGGCTTCCAGTCGCACCAGTTCCGCGAGCTCGAGTTTGCGCTGGGCCTGAAGGATCCCAGGGCCCTGGAGCGCTATCCGGCCGGTAGCGACGTCCGGCGGCGTCTGGAGCGGCGCCTGGGGGCCGCCACGCTGTGGGATGCCTTTCTCCGCTACCTGGCGGCGAACGGCGTCCCGGTTCCCCGGAGCGATCTGGAGCGGGACGTCACCCAGCGGGTGCAGGCGTCACCCGAGTTGCACTCGGCGCTGGTCGACACCTACCGCAACCGGCCGGCCCTGTCCGACCTCTGCGAGCGGATGGTGGATCTCGACGAGGGCCTCATGGAGTGGCGCTATCGGCATGTGAAGATGGTCCAGCGGACCATCGGGACCCGGCGGGGCACCGGCGGAAGCACGGGGGCGGAGTATCTGATGTCGACGCTCAACCAGCCGCTCTTCCCCGATCTCTGGGCGATCCGCACTGAGCTCTAGTGTGAATCCTGCGTCGCTCTATGGTTCGCCCAATGCCCTCGCTCCCCACTATTCCCGCTTTCGGGTGGCGGAGCGACTGCTGCTGACCGGCCATTCCCACCAGGCCTGGCCCGATCCGGGCTTCGAGGCGCAGTCGGAAGCGTGGATGGACGCGGCACGATACGTGGACGACAAGTGGGATCAGGCGTTTGCCCAGGGTGAGCGGGTGCGACAGGGATTCGCGCGCCTGATAGGAGACGCCGGCGGCGACATCGCGCTGGGATCGAATACCCATGAGCTGGTGGTCCGGCTGCTCTCCGCCCTGCCGCTCGGCACCCGGCCGCGCCTGGTGACCACCGACGGAGAGTTCCACACCATCCGGCGGCAGTTGGACCGCCTCGCGGAAGAAGGGCTGACGGTCATCCGGGTTCCCCAGGCGCCGCTGGAATCGCTGGCGTCCCGGCTGGCCGCCGCGGTGGACGACCGAACGGCGCTGGTGCTCGTCTCCCTGGTCTTCTTCGACAGCGGTCGCATCGCCCGACACCTCGGCGAGGTGGCGCGGCACTGCCGGGAGCATGGCGCCGGCCTTCTGGTGGATGCGTACCACGCGCTCAACGTGGTCCCGGTGTCGTTGGCCGATGAAGGGCTGGAGGACTCGTTCGTCGTGGGTGGGGGGTACAAGTATTGCCAGCTGGGCGAGGGCAACTGCTTCCTCCGGGTCCCCGCAAACACCGAGTTGCGGCCGGTGATCACCGGCTGGTTCAGCGAGTTCACCGCGCTGAGCGACCGCGAACGGCCGGACCGAGTGGCCTACGGGACCGGTGGCGACCGGTTCGCCGGCGCGACGTACGATCCGACCAGCCACTACCGCGGGGCCGCGGTCTTCCAGTTTTTCCGGGAACAGGGACTGACTCCGGCCCTGCTGCGCGAAGTCAGTCAGCATCAGATCGGGGTGCTGGCCGCCGCATTCGATGGTCTCGATGTCGACCCTTCCGTAATTCGTCGCGATGCCGCTACGCCGCTGAGCGAGATCGGCGGGTTCCTCGCGCTCCGGGCGCCGAGAGCCACCTCGCTGGCCCAGGCGCTGCGAGCGCGTGGCGTCCTGACCGATGCGCGCGGGGACATTCTCCGCCTCGGCCCCGCGCCTTACCTGTCCGATCGTCAGCTCGAGGACGCCATCGCTGCATTGGGCGGCGTGGTGCGCGGGCGGTGAAGGGGAGCTGGCTGCGGCTGGCCCACCGCCGACGCCGCTGGATCGCCCTGTCGGTCGCGTTTGCGGCGGCCTGCGGGAATCCAGATGAGATGACCTCCACCCACAGGCGGGCTCTGGCGGACAGCGTGCTGACCTTGTTCGACAGCCTGACCGCCATCCATCGGGACCGCCCCGATACCGGGCTGCTCCGTCGGCTGCACCCAGTGGCTGACACGGTATTGTTCATCGAGGGACCCCGCGCCGAAGCCTTTACCGGGGATTCGCTGTTCCGACGGGTGGTGGCGTCGCACCTGCCGGTTCGCAGCATGAGCCAGCGCTTCACCGCGCGCCGCGCTCTGGTCCTGGGCCGGAATCACGCGCTGCTGACGGCGGCGGAAACGGTCGACTGGGTGGATGCCGCGGGCGCTCACCAGTATGCTGGCCTCCTGACGCTGGCGGCCTCCCGCCGACAGAACCGCTGGGTGATCCGGCTATACCGAGGCTCATGATGATGCGCATCGCCGGTCTGACTATCCTGGTTATCAGCTGCATGCGGGGTCGGCCCGAGCTCATGATGGAGATCTCGGCCGAGGCGGCCCTGCCGTGACCGGGGGCAGCCAGTACTCGCCGGTAGAGCGCCGCTGGCGGAGCATCCTCACAGTCGTGCTGGCGATCTACGGATGGCAGTGCCTCCGGTCGCCTGGCACCTATCGCTGGCTCGACAGCCTCGACCTCGCCATCCATGAGACCGGGCACCTGGTGTTCGCCGGCGGCGGCGAGTTCCTCATGCTGCTGGGCGGGACGTTGTTCCAGCTCCTGGTTCCCAGTGCGTTGGTGGTGGCGCTCTGGCGTCAGGGCGATCACCACGGCGCCACGGTCCCCCTCTGGTGGCTGGGGCAGAACTGCTGGAACATCTCGGTGTACATCAAGGACGCCCGCGCCGAGGAGCTGCCTCTGGTGGGCGGTGGGGAGCACGACTGGGCCCTGCTGCTGGGCCGGCTGGACTTGCTCGAGCGGGATCAGGCGATCGGCGGGGCGGTCTTTCTCCTCGGTGTGCTGCTGTACTTGGCGGCCGTCGTGGGCGGTTGGCGGGCGGTGTGGTCCGGTGGGGGAGCCGGAGAGCCTGCGCTGGCACGCGGCGAAGGATGACGGTTCACCTGGCAACGATGGGGAGACCGCATGATTCGCAAATTGGCCTCAGGTGAGTATCGGTTGTATTCCAGGAAGAAGGATCCCAGGACCGGCAAGCGCCGCAACCTCGGCACCTTCAAGACCCGCGCGGCGGCGGAGAAGCACGAACGCGCGGTGCAGTACTTCAAGCGCCACTAGCGCCGACATCGCGATAGGGAGCGAGTGACATGGCAACCGCCAGACAAAGGGCAGCCGCGCGCAAGAACATCAAGAAGGCGGCCCAAGCTGCCAGGAGAACGAAGACCATCGCCCACCTGCCCAAGAAGACCCGGACCGCGCTCAGCAAGCAGGCCGCCAAGGTCGCTAAGCAGAAGCGCCGGTCGTCCACCAGGAGGAGGTCGGGCGCGGGATGATCTGTCGTGTCTGGCACGGCTGGACCAAGCGGGCGAACGCCGATGCCTACGAGCGGCTACTGCGCACGGAGATCTTTCACGGCATAGCCCAAAGAAGCATTGCGGGTTATCGGGGGATCGAGCTCCTGCGGGCGGACGGGGACGACGCCGTGGAGTTCGTCACCTTGATGTGGTTCGACTCGCTCGATGCCGTGCGTGGCTTCGCGGGG
The DNA here is from genome assembly GCA_036556625.1 of Gemmatimonadales bacterium. GTDB lineage: Bacteria > Gemmatimonadota > Gemmatimonadetes > Gemmatimonadales > GWC2-71-9 > CAVVWJ01. Next base: position 17,693 of record DATBJC010000121.1, read on the forward strand.
ACGGACTACCAGACGGCCGTAGTGCCGCCGGCCGCCCGCGTGCTCTTGGAGCGGTTCGACCAGCGATCCGCGCATTACGAAGTTCGCAAGCCGCGGGGTGGGAATTAAGCGGAGGCGCCGGCTCAGCCGCCGGCCATCGCCCCCACCACCAGGAACGGCTCGGTGCCGGCCACCACCGCCGCGGGCAGGGGCGCGTCCGGGGGCTCGTGGGATAGGTCCTGCTCGCAGGCAAAGAACCGGATGAACGGCCGCCGCTTCTGCGTGACGTGTCCCCGGATCGTGCCACGCAAGACCGGATACCGGGATTCGAGCGCGTCGAGGACGGCCCGCAGTGTCGCGGGCCCGTCGACCGCGACCTGGACCTCCTCGCCCACCTTCGCCAGCGTCCGCAGGTGCGCCGGCAGGACCACCCGGATCATGGCAGGGTCTGCACTTCGACCGAGAGCACCGGCGGAAGATCCCGCACGATGGGGTTCCAGCTGTTGCCGGCATCGGACGAGGCGTAGACCTGACCCCCGGTGGTACCGAAGTACACGCCGCAGGCGTCCAGCGAATCCACCGCCATCGCATCGCGCAGGACGTTGACGTAGCAATCCTGCTGGGGCAGCCCTTTGGTGAGCGCTTCCCATTCATTCCCTCCGGACCGGCTGCGATACACCCGCAGCTTGCCATCCAGGGGGAAATGCTCTGAATCGCTCTTGATGGGCACGACGTAGATGGTCTCCGGCTCGTGCGCGTGGACCTCGATGGGAAACCCGAAGTCGGTCGGCAGGTTGCCGCTCACTTCGCGCCACGATTCTCCCCCATCGTCGCTCCGCATCACGTCCCAGTGCTTCTGCATGAAGAGCACGTCCGGCCGGGACTTGTGCATCGCGATCCGATGCACGCAGTGGCCGACCTCGGCGGTGGGATCGGGGATGCCCTGCGACTTGAGCCCGCGGTTGATCGGACGCCAGGTCTTGCCGGCATCGTCCGATCGGAAGGCCCCGGCGGCCGAGATGGCCACGAAGAGGCGGTTGTGATTGCGCGGGTCGATCACGATAGTGTGCAGACACATGCCCCCCGCGCCGGGCGCCCAGGAGGGCCCGGTGGGATGACGGCGCAAGCCGGAGAGCTCTTCCCAGCTCCCGCCACCGTCAGTGGATCGAAACAGGGCCGCGTCCTCCACCCCGGCGTACACCGTATCCGGATCGCTCAGCGAAGGCTCCAGATGCCAGACCCGGGCGAACTCCCAGGGGTGCTGGGTGCCGTCATACCACTGGTGGGTGCCGGTTGCACCGTCGTAGACGAACTTGTTGTTTACCGCCTCCCAGGTCTTGCCCCCATCGTTGGAGCGCTGAATCACCTGCCCGAACCAGCCACTGGTCTGCGACGCATAGAGCCGGTTCGGATCTCCTGGGGATCCCTTGAGATGATAGATCTCCCACCCCGCGAAATGAGGACCGCTCACCTCCCAGCGCTGGCGCTTGCCGTCCGCCGTCAGAACGAAGGCGCCCTTGCGCGTGCCCACCAGCACCCGAACTCCGCTCATTCTCCGCTCCTTCCTGCACCAAACAGGAAACAACTCGGCGCCCAGCGCCGAACCCGGTCACAATCTAGTCGAACCAGCGGGCTCCCAATCGACATCTCGACCCACCGGGCTGGCTCGCGGGCGAAGCTGCCGGGCCTCAAGCGGTTAGACCGACGGCTCCGGCCGGCCTTGCCCCTGATCCTTCAGGAGGCATGATTGGGAGCCGTGACCGCTCCTGATATTCATCGCGCCATCGATGCCGTCTGGCGAATCGAGTCCGCCCGGCTCATCGCCGGTCTCGCCCGGATGATGGGCGACATCGGGGTCGCCGAGGACCTGGCCCAGGATGCGCTGCTCGCCGCGCTGGAGCGGTGGCCGGAAGCCGGCGTTCCGGACAACCCGGGCGCCTGGCTCATGGCAACGGCCAAGCATCGCGGGATCGATCTGCTCCGGCGCAAGACGATGCTCCAGCGCAAGCACGAGCAGCTGGGCTACGAGCTCGAGGCGCGCCGGGAGCTCGCCGTCCCGGATCTGGATGCCGCGATCGACGATCACGTGGGTGACGATCTCCTGCGTCTGATCTTCACCGCTTGCCATCCGGTGCTCTCCACCGAGGCGCGGGTCGCCCTCACTCTCCGCCTCCTCGGCGGTCTGACCACCGAGGAGATCGCCCGGGCCTTTCTGGTGCCGGTAGCCACCATTGCCCAGCGCATCGTGCGGGCCAAGCGGACCCTCGCCGAGGCAGGGGTTCCCTTCGAAGTGCCGCGTGGCGAGGAGCTCGGCGCCCGGCTCTCGTCGGTGCTGGGCGTGATCTACCTCATCTTCAACGAGGGATACTCCGCCACCGCGGGCGACGACTGGATGCGCCCGACGCTCTGCGAGGAAGCGCTCCGCCTGGGACGGATCCTCGCGGGGCTCGCCCCGGACGAGCCGGAGGTGCACGGCCTGGTGGCTCTCATGGAGATCCAGGCCTCGCGCTCGAGGGCCCGGGTGGGGCCGACGGGAGAGCCGATCCTGCTGCTGGACCAGGACCGGGCACGGTGGGATCGCCTCCTGATCCGCCGGGGGCTGGCCGCGCTCCAGCGCGCTGAGGAGCTGGGAGGCGCCGAGGGTCCCTACGCCTTACAGGCGTCGATCGCCGCCTGTCACGCTCGAGCAACCACCGCGGCTGAGACCGATTGGAAGCGCATGGCCGAGCTCTACGCCGTCCTGGCCCGCGTGGCGCCCTCGCCCGTGGTGGAGCTGAATCGGGCTGTGGCACTGGGCATGGCCTTCGGTCCGGCGGCGGGGCTCGAGGTGGTGGACGCGATCCAGTCGGAGCCGTCGCTCAAGACCTATCACCTGCTGCCGGCCGTCCGGGGAGACCTGCTGGACAAACTCGGTCGCTTCGGAGAAGCGCGCGCCGAGTTCGAGCGGGCCGCTTCGCTCACCCGGAACGCGCGTGAGCGCGACGTCCTGCTCGAGCGGGCGGCGGGAAGTGCCCGAGGTCAGGCAGAGACCGCCGCGGAAGTGGAGCGGGCAGGGCAGTGATGATCGAGGATCGGGTGCCCCGCCTCTACCAGGACCTGGCGGGATGGTGGCCGCTGCTCTCTCCTCCCGATGAGTATGTGACCGAGGCGGAGGATCTCCTGGCGAGATTGGGCCGCCGAGTCGAGCGGGATGCGGCCACTCTGCTGGAGCTGGGCTCCGGCGGCGGAAGTCTGGCCTTTCACCTGAAGGGGCGATTTCGACTGACGCTGACGGACCGAGCTCCGGACATGCTGGCCGTGAGCCGTGAGATCAACCCGGAGTGCGAGCATCTGGTGGGCGACATGCGCTCCCTGCGACTGGATCGCCGATTCGACGTGGTCCTGATCCACGACGCGATCATGTACGCCACCGAGCCGGCCTCCGTTCAGGCGACGCTTCGGACCGCCGCCATCCACAGCCGTCCGGGTGGTACCGTGGTCGTGGTTCCCGATTACGTACGAGAAACGTTCCAGCCGGCGACCGACCACGGCGGGCACGACGCCCCCGACGGACGCGGCCTGCGGTATCTCGAATGGACCTGGGATCCGGACCCGGCCGACGACACTTACCTGGTGGAGTACGCCTTTCTGCTGCGATCGAGCGATGGAGCCGTCGCGATGGACTACGACCGTCACGTGGAGGGGCTGTTTCCACGAACCCAGTGGATCCGGTGGCTGGCTGAGGCCGGATTGCCCGCCGAGACAGAGAGGGATCCCTGGGGACGCGACGTGCTGATCGGCACGCGGACGAGCGACGACCCGGCCTGACGACTGGAGGACTTGAAGGTGGACCGTGAAGCACGACCATGCCGGTAGTCACGTACGAGGTAACGACGACCCTGGATCCGAAGCTGGACCAGGCGTACGAGCGATACATGCGGGAGACCCACATCCCCGATCTGCTGGCGACCGGGTGCTTCCACGCCGCGGTGTTCACCCGCTCTGCCGCCGGCCGGTACCGGATCCGGTACGAGGCGCCGAGCGAGGCCGATCTGGAACGGTATCTGTCGACGCACGCCGCACGGATGCGAGCGGACTTCGCCGCCCACTTCCCGCAGGGCGTCACGGTCTCTCGCGAGGTGTGGATGGCGATTCAGGCCTGGGAGCGCCGCTAGCTCGCGGAGTCCCGCCAGGCTACCGGTCCCTCGATCCGGAGCGAGGCGAGCAGTCCTGCGATCTGGCGCACGCAGAGCGCCTGGTCGTAAACTGGGTCAGGCGATCGCTCGAGCCGCGGCGTCGACCGCTCGATTTGTCAGGATTTTCCCCAAGGCGTGGAGCACCGGCGCGTGGCGCAGGAAGTCGAGATGATGCTGATCGAGCCGAAGGCGATCCGGCACACGGGAGACGTGATCAGCCAGCGCACCGTGTACCAGTATGCCCGGATATGAAGGTGATGGCGGCTGTCGTGCTACTGCTGTCCATTGGAGGTCTGGTGTCCATCGCCCACGGTCAGACGCCTTCCGGACGCGCCGCTCATCGGCTTCCGCTCGAGGTGCTGCCCGACACGCTCGCCATCTGTCGCCTGCCGCCTGCCGCCGCCATTCCGCAGTGGGCGACGGGGCCGGGCGCCTTTCTCACCCTGAGCCGAACCGCCGAGGAGTTGTCCATCACCGTTGTTCAGGGCGCGGTACCTGCCGGGGTACGCTGCGAGCGTGACTACCGTGCGTTGCGAGTTCAGGGGACCCTGCCACCCGATCTCGTCGGCATCCTGCTGTCGATCGCGGCGCCCTTGGCCAAGGCCGGCCTCAGTATCTTCGCCATCTCCACCTACGACACCGACTACGTGCTGGTGAAGTCGCGCGATCTTCCCGCCGCGCTGGACGCCCTGCGCCAGGCGGGCCACCAGGTGAGCTGAATGGCGCACTACCTGGTGACGGCCTCGCCTCGCGAGGAGCGCTTGGCGGACCTGCGGCAGCGTCTTTCCCGCAACGAGTTCACCAGCCTGCGGCCTTTCGGCAAAGCGCTGTCGTACTCGCTCCGGGGTGCGCGGCGGCTGCCGAACGGAAAGGCGATCTGGGAAGAGGAGGACTACTGTCAGCCGCCCTTGGCCGAGGAGCGGGCAGCCGTCCTCGACGAGTACTTCGACCAGGTCTCGGTCGAGTCGGTGGTGCAGGGCAGCGGCTGGGCACTCATCGAGGCGCTGCCGGCCATGTTTCCCGAGCTGGCCGGACGCTGATCGCGAGCCGGACGCCATGATGCTCGGGCTCGATCCCACCGTCCTCTGGGCACTCCTCACCGGCGGTGTCACCGGTGGCATCTGGGTCGCCATCGTGTTGCGAGGGCGCCAGCAGCGACGGGCACAGGAACAGTTGCGGCTGGTGGAGCAGGCAGGACAGCAGCTGGAAGATCTGGAGGATGTGGGCGAGCGCCTGGCGGAGCTCGAAGCCCGGCTGGAGGCCGCCGAGCGCCGTCTCGTGGAGCGCGACCGGGGCGAGCGCTTGTCGCCATAAATGACTACAGCGCGATCGCCGACCTGTACCACCGGTACTTCACCGACACCCGCGAGCATGCATTCCGGGCCCGAGGGGCGGCCGAGTCGCCCGCTCCTGCCCCAGAGCGGCCCGTTCATCGTGGCGGTGGTGGAGCCGGCGCGACCATGACGCGCTATGTCCTCGACCTGCTCGGCGTCGCCGTGTTCGCGATCAGTGGGGTGCTGGCCGCGGGCCGGAAGGGGCTCGACGCGCTCGGCATCGCGGTCATCGCGATCGTGACCGCCGTGGGTGGGGGCACCCTCCGCGACCTGCTGCTCGACCGCCATCCGATCTTCTGGATCGCCAATCCGGTCTATCTGTGGGTCATCCTGGCGGCTACTGCGGTGACTCTGGCCTATGTCAGATTCTGGGTCGAGTCGCGCCGGGCGCTGCTGATCGCCGATGCGTTGGGACTCGCGTTCTTCACCATCGCCGGGGTGCAGCTCACCCAGCAGGCGGGCCACTCACCCGGCATCGCGCTCCTGATGGGCACGATTACCGGTGTGGCCGGTGGAGTGATCCGGGACGTCCTCACGGCGGAGATCCCGCTGGTGCTTCGGCCGGGTCTCTTGTACGCCACCGCGGCGGTGGCGGGCGCGGGGCTGTACGTGGGATTGATCCAGCTCGGGGCGTCGAGGGATGTCGCCGCGCTGACGGGGATGGCGGCGATCGTGGGACTGCGGCTGGGGGCGATCCTCCGGGGCTGGCGGCTGCCGGTGGTGAGAGTGCCGGACGCTGGCGAGTAGGGGCGAGTCGGCGAATATTGTCGGCGCGACGAAGGCAGAGAGAGGGAGGAACCGATGACTGGCCATCGCATCACCGTCGGGCTGAGCCTGCTCAATCTCGCGATGCTCGTCGCGGCGGCTGGCCCGGCCCGGCCCGAGGGCTCTCGCGACCCAGCGGTGCTCCGTGGCAGTGCGCTGGAGCTGGTGGACCAGCGGGGCAAGGCCCGGGCGACCATCCGGGTCGAGTCGAGCGGCGAGGTAGTCCTGCGGCTGTTCGATCAGCGGGGGACGATCCGGGTGAAGCTGGGGGCGGGAACCGAGGGCTCGGGGCTGGTCCTCAATAACGACGCCACCGAGCCGGGGGTTCACCTGCTCGCCAAGCCGGAAGGCAGCAGTGTCCGGGTCACCAACAAGGATGGTCACCAGCGAGTGGTCGCACCGTGAGCCGATCGGCTCCGTCACCGAGCGCTCTCCTCAGCGAGGCACCCACATGGCCACGTACGAATACACGATCCTGATCGGCCGGGACGAGGCGGGCCCGGGCGGCGGAGTGACCTGGTACGTCAACGGGATCGCCAAGCCCGTCGGCTCCGAGCTGCCCGCGATCCTCAACCGCATGGGCCAGGAGGGCTGGCGCGTGGTCGGGGTGGGAGACCTCGGGTTCGACGTCCGTACCGAGATCATTCTGATGCGCGAGCGATGAGCTGGTGGCGCACGCTGTTCGGCGGGAGTGAGCGGCCGGAAGAGACCATCCGGCTCACCCGGCGGGTCATGGATCTGTTCGCGGAAGGGAAGTCCGACGAGGACGCCGAACGGACCCTCTTCCGGGAAGGGGTGTCGATCGAGCGGGCCCGCTCGATCGTGGCGGAAGTGCGCCGGGTGCAGCAGCGGCTGCGCGGCGGCTGAGCTCGCCGGGCCAGCGGAGACACGATGGCGTCGTCCGAGGAAGCCGACCTGCTCGACCGCCTCAAGCAGCTGGAGCGGGCGGCGCGGCCGTTGGAGCCCGGTGCCAGCCGCCGCCGCCGCCTCCGCGACGCCGTGGTTGCCTCCTCGGAGCGATTTCTCCGGGCCATCGGGTCCCGCCAGGGCTTCGACGACGTCCCGCACAAAGGAGTCGGGTTGCTGGACCATCCGATCTCCGAGCGCGGCCTGCCGCTCGACGCCGCGATCGAGCTGCTCGAGCGCGACGTGGTCGATCCCGGCGCGGGCACCGCCACGGCTCGCCATCTGGCCTACATCCCGGGTGGCGGCATCTACCATGCCGCGCTGGGCGATTTCCTCGCCGCCGTCAGCAACAAGTACGCCGGCATCTTCTTCGCCGGCCCCGGTGCGGTGCGGATGGAGAACATGCTGGTCCGCTGGGTAGCCGATCTGGTGGGCTACCCGCCGGATGCGGCGGGGCACATCGCGTCCGGGGGCAGCATCGCCAACCTCACGGCGATCGTCACCGCTCGCCACGCCCACGGCCTGCGTGCGGCGGACTTCGGCGCCGCCGTCGTGTACCTCACGACCCAGGCCCACCACTGCATGGAGAAGTCGCTCCGAATCGCCGGCATGGGCGAGGCCCCCATCCGCCGGGTGCCGATGGATGCCGGTTACCGGATGCGCCCGGACGCGCTGGCCGACGCGATCGCGGCCGACCGCGCCCGCGGGTTGAGGCCATGGCTGGTGATCGCCTCCGCCGGCACGACCGACACCGGCGCGGTGGATCCCCTGGAGGCCATCGCCGATGTGGCCCGGCGGGAGGCCTGCTGGCTCCACGTGGACGCGGCGTACGGAGGCTTCTTCCTCCTGACCGATCACGGCCGGGCGGCGCTCCGCGGCATCCAGCGATCCGACTCAGTGGTGCTGGACCCCCACAAGGGTCTCTTTCTCCC